>NZ_SRIA01000016.1:0-422830 GCF_004684015.1 Serratia proteamaculans
ATCAGCAACCCTAAGCTGTCGAAAGCGATAGCCGATGCAAGCTGGGGCGAGTTTGTGCGCCAGCTCGCATACAAGGCTGAATGGGGCAGGCGTTCACTGGTCGCAATTGCCCCGTTTTTCCCGTCCTCAAAGCGTTGTAGTTGTTGCGGCTTCACCATGAAAAAATTGCCTCTTGATGTTCGTAAATGGAATTGTCCGGAATGCCAAACAAGCCATGACCGTGACACTAATGCGGCACGGAATATAAAAGCTGCCGGGCTGGCAGCGTTAGCTCACGGAGAGTCTGTAAATCCTGAATCGCATCAAGCGGCTTAGGTTCGACTCAGTGAAGTGGGAATCCTCGCCCTTTAGGGCAGGGAGCAGTCAATCTGGTCAGTTAACTCCTTGGGATCGTTTAATCATGGTGCACGTTGATGAAAAACGACAGCACGGCGCATCTTTTGTTGTGAGCGATTTTGCGGCAGGACAATTGCAATAATCTGCATGCCTTCACTAAACGAGTATGTTAGTTTTTATCTCAAACAAAAAACAGGGTGGGTCTGAATAAAGGCCTGATTCAGCGTGCATAATGACGCATAAAAATTAGACAGACAGGGTCAAAAAGCGAATGATCCCACAGATTTCTCAGGCGCCTGGCCTCGTTCAGCGGGTGCTCGATTTTTTGGAAGCGTTGAGGCAAAACGGGTTTAACGGCGATATCGCTACCAGCTATGCCGACCGGCTAACGATGGCGACCGATAACAGTATCTATCAGTTGCTGCCTGACGCAGTCGTGTTTCCCCGTTCCACTGCGGATGTGGCACTGATTGCACGCCTGGCGACCGAAGAGCGCTTCACTGCGCTGACCTTCAGCCCACGGGGTGGCGGGACCGGGACCAACGGGCAGTCGCTCAACAGCGGTATTGTGGTGGATATGTCGCGCCATATGAACCGCATTCTTGAAATCAACGTCGAACAGGGCTGGGTCAAGGTAGAGGCTGGGGTTATCAAGGATCAGCTTAACCAGTATCTGCGGCCGTTCGGTTATTTCTTCTCGCCGGAGCTTTCCACCAGTAACCGCGCTACGCTCGGCGGCATGATTAACACTGACGCCTCCGGTCAGGGATCGCTGGTCTACGGAAAAACCTCCGACCACGTATTGGGCTTGCGGGCGGTGCTGCTGGGTGGCGATATGATTGACACCCGCGCCATGCCGACGCCACTCGCGGAAACGATTGCCAACGAAGACACGGTTGAAGGTCGCATTTATAACCGGGTGCTCAACAGCTGCCGCGATCAGCGGGCGTTGATCCTGGAAAAATTCCCCAAGCTTAATCGCTTCCTGACCGGTTACGATCTGCGTCATGTGTTCAGTGAGGACCTGCAAACCTTCGATCTGACCCGTATTTTGACCGGCGCCGAAGGGACACTGGCGTTTATCACCGAGGCGCGGCTGGATATTACGCCGCTGCCGAAGGTGCGCCGGTTGGTGAATGTTAAATATGACTCTTTTGATTCCGCCCTGCGCAACGCGCCTTTTATGGTGGAAGCCAAAGCGCTGTCGGTCGAGACTATCGACTCCAAGGTGCTGAACCTGGCGCGCGAAGATATTGTCTGGCATTCGGTCAATGAACTGATCACCAACGTGCCGGATAAAGAGATGCTGGGCTTGAACATCGTTGAGTTTGCCGGCGATGACAAGGCACTGATCGACCAGCAGATGGAGGATTTGTGCCTGCGACTGGACGAGCTAATCGCCGAGCGACAGGGCGGAGTGATTGGCTATCAGATTTGTGGCGATCTGGACGGCATCGAGCGCATTTACAACATGCGTAAAAAGGCGGTGGGGTTATTGGGCAATGCCAAAGGGCGTGCCAAGCCGATCCCGTTTGCCGAGGACACCTGTGTGCCACCGCAGCATTTGGCCGACTACATCGTTGAATTCCGTGAGTTGCTCGACAGTCATAACCTCAGCTACGGCATGTTTGGCCATGTGGATGCCGGTGTGTTGCACGTGCGTCCGGCTCTCGACATGTGCGACCCGCAGCAGGAAGTGCTGATGAAGCAGCTTTCCGACCAGGTGGTGGCGTTGACCGCCAAGTATGGCGGCTTGCTGTGGGGGGAGCATGGCAAAGGGTTCCGCGCCGAATACAGCCCGGCGTTCTTTGGCGATGAGCTGTACCTGGAGCTGCGCCGTATCAAGGCCGCTTTCGACCCGGACAACCGGCTCAACCCCGGCAAAATCTGCTCGCCGCTTGGCGTCGATGCGCCGATGATGAAAGTGGACGCCGCCAAACGCGGTACCCTCGATCGTCGTATTCCGGTCGAGGTTCGCACCTCGTTCCGTGGCGCCATGGAGTGTAACGGCAACGGTTTGTGTTTCAATTTTGACGTCCGCAGCCCAATGTGTCCGTCAATGAAAATCACCGGCAGCCGCATTCACTCGCCAAAAGGGCGGGCGGCGCTGGTGCGTGAATGGCTGCGTTTGCTGTCCGAACAGGGTGTCGATCCGCTGGAACTGGAAAAGCAGCTGCCGAAGCAACGTGTCAGCTTCAGGGCTCTGATCGAGAAAACTCGCAACAGTTGGTACGCCAGTAAAGGAGAGTACGATTTCTCGCACGAGGTGAAAGAGGCGATGTCCGGCTGTCTGGCCTGTAAGGCCTGCTCCACTCAGTGCCCGATTAAAATTGACGTACCCGGCTTTCGCTCGCGTTTCCTGCAGCTTTATCACACCCGTTATCTGCGACCGGCGCGTGACTATATGGTCGCCGGGGTAGAGAGTTATACCCCGCTGATGGCGAAAGCGCCCAAAGTGTTTAACTTCTTCTTCCGCCAGCCCTGGGTGCGTGAGCTGAGCCGCAACAGTATCGGTATGGTTGATTTGCCGATGCTCTCCAGCCCGACGCTGCGCCAACAGCTCTCCGGCCACGGCGCGCTCACCATGACGCTGGAACAGCTTGAGGCGCTGAACCCGCAACAACGCGAACAGCATGTATTGATCGTGCAGGATCCGTTTACCAGCTATTACGATGCCAAAGTGGTGGCGGACTTTGTGCGGCTGGTGGAAAAATTGGGCTATCGGCCGGTGCTGTTGCCGTTCTCACCCAACGGCAAGGCGCAGCATATCAAAGGTTTCCTGACGCGCTTTGCCCGCACCGCGCGCAAGACCGCCGATTTTCTCAACCGGGTAGCGAAGCTCGGCATGCCGCTGGTGGGGGTCGATCCGGCGCTGGTGCTGTGTTACCGCGACGAATATAACGAGATCCTTGGGGAAACTCGTGGCGACTTCCAGGTGCAATTGGTGCACGAATGGCTGCAACAGTTGCTGGCCGAGCGTGCCGAGCAGCCGGCGACCGGTGAAGCCTGGTATCTGTTCGGCCACTGCACCGAGACCACGGCATTACCGACCAGCAGCCAACATTGGACGTCGATCTTTGCGCGTTTTGGCGCCAGGCTGGAAAATGTCAGCGTCGGCTGTTGTGGTATGGCGGGGACTTACGGGCATGAAGTCAATAACCTGCAGAATTCACTCGGCATTTATGAGCTATCATGGCACCAGGCGCTGCAACGTTTGCCACGGCAGCGTTGCCTGGCGACCGGCTATTCCTGCCGCAGCCAGGTCAAACGCATTGAGGGTAACGCGGTACGACACCCATTACAGGCACTTCTGGAGATGATTGAGTGAAACTGTGGAAAAGAGAAACGACGCTGGAACAATTAAACCAGGCCGGTGAAGGCTGCATGGTCAGCCATGTCGGCATCCGGTTTACCCGGCTGGAAGAGGACTTCCTCGAGGCCACCATGCCGGTCGACCAGCGCACCCGGCAGCCGTTTGGCCTGCTGCACGGCGGGGCATCGGTCGTGCTGGCAGAGTCGATGGGGTCGATGGCCGGTTATCTGTGCTGCGAAGGTGAGCAGAAGGTGGTGGGGTTGGAAATCAACGCCAACCATTTGCGGGCAGCATTTGAAGGCGAAGTCCGCGGTGTGTGCCGTGCGCTGCACGTTGGCCGTCGTCATCAGGTGTGGCAGATCGAAATCTTCGATTCGCGCGATCGCCTGTGCTGCACCTCACGCCTGACTACTGCAGTCATAGATTAAGCCTTTACCCCGCAGGCAGCCCTGCCTGCGGGTGTTTCTTCGTTCGGCCGGTTTACAGCTGAAAAGGCACCCGCTTGACGAAGTCCTTCTGGAAGGCGTTGGCCTTCTCCCAGGTGCCTTCCATCGCATATTTCTGGCAGATCAGGGTCAGGGTATGACGGGCAAAATGATAGCTCTGGACCCGGAATAGCTGGCAGCGCTGCGGATTATTGATTTCCACGATCAGCCGATTATGCAGTTTGCTCAACGCATGCAGGTAGCTTTCATCATCGCCATTCTCCAGACACAGATTAGCCATGTTCAGACTGACGTTGTTGTAACGTTTCAGGTGGTTGATGTTGCACTCAGGCCGCCGAAGTGACGCCTCCGCCATATAGAAGTCTACCGTGGCGTCGCGCACGCTGAATTTGTAGTCATCAATTTTTCCCAACAGCCACGCATTCATCGAGATATTCATTTGCCCACGCCCAATTTGAATTGAATGATAATCATTATCATATTTACTGGCGCGTGGGTGATCAATCATTCTGTTGAATTATTTATTGTCGGCAGGGGATGCATAGGGGCAGTAGCGACCCAATATAGCCAGTAACGACTAAACTTTAATCAGAGGTGGCCGTTTTTGTCGGCTCGGTCGGGTCAGTGGAATGGCGTGAAATGCGCCTTATTGTCGATAAACGCATTTTTAAGACAGACAAAATGCAGAAATAGGTATTTTCTATGAATGTTTAAATCGACAGAAAAAGCCCGGCCCTGTAAAGCGTTCGAGCCAATGGGTAAACGCAATGGTGATACAGGATGTGCAGTAAATTCATAAGGATAAAATGATTCCATTTCCGACCGGCAGCGCCTGGCGCGCTGACTGTCCCGCGCGCTTGCCGCATGCCGAAGTGAAAATCCGGGCTTTTAGCGGATACCCCTGTAAAACAAACGGTTGAAGTGATAATCGTTATCACTAACATAGTAGCAACCCAGATTGGCTGTGGAAAAACACGAGTGTGAGGTAGGCCATATGCAAACGGAAAATGTCGGCACCTTTTCTCTGGACGAAAATGTCTGGCAAGGCATTTTGCTCAGTGACAATGCCGTACAACAAATTACGAAACTAATGCTGCAGGATCCGCAGGTGAAGGGGCTGCAACTCGGGGTGAAGCAGTCAGGCTGCGCCGGGTTTGCCTATGTGCTGGATCTCACCCGTGCCCCTGCTGACGACGACCTGCTGTTTGAGCGCGATGGCGCCAAATTGTATGTGCCGTTGAAAGCCATGCCGTTTATCGATGGCACCACGGTGGATTTTGTCCGTGAAGGGCTGAATCAGATATTCAAATTTAATAACCCTAAAGCTCAGCATGCCTGCGGGTGCGGCGAGAGTTTTGGCGTTTGAGCGATGCAATCAACATGACACGAAGCAATGTAGAAATGCCTAATGAAGTGCAGGCTTGGGTCAGCGAAGGTCGCTACAAAGAAGGGTTTTTTACCCAGTTGGCCACCGACGAGTTGGCGATGGGCATCAACGAAGACGTGGTGCGCGCGATCTCGGCCAAGCGTAACGAACCTGAGTGGATGCTGGAATTCCGTCTGGAAGCCTACCGTGCCTGGCTGCAGATGGAAGAGCCGCACTGGCTGAAAGCGAACTACGAGCGCCTGAACTATCAGGATTACAGCTATTATTCGGCGCCGTCCTGCGGCAGCTGTGATGACGCCTGCGGCTCGCAGCCCGGTGCGGAGCAGCAACCTGGCGCACCGACGGACAACAATTACCTGACCAGCGAGGTTGAACTGGCGTTTAACCAGCTCGGTGTCCCGGTGCGTGAGGGCAGCGAAGTGGCAGTGGACGCTATCTTCGACTCGGTCTCAGTTTCGACCACCTACCGTGAAAAGCTGGCGGAGAGCGGGGTGATTTTTTGCTCGTTCGGCGAAGCCATTCATGAATACCCGGATCTGGTGCGCAAATACCTCGGTCGCGTAGTGCCTTCCAACGATAACTTCTTTGCCGCCCTGAATGCGGCGGTGGCCTCCGACGGTACCTTTGTCTATGTGCCGAAGGGCGTGCGTTGCCCGATGGAGCTGTCGACCTATTTCCGTATCAACGCCGCCAAAACCGGCCAGTTCGAGCGCACCATCCTGATCGCCGATGAAGGCAGCTATGTCAGCTACATCGAAGGCTGTTCTGCTCCGGTGCGCGACAGCTACCAGCTGCATGCGGCAGTGGTGGAAGTGATCCTGCACAAGGACGCCGAAGTGAAATATTCGACGGTGCAAAACTGGTTCTCTGGCGGCGACAGCAAGGGCGGTATCCTCAACTTCGTGACCAAGCGCGCGCTGTGTGAAGGCGCGGGATCGAAAATGTCGTGGACCCAGTCGGAAACCGGTTCGGCGATCACCTGGAAATACCCGAGCGTGATTTTGCAGGGCGACAATTCAATCGGGGAGTTCTTCTCGGTGGCGCTGACCAGCGGCCATCAGCAGGCGGACACCGGCACCAAGATGATCCACATCGGCAAGAACACCCGTTCGACCATCATTGCCAAAGGCATCTCCGCCGGACACAGCGAGAATACCTATCGCGGTCTGGTGAAGATCCTGCCGGGGGCGGAAAACGCGCGTAACTTTACCCAGTGCGACTCGATGCTGATCGGGCCGGATAGCGGCGCTCATACCTTCCCGTATGTTGAAGCACGCAACAACAGCGCGCAGCTGGAACACGAGGCGACGACCTCAAAAATTGGTGATGACCAGCTGTTCTATTGTCTGCAGCGCGGCATCAGCGAAGACAATGCCATTTCGATGATCGTCAACGGGTTCTGTAAGGACGTGTTCTCTGAGCTGCCGCTGGAGTTCGCCGTTGAGGCACAGAAGTTATTGGCCATCAGCCTGGAACACAGCGTGGGCTAACCGCCGGATTTACAGCGCGAAAGCGCGACCTAAGGACACTGCATGTTAAGTATCAAGAATTTAAAAGTCAGCGCGGAAGGCAACGAGATCCTCAAGGGCCTGAGTCTGGAAATCAAACCGGGTGAAGTGCATGCCATCATGGGGCCGAATGGCTCGGGCAAAAGCACGCTTTCTGCGACCCTGGCCGGGCGCGAAGAGTACGAAGTGACCGCGGGAGAAGTGACCTTCAAAGGCAAGGACCTGCTTGAACTGGCACCGGAAGACCGTGCCGGTGAAGGGGTGTTCCTGGCGTTCCAGTATCCGGTGGAGATCCCCGGCGTCAGCAACCATTTCTTCCTGCAGACTTCGGTTAATGCGGTGCGTAAATATCGCGAGCAGGAGCCGCTCGATCGCTTTGATTTCGCTGATTTTATCGAAGAAAAAATTGAGTTGTTGAATATGCCGCCCGATCTGCTGACCCGTTCGGTTAACGTCGGCTTCTCCGGCGGCGAGAAAAAGCGCAATGACATCCTGCAGATGGCCGCGCTGGAACCGGACCTGTGCATTCTGGATGAAACCGACTCCGGTTTGGATATCGATGCGCTGAAAATTGTCGCTAATGGCGTTAACTCACTGCGGGACGGCAAGCGCTCGTTCATCATCGTCACGCACTACCAGCGCATTCTGGACTACATCAAACCGGATTACGTTCATGTTCTTTCCCAGGGGCGCATCGTTAAGTCTGGCGATTTCACCCTGGTGAAACAGTTGGAGGAGCAGGGCTATGGCTGGCTTACCGACGAACAATAATTCGCGCGCGCTGCAGCAACTCTACAGTCTGTTTGAAGCCCGCGGTGGCGAGCATTCCGCCCATGCGTTGGCACACTGGCAGCAGGCCTTGCGCCTGGGCTGGCCGACCCGCAAGCATGAAAACTGGAAATACACTCCGCTTGAAGGTTTGCTGGAGCAACAGTTTCTGGAGCCGCCGCTCGAGCCGGTCACTGCCGCTCAGCGGGATGCACTGGCGCTGGATATCGATGCTTATCGCCTGGTGTTTATCGACGGGCGTTTCAGCGCGGCATTGAGTGACAGCGAACTGGGCGATTACCAGTTTGACGTGGCCCCCTATGGCACGCTACAGGCCTTGCCGGAGCCGATCCAGGCCGAAATATTCCTGCATCTGACCGAAAGTCTGGCGCAGGAAACCAGCATTATCCGCGTGGCGGCCGGCAAAATTGCCCAGCGGCCGTTGTATCTGCTGCATATCAGCAGTGGACGCGGCGCTGAAGGTGAAGTGAATACCGTCCATCACCGCCATCATCTTGAGGTTGCGCGTAATGCGCAGGCGGAGGTTATCGAACATTACGTCAGCCTTAACGACGCCGCGCATTTCACTGGCGCACGCCTGACCGCTAACGTGGGTGACAATGCTCAACTGCAGCACTGCAAACTGGCATTTGAAAGCCAGCCGAGCTACCACTTCGCCCATAACGATTTGGTGATTGGCCGTGATGCGCGGGTGAAGAGCGACAGTTTCCTGCTCGGGGCTGGGCTGACGCGGCATAACACCAGCGCACAGCTCAACGGTGAAGGCTCCAACCTGACGATCAACAGCCTGGTGCTGCCGGTCGGTAAAGAGGTCTGCGATACTCGCACTTACCTGGAGCACAACAAGGGTTACTGCGAGAGCCGCCAACTGCACAAAGTGGTGGTCAGCGATCGCGCCAAAGCGGTGTTTAACGGCATGATCAAAGTGGCCAAACACGCGATTAAAACCGACGGTCAGATGACCAACCACAACCTGCTGCTGGGCAAGGTGGCGGAGGTGGATACCAAGCCGCAACTGGAAATCTATGCCGACGACGTGAAGTGCAGTCACGGTGCTACCGTTGGGCGCATCGATGAAGAGCAGCTGTTTTATCTGCAATCGCGTGGCATCGACAAGCATGCGGCGCAGCAGATGATCATCTTTGCCTTTGCCGCGGAACTGACCGAGGGGATTGGCAACGACACCATCCGTGAATCGGTGCTGGCGCGGATTGCGCAGCGCCTGCCGGGGGAGGCTGCATGAGTTTTCCAATTGAACGGGTACGCAGTGAATTTCCGCTGTTGGCGCGTGAGGTCAATGGTCAGCCGCTGGCTTACCTAGACAGCGCCGCCAGCGCGCAGAAACCGCAGGCAGTGATCGATCGCGAGCTGGATTTTTACCGTCATGGCTACGCAGCGGTGCACCGTGGCATCCACACGTTAAGCGCCGAAGCAACGCAGGAAATGGAAGCGGTGCGTGAAAAGGTGGCGGCGTTTATCAATGCGGCTTCGGCGGAAGAGATTGTGTTCGTCAAGGGCACCACTGAAGGCATCAATCTGGTCGCCAACAGTTTTGGCCGCCACTTTTTGCAACCCGGTGACAGCATTATTATCACCGAGATGGAGCACCACGCCAACATCGTACCCTGGCAGATGCTGGCGCAGGAACGCGGGTTGAACCTGCGCGTCTGGCCACTACAGCCCGATGGCACTCTGGATTTGGCCCAGTTGCCGGGTTTGATTGATGCGTCCACCAAACTGCTGGCATTGACCCAGGTGTCCAACGTGTTGGGCACGGTGAACCCGGTGCAGGAGATTACGGCGCAGGCAAAAGCGGCCGGTCTGAAGGTACTGATCGACGGTGCGCAGGCGGTGATGCACCAGCGGGTAGATGTTCAGGCGCTGGATTGCGATTTCTACGTGTTCTCCGGGCATAAGCTGTATGGGCCTTCCGGCATAGGTATTCTTTACGGTCGTCAGGCGCTGTTGCAGCAAATGCCCCCCTGGGAAGGGGGGGGGTCGATGATCCAACAGGTCAGCCTGACGGAAGGGACTACCTACGCTGAGCCACCCTGGCGCTTTGAGGCCGGTTCACCCAACACCGCCGGCATGATGGGGCTGGGTGCGGCAATTGACTATGTGAATGCGCTGGGGCTGGGGGCGATTGGTGACTACGAGCAGTCGCTGATGCATTACGCGCTGGAGGCTCTGCAACAGGTACCCACGCTTAAAATCTACGGCCCGGCAAAACGTGCCGGGGTGATTGCCTTTAACCTGGGCGAGCACCACGCCTTTGACGTCGGCAGCTTCCTGGACCAGTACGGCATTGCCATTCGTACCGGACACCATTGCGCGATGCCGCTGATGGCGTTCTATAATGTGCCGAGCATGTGTCGCGCTTCATTGGCGTTATATAATACGCGTGATGAAGTAGACCGGCTGGTGGCCGGGTTACAGCGCATCCAAAAACTGCTGGGATAGGACAGACCGGAGCTTAATCCCTCCGGGTGAATCAATGCCTGTAGTCAGTGACATGGGGTCGGCATGCCGGCCCCTGAATGATTGAAAGGATCCTCATGGCGAACTTGCCGGACAAAGATAAGTTAGTGCGTAATTTCTCCCGCTGCCTGAATTGGGAAGATAAGTACCTGTATGTCATTGAGCTGGGCACCAAGCTGCCGGCGCTCGACGATACTGAACGCCAGGCGGGCAATCTGATTTCCGGCTGTCAGAGCCAGGTATGGATTGTGATGCAGCTTGATGAGCAGGGGCGTGTTGAATTCCATGGCGACAGTGATGCGGCAATCGTCAAAGGGTTGTTGGCCGTGGTGTTTATTCTTTATCACCAAATGACGCCGCAGCAGATCGTCGAGCTGGATGTTCGCCCCTTCTTCGCCGAATTGGCGTTGAGTCAGCACCTGACGCCGTCACGCTCGCAAGGGTTGGAGGCGATGATCCGCGCTATCCGCAGTCAGGCTGCCAAATTCTGACATAGTGGTGAGACTCATTGATGCGTTACTGGTATTTCCTGTGTCAATGAGTCTTTACAAACTCCAGCAAGTCCCGCCATCAGCCCCGCAAATCAGTGGCATATCAGCAGCTTACCCCTTGACGTTACATTGACAAATCTATAAAGCGATTACGTTATAACATGTTGATTTTTAGAGGACTTATTGCCTTTGACGTCAGCATTGCTAGTATTAATCAGGTCTTGTCTGATTTACCCGCCGCCAAGTGCCCGTTAGCCTTGTGGCCGAACCGTAATAAGCATAATAGGGATGATAATGAAACGTGCGTTGAGTTTAATGGGCATGCTATTTGCCACCGTACTGACTGGCACCCAGGCCGCCAGTGCGAGCGAATACCCGCTGCCGCCGCCGGACAGCCGTCTGATTGGCGAGAACACCACCTATACCGTACCCAATGATGGCCGCCCGCTGGAGGCGATTGCCGCTGACTATAAAATTGGTTTGCTGGGCATGCTGGAAGCCAATCCGGGCACCGATCCCTTCCTGCCCAAGCCAGGTTCGGTATTAACTATTCCGACCCAGATGCTGTTGCCGGATACCAAGCGTGAGGGGATCGTGGTCAACCTGGCCGAACTGCGTCTGTACTACTACCCGAAAGGCGAGAACAAAGTGATTGTTTATCCTATCGGTATTGGCCAGACGGGGATGCACACACCGCTGCAGGTGACCTCTGTCAGCCAGAAAATCCCGAACCCGACCTGGACGCCGACGGCCAATATCCGTAAACGTTACCTGGAAAAAGGGGTGAAGCTGCCTGGCGTAGTACCTGCCGGTCCTGAAAACCCAATGGGTCTGTTTGCCATGCGTCTGGCCATGGGGCACGGTGAATACCTGATCCACGGCACCAACGCCAACTTTGGTATCGGCATGCGCGTCAGCTCCGGCTGTATCCGCCTGCGCCCAACGGATATCGAAGCATTGTTTAACATGGTTCCGCGTGGCACCCGCGTGCAGGTAATCAACGACCCGGTGAAAATTTCCGTTGAGCCGGACGGTAAACGCTACGTAGAAGTGCATCAGCCACTGTCGAAAGTTGAAAGCGACGATCCGCAGACCATGCCAATTACGTTGTCGAAAACCGAGAAAGCTTTTGTGGGGGATGCCCAGACCGATAAGGCTGTGTTCGACAGCGCGGTTGTACGCCGCTCTGGCATGCCGGTACTGGTTAACCTGGGTCAGAACCCATCTGAGGTCAGTTTAACGCCTGTAGCCTCGCAGGAAGCGAATAAAGGCCTATTCAAGAGCGCACCCATCAGTTCGGTGAATTAAAACGCGGTCTTAATGGAAAATCCCGAGGGGTTCAGCGTGCTGAGCCCTTTTTTTCGCCTGGCGGCAGGGGGAACAGAACAGAGGGGATAACTTGCAGACAAAAAAACGGCGCACATTGTGCGCCGTTTTCAATAACCGAAGCTATCTTACTTTTTGTAAGCGTGTGCTTGGTTGTCCAGACGCTGGTTAGCACGTGCTGCGTCGTCTTTAGCTGCTTGAACGTCAGAACGCATTGCGTTCACGTCGTTGCTCAGCTGGTCAACTTTAGCGTTCAGAGTCTGAACGTCAGAAGACAGTTGATCGATTTTAGCATTGCTTGAACAGCCAGCCAGCATAGTGGAAGCCAGGATTACCGCGCCCAGTACCAGTTTAGTACGATTCATTATAACACCCTCTAGATTGAGTTAATCTCCATGTAGCGTTACAAGTATTACACAAACTTTTTTCGAAAGAGAATAATTTTTTTGGATTGGAGTGCTTTATTTTGATCGTTCGCTCAAACTTGCATCTTCTTTTGAAAAATAGTTAAAAAATGTAGGGAAAACAGCTGGATTCCATGGGACAACTCCGATTTATAATTAGCTAAATAATGAGCAATCCACGGTTGCGTTTTTGAGAAAACGGTTTACCAGTGCTAAAAAAAACGCCGCTAAGCGGCGTTTTTGTCAAAATAATTATGTCACGTTTTATATTAAAGCACGTGAACCGAGGCAGTATTGGTAGTGCCGCTTGGTACCAGAGCACCAGAAACCATCACCACAACGTCGCCTTTTTGCGCCAAACCGCTGGCCAGTGCCGCTTCTTTACCGATGCGGTAGAAGTCGTCGGTAGAGGCGATTTCCTTGACCATCTGTGGGATCACGCCCTTGGTCAGAATCAGCTGATGAGCGGTAGTTTCGTTGGTGGTCAGCGCCAGGATCACGGCGTTAGGGAAGTATTTACGCACGGACTTGGCTGATTTACCGCCGCTGGTGGCAACCACGATCAGTGGAGCATCCAGTTTCTCTGCGGTTTCAACCGCACCACGGCATACGGCTTCGGTGATGCGCAGCTTGCGGTTGTCATGCAGGCTGTCGATACGGCTTGGCATCACGCGATCGGTGCGCTCACAGATGGTCGCCATGATGGTAACGGCTTCCAGTGGGTACTTGCCCTTGGCGCTCTCACCAGACAGCATCACGGCGTCGGTACCGTCCAGAATGGCGTTAGCAACGTCGCCGGCTTCTGCGCGGGTAGGGCGCGGGTTCTTGATCATGGAATCGAGCATTTGGGTGGCGGTGATCACCACTTTACGTGCACGGTTACATTTTTCGATCATCATCTTCTGAGCGAAGATCACTTCTTCAACCGGGATTTCAACGCCCAGATCGCCACGAGCAACCATGATGCCGTCAGACGCTTCGAGAATTTCGTCGAAGTTGTTCAGGCCTTCCTGGTTTTCGATTTTGGAGATGATTTGGATCTGCGCGCCGCCGTGCGCTTTCAGGTGCTCACGAATTTCCAGCACGTCAGAACGCTTGCGGATGAAGGAAGCGGCAACGAAGTCCACGCCCTGTTCGCAGCCGAAAATCAGGTCGCGTTTGTCTTTTTCGGCCAGTGCAGGCAGCTGGATGGAAACGCCCGGCAGGTTAACGCCTTTGTTTTCGCCCAGGTCGCCGCTGTTCAGTACCTTACAGACAACTTCGTTTTCGGTCACGTTAGTGACTTCCATGCCGATCAGGCCGTCATCCACCAATACGGTGTTGCCGATTTTCAGGTCAGCGCTAAAGCCTGCGTAGGTTACCGCAACGCGTTCGTTGTTGCCGATAACGCTCTGATCGGTGGTGAAAGTGAAGGTCTGACCGGCAACCAGCGCCGCGTCTTTACCGCCTTCGAGTTTCATGGTGCGAATTTCCGGGCCTTTGGTATCCAACAGGATGCCGGCGTTCTGACCGGTTTTCGCCATCACGGCGCGCATGTTCTTGATGCGGTTGCCGTGCTCTTCATAATCGCCGTGGGAGAAGTTAAGGCGCATTACGTTCATGCCCGCATTCAGCAGGTTGGTCAGCATTTCTTCCGATTCGGTTTTTGGACCGATGGTACAAACAATTTTGGTCTTTTTCATGACGGATTTTTCTACAAGTTGTGATGGATAATAAAACGAATAAAACCAGCGGTCAGGCCACTGATAAGGGATTTGAGTCGTGCCTGGTGGTGCAAAACACAGTTAAGGATAGGTGACCAGAGTCGAAATGGGGCGGAAAAATTCAACCCGCGCCGGGATGCGGGGATGCTGCGCAACGTGATGAGATGAAAATGTGTTGTTATTGCGTTTTCGCAGATCAAGGGCTGAAACCATTCAACTGAAAGACGTTGCGCATTATAAAGGCTAAGCGGCGGGAAACAAAATAAAAAACCGATGCAAAACCTCGGTTCCGTCAAATCAGCAGTAAATAGGGCGCAAATGCAAACCCTTAGCTGGGGTTTGTTGCGCAAATAACCGCTTTGTCAGTACAGGTACTGCCAATCAGCTTGTAGTGGTGATTTCCCACAGGGTACCTGCCGTCAGACAGAAACAGCCGCTGGCGGTGTTGGCAGGGATCATGATGCTTTCACCGGCGACCACCACCTGAATGTCGTTGCCCAGGGTAAATTCAAACTCACCGGAAACCACCTGCGTTTGCAGAGCGAAATCACGCTTTTGCAACTGACCAAAGGTACCAGCGTCGAATTTCACTTCGGTGGCACGGGCGCCGTTGCTCATGATGCCTTGTCGACGGATGAGTCCGTTGTCGAGTTTCTCGAACGGGGTCTGGGCGGTAAATGTCAGCATGGATTCGGTCCTGATAAGGTATTCGCCTTGATGATACCTGATACCGCTTGCGGTGACAGGAGCAAAGCTACGGGATCGTACTGGCGAGTTAACGGTAGAGGAAGCGCGAGTCGATAGGGTGAAACTGAGGAAACAATGATTTGGTGCGTCCGAGTGGACTCGAACCACCGACCCCCACCATGTCAAGGTGGTGCTCTAACCAACTGAGCTACGGACGCACTGCACTGCTTTTAGATATTTGGTGCGTCCGAGTGGACTCGAACCACCGACCCCCACCATGTCAAGGTGGTGCTCTAACCAACTGAGCTACGGACGCACTGTACTGCTTTTAGGAATTTGGTGCGTCCGAGTGGACTCGAACCACCGACCCCCACCATGTCAAGGTGGTGCTCTAACCAACTGAGCTACGGACGCATTTTTTCCTGTCTGTCATGGCTGACAGCGGGGACGAATATTAACGAGCAACCTGCGTGCTGGCAAGGAGAAAAACGTAATTTTATCCGGTATTTCACGCGATTGCTGCGCTTGTGTGCAGTGCGGTGATTTTTTCCGCAGTGATGGTGCCAAAGCCACCGGCAGGCGATGCCAACCGGTGGCCAGTCTTAACGGGTGGAGCGCTGCAGGATCAGTGCCGCCGGTTGTCTTTGCAGCCAGCGCATACGCATGGCCATCATGATGGCGGCGAAGGTCAGGCCAATGATAAAGCCAATCCAGAATCCGCTTGGCCCCATTGCCGGTACCAGGATATCGGTCAGCGCCAGCACATAACCGCTCGGCAGACCCAGGACCCAATAGGCTATAAAGGTGATGAAGAAGATTGAACGGGTATCTTTATAGCCACGCAGAATGCCGCTGCCGATCACCTGAATAGAGTCGGAAATCTGGTAAATAGCCGCCAGCAGCATCAGGTGCGAGGCCATGGCAACTACCGCCGGGCTGTCGTTATACAGCAGGGCAATTTGTTCACGGAAGGTGGCGGTAAACAGCGCGGTGCAGCAGGCCATGGCGATACCGACGGCAATAGCTGCATAGGCAGCAATTCGCGCACCTTCAACCGAGCCTTCACCCAACCGATAACCGACGCGGATAGTTGCGCTGACACCCAGTGACAATGGCAACACAAACATCAGTGCGCTGAAGTTAAGTGCAATCTGGTGCCCGGCTACGGAAACAATGCCCAGTGGCGACACCAACAGGGCGACGATAGCGAACAGCGTGACCTCAAAGAACAGCGCCAGCGCTACCGGCAGGCCAATGCCGAATAAGCGTTTCATCGCCGGCCAGTCCGGCCGCATGCTGCTGCCTTCGTGTGGCAGAATATCGCGTTGTGAAGGGGCGCGTTTCACGTACCAACGCATCGCCAGGAACATAAACCAGTAAACGCTGGCGGTTGCCACGCCGCAACCGACGCCGCCCAGTTCCGGCATGCCGAATTTGCCGTAGATGAAAATATAGTTAATCGGGATATTCACCAGCAGGCCGAGAAAGCCAATCACCATGCCTGGTTTGGTTTTCGACAGGCCTTCGCATTGGCCGCGCAGCACCTGGAAGAACAGATAACCCGGCGCGCCCCACATGATGGCATGCAGATAGCCCACCGCTTTATCCGCCAACTGCGGGTCGATGTTGTGCATCATGTCGATGACAAACTTGCTGTTATACAGCACGATAATCACCAGCAGTGAGACGGCGGCGGCCAGCCAAAAGCCCTGACGCACCTGATGAGCGATGCGATCGCGTCGGCCAGCGCCGTTCAGCTGTGCAATCACCGGCGTTAGTGCCAACAGCAGGCCGTGGCCGAACAGGATAGCCGGTAGCCAGATTGAGGTACCAACGGCAACCGCCGCCATATCTGTGGCGCTGTAGGCACCGGCCATAATGGTATCAACCACGCCCATTGCGGTTTGTGATATTTGCGCGATGATCACCGGGATAGCGAGGGCCAATAAGCTACGCGCTTCAATTAAGTACTTCTGCACGCATACACCTTTTCTATTTATTTATGATGGAGGGAAAGGTCGTCGCGAAAGGACAACAATTAAAAATAGCGGAATTTTGTCAAAAAGATTGTACCCGCTCGGCGTGGTTAAGCAAATGCTGTGATGAAATAGTTATTAAATGCGCAGCTGCAGATTTTTTGTCGCCTCGGGTTTGGTTTTCATCGTCAACTGGGGCAAACTGCCCCAAGCGCTTTAAACATTTTTAGAAAGAAGAGGCCCACATGTTCACCGGTATCGTACAAGGCACCGCGCCGCTGGTCGCCATTGATGAAAAATCCAACTTCCGCACTCACGTCATTGAGATGCCTACTGAACTGCTGCCCGGGCTGGAGCTTGGCGCGTCGGTGTCTCATAACGGTTGCTGCCTGACCGTCACTGCGGTAGAGGGCAACCGCGTCAGTTTTGATTTGATCAAAGAAACGCTACGCCTGACCAACCTCGGTGAATTGGCATTGGGTGACGTGGTCAACATCGAAAGAGCGGCCAAATTTAATGATGAAATTGGCGGTCACCTGATGTCCGGCCATATTATCTGTACAGCAGAGGTTGCCAAGATTTATACCTCTGAGAATAATCGTCAGATATGGCTACGCATGCCGGACGCGGAACTGATGAAATACGTTCTGCACAAAGGCTTCATTGGCATTGACGGTATTAGTCTGACTATCGGTGAGGTAGTGAATAACCGTTTTTGCGTACATTTGATCCCGGAAACCCTGGAGCGCACCACGCTGGGCAAAAAACGCCTGGGGGATAAGGTGAATATTGAAATCGATCCACAAACGCAGGCGGTGGTTGACACTGTCGAGCGGGTGTTGGCGAGCCGTGAAGCGGCAATGGCGGCGGCGAGTGCGCTGGCGCAGAAGATCTGACGAACGACAAACCAGAGAGGAGCTATCGCGTGAAGTTTTATGGGAAAACGTTGATGTTAACGGCGCTGTTGGCGCTGAGTGCTTGTAGCAGCTCGCCGGAACAAGGTACCGCCAACACGGCGGCGGATGCAGAGAATGATACCTGCGGCGCAGCGCAATATCAGAACTATGTCGGCAAACCGATGTCAGCGCTGGAAGGCGTGCAGATAGAGTCGCAAGTGCGCGCTATACCGTATAACTCTGCGGTCACGATGGACTTTAACCTGCGTCGGCTGAACTTCCTCGGCGATAGTGATGATAAGATCATCCGGGTGTATTGCGGCTAATATACCCGCACTGTTCAAGACATAAAAAGAACCCCGGCCAGTGCAAGCTAGCCGGGGTTCTTTTATTGGAAGCGTCGAGATTAACGCGTTACGCGAATACCACCGTCAACCCCTTTAGGGCTGAATACCACTTGCCACAGTTGAATATCTCGTGCGCGGAAGGCTCCGGCGCACGCGTTCAGATAATAACTGAACATGCGTTCGAAACGATCTGAATAACGCTGGGCAAGCAGTGGCCACGCCTGTTTGAAGCGTTCGTACCAGGCCATCAGGGTGCGATCATAATCGGCGCCAATATTATGCCAATCTTCCATCACGAAATGTCCCTCACTGGCCTGGGCAATATGCGAGACCGATGGCAGGCAACCATTCGGGAAGATATATTTGTTGATCCACGGGTCAACATTCATATCTGTCCGATTCGAGCCAATGGTGTGCAGCAGGAACAGACCGTCCGGTTTTAAATTTCGTTCCACCACCTTAAAATAGGTGTGGTAATTTTTCGGACCGACGTGCTCGAACATGCCGACAGAAACAATACGGTCAAACTGCAGGTGTAAATCGCGGTAGTCCTGTAACCGAATGTCGACGTCCAGCCCGGCGCAGTGCTCCTGTGCCAGCTTTTGCTGTTCGGCGGAAATGGTCACGCCCACCACCGAAACACCATAGTTTTTCGCCGCATAGGCGGAAAGTCCGCCCCAGCCACAGCCAATATCCAGCAGGTTCATGCCCGGCTGCAATTGCAGTTTCTCGCAAATCATCCGCAGCTTGGCTTCTTGCGCTTCTTCCAACGTAGTGGCTTCTTTCCAGTAGGCGCAGGAGTATTGCATATGCGGATCGAGCATCTGCGTAAACAGATCGTTCCCAAGATCGTAATGTTCTTTACCGACTATCCAGGCGCGTTTCTTCGATTGCAAATTGGTGAGGCGCGCGGCAGCAATACGCAAAATATCTTTTAAATGGCGGGGGAGTTTCTTTTCCAACCCGGCACGGACCACGTGTTGAAAGAATATATCCAGCCGTTCACATTCCCACCAGCCGTCCATATAGCTTTCGCCCAGGCCAAGAGAACCGTCCTGCAGCACGCGTTTAAAAAAATTGGGATTTTTAACCTGAATATCGAAAGGGCGTGAGCCGTTTATTTCAATACCGGCCATGCTGAGCATTTCATTAGCGATGCGATACCATTGGTTGTCCTGGATGCTCACATCTTCTATACACGATGAACTCATAGCTTCTCCATCACCTTCTTCTGACTTATGACCCGCCAAAAAATAGCTTAGACAAATTCTGCGGGAGCATACGTTTACCTACGGCAAAAAGTTCCGTGGCGTCTGATATCCGACTATGAACAGAGGAAAATTTTAAGAAGGTTCCTGCGCAAGAAACGCCGGAAAGACAATCCTTAAAAAAGTGTGACGCCATACGCGTACACAACAGCAATTTGTGATAAAAAAATTATAAAAGTGTTATTTTAAAAGGTCGTTTTGAGTATAGGCTTGCCGAGGCGCTTACTCAACTGTAAATCGCACTCGGCAAAAATATTCTTTAAGTGATTATTAATACATACAATTATGACGCAGAGTTAGCATGTTCCTGCTGCGTCGCCTGCTGTTCATTCATCACTTTCCCCCGTTGCAGCATATAGCCCAATGCGGCTAATACTACCGTAGAAACCATCACCGTCACCGTTGCCAACAGCGGCTGGTCAATAAAGGCCGATACCAGCATGCTGGCGACAAAACACAGGCCCAACTGCAGGGTGTTTTGCAGCGCTGCGGCTTTGCCTGTGCCTTCCGGGAACGGGGTTAACGCATTTGCCACTACGATTGGGTAGGTGGCACCGTTGACCAACGCCATCACGCAGAACGGGATCAACAGCGTGGTGAGCGTGGGTTCGGTCAGGGTGGCAACCAAGTACAACGCCACCATGCTGATGCCATAAGCTACCAGCAGCCACGGCAGTAAGGTGTTGCCATTAATGCGATTTAACGCGGTGCGGCAGCCATAACCTCCTAACAGGAAGGCCAGGGTCTGCGGCACATAGCTCAGGCCGATATCATTTGGGCTGTACCCCATATCGCCAAGAATAAAAGGGGAACCGGTCAGCCAGGCGAAGAAGCCGGCGGAGCAGGCGGCAAAGATGATAACGCTGCCGCTGAATACCGGGGATTTCAGCAGTTGCCAGAAAGTCAGGCTGTTTTTATTTTCTGCGGAAGGCAAGGGTTTGGTGTTTTCTTTCAACAGCAGAGTCGGCAGCAGGAGAATGACGGTAATGCCCAGCAGCACGGCAAAAATGGCACGCCAGCCCATGTGGTTCAGCAACCAGGCGCCGACCAGTGGCGCCAGCGCCGGTGAAAGGGCGACCAGCGGCATAATGGTGGCGAATACGCGGTTTGCCTTGCCTTCGCGGTAGCGGTCGATCACCAGTGCCTGCCAGGTGACGGCGGCGGAACAGACGCCAATCGCCTGGATAAAACGCAGTGACCACAGTTGAACGGCATTTTGTACCCACAGCATGCCCAGGCAGCCCAAAGCAAACAGCGCCAGGCCAATCAGCAATACCGGTTTACGGCCGAGATGGTCGGAAAGCGGCCCCCACAGCAGTTGAGCAAAGGCAAAGCCGGCCAGGAAGATACTGAGGCTGGCGCTGATCGCCCCGGCGGAAATTTGCAGGTCTTGCTGCATCACACCAAAGGCGGGCAGGTACATGTCGGTGGCCAGATAACCCAGCATACTCAGGCCGGCAAGGTAGAACATAAAACCAAAGGAATTTCGCATGGTATTTCTCGTTAATATTTTAATGTCGCAGGTTTTTAGCGCCGGCAAGTGTATCCGGCTGGATCTCTGCTTGTGAAACGGTAATATTTGCGAGGTGCTATTAAAAAAATTGAAGGCAAGCTCATGTGGTCTGAATATTCTCTCGATGTTGTAGACGCGGTCGCCCGCACCGGCAGCTTCAGCGCAGCGGCGCAGGAGCTGCACCGTGTGCCCTCAGCGGTCAGTTATACCGTGCGGCAATTGGAACAATGGCTGGCCGTTCCGCTGTTTGAACGGCGTCATCGTGACGTGGAGCTGACCCCGGCCGGCGTGGTGTTTGTGCAGGAAGCACGCAGTGTCATCAAAAAAATGCTCGACACTCGCCGCCAGTGTCAGCAGGTAGCTAACGGTTGGCGTGGGCAACTGAAAATTGCGGTAGATATCATTGTTAAACCCCAGCGTTGCCGCCAACTGGTGCTGGATTTCTATCGCCATTTCCCCGACGTTGAATTGTTGGTTCAACCGGAAGTGTTTAACGGCGTCTGGGATGCGCTGGTTGATGGACGTGCTGATATGGCGATTGGGGCGACGCGTGCGGTGCCGGTTGGCGGCGGGTTTGCCTTTCGTGATATGGGCGACATGCGCTGGCTGTGCGTGGTCAGTCCGCAGCATCCGCTGGTGGCGTTGGATGGCCTGTTGAATGATGATCAACTACGGCCTTTCCCGTCGCTGTGTCTGGAAGATACCTCGCGTAACCTGCCCAAACGGGTCACCTGGACACTGGATAACCAACGGCGGCTGGTGGTGCCGGACTGGGCCTCGGCACTGGACTGTCTGTGTGCAGGTCTGTGCGTTGGCATGATGCCTGCGCATCAGGCCTTGCCATTGGTGCAGCGTGGGGAACTGGTAGCGTTGCAGTTGCAGCAGCCGTTTCCGGCCAGCCCCTGTTGCCTGACCTGGCAGCAGAATACGCCATCACCGGCGATGGCCTGGCTGTTGGACTACCTGGGGGACAGTGAAACGCTGAATCAGGAATGGTTAAGCGAAGTGACGCCGGAAACCACAGAGGCTTCCGGCGTTAGCGATTAACGGCGGTAATCGATGAATGGGCCGTCAGCGACCGAACGGCGCTCAATCAGCTTCGGATGCACTTCAATCACCTGCGACTCTTCGCGCTTGCTGATAATACGGTCCAGCAGCATGGTGAACGCCATCTCACCCAAACGCTCTTTGGGCTGATGAATGGTGGTCAGCGCCGGGGTGAAATAGCGGGCGTTACGCACGTTATCGTAGCCAATCACCGAAATGTCTTGCGGCACTCGCAGCCCAAGCTCGTCGGCGGCGCAGATCGCGCCCATCGCCATGATGTCGCCGCCGCAGAATACCGCGGTCGGCCGATGTTTTTGCGACAAGATCTGGTGCATGGCCTTGTAACCGGATTCCGGCTCAAAGTCGCCCTGAACAATCCACTCGTCGCGGACTTCGATATTGGCTTCTTCCATGGCTTTTAAAAAGCCCTGATGGCGGCCGCCACCGGTATTGCGCGACAGTTGGCCTGGAATGGCACCAATATCGCGGTGACCGCGTTCAATCAGATAACGCCCGGCCAGATAGCCGCCTTCGAAGGCGTTATCAATGATGCTATCGGTAAAATCACCGCGGGCTGCGCCCCAGTCCATCACCACCATTGGGATGTTGCGGTAGTCTTCCAGCATGCCCAGCAATTGGTCTGGGTATTCCGAGCACATCACCAGCAGGCCATCGACACGCTTTTGTGCCAGCATCGCCAGATAGGCCCGCTGTTTGTCCAGATTGTTGTGCGAGTTGCACAAAATCAACGTATAGCCTTTGCTGTAGCAGCTGTTTTCTACTGCCTCGATCACTTCGGCAAAGTAGGGGGCTTCGCTGGAGGTGGCCAGCAGGCCAATCGATTTGGTGTGATTGACCTTCAGGCTGCGCGCTACGGCACTGGGTGAGTAATGCAGCTCTTTAATCGCAGCGCCTACGGCCGCTTTAGTCTCTTCGGCGACGAAACGAGTCTTATTGATGACGTGCGAAACGGTGGTGGTGGAAACGCCAGCGCGTTTGGCCACATCTTTAATCGTTGCCATGTAAAGAATGACTCCTGAACTCACATGTTGCAGCATGTAAGTGTGATGTTAATCGTTTGCCTGCGTAGATCCTTCTCCAAAGAAGCGAAAACTGAGTTTTTAGTGTGTTGAAGTCGTCAGCGCTTGGTCAGGAGGGGCATTTTGCCGGTACACAGTTGTGAACTGCGAATTTTGTCCCATATTGAGCCAAAGTGGAAGAGGTAATCGGTATAATAAACCGGGAAATGATAACAAGATTTTATTGTTCAACTGTGTGAAAATGGTTTGACGCATTAATTGTGTGCCTTTTACCCTTGGGAAACCCAATCTGAAAAGGAGTTGTAATGGATACCGATCTGAAAATGTCACTGTTCACCACCGTTTGTGCGCTGGCCGTGATTATTGCTTTCAGCTTCACCGCTGCTTTGAACTGATCCCCTCAAGTAAAACAGGCGCAGCCCGCTGCGCCTGATTGTTTTTCCCCGCGTTATGCCAGGTTCTTTTCCACAAATGCCCAGTTAACCAGTGCCCAGAAGTTTTCCAGGTAGACAGGTCGCGCGTTGCGGTAATCGATGTAGTAGGCGTGTTCCCAAACGTCGACGGTCAGCAGCGGTTTACCATCACCGGTCAGCGGTGTCGCCGCGTTCGAGGTGTTAACAATGGCCAGCGAACCATCCGGTTTTTTCACCAGCCAGGTCCAGCCTGCGCCAAAGTTTTTCACTGCGGCATCGCTGAATTGCTGTTTAAAGGCAGCGAAAGAGCCAAAAGCCTGATTAATCGCCGCGGCCAGTTTACCTTCAGGCTCGCCGCCGCCCTGTGGCGACAGGCAGTGCCAATAGAAAGTGTGGTTCCATACCTGGGCCGCATTGTTGAAGATGCCGCCGTCAGAGGCCTTAACGATCTCTTCCAGGGATAATCCTTCAAACTTGCTGCCTTTCAGCAGATTGTTCAGGTTTACCACGTAGGCGTTGTGATGTTTGCCATAGTGATACTCCAGGGTTTCTGCCGAAATGTGCGGCTCGAGGGCGTTTTTTTCATAAGGTAATGCAGGTAGTTCAAACGACATTGCTTCCTCCTGGAACAGTGCCAGTCCGCCGTCGTAACAACGGCAATAGATTGACCTGTTTTTATTGTGGGTATTTAGCTTAGCAATTTTCGCGATGAAATACAGGGGGAACGGGCAAGGGATTGAGTACAACAATGAGGTTTACGGGAATTATCAGGGGAGAGCGGCTGGCAGCGCCAGCCGCAAAGAGCATTATCGAATGGTTTTTGGCGTGACTACCCGGCGTGCGCCGATGTAGTGGTTTTGCCAGTAGTCGTTGTCGAGCTGGCTGATGCGGATTTCTTCGCCGGTACGCGGTGACTGAATGAATTTACCGTTACCCAAATAAACCCCAACATGGTCTGCCGCGCCGCGGTTGTTAATGCGGAAGAACACCAGGTCGCCACTTTCCAGTTCACTCTTCTTGATCGGCGCTGCGTCACGCAGGTGGTACATCTCGTTGGCAGTACGCGGCATTTTAATTTTAACGATGTCTTTATAGGCGTAATAAATCAGACCGCTGCAGTCGAAGCCGGTTCTTGGTGAGGTGCCACCCCAGCGATAAGGTTTACCCATTTGATCCATCAGCTTGGCCATCGCGGTTTGCTTGGCATGCTGGTAGCGTTTTTTGTGCGCCGGGCTGAGCTTCAGTGGCTTTTCGTCACCCACCAATTTGGCGGTGGCCATACCGCTTTCGCGATGGCGGCCATAGCCTTTTTTATAGCCCTTCTTCGGCGGGGTCACTTTAATTTTGGCTATTTTATGAGTTTTGTTTTTCGATTTTGCGCTGACGATCTTTTTAGCGGTTTTTTCTGTTTTGGCTTTGGAGACCTTGGCGGTTTTTTGCGGAGTAGTGACTTTCACTTTTTTGCTGCTGGCCTTAACCGCTTTCTTTTTTTTGCGGTCATCCGGCCGGGCTTCGTTTACGTGGCTCTTGCGCTGCTCAGCGGCAACACGGGCCTGTGGCGCTGCGTGCGCCAGATTAAAGAATAGCTGTGTAAACAACAGCACAAAAAGCGTAAGAATTAAACGCATGTCGACGTTACCAACCTTGGCCCCGGAACAGATATCGAATGAGTGACAGTATTCCCGAATTTCGCCATATAAAACAGCGAAGAACTCATAAATGATAATCCATATTGTGAGAAAACGTTAATAGCATTTTTTTTGCCGAAAAATCAAACTGTTGATGTATAAAAAACCAACAATGACCACCAGCGGACTTATTAAACGGCGCGTTTTGATAAAAAATATATTAGTGAAATGGCCAGATTAAAAATGTTATTCTGCGCATATGTTTTGACCGGAAAGGCCTTGCCGGTGAGACGCGACTGACAACGGGGGAATGCCCTTGCAAAAGATGGCGTTTTCTTGCGACTGTTCCAGCCGCTACAATAGCCAATGTGATGCATGTTGTAGCCATGAGATTTGGCTTGAGGAAGCAATATAATGACGACGACGATTGAAAAAATTCAGCACCAGATCACTGAGAACCCAATTCTACTGTACATGAAAGGTTCACCGAAATTGCCAAACTGCGGTTTCTCTGCGCAAGCCGTGCAGGCACTGTCTGCCTGTGGCGAACGCTTTGCTTACGTTGATATTTTGCAGAACCCGGACATCCGTTCCGAGTTGCCGAAATATGCCAACTGGCCGACTTTCCCACAGCTGTGGGTAGACGGTGAGCTGGTCGGCGGCTGTGATATCATCATGGAAATGTATCAGCGCGGCGAATTGCAGCAGCTGATCAAAGAAACGGCAGAGAAGTACAAACAGCAGGAAGACCAGCAGCCATAATCGGCTCGGTTTTATTGTTGGAAGTCATCGGGCGGTGCCAGCTAATACTGGGCCGCCCGATTTTTTTGTCTTAGTCGGTATTGGTGGCGGCCAGCGGCCAACCGCCAAGACGCTTCCAGCGGTTAACCAGCTCGCAGAACAGCTGAGCGGTTTGCTCGGTGTCATACAGCGCTGAATGGGCCTGGGCACTGTCGAACGGGATATCGGCGGCAATGCAGGCTTTGGCCAGCACCGTTTGCCCCAACACCAGCCCACTCAATGCCGCGGTGTCAAAGGTGGCGAAAGGGTGGAAAGGGTTGCGTTTCAGGCTGGCGCGCTCAGCGGCCGCCATCAGGAAGCTGTGATCAAAATTGGCGTTATGCGCCACAATTATCGCCCGGTTACAGCCGCGATCCTTAATGCCCTTGCGCACTGCTTTAAAAATAGCGTGCAACGCATCGTACTCACTGACCGCACCACGCAGGGGATTACTCGGATCTATGCCGTTAAAAGCCAGCGCTTCGGGTTGCAGGTTGGCGCCTTCAAAAGGCTCCACGTGAAAGTGCAGGGTTTCGTCCTGCTGCAACCAGCCGTCTTCATCCATTTTTAACGTAACGGCGGCAATCTCCAGCAGCGCGTCAGTTTTGGCATTAAATCCGGCAGTTTCTATATCTATCACTACGGGGTAAAACCCACGAAAACGGCCACTCAGGGCGTTAAGATCACTTTTTTCGGCCATCAGTTTCTTATCTTCATCGAATGCAGCGCGCATTATGGCAAATTTTGCGCCCGGTTGCAGGCGGTTATCACGTGGAAAAAACAAGGACGCAGATAGCGCCCCTGAATGATCTTAGTGACCGAGGCCATGGCCTGCGTGTTTGTTCTCGATCAGTTCGATTTTGTAACCGTCAGGATCTTCAACAAAGGCGATCACCGTGGTGCCGCCCTTGACCGGGCCGGCTTCGCGGGTAACCTTGCCGCCGGCATTACGGATACTGTCACAGGTGGCCGCAACATCGTCTACGCCCAGTGCAAGGTGACCGAATGCGGTGCCCATTTCGTAACTGTCGGTGCCCCAGTTATAGGTCAGTTCAATCACCGCACCTTCACTTTCATCGGTATAGCCTACAAACGCCAGTGAGTACTTGTATTCCGGGTTCTCGCTGGTACGCAGCAGGCGCATGCCTAATACCTTGGTATAGAAGTCGATGGAGCGTTGCAGATCACCGACGCGGATCATGGTATGGAGTAAGCGCATAATTCCTCTGATTGGATGTGCCGTTGCCAATGGCGGATGGATTGAAGCAAATCCAGTATAGCGTTGCCGCATAAGGGATTTCAATGTAAGTAAGGGGAGGTGTACGGCATTATGTGACGTTGTCACTTTAATGTTCAACCCAATGCCACAACCGCACGCTTTGTCGCCGTGCGGCCAAAGGAAACCGGTACTATAGCCACCGCAAGGGATAGCGTGCCCGATAACGATGCAGGGCAAAGATTAATTTATACATTTGGATCGGATTAATATGGCGGTTTATTTTTTTAGTGTGGGATCATTGCGTGCGCAACAGGAGTCAATTAATGGATGAAATGTTAATTCTGGTTGATGCCGATGATAATCCCATTGGTTCGCAAACAAAAACGTTGGTACATCAGCAGGGGTTGCTGCACCGGGCATTTTCAATTTTTATCTTTGATAGCCAGGGGCGTCTGTTGCTACAGCAGCGAGCTTTCAGTAAGTATCACTCGGCCGGGCTATGGACCAACAGCTGCTGTGGCCACCCGCGCTGGGGCGAGTCGACACTGGCCGCGGCTCAGCGCCGTCTGCAGGAAGAGATGGGGTTCTGCACTGAGCTACAACAAGTTACCAGCTTTACCTATCAGGCTACGGTCCCCGGCGATTTGATTGAGCACGAATTCGATCATATCTATGTCGGTTTATTTGACGGCAAGCCGGAAGGGGCGCCTGAAGAGGCCCATAGTTGGTCGTGGACGGATATTCAGCAATTAACGGATGAAACAACGCGTAATCCTGAAAAGTTTACCGTTTGGTTTCTCACCATAATGAAGGATCTTGGAGCCAATGAAATGAAACGTTGGGCGAGATTGGCTGCGAGCTAACTGACAGCTCCCCTTAAATGGTAAAAAGCCCGCCGGTATGGGCATACCGGCGGGCTTTGCTATTTTACTTACAGCGTCGGGTAGTCGGTGTAGCCTTCAGCACCACCACCGTAGAAAGTTTCCGGTTTAGGTTCGTTCAGCTCAGCGCTCAGTTTAAAGCGCTCAACCAGGTCCGGGTTGGCGATATAGCTACGGCCAAAGGCCACGGCATCGATAAAGCCTTTATTGATCAGCTCTTCTGCTTTCTCGGCGGTATAGGCACCGGCCCCGACAATCACGCCTTTAAAGTGGGCGCGTACCGAGTCACGGAAGGCGTCGGAATATGGCTTGCCACCCGCCCAGTCAGGCTCAGAAATGTGCAGATAAGCGATGTTACGCTTGTTCAGCTCTTCCACCAGATACAGGGCTGCATCTTCCTGATCTTCACCGTTGTCCAGGCCGTTGAACGGACCCAGTGGTGAAATACGGATACCAATGTGCTCTGAACCCCATTCAGCGATAGTGGCGTCAACCACTTCCAGTGTCAGACGCGTACGGTTTTCGATGCTGCCGCCGTACTGATCGGTGCGCTGGTTAGAGGCCGGCGCCATAAACTGGTGCAGCAGATAGCCGTGCGCCGCATGCAGTTCGATAAAGTCGAAACCGGCCTCACGTGCGTTGGCAGTCGCCTGGCGGAAATCGTTAATGATGCCTGGGATCTCTTCAGTTTCCAGGGCGCGTGGGGTAGAGGTGGGTACGCGTACCCAGGCACCGGTCTCGTCACGCACGGTAGTGCGGGTGTCGGCATTGATCGCAGAAGGGGCAACCGGAGCCTGTTGGCCCGGCTGCAGGCTGTTATGGGAAATACGGCCCACGTGCCACAGCTGAACGGCGATATGGCCGTTCTTGTCATGTACAGCCTGGGTGATCTTTTTCCACGCGGCGATCTGCTCGGGGGTATGCAGCCCCGGTGCACCGGCATAGCCTTTCGCCTGGAAAGAAATCTGGGTGGCTTCGGTGACAATCAAACCCGCGCTGGCGCGTTGGGCATAGTATTCCCCCATCAGCGGAGTAGGGATATCACCAGGCTCAATGCTGCGCAGACGCGTCAGCGGGGCCATAAACACGCGGTTTGGCAGGGTTACAGCGCCAACCTTCAGCGGGGAGAACAACTTTTCAATCTTCATAGTGCATCCTATATTAATAGACCGGTCGACTAGTAACGAATGTAAAGCCGCCCAATGCGGCAATTCATGATAAATCAGGGTGTTTTGTTTAGTGCTGCGCCGGACGCAACAACAGTTCAATACTTTCCAGCGCGCTGGTCAGCGGGGCGACCGAGTGGCGGATTTTGGCGCGTAATGAAGCGCCAAGCCACAGGGAATACAGCGTTTCCGCCGTGGCCGCCGGGCTCATGGCTAGCGACAATGAACCTTCGCGGATCCCGCGTTCAATCGTATCCTGCAGGTGACCAATCACCCGGGCACTGCCGGTTTCCAGCGCATGACGCATGGGCTCCGACAGGTCGCTCACCTCGGCAGACAATTTCACCGCCAGGCAGGCGTTATGGCATTCGCTGCGGCAATGGTAGCTGATCGCCTGAGCGTAATAGCTTAACAGTTGGTGGCGTGCATCGCCTTTATCGTCGGCAAACAGCTGTTGCATTGCCGCATCATAGTGTTCGAAATAACGCTGTAGCATCGCTTCGCCAAACACTTCCTTAGACCGGAAGTAGTGGTAGAACGAACCTTTTGGCACGCCCGCTGTGCTCAGCAGTTCGCTCAGTCCCATACCGGTAAAACCGAGACGCAGGCTGAGGGTCTCGCCGGTAGCGAGCAAATGTTCACGGGTATCTGTAGGGCAGTGCGCATGTTTAGTCATAATGGGTATCAGCATAATAGACCGATTGGTCTAGGTCAATGCGTGTCTTGACCAAAATGTAACGGGAAGATTCACTATCGTCGGTGGATTTACCCGGTAACTCTTGATTGTTCAACACTCAAAACCAGGTTACAACCTTCCAAATCAACAGAAGGTAAATCGCCAATGCAGCTTCTCCCCACCTGCCTTGGCCAAGATGACTCCCCAGGCAATAAAAGATAGCGCCTAAGCCGAGCGCAACCGCTAGGATGGCCAGTAAAACAAGTGGTGAAAATGTTCCTAGAGTGCGAACAATCCTGGATTGACGGCAAGCTGCAGGTTGCAACGTTGGAACTTTCCCATCGAGAATGAAGCGGGCGATGTCACGCCAATACTTTTCCTGCAATGCCGCGCTGTGCTCGCCTGTTACATAGCGAAGATTGAACGTTTTATTGCTATTAAAACCGTCATGACCAGCACTGCCGAGATCGGGGATAGACAGAGTTTGGAAGGTTTTCGGAAACAATGCAACCACCCAGTCTGCCGTGGCAACGAAGTTGACCATGGTTTTAACCCGTCCCTGATGAAACATCGTTTTCCAGTCAAAATCTGTACGTACTACGCTACCGGCGAAAATGACATGCTTAAAATACACGCCTGAATAAGATTGCAATGCCTTGGCGAGCATATAAGTACCATGGCTGTGGCCTATGAAAGAGAACTCGGCATTAGGGTAGAGCGCCTGATTTGTAGCATAGCGGTCCAGTAGCCATTCAACGCGACGGCGGCGTATATGCGGCAATAAAAATGGCAGCATGGCAAAGTAACCGTAGCTGGATGTTTCAGTTTTGACGATGGTTTTCACCACTGGTACCGTTGTAGTGTTCATGATTTTATCAATATTTTTATTTCTGGCCCTCGCCAGAGCAACGACTCGACGAGCAATCTTTTGTGTCCAATAGCCTTGATCGCGAATACCGTGGATGACGAACACTACATCGGTCACTCTCGGTTCCCTGGTGGGTTCGTTATGGTCTGCCGGTAAAATGGAATACTGTTCAAGTCTTTCCTTTGACGCTGTTAGGGCCATTTCCACTCGTCGACGCCGCTGGTTCCCGACGGGAGTATCATTCGTTTCAATGATGTTGGAATGGCCTGAGCCCGGAACATCAAAATAATAAAAATCGTCACCGGCAACGAGATCGATATTATCTTCAGGAGAAACCATGTCATCGATGGTTCCAAGGAGTTGTACGGTAATTGCTGAACCTGCAACATCAGGGGATTCTGCTGCGCGTCGGCGCATGGCCATCCACTCCAGGCGCAATTGAGTAAGGAAGGGGGCACCCCGGCGAATATTAAATACTAAGGGTATTTTGTTGCTACACATCATGATGATATTTCCCAGCAGGTTACCGATACCCCACACGAAGGCATTTTTAAGCGAAAGATGCGGCGAAATTGTCCATCCTCGGTTCATGGCTGACAACAAAACGATTCGTTTAACTCGCGATGCCCAAGGTACTGCCGCCGAGCCGATAAACAATGGGTCAAAGGGAACGCGAGGTGTTTGCCCGCAAGCATAGATATAAACTTTTCTGGCAATTAATGCGCCTGTGCTGTGGCCAATAAAATAAATGTCTTCGATATTGTTTTTATTATTTTCCCATGTTGAGTTAATCTGATCAAATACCTCTTTTGTGATTAGGTAGGGATCCGAAAACGCTGTCAAACTCAGTGGCATTGATGGAATTACCAGTATGGGGTCGGAACGTCCCTGTCGCCGCCACTTGTTTAAAATAATAGCGTTAATATATTTCATGTTGTCTGCCGAACCATTGAAGCCATGCAGCAAAACGATTAAATCTTTTTTTGTTATAGCAGATGAAGTTTCTTCTTTCATATAAAACTCCTGCAGCCGGACTATCAATGATATGGTTGTTTAAAGCAGACTAATAAAATCTTTATTACTGATGTTGCGGATCTTCGAGCAGACTTCATAGCCATTAGCACTTCCCTGATGGTCGGTGTTTCCCTCGATTGTGGAGAACAATGAGTCGTGACCGTTAAAAGAGAAACCGGTATGGACCCAGTCTTGGTCTGATTTATCAGAGCGCACCAGAAAGAGTTGTATCTGACCCATTTCCTGCCAACGCTTTTGCCTTGATGCGAACAGTTCTGCAGGAACTAGTCGTCCTTTTTGTTTCGCCTGTTTAGCTAAAATATCGCAGGATTGTGAACCGGCTATAGGCATGACTTGTAGGCCAAGATTATCGCGAGTTTGCTGGAGAATAAAACTCACGAAACCTGCGCACCAAAGCTGGTCTTCTCCCTCGGCTCCTTGCATATAAAGGCGTACCCAAGGGCCACGATTTTCACCTCCAATTTCAATTGGATGCTGATTTAAATGCTGTGTCGCAATTACTTTAAGCGCATCACCGAATGACTGTGTGTTACCTATGCCAGCCAAGGCGTTTTGCATCGGCCTGGTGAGCATTTTCCAGGTCAATGGGTCGACGATACCATTTTCGTTCAGTCCCAATGTTTTCTGAAAGTTCTTAACGGCTTGCTCTGTTGCCGGACCAAATTCGCCATCAATAACGACTTGTTGATGATTAAATGTTAGCCACTCTTGAATTCTTTTAGCGTCGTTGCTTTTATTTCCTTTTTTAATGCTTTCATTCAGGGTGAGTTCATCTTTCGCATATTGTGTGTAATCATTTTGAGCCATGACTGACCTCGGGATACTTAGAATAATTGAGAGAAAATGACAGGCGTGTAACTTTGATTATACGTGAAGGGTTAGTTTTAATGTAGCTCAGGCCGCAAGGAAGTAAATTGTTTTTTGAATATATTATTTTTATCAATATTAATTTTTGAGTATCAATGAGTTGTTGTTGTTGTGACTATGGATATTATGTTTCAACTAATTATTTCTGGTGGCGCATATGTTGGTTTCATTGCCGGTATCCAACAGATAGTTATTGGTACCGGCAGTGAAAATGTACGCAGTATTAACTGTTTATCCGGCAGCGCTGCAGAATATCCAGCTGCGGTTGATATTCCCGTGTTTGCACGTTCAGCATGCCAAGCATGGTATGGAACAGGTTGTCTTGCGAGACATCATCCTTTTCCGCCATGTTACTCAGGCACTGGCGATCAACCTTGAAGTTGCGCTCATAGTCCGCGGACATCCACATCAGGAAGGGGACGTGGGTCTGCTGGCTTGGCGCAAATACGTAAGGGGTACCGTGCAGATACATGCCGTTTTCGCCCAGCGATTCACCGTGGTCAGAGAGATACACCAGCGCGGTGTTGAACTTGTCACTGTGCTGTTGCAACAGCTTGATGGTGTCGTCCAGCATGGCGTCGGTATACAGCAGTGAGTTGTCATAGGTATTCACCAACTGCTCGTGGCTGCAATCCTGGATCTGATTGCTGTTGCAGGTGGGCGAGAACTTCTGGAACTCTGGCGTGCTGCGACGGTAATAGGCCGGACCGTGGCTACCCATCTGGTGCAGCACTATCACGCCGTCATCTTTCAGGCTGTTGATATAGTCGTTCAGTTTATACAGCAGCACGTTATCCATACAGACGTCACCGTCGCAATCCTGCGGCAGTTTCAACTTGGTCATGTCAACGTGCGGCACGCGATCGCAGGCACCTTTGCATCCGCCGTCGTTTTCACGCCACAACACATTAACACCGGCATGCGCCAGCACGTCGAGCATACCTTCCTGATGCGTTGCCTGGGTGGCATCGTAATCCTGGCGTGGCATGTTGGAGAACATGCAAGGCACGGAGATCGCGGTTTCGGTGCCGCAGGAACTGGCGTTTTTAAAGTACACCACGTTCTGCTGTTTCAGGCGTGGATTGGTTTCGCGCCCGTAGCCGCCCAATGAGAAGTTCTCGGCACGTGCCGTTTCGCCCACCACCAGAACAACCAGCGTTTTCTTTTGCTGTGCAGTAATCAACGGCCCTTTACGTGCATCTTCACCAATTTTCACCAGCGGTAAATTGCGGGTGAAATAACGTTGCTGGGTAAATTTGATGGTGCCGGAAACGAAGTTCGACGGCGTCAGCATTTTCACCACGCTTTTGTTATTACGGATCAGCGACGCGTAATCCTTATAAAACAGGGCGGCGATAATCAGGATCACCACTACCGAGAGCATCACGTTAGCGGCCCGCAACCCGACCATGTACCACCATGGGCGAGTCTTACGGATTTCGATAAAGCACACCAATACTGCAGGCAGAATACCCAGCAGCAACAGCCACAGGCCCATGCGTGGCGTCAACAGCGCCGTGGCTTCCTGGGGATTGGTTTCGAAGGCGTTCTGCATCATATTGCCGTCGATCACCACGCCGTAACTGAACATAAAGTAGTTGGCGGCCGCGCTGCCGAGCAGGAAGAAAATCATCAGTGGCTTGCGTAAAAACGGCACGGTCAGCACGCTGAAGATAATATTCAGCGCACAGAAAATCACCACCGGCATGGTGGCGGCGAAAATCACGCTGTGGACGTTATCGAAGCTGATATACGACCAGGCTTTATGAAGAAATAACGCATTCTGAAACAGAGTGAAGAATAAGGCACTGGCGAGGATAAAACCCAGGCTGTTGCACTGTAAGCGTTGACGTAACGACATTGCCAAATCTGAATCCTGATATTGAGTAATGCGCTGAAATTTACAGGATGAAACTTAAGAAAACCTTAGAGATTTATCATGGTTACAGGGGACGTTTACTTTTGGTTTAGCTTGAGAGTCGCCAGACCGGGCGGTCTGGCGAGGGGATTAGGGCGAGAATGATTAATAGGCGGCGGTAAATTGCGCTTTAATAAACTGCGGTTTTTCGATCTCGTCGATAATCGCTACCGACAGGTCTTCCACCGAAATACCCGCGGGTGCCAGGCCGTTCATCAACAGCTTGGTGGTACCCAGACGGAATTGCCCGGTGCGTTTTCCGGGTTCCAGCAGGGCCGCTGGAGACAAATAGGTCCAGTCGAGTTGGGATTCATTGCGCAATTTGTTGCGTAAATCACGCACGGCCTGGGCACCCGGGCGGATATTTTCCGGGAACTGCGGGGTATCGACCAGTTCAACGCCCGGAGCCACTTCCAGGCTGCCGGCACCGCCAACCACCAACAGGCGTTTTACGCCGGATTTTTTCACCGCGTCCAGGATCTGTTGTGAGCCCCTGGTGGTTTTCTCGTACAGATTTTCTTCCGCCCAACCCGGGTTAAAGGCGCTGATTACCGCGTCCTGGCCGGTTAGCTGTTTCGCCAGCCATTCGGTGTCGGCGACGTCGCCCAATGCGATGGTCAGGTTTGCGTTGTCGGGCAAGTCTTTGTGCTGACGTGCAATCGCCGTGACCTGCAAACCGCGGTTCAGTGCTTCATCCACCACGCGGCGGCCAACAAAACCCGTTGCTCCAATAATGGCTACTTTCATCTGTTTGCTCCTGTCGTGTATCAGCTCAGATTCACCTGAGCGCGTATCTACAATGTAGTACTTAACAATAGGCTTGATTAGTGCCATATTCGTGCTTTCTTGAGTAAGTAAAACTTCATAATCGTGGATAAACTGAATCGAATGGCGGTTTTCGCCACCGTGGTGGCGGAAGGATCCTTTGCCGGTGCGGCCCGGCGGCTGGGCATGACGCCATCGGCGGTCAGCCAGCATATGCGTTCGTTGGAAAAAGCGCTTGGCGTGCCCTTGTTACATCGTTCTACACGACGGCTGGCACTTACCGAGGCTGGGGCGGCATTTCACCCCGGCTGCGAGGCGATGCTGTTTCAGGCGCAACAGGCTCAGCAGCGGCTGGCCGAGCTGCGCGACACTCTGGTGGGGGAGCTGCGTATCGCTACCACCATTGGCATAGGTGGCCGTCCGCTCGCGGAGGCGCTGGCACCATTGCTGCAGGCGCATCCCAACCTGACTCTGCGAGTGTTGGCGGACGATCGGATCGTCGACATGATTGAACAACGGATCGACATTGCACTGCGGGTCAATCGTCAACTGGCGGATGCCAATATGATTGCCCATCCGCTGGCCGAATGGCCAATGGTACTGTGTGCCGCTCCGCGCTACCTCAGCCAGCACGGGGTGCCCGAGACGCCGCAGGACCTGGTGCAACACCGCTGGATCTCCGGCGCTTTCAGCGGGGCGCATCTGGATTTGCATCATCAGGGTGGGCAACAGCTAAAATTGCGTCTGGCGGAAGGGCAGATCGTCAGCGACAGCATGAACGTGATGCGCGCCTTCACCCGCAGCGGTCTGGGGATCTCGATTCAACCGCTGTATGAAATAGAGGATGAATTGCAGCGCGGTGAACTGATCCAACTGATGCCTGAATGGCGACCAGCACCACTGCGGCTGCACGCCATGACGCTCGAACGGGCAATGCCGGAGAAAAATCGTCAGGCGCTGCGGTATTTACGCGACTATTTTCACCGTCATGCCGAAAAGTCACTTGCCAGCGGCGCCGATGGCGTCTTCAATTAGCAAGAGAACGCAGGAGGACGTGTGGCACAGCAGCTTGAGTTTTTTGACATCCCCAGCCCCTGTCGCGGCATTTGTCAGGCGGATGATCGCGGCTTTTGCCGTGGTTGCCTGCGCAGCCGTGAGGAACGCTTTGGCTGGATGCAAATGAACGATGCACAAAAACGGGACGTGCTGCGCCTGTGCCACCAACGCTTGCTGCGCCTGCAGCGAGCCAGTAAACAACCGGACGAACCCTTGCCGGAACAACCGTCGCTGTTCTAAGTCATTTCTGATCTGCCGCACGTAAGCGCGGCTTTCCGCTTCCCACCGAGTTATCCGCTTGTGTATGCTGGCATTAAACACTGTCATGAGGTTTCAATAATGGTAAACCGTATACAACTCGCGCCGCAGGGGCCTGAATTTTCCCACATGATTTGCGGATACTGGCGTTTGATGGAATGGGGGATGTCGCCGCAACAGTTGCTGGCGTTTATTGAGCAGCATATTGAGCTGGGTGTCACTACTGCCGATCATGCGGACATTTACGGCGGCTATGCCTGCGAACAAGCCTTTGGTGAAGCGATGCGTCTGAAGCCTTCACTGCGTCAGTCGATGGAGTTGGTGTCCAAATGCGGTATCGCCACTACTGCCAAGCCGGGTAATCCAATCGGCCATTACATTACCAGCCGCGAACATATCGTAAACAGTGCGGAAAGCTCGTTGCAGCACTTGCACACGGATTATCTCGATCTGTTGCTGATCCACCGTCCGGATCCGCTGATGGATGCCGATGAGGTGGCCGAGGCCTTCGTGGCACTGCATAAAAGTGGCAAGGTACGCCATTTCGGCGTATCCAACTTCACCACGACGCAGTTCACGCTGCTGCAGTCGCGTCTGCCGTTCTCACTGGTGACCAATCAACTGGAAATTTCGCCGATCCATCAGCCGGCTATTCTGGATGGCACCCTGGATCAGTGCCAGCAATTGCGTATCAAGCCGATGGCCTGGTCTTGTTTGGGGGGCGGCCGCCTGTTCAATGACGCCGAGTTCCAACCGCTGCGCGATGAACTGCAGGCGGTGGCACAGGAGATTGGCGCCGAGACTATCGAACAGGTGGTCTACGCCTGGGTGATGCGTTTGCCGTCGTCACCGCTGCCGATTATTGGCTCTGGCAAGATTGAGCGCGTGCGTTCGGCGCTGAAGGCACAGCAGTTGACGTTAAACCGTCAGCAGTGGTTCCGTATTCGCAAGGCGGCTCTGGGTTACGACGTGCCTTAATCGGCGGTAAGAAATTGGGCAGCCGGGGCTGCCCATTGTTATGCCCGAAATATTAAGCCAGAACCACCTGACCGTCGCTGAGGTGATCCAGCGCCATGCCAACCAACGTCACTTTGTTTGTGCCGAAGGCAAATACCAAATCGTTGTCCTGCTGCGAAACATAGTCATGGAAATCGCCGCTGGCGCCTTGGGTACCAATAAATACCAGTTTGTCGCTGGCACCGAAATGGTAAACCTGGTCATTGCCGAAATCCCCGCTGAATAAGAAAGTGTTGTTGCTGCCACTGCTTTGCAACACGTCATCGCCCTTGCCGCCGACAAAGGTCAAATTGCCGCCGGCATGACCAAGCAGAGTGTCATTACCGTCGTTGCCGAATAGCCAGGTGTCATTGGCGCGCGCCTGTAAGTTGTCATCGCCGGCACCGCCGTTGAGCGATGAGGCATAAGCCTTCAACCCTTCGCTCGATTTTAAGCCGGCACTAGTCACTTGATGGTCCAGCTCTTTGCTGAAGATTAACCAGGAGGTCTCTTTCGTGCGCAGTGTGCCGATGTCCTCGGCCAGAGTGATGCCGCCCCTGGCGTCGCGCAAATAGAGTGTTTCGCCGTCGTAGGCTACCTGAGTATTTTTAAGCGCTTGCTGGGTATCGAAAATATTGTTTCCCTTACCGCCAGAAATAATATTGTAGCCACCATCGTCGCGGAAAATGTCATTACCGGCACGGCCTTCAAGATAATCATTACCGCTGCCGCCCTTGATTAAGTCATTGCTGTCACTGCCCACGATAAAGGTCGGGCCGCTGTGTTGCTCGGCATTGCGATTGAGATCCTCAACCCAGGTATTGCCACGGGTGACATCGGAAAGGTTGGAGACGATCACCGTTGAGTCTTTGTTGGTCAGCGAGTAAAACTCTGAATTGAGCACCCGCATCAATCCATCCTGATAAAAGAACGGCAGATGGGATAGCCAGGTGGGAACATTCAGGATCGAGAAGGGCAGAATATTCCAGGCGTCAGAGGCGTAGTGGTCGTTGAAGTTGACGATATTATTGGTGGCCGACGCCTGTGGGCTATCGTGAACGCCCAAAGAAGCAGGCGTCAGCGTGGTGCCGTCCAGTGCGCGAAAGACCGGATCGTTTTCGTAACCAATATTGATCACCTTGCCACCCGTTTCGTATTGCGTTGGGGAGGCGAAGGCGAGATAGTTCGACTGCGAGTAAAATCCTCCCCAATTATCGTCACTGAGTGCCGCCATGCTGTTTACCGCCAACCCGCCAAGGCTGTGGCCGCTGACGGTAACGTCATCGCCGCTCAAACCGTGCGCCTGGGCGAATTTGGCGACATCCCCCAGCAGGGTACCAAAGGCTTTCAGACTGTAGTTATCGGCATAGCCATTCGGCCCGAATCCGGCCAGCAGGTCATTGATCAGATCGCCGATAGTATCGGTGACCAAGGATTCTCGTGGGCCACTGGTGCCGCGAAAAGCTATGCCGATCCCTGTAAGGTTGCCTTCACTGTCATATTTGCCCAGCACCTCGGCTTGTGCAGTGGTGTAGCCCAGGGTTTCGCCGTAATAGGTGCCGCGGGCATCCGTTTTGCCGGTATAACCCAATTGGTCGGCACCTATCACTGACCATCCGGCGTTATTCACCGCATCCAGCGCTGCCTTTTCTGAATCCGGATTCCAGGGAATACCGGGTAATCCCCCCTGAGATTGTGTGCTGCCGATCAGCGCCGTTACCAGCGTTAAGGGTAAGCCCAGCCCAAAACCGGTATTGTGGTAGCCCTCATCAAAACCATTATCGATATTGTGATATGCGTAGGTAGAGATCGCCATGGCGTCGCTAAACAACGCTTTGGATTTCTCATCATCGAGACCTTGATAATTAAAGATTCCCATATCAGTTCCTTATGAATTCGCTGCATTGCCGGGTTAATCTTTGGATAGCCGTTGCAGCTTGTGTCGGTGTACAGAGTGTGCCGAACGCCAGCTGGTCAGAGGACTGACATCGGTAGAATGATTATTAGTACTAATTATTGATAATGCGAATTTGATCGCCAAAATTGTGCGCGTTTTGAGCGCTGGCTTGCAGCTTCCCCTATACTTTAGAGCTCACAGTGATTCCAGGAGGATTGATTAATGAAACATTATTGGTATGCGGCCTTCGGTTTGATGGCTTGCGGAGTCGCTCAGGCGGCGACGGTGGATGTTGACATGAATCTGGTGACCGGACAGGGAATTGGTCAGGAAATTGGCAAGGTGACGATCAGCGAAACGCCTTATGGGCTGTTATTTACTCCGCAACTCAAAGCGTTACCGGCTGGCGTACACGGCTTCCATGTACATGAAAACGGCAGTTGCGAGCCGGGGATGAAAGATGGCAAAGCGGTTGCTGCACTGGCGGCGGGTGGGCATTTTGATCCGCAAAAAACCGGTAAACACCTGGGTCCTTATGCCGACGGCCATTTGGGTGACCTGCCGGCGATTTACGTAACGGACGATGGCATGGCCAGTTATCCGGTATTGGCTCCACGGCTGAAAAAAATCAGTGAAATAACCGGCAAAGCGCTGATGGTACATGCGGGTGGCGATAACCACTCCGATCACCCGAAACCTCTGGGTGGTGGTGGAGAGCGTTTCGCCTGTGGTGTCATTAAGTGATAAAACTGCTTAGCTCGCTGCTGCCGCACTGTCAGGCGGGGTGATAGCCTGCTGTAACTGTTGCAACGAACAATAAAGCCGCCAAATTAACCCGGCAAGATCGCGCGCCGCCTGTTCCGGGTGGTGCGCCAGTGCATTACTCATGCGTTGCAGCTCTTGTAAGCTGGCGTCCAGTGAACGGTGCTGTACGCCTTTTTCCGTCATAATGCCCCGCAAACAGTGAATACAGACATCACGCACCGCCGAGAGTGGATCGGATCGGGTCTGCCAGTCACGCAGTTGCCAAACGATATGGCTGCAGTTGAGCAGCACCACGCCCCAGCGCAATAACCAACTGCGTGCCTCTTGATCCTGGCTTTGATTCAATTGGCTGATGCGGTGATAAATCAGCGATTCAAACTGGCTCTCGCTTTGCTGCGGCTTTTTACTCAGCTGATCGATAAAGTCTCGCCGCAGGGCGCGGATAATGCGCCGGCTTTTGCGTTTGTCTGAGCTCGGCCGCAAGATCTGGAACGCCAGACCGGCCAACAGCACGCCGACAATTTTGCCGATACTGTCATTGATAAACGACTGATAATCGTAGCTTGGCGGGTTGGTGACGGACAAAAACGAGCCCATAAACACGATCAGTTGCCCCCAGAGTGCAGCATAGGAGGGATTCTGCAGCTTGAGCATCTGCATGGTGACCAACACCGGGAACAGAAAGGCACAGAATAGCCACAAGTCATCTATCTGAATCATCAGGCCAAACTTCACCATAAAACAGACGATCGAAAGCAGTGTCACTGCCTTTAGCAGGGTGGTGATGCTGTTGATCGGTGAGGGTGTGGAGGAATAGAGCACGCAACTGATGGCAACCAGCGTCAGGGCCGAACTGCCGGCATCCCACTGGGTGTTAATCCAGTAAGCACAGCCGAGAATAATGCACAGAAAAGTACGCAGGCCGTTATAGGCGGCCTCGTAACTGTCGGTGTGACGGGCCAGAGACGTCACACGCGGCGGTTGTATCTCGCTGACCGGGGTGGCGCTTTCCAGCCGTTGCAACCAGCGGCTGCAGTTAAGGTACAGCCAGCAGAAATGGCGTAGACGTAGCCAAAAGGCACGATGGCGGTAATCGGCAGGATCCTGTGGGGCAATCTGCTGCAGGATACGGGCCAGGCGGTATTTATCGGTATCGGGATTGCGCAGTTCGTTCAGCAACTGATCCAAAACGGTCGCCAGGTTGGCCGGGCGATCCGGCCAGTTCAACAACATGCGGCGCAGGCTGGAGATCACGCTGGTAATACGCAGTTGCTGATGCAGCATATAGTTGAGCAGGTTATTTTGCCGACGCAGCCGGTAGTGGCTCCAAAAGGCCTGAATGCGCAACAGGTTCATGGTCAGGATCTGGCCGATAACCCCTTCATGTGACGTGCGCATCTGTACGGTGATCTCGGGTTGCCACAGCATCGCAGCGTGCTCCAGCAACCGCAGGTGCATGCGCCGCAGGGAGGTCAACAGCGCTTCACCGTCCGAAGTGCTGGGCAGGATCATCATCATCAGCCCGCCGCACAGAATACCGGTAATCACTTCGCAAACGCGCGCCTGGGCGATATCAAAGATTTGCTGGGTGTCGGTGACGTTGACCGTACTAAAGGCGATGATGGCGGCGGTATAGCCTGCCAGCGCAAAGGCGTAGGAGACGTTGTTTTGATAATGATTGGAAATATAAGTGCAAAGTCCGATCCAGGCGGCAATGAACAGCGTGAACAGCCAGGGATCGTTGAGGCAATGGCCGGCAATGGCCACTGATGCGGCTGCACCGACCAGGCTACCGAAAACGCGCCCGATGCTTTTACTGATCACGCCACCGACGGTGGGGAAACTGACCACTGCCGCTGAGGTGAGGGCCCAGTAAGGCTCGTCAAGATTGAGGACGAACGCTACCCACAACGAAAGGCACATCGCCAGCGAATTGCGCAGCGCATAACGCCATTGCCCAGCGCTGGCTTTCCCCCAGGGGGTACGGCTCCATTCCAAAAAAGGCAGGTTCACTGGTTAGCCTTACTGATGAATGGAGATGGTGCAGGTGGTGCCGGCCACCAGGGGTAAATCAGCGGGCACATTCAGCAGTTTTATCCGCACCGGAACGCGCTGTGCCAGCCGTACCCAAGGCACGTTGGGCTTCACGTCCATTAATAAATCACTGCTGCTTTCAACGCTCTGATCGTAAATGGCACGGCCAATGCTTTCTACTTCGCCCTGGAGAGGAGTATTGCCATTATATAAAACGATATCCGCTTTGTTGCCTTCTTTTATATGCTTTAACTTGGTTTCTTCAAAATAGCCGAGGACATAAAAAGAGTGTACGTCGACCAGTGCGACCAAGGGGGTACCGACGCTGGCATAGTTTCCAACCCGGGTCTGTAAATTGGTGATATAGCCATCGGTAGGGGCATAAATTTTAGTTTTACTTAAATTCCACTTGGCCTGTTCCAGATTGGCTTGAGCGGCTTTATAAGCAGCTTTCATTGCCTGGGCTGCTAAATTTGACTCATCCATATCTTCTGCAGAAATAACATTTTTTGGCAGGCTGCGACGGCGAGCCGCTTCATGGTCGGTTTTGGCCATATCGGACTGCGCTTTTGCCAGCGCGGCCTCAGCATTGTCGAGCGCAATCTGGTATGGCACAGGGTCGATCGCAAAAATCAGACTTCCCGCAGGTATGAACTGATTGTCATGAACGGTTATTTTCTCTAATCTTCCAGAAACTTCTGGTGTGATATTGACGAGTTCGGCGCGTACCTTTCCATCACGGGTCCACGGGGATTGCATATAATAATTCCATAGCCACCACCCGGCACAGAGGGCAATGGCGCAGACGATTACCGTAGAAAAATATTTTAATGTTTTATGTGTCATCGGTTACCAACTCGCTAAAAGCCACAGGGCGCCGCTGACGGCAATGACGAAAATAGACAAATCCATCAGCATGGGATGCCAAATTTCGCCGGAATAAATCCAGTCTCGCAACAGGTGGTGTACCAGTAGCCATAAAACCAGGCCAAGCAACACAGCCTTAAATATGGGCGGAAAATAAAGCGAGGCGCCCAGCACCAAATCGGGCAACGGGGACGAGGCATGGAGCCATGAAGTATTCACATTAACAATCCCGATGAGTGAATATGTTGAGTCTTTGCATAGAGAATAAACAATAACTGGCCAAAATGGTGGCTATTTCCACAATATACATTATATACATTTGTGTTTTTAATGTTTGTTACTCAAAATAGTCTAAACTCTGGGAGGGTATATTAGCATGCTAATTATAAGGAGGGGTAAGTGGAGTCAACATTAGGTTCCGATTTAGCACGATTAGTTCGTGTTTGGCGCGCGCTGATCGATCATCGGCTCAAGCCGCTGGCGCTGACGCAAACACATTGGGTCACCCTGCACAGTATCAATCGCTTACCGCCGGAGCAGTCGCAGATCCAGCTGGCCAAGGCGATCGGCATTGAGCAACCGTCGCTGGTTCGTACTCTGGACCAGTTAGAAGAAAAGGGGCTGATTACTCGTCACACCTGCGCCAATGACCGGCGAGCGAAGCGTATCAAGCTGACTGAAGCTGCCGATCCCATTATCAGGGAGGTGGACAGTGTGATCAGTTCGACGCGGGGCGAAATTTTGAGTGGGATTACCACTGACGAAGTGCAATTGTTGGTAGGTCTGATTGGCAAGTTGGAACAAAACATTACTGAACTGCAAAATAAACAATAAGAAATTCTTCTTTTTACGATTAGATTTCACAGCATCGGAAATGAAACCGGAGGCCTAAAGCCTCCGGTTTTACCTGCCAAGTACAGCTTACACTTACAGTGGGGATACGGTGATGGTGTCGCCAGTGCGAGCCATACGAACGCGTTGCCCTGGGCTGAACTTGGTGTCGCCCGCCTTCTGAACCACCACGATGTTCTCTTTCTGGTCGGTCTTGATTTCCAGCTCATAGCCTGTAGTACGGCCGGCAGCTTCACCGATGCTGTTACCGGCTACGCCACCTGCTACAGCGCCGGCTGCAGTCGCCAGGCTACGGCCTGTGCCGCCGCCGACGGTGTTACCGAGGAAACCACCCAGCACGGCACCGCCGATGGCGCCAATGGTGTTTGATGTTTCACTACCCTGGATCTTGACCGGGCGCACAGAAACCAGCGTGCCGTAAGTCACGGTTTGCACCTGTTTGGCCTGCGAGGCGGAATAAACGTCGCCGGACATGGAATCATTGGCGCACCCTGCCAGCGTAACTGCGGCGATGGCAACGACGAGAAGACGCTTGATCATATAAAACTCCTGTTGGTAGTAGTCCATAACCTGGGAAACCTTGCCAGGCCAGATTCAGTAAAATGATAGAACAAAGTATGGCTTAAACCCACGTACATCACCACGACTCGTCACTGCACGCAGCTTAACTTTGCTCTGTTCAACCAATAATAAACGGTGGTTTAGCTTTATAACAGCCCTGGAAGAAATTCCGTTGCGTGTTGAGGCGCTGTTTAGCCGTACTTATCAATATTCGGTGTGGGCTAAAAACAGGCACATTGCTCACAGAGGTGAGAAAATACAACAGAGTTCATGGCGTTAATGTGGCAATTCTGGTTTATTTGTCAGGTCAAAATTTTTGCTTCCCCGCTAGGGTAAAGGATATTGCTATGAAGTCAGGCCGCTATATAGGTGTTATGTCTGGCACCAGTCTGGATGGGGTCGATGTGGTGCTTGCTGCAATTGACGGACGTATGGTGGCGCAACAGGCCAGTTACAGCCATCCGATGCCGCTCCAACTGAAGCAGGATATTCTCGGGATGTGTCAGGGCCAGCAGACCACGCTTTCTGCGGTCGGGCGGCTGGATGCACAGCTTGGTACGCTGTTCGGTGAGGCGGTACTGGGCTTGCTGAAGCAAACCGGTGTGGCGGCGCACGACATCACCGCCATCGGTTGTCATGGCCAGACGGTTTGGCATGAACCCGAGGGGGATGCGCGTTTCTCTATGCAACTGGGCGACAATAATCGCATCGCCGCGCTGACCAATATCACCACCGTTGGCGATTTTCGCCGACGTGACATGGCCTATGGCGGTCAGGGGGCTCCATTGGTACCTGCCTTCCATCAGGCGCTGCTGGCGCATCCGGTAGAGCGTCGGATGGTGCTGAATATCGGTGGCATCGCCAATCTGTCGATGTTGTTGCCGGGGGCTGCGGTACGTGGCTTCGATACCGGGCCGGGTAATATGCTGATGGATGCCTGGATATGGCGTCATCAATCACAGCCTTACGATAAGGACGGTGGCTGGGCGATGGCGGGGCGCGTTTGCTTGCCGCTGTTGCAACAGATGCTGGCCGATCCTTACTTCTCGCTACCTGCACCGAAAAGCACCGGGCGTGAATATTTCAACGCGGCCTGGCTGGAGCGTCAGCTCGCGGGGCTGGCGGCAGTCAGCCCGGTGGATGTGCAAACCACGTTGACGGAACTGACGGCGGTCACCATCTGCGAGCAGGTACAATTGGCGGGCGGTTGTGAACGTCTGCTGGTCTGCGGCGGTGGGGCGCGGAATCTGTTGCTGATGGCCCGGATGTCTGCGTTGTTGCCAGGCACCGAGGTCTGTCTGACTGACGATTTCGGCATTAGCGGCGACGATATGGAAGCCCTGGCCTTTGCCTGGCTGGCATTTCGCACCTTGTCCGGGTTGCCCGGCAACCTGCCTTCGGTGACCGGTGCCAGCTGTGAAACCCTGCTGGGTGGGATTTATCCGGTTTTGCCTTTGGGGGGCCGTTAGCTCTGTTAGGATAGAAATCGATAGATTTTCCTAAGGAGTAACAGCATGAAAAAAATCATTATTGCCGCCGGCGCATTGGTGCTGGCCGGCTGCAGTTATGTTCTGCCGCAGAATAGCCAAACCCTGCATTACCAGTGCGGCACTACGCCGTTGACGGTGTCACTGGACGGTAAGGAAAGCACCGTCAGTATGTTGATGGACGGCGAGCAACTGAAGCTGAAACAGGTACTGGCCATGTCCGGTGCAAAATACAGCGATGATAAGTACACCTTTTGGTCGAAGGGACAAAACGCCTACCTTGAGCGTAATGGCAAAGTGATTATGAGCGACTGTACGCTGACGAATTGATCCGGCAGTTGCGGCGTCAGAGCGATTGAGATCCTGACGCCGCTGGCGCAGAATAGAATCACGATTTTTCAGTTGGTTGATAACCGAATGATTGAAAATAATGAATTTGATGTTGCGGACCTGCGCCGCGAATATACCCGTGGCGGCCTGCGCCGTAACGACCTGACCGCCAATCCGCTGGAACTGTTCGAGCATTGGCTGAAACAGGCTTGTGACGCCCGTCTGGCGGATCCTACCGCCATGTGTGTGGCCACGGTGGACGAAAACGGCCAGCCCTACCAGCGTATTGTGTTGCTCAAGCATTTTGATGACAAAGGGTTGGTGTTCTACACCAACCTGGGCAGCCGCAAGGCGCAACAGTTGGCGAATAACCCGCACGTCAGCCTGCTGTTTCCGTGGCACATGCTCGATCGTCAGGTGATTTTCCTCGGCAAGGCGGAGCGCCTGTCCACCTTCGAAGTCATGAAATACTTTGCCAGCCGGCCGAAAGACAGCCAGATCGGCGCCTGGGTCTCGCAGCAGTCATCGCGTATTTCCGCGCGCGGCGTGCTGGAGAGCAAATTCCTCGAACTGAAGCAAAAATTCCAACAGGGCGAAGTGCCTCTGCCGAGTTTCTGGGGTGGATTCCGGGTTAATTTCGACTCCGTCGAGTTCTGGCAGGGCGGCGCCAACCGTCTGCATGACCGTTTCCTGTATCAACGGGACGGGAATGACTGGAAAATTGACCGACTGGCACCCTGAACAGCGAAAATCCCCCTTAAGCGCTGGCACTGATGTCGCCGGCGCTTTATTCTATGCGTCATTCTGAATTTAATATTTCGCCAGTGGGCGAAAGGTCGTGTACCGACAAAGGTGCATTCGTTTATACATGGAGTCATTGATGGCAAGCAGCAACTTGATTAAACAACTGCAAGAGCGGGGCCTCGTTGCCCAGGTTACGGATGAAGAAGCGTTAGCAGAGCGACTGGCGCAAGGGCCTATTGCACTGTATTGCGGTTTCGATCCGACCGCTGACAGCTTGCATTTGGGCCATCTGGTTCCTCTGTTGTGCCTGAAGCGCTTCCAGCTCGCCGGGCATAAGCCGGTAGCTTTGGTGGGTGGTGCTACGGGTCTGATTGGTGATCCGAGCTTCAAAGCGGCTGAGCGCAAGCTCAACACCACCGAAACGGTGAATGAATGGGTGGATAAAATCCGCAAACAGGTTTCTCCGTTCCTCGATTTCGACTGTGGTAGCAACAGCGCAATTGCCGCCAACAACTACGACTGGTTCGGCGGCATGAACGTGCTGACCTTCCTGCGTGACATCGGCAAGCATTTCTCCGTCAACCAGATGATCAACAAGGAAGCGGTGAAGCAGCGTCTGAACCGTGACGACTCGGGCATTTCTTTCACCGAGTTCTCCTACAACCTGTTGCAGGGCTTCGACTTCTCCGAGCTGTACAACCGTCATCAGGTTGAACTGCAGATTGGCGGCTCCGACCAGTGGGGCAATATCACCTCCGGTATCGATCTGACCCGTCGTATGCACCAGCAACAGGTGTTTGGCCTGACCGTGCCGTTGATCACCAAAGCTGACGGCACCAAATTCGGCAAGACCGAAGGCGGCGCAGTCTGGCTGGCGCCAGAAAAAACCAGCCCGTACAAGTTCTACCAGTTCTGGATCAATACCGCCGATGCCGACGTGTACCGCTTCCTGAAGTTCTTCACCTTTATGGATCTGGCCGAAATCAACGCGCTGGAAGAAGAAGACAAGAACAGCGGTAAAGCGCCACGCGCCCAGTATGTGCTGGCAGAAGAAGTGACCGGTATGGTGCACGGTGCGGAAGGTCTGGCTGCGGCCAAGCGTATCACCCAGAGCCTGTTCTCCGGCGCACTGCACGAAATGACCGAAGCCGACTTCGCACAATTGGCGCAGGACGGCATGCCGACCATCAAGCTCGATGGTGATGCCGATCTGCAGCAGGCGTTGGTTAACGCCGAGCTGGTGCCTTCACGCGGCCAGGCGCGTACCATGATCGGTTCCAATGCGGTGACCATCAACGGTGAGAAACAGTCCAACGCCGAATACAGCTTCAGCGATGCCGATCGCCTGTTCGGTCGCTACACGCTGCTGCGTCGCGGCAAAAAGCATTACTGCCTGGTCGATTGGCAGTAAACAGAATTTCAGCAAAGGGGCCCTCAGCGGCCCCTTTATTTTTAAGGCCTCAGAGCAGGTTTTTGATGAAAAACATTCTATCTATTCAATCTCATGTGGTGTTTGGCCATGCAGGCAACAGCGCGGCTGAGTTTCCGATGCGCCGTATGGGCGTTAACGTCTGGTCGCTGAACACCGTGCAGTTTTCCAATCATACTCAGTACGGCAAGTGGACCGGTTTCGTGATGCCGGCCAGCCATCTGACGGAAATTGCCCAGGGTATTGCGGATATCGATCAACTCAAGCACTGCGATGCGGTGCTGAGCGGTTATATCGGTTCGCCGGAGCAGGGCAGTCATATCCTGGAAATTGTGCGTCAGGTCAAGCAGGCTAATCCCAACGCCTGGTACTTCTGCGATCCGGTGATGGGACATCCGGAAAAAGGCTGCATCGTGGCACCGGGCGTGGCGGAGTTTCATTGTCAGCAGGCGTTGCCGTGCAGTGACATGATTGCGCCCAACCTGCTGGAACTGGAATTGCTGAGCCAGCACACCGTCACCAACGTGGAGCAGGCGGTCAGTGCCGCACGCGAGCTGATTGCCAAAGGGCCGAAACTGGTGCTGGTCAAGCATCTGAGCCGCGCCGGTTATAATATCGACTGTTTCGAAATGCTGTTGGTCACCGCGAGCCAAGCCTGGCACATCAGTCGGCCGTTGGTGGACTTCGGCGAGCGTCAACCGGTGGGTGTAGGTGACCTGACCAGTGGCCTGCTGCTGGTGAATTTGCTGAAGGGTGAGGCGTTGGACAAGGCGCTGGAGCACGTCACGGCGGCGGTGTATGAGGTGATGTTGACGACTCAGGCGATGGGGGAGTATGAGTTGCAGGTGGTCGCGGCTCAGGATCGTATTGTTCAGCCAAGCTGCGAATTTAAAGCGGTAAAACTGTAACGCCTGGCAAAGTGCCCCGGCGGCTTAACCCGCCGGGGCACAGGTATTATTTCAAGCTTTCTGCGTTCAATGTTGCCTCTACGGCTGGTCGTGCCGCCACGCGATCAAAATAGGCCGAAAGATGGGTGCGCTTTTTGATATCAAACTGCAGGGCGATCGCCCAGCGCAGCACGGTAAACAAATAAGCATCCGCCACGCTGAATTTATTGCCCAACAAGAAATGCTGCTTTTCCAGCACTGAATCCAGATAGTTGAATTTTTTATCCAGATTTTCCCGCGCGATGGTTTTGTATTCTTCCGGTGTTTTCGAGTTAAACAGTGGGCTGAATCCCTTGTGCAACTCAGTGGCAATATAGTTCAGCCATTCAATCGCATGATAACGCGACAGCGTACCTGCAGCAGGGATCAGGCCGCGATCCGGCACGCGGTCCGCCAGATATTGCACAATCGCCACGCCTTCGGTCAGCAGGCTGCCATCATCGAGCAGCAATGCCGGGACCTGTCCTTTCGGGTTGATAGCCAGATAGTCCGCACCGCTTTCGGTCTTTTTCAGTGCCAGATCAACCTTTTCCGCTGTGAAATCCAGGCCCGCTTCGCGCAATACAATATGAGGGGAAAGAGAACAGGCACCGGCTTTATAGAACAGTTTCATCGAAAGCTCCTTGATAGTGATGAGTGACAAGCATGCTTAACCTCTGATCCTAGCCCTATAGTGTTAAAATTACAGCGGGTTAATCAACAAATTTAATTTATCAGCTCGGCTTGCGGCTGCAACTGCGCCAGCGTTGCCGCAATTTGCTGTTGCAATGCCTGTGGCACGGCTTGCATTGGCGAACGCAATTCGTTACCGATCAGCCCTTGCTGCGCCAGTGCGGCTTTAACCGGCGCGGGGTTAGGGAAGCTGAACATCTGGTGGATCATCGGCAGCAGGGCATAGAAGTTTGCACGGGCGGCAACCAAATCACCTTCCGCCACCTGTTGCACCAGTTGTACAAAGCGTTCTGGATGAATGTGTGCGGAAGCCGAGATTGCGCCGGTGCCCCCCAGGCACAGCGTGGTGAGGATCAGATTATCTTCACCGGTCAGCACGTCGATTTCACCGTCATCAATCAGCGCCATCATGGTGTCAGGATTGCCGCTACATTCTTTGATCGCTTTCACTTGCGGATGACGAGCTATCTGGCGCAGGGTGGCCAGTTCGATAGTGATGCCGGTACGTTGCGGAATGTTATACAGGATCACCGGCACGCTCGAAGCATCGGCAAGCTGGGTGAAGTAGTCCACCAGGCCGCATTGCGACGGGCGAATATAATAGGGTGCCGGAATTAATACGCCGGCAATATCACGCAGTTGGATAGCCTGCTGCATTTGCAAGGTGTCTATCATGTTATTGCCGGACAGGCCCATCACCACCTGATGAGCCGGGGTGACGGCCAGCACCGCGTCGAGCACGGCCAACTGTTCGTCCTGGCTTAACGCGGCCGCCTCACCGGTAGTGCCGCAGACCACTAATCCATCGACGCCGGAGGCAATAAGATGCTGAGCCAACCTCTGAGTGGCTGGCAGGTCGACAGCGTGATGATTAAATGGGGTAACCAGCGCAACCCAAATACCGGAAAATGAGGCCATAGTAAGTTCCTTCAGTGCGAGCAATAAGAAGCCAGATAAGAAAACAAGCGAGGGACGATGCGCTGATAATGAATATTCTGCATGGGCCTGTCAATTTACAACCGCTTGATAACACGGTTATTCATGATTAAGCAGCACGGATGAGTTTGGCTAATAAAATGGGGGAAATAAAAAACCCCGCCTTGGCAGGGTTTTCGGCGGTTAACGAGGACGGCGGGTACTGTTGATCGAGGCCGTCCAGTTGAAGGTTTCGCCAGTGGGTTGAATGCGATTGGCTTTACGTTCGGCTCGGGTGGCCTTTTCAATTTTCGCACGGGCGGCGGTAATACGCGCCACCACTTCGTCCTTGATCTTGTTATTCTCGGCATTGGTTAAGGCTCTACCGAGGTTTTTGCGTGCCTTGTCCAGCTCGGTTTTTACTTCACGTTGCTCGCTTTCCGTCATGTCTTTCAGCGTCAGTTTTTTCATTGTTATAGCCTGGTCAGTGAAGATGTCAGCCAGTGTACCGCAATTAGCCGGCCGAAGATGCTGCTGCGTATCGGAAATGCCGAAACGGGGTTCACATCTCTTCTTGCAGTTCGTCGAGAAAACGGCGCATTCGTTCGGTGCGCTGCAGGGCCATTTTTTTGCCGGTTGCGGTTTGGAAACCTTCCTGCAGCTTGAACAGCTTGGTTTCGAAGTGGTCCAGACAGAAATGCTTGTCGTCGTATTGGCGTTGTTGCGCCAGGGGATCGGCGGCATCGTATAATGCGCTGCGCATGCGTCCGCCAATATAGAAACAACGAGCTACGCCAATCATGCCGATGGCATCCAGGCGATCGGCGTCCTGCAGAATTTTGGCTTCCAGCGTTTCCGGGGTAAGGGCGGCGGAGAAACTGTGAGCTTCAATGGCATGGGCGGTTCCAGCGATATCCTGTGGCTCCCAACCCAGTTGTGTCAGCATCAGCGTGGCTTTTTCCGCCGCCATGCGGGAAGCCATGTGGCGCTGCGGTGAGTTCTTCTCCACGGCGACACAGTCATGCAGCAGCACCGCGGCACAAAGGATACGGCGGTCGCCACCTTCGTGCTTGCTGATATTGCGAGTGTTCTTCCAAACACGGTGCAAATGAGCCACGTCGTGAGAGCCGTCATCGGAAGCGAGTGTCAGAGGCAACAAGGCTTGTGCCAGTTCCTGATAGGGTGAGAAGGGTTGCAACAAGGTCTGCGCCAGGGTTGAAGAATGCACGTTTTTATCCTTGTGGTCGAAAAAACTTAAATAATAGCGGCCGTTGATGAGGGGGTTATGACAATGCAAAAAAACATTGTTTACTCTATTGCAACAGACTATTGCCGTAATCGCGGTTTTTATACCGGAATAAGCAACCTAGAATGTTCTTATTCCGGTCACCCCCGCTTGGTGTAAGCCTGTGTCCGTGGGGCGTGGCCGGAATATTCTGCTTATGCTACCGGAGAAACCCCATGCCAACGAATCTTGAAATTGTACGCGCTACCATCATCAAGTTTGTGCAAATCGTTGACAGCGCAAAAGTGCTGGAAGCCATGCAAGGCTAAAGGCCGCTGTGTTTGCCAAATTTACGGTCGTACTCCCGTCGGTAACCGCGCGCCTTGTTGCGATCGCGGATCCACAAATACCCGCATACCAGCGCGACGGCGCCTGAAAAGGTTATGTTGCGCATATCACGGTCATAAAAATACACCAGCACGGCGTCCGTCGCCGCGATAAAGGCAATCCACTTGTACATATGGGATTGTCGTCGCGTGGCGGCGTTGAGGCGCTTTAACTGTCTGGCTTCGTGCATAACCGGCTTTTGCTGCATAACTTCTCGTCGGTAATAAATTTCTTAGTGGTAAATTAGCAGAAGTTTCCTGTTGGTGGTAAAGACAAACGTGCGCCGGGTCGGTTTTTATAGGGGGCGTTTAGCTGTCAATCTCATAACGCCACTATGGCCTCGATCTCCACGCTGACCTGCGGTGAGAACAGGGCGCTGACCGCAACCAGCGAGCAGGCCGGCAACGCGCCATCAAAGTAGTCAAACAATACCGGTCGTATGGCAGACAGATCGCCGATATCGGTTAAAAATACCGTGATTTTAATCAGCGCTTTTAGATTGGTTCCCTCGTCGGCGGTGATGGTCGCCAATTGTTCTAAAATAGCCTGGGTCTGTTGTTGGGTACTTTGCCCTTGCGCTTCGGTGGCAAATGCCGTCAGGCCGGAAACGTACAACGTATCACCATGCTGCACGGCGTGAACATAGGGGCCGCCTGGTGTGGGCAACTGTGGATAATTAATGCGTTTTAATGATGTCATGGTAAAAAACCCCGAGAGATTAATTAAAAAAATAGACAAACTTGGCTAGGATGGAACGATGAACATCGGAAGTACGCTGAGATTTATTGTTCTCTAATAATATCACTAACATTCATTTCTAACTGTGAAGGACGTTTCAGGGTAATGAATAAGGCTTTAATTCCCTATATGCAACGCTGGCAGTTGCAGCCCGATGGCCAGGCATTTGAAACTCACAGCAGCCTGCTGATGCCGGTACGCTATCAGGGGGCCGCCGCCATGTTGAAAGTTGCCCGCGAGCAGGAAGAAAAGTTCGGTGGGCTGTTGATGTGCTGGTGGCAGGGCGAGGGCGCGGCGCGAGTGCTGGCCTGGCATGAGGACGGCATTTTGTTAGAGCGTGCGCAAGGCCGCCTCTCGCTGGCGCAGATGGTACGCGATGGCGAAGATCGACAGGCCACGGCGATTTTGTGCCAGGTGGTTGCTCACCTGCATGCGCCACGTGCCGAGCCTTTGCCGGAGCTTATTCCTCTGCACCAGTGGTTCAACTCACTGTGGCCGGCGGCGCAGGCGCATGGCGGCATGTTGCGTCTCAGTGCCACCGTCGCGGCTGAGCTACTGACCAGCCCACGTGAACAGACGGTACTGCACGGCGATATTCACCATGACAACGTGCTGGACTTCGCTGAGCGCGGCTGGTTGGCGATTGATCCCAAGCGTCTGTATGGCGAGCGTGCTTTCGATTACGCCAATATCTTCTGCAATCCCAACTACGGTATCGCCACCGATCCTGATATTTTCCTTTGCCGGGTCGATCAGGTCTGCCGGTTGGCCGGACTTGATCGCCAGCGGCTGCTGCAGTGGATCCTCGCCTGGGCCGGATTGTCCGCGGCCTGGTTCATGGAAGACGGCGAGGCAGCGGATATCGATTTTCGTGTCGCAGAGCAGGCCGCCCGTGCGTTGGGGCTTTCACTACCTGAAGGAGATTCAGGGTTCGTCCTGCCAATAATCGAGCGAGGCTGAAGGGCGTTGCATATAGCGCACCGGCTCACCATTATCGCCCAATGCCGCCGCCAGAAACTTGCCTGAGTCCGGATATTCCACCAGTTCGGGCATTTCACGGGTGCTGATGGAAAGATATTTCAACGGTGCGTCCGATGTATTGATGATCTGATGCGGGTATTCCGGCCCCGGTGGGATAAAAATAACGTCGCCACTTTTGATAGGCAGTCGCTCTCCGGCAACCCGCAGGGTACCGGTTCCCTCCAGCACGATAAACATTTCTTCCTGCGCATAGTGGAAGTGATAAGGGCAAGAACGCATGCCCGGCGCCACGACGTCTATGGAAGCACCTAGCTTGCCGGCGGCGGTGCCGGTCCCCAAACGGGCACCAAGGCTGTCGTACAGCGGCGGGCGGGCGTCGTGTGTTTTTTCAATCTGTTCGTAGTTACGGATCAAACGCTGGGCTAGCAGCGTGGCTTGTTCATTCATTGTTACCCTCGTGACATTGTAACTTAATCAGTGACGCGTACCTGCCATTATCGATTTGCATGTTCCTGATGGCCATACCAACCCGGCCGGCGCTTGGGCTGTGGCCAGAACAGCGCGGCCTGGCCTCCGCCTGGGATCTGCCACACCTCGCAGTCATAAATGGTGAAGGTGTCGCCGAATTTATCGACGCGCAGGCCGCGATATCCCTGCGCGATGCCTTGCTCAGTGACCTTATCCAGCAATTGCTGGCGTTCTGCACGGTCTGCCGGAGAAGCGCTCAAGCGGGAAGGCAGCGCGATAAACTCATCGAAGGAATAACCAAAGCACTGCTGTGCACAGTGGTTGGCATAAATAAACACCGGATCGCCGCCGCCGGTGTGGGCCAGCAGGCTGTAGGGCGCTTGTTGATGCAGCCAGGACCCTCGTTCGCCGACAGCGGCCTGTGGGCCGGGCAATCCGTCACCTGTCCAGTGGCGGTACGCGGCGTCTATCTGTTGAATCAGGTCAATCTGCGCAGAAGATGGCATAGAAACTCCCTTAACGATCCCTGGAGGGCAACGTTCGTCCCTCTCTCAGTTAAGCAGAAGATCGCCAAAGGGGAAAATGACGTCGGTAACTCTGGCGCGCACATTTGTTCCAGACGGCTGGGGAGACATCTGCTATATGAAAGGTTGGCTTAACGAAAATAGGGCGGCGATGAGCAGCTGGATCGAATTAAAGAAAGACCGGCCGACCGGCATAGAGTTGATCCGCGCCCATTTTGGCGGGCATGCGCATGCCTATGACCCCCACTGGCATGATGATTACCTGGTGGGGGTCACCGAGCAGGGCGTGCAACAGTTCCACTGCCGAAGTCAGCGTCATCGCAGTACGCCGGGCCAGGTGTTTTTGCTCGAGCCGGGGGAGTTGCATGACGGTGATGCGCCGGCAGAAGAAGGTTTCACCTACCAGATGCTGTACCTCAATCCGCAATGGCTGGATCTGCAGCTACGCCAGTTATTTGCCGAGGTGCCTGACAGCTTCCGCCTCAGTTTCGCTGCCACACTGTCTGACGACCGGCTACTGGCGCAGGTGACGATGCGGGCTTTCTCGCAGTTACAGCAACAGGCTGAAGGCGAATTACAGCGTCAATTTGCGTTGGATAACCTGCTGTGCGGCCTGACCCGGCACGTGCATTGGCGGCGATCCTTGCCGAGTGAAACCTCCGGCTATCAGGCGCGGTGCATCCGTGATTATCTGCATGCCAATAGCCATCAGGATATTCGTATGGAAACGCTGACGGCGTTAACCGGGCTGGATCGGTTCCGACTGACCCGCCTGTTCCGCCAGACTTTTGGTTTGCCGCCCCATGCCTATTTGGTTCAGCTTAGGTTGGCGCAGGCGCGGCGGTTGTTAGCCACAGGGGCAAAGCCGATTGACGTGGCGGCACAACTGGGTTTTGCCGATCAAAGCCACCTGGGCCGCTGGTTCCAGCGCGCCTATCGTCTGACCCCGGCGCATTACCGTAGACTGTGCACAAATCTTCCAGATTAAGCCATCGCGGCTGGGTATCCTGCAGGCTGACTTATCGACAGGAAACCCAATGATGGAAGAGATCTCCCCAGGAATGATTAGCGCCGAGCGCTGTGTGATTGTGATTAATCAGGATTTGCCGCTGGGTAATATTGCCAATGCGGCAGCGGTATTGGCGTTAACGCTGGGGCAACGCCATCCGATGCTGGTGGGCGAGGTGTTGGCGGACAGCCAGGGGCAATGTTGGCCGGGGTTAATCCCGATAGGCATCAGCGTGCTGGCGGCCAGTGAGGAGCAGTTGGGCGCTCTGTTGCAACAGCCGCGTGCAGCGGAAGTGGACCGGATCCTGTTCCCGGTTGATGGCCAGCAAACCACCAATTATGCCCAATTCCGCGCCAGCGTCGCCAACCGACCAAGTTCCGAATGGCGTTTATTGGGTATCGCGTTGGCCGGTGAGAAGAAAACCGTGCGTAAGTTGACGGCTAAACTCAATCTGTTGACTTAGCTGGCCGCGGCGGTAACGACAGGATGATATGGGCAATTGCGCCGCCAATAATCCCCCAAAATGCAGAGCCGACGCCGAGCAGCGTCACGCCGGACGCGGTGATCAAAAAGGCGATCAGTGCGGCGTCGCGTTGCTTTTCATCCTGCAATGCGCGTTGCAAACTGCCGGCGATGGTGCCCAACAGGGCCAGCCCGGCAATGGTGTGGATCAGGGCCACGGGCAAGGCGCTGAACAACATACCGATAACGCCGCCAAACAGGCCGGCCAACAGATAAAACACCCCGGCGGCGACGGCTGCCATGTAGCGGTGCTGTGGATTGGGATGCACGTCCGGCCCCATACAAATGGCGGCAGTAATGGCGGCAATACACACCGAAAACCCACCGAAGGGGGCCAGCAGCAGTGCGGTCAACGCCGTCCAGCTAATTAACGGTGAGGTAGGGACGTGGTAGCCGGCCGCCTTTAGCGTGGCAATACCGGGGGCGTTTTGTGACGCCATGGTGACCACAAAGAACGGCACGCCAATCCCCAGCAGTGTCGCCCCGCTAAAATGCGGCATAATAAATTCCGGCATGGCGAACGCCAGCGGCTGTTGTGAAAGATGAATGTTGCCTTGCAGCGCCGCAATTGCCAGCCCGGCCAGCAGCGTCAGTACAATCGCATAACGCGTCAGATAACGCCGCGTCACCAGATACACCAGCCCCATCCCGGCGCTGAGTACAAAATTGACCTGTAGTGAGGCAAATGCATCCAGCCCAAAGCGCAACAGGATCCCCGCCAACATCGCCGCCGAAATAGCCTGCGGAATATAATCCATCAGTCGGGCGAACAGCCCGGTCACGCCGCACAGCAAGATCAGCCCGGAGGCAAAGATAAACACGCCAATCGCTTCGTTAATCGGCGTGCCGGGCAGGCTGGTGACCAGCAGCGCTGCGCCGGGGGTCGACCAGGCGGTCAGAACCGGCGTGCGGTAATACAGCGAAAGCCCGAGCGAGGTAATGCCCATTCCCAGCCCCAACATGCTCAGCCAGCCGCCGATCTGCAAGGGGGTAGCGCCGGCAGCGGCAGCCGCCTGGAAGATAATGGCAGCCGAACTGGTATAGCCGACCAATACCGCAACAAACCCGGCCATAACGGCAGGCAGAGACAGATGACGCAGAGAGATGGCAGGGCGCATGGCACACTCCGACAAAGGTTGTGCGTTATAACGCACGATAAGCGGCGAGCATAGCACCGTGCGTTATAGCGCACAAGTGGCTATAATCAGCCGCTACATCAGGGGAGAAAAACATGCAGCAACTGTCTGGCCATCTGGCACAAACGCTTCGTTCACTACGCAGCCAGCGCGGCTGGAGCCTGGCGCAGGCGGCTGAAAATACCGGCGTCAGCAAAGCGATGCTGGGGCAGATCGAACGGGGGGAATCCAGCCCGACGGTGGCAACCTTGTGGAAAATCGCTACTGGTTTTAACGTGGCTTTTTCTGCCTTTCTGGAAATCTCGCCACTGCAACAGCAAGCCACGTTACATCGCTATGGCGATGCTCCGGTGTTCAATCAAGGCAACGCCGACATGCGGGTGGTGCCGCTGTTTCCGTTCGACCGGCAACTGGGTTTTGATATGTTCGTTATCGATCTGGCGCCGGGGGCGCTCAGCGAGTCTTCGGCCCATGAGCCCGGAGTGATTGAGCACGTGATTGTCATCAGCGGTGAGCTTGAACTGGCGGTTGACGGCCACTGGCACCACCTGAGCTGCGGTGAGGCGATGCGTTTTCAGGCTGACCGGCCCCACGCTTACCGTAATACCAGTCAACAGACGGTGCGCATTCACGATCTGATCCACTATCCTAAATTTTGACTCAACGGTGTGGGCGCAGGCTTTGACTCGGCCTCGCCAAACGCCTACTTTATTGAAAATGATTCGTATTAACTGTCAAAGGGAGTTTGATTTTGCCCATCAACCACAGTAACCGCCGCCAGTTTCTTAAACTCAGCGCACAAACCGCAGGAGCCGTATTCGCGATGACTTCATTACCTAACAGTATCCGCCTGGCGATGGCGGCAGAAGGCGGCACCAGCGCCACCGATGAATTTTTATGGCTGGAAGAGCTGCAGGGCAAGGCCGCACAGGCGTGGATCAAACAGGAAAATCAGCGCACCACCGCGCGTTTTGCCCAGGGCGAAGCCTTCCAGCGGGTGGAAAAACAGGTGCTGGATATTCTCAATAAAGAGAGCCAAATTCCGTGGGTCGCCAAACGCGGCGATTACTATTACAACTTCTGGCAGGATCAAACCAATCCACGTGGCTTATGGCGACGCACTACCTTGCAGGAATACCGCAAGGCCAAGCCGGTTTGGGAAACGGTGCTGGATATTGACGCTCTGGGCAAGGCGGAGGGCAAAGACTGGGTATTCCACGGCTCGCAGTCGCTGGCACCGGAATACCGTTACTGCCTGCTGGAACTGTCGCCGGACGGCGGTGATGCCACCGAAATCCGTGAGTTTGATCTGGTCAGCAAAGAGTTTGTCAAAGACGGCTTTGTGCTGCCGGTAGCGAAAAGCCAGGCCTCGTGGATTGATAAGGACACGCTGTTTATCGCCACTGATTTCGGTGCAGGCTCGATGACTCAGTCCGGCTATGCACGCATTGCCAAACGCTGGCGGCGCGGTACACCGCTGAGTGCCGCTCAGACGCTGTATGAGGCGCAACCGCAGGATATGACGGTGTTTGCTTACCACGACCAGACACCGGGGTTTGAACGGAACTACGTGGGCCGCAGTCTGGACTTCTACCGCCGTGAAACCTATCTGCTCAATGAGCAAGATCAACAGGTCAAAATCGACATTCCCGCCGATGCCGAGTTCAACACGCACCGCGAGTGGATATTGATTAAACCGAGCAGCGACTGGGAAGTGGGCGGAACGCGTTATCCTTCAGGCTCACTGCTGGCGGCCCATTTCGACGATTACCTGGCGGGCAAGCGTGAGTTGACGGTGTTATTCACCCCAACGGCACAGGTGGCGCTGAGCGGCTATAGCGGCACGCGTGACCACCTGATCCTCAGCATCATGGACAACGTGGTCAATCGACTGGAAGTACTGACACCGCAGGGTAAAACCTGGCAGCGCAAGCCACTGGGCAAACCGGGGGCCATCAGCACCATTTCCGCCGGCGGCGTCGATGACGAAACCAACGATTATTTCCTGACGATCAGCGGATTCCTGCAACCGACTTCGCTGTATCTGGGCAACCTCGACGGCGGTGAGGAGGAACTGCTCAAGCAGGGGCCACAGGACTTTGACGCCAGCGGCTATCAGGTCAGCCAGCATTTCACCAAGTCTAAAGACGGCACGCGGGTGCCGTATTTCCAAATTTCAGCCAAGGGCATCAAGCTGGACGGCAGTAACCCAACCTTGCTGTATGGCTATGGCGGGTTCGAAGTGTCGCTATTGCCGGGTTACATGGGGGCAAAAGCACCGGCCTGGCTGGAACGCGGTGGGGTGTATGTGGTGGCGAACATTCGTGGCGGCGGCGAGTATGGCCCGGCCTGGCACCAGGCGGCGTTAAAGCAAAACCGGCATCGCGCCTATGAGGACTTTGCCGCAGTGGCTGAAGATTTGATTGCGCGAAAAGTGACGTCGTCACAACATCTCGGGGCGCGCGGCGGCAGTAACGGCGGCTTGCTGGTGGGCAATATGCTGACGTTATACCCGCAGCTTTTCGGTTGCATCGTCTGTGAGGTGCCGTTGCTGGATATGCAGCGTTATACCCAACTTTCTGCCGGTGCTTCCTGGATTGCCGAATATGGCGACCCCGCCAAAGCGGAAGAGTGGGCCTACATCAAAACCTTCTCGCCGTATCACAATATTAAAGCGGGGGTGAAGTATCCGCCGGTGTTGTTCTACACCGCCACCAGTGACGATCGGGTCAACCCGTCGCACGCCCGTAAAATGGCGGCACGCATGCAGCAGATGGGCTACTCCCAGGCCTACTTCTATGAAAATACCGAAGGCGGGCACAGCGCCGCGGCGGACAAGAAACAGGCCGCATTCCACGGCGCACTGGTCAGTGAATTTATGTGGGTTAATCTGAACGCTAAACCAACAGCCTGATGACATAAAAAAGCCGGGGCAAATTAATGCCCCGGCTTTAGGTTGCTGACAAACCCGCACAAGGGCTGAACCGGTAGGGGTCGAACATGTTCGACCCGATTTAACCCATTGATTATGCTATAGGGCGCAGCATGCAGCGCCCCTACCACTAAACAACAAAGCTCTTTGTCATCAGTCTGAAATCTTTGTCAGCGATCAGTTGGTAGCAGCGGCCGCCTGAGCTTTCTTCTCGGTATCTTCTGCGGTGTCCAGCGTCATGCGATACAGCTTCGGCGCGGTCAGCATCATCAGAATGGCGATGACAGCGGTGGCGATACCGATTTGCATAAACACATGGCTGTAGATAGCCAGAGAAGCGTGCGCATCGTTGATGTTGGCAGGCACGGCCGTCAGGCCAGCGACCTTACCGGCAATCAGCGCGGCAGCGGCAGTGGTCAGGAACCAGGAGCCCATGATAAAGCCCATCAGGCGTTGCGGCACCAGTTGAGCGACCATGGCCAGGCCCAGGCCGGAAATCATCAGTTCGCCGATACTCTGCAGCGCATAGCTCAGGATCAACCAGTTAACCGAAACGATACCCTGTTCATTGGCGAAGCTGGCACCCCACGGCAACACCAGGAACGCACCGGAGCACAGGATCATACCGAAGGCAAACTTGTGCGGCATCGGCAGACGGTCACCCATCTTGTTATACAGAGCTGCCAGAATCGGGCTGGCCAGCATGATCCAGAATGGGTTCAGTGCCTGATACTGCTCAGGTTCGAACGCCAGACCCAGGATATTGTGCTCAACGTTATGGATAGCGAAGAAGTTCAACGAGGTTGGCATCTGGGCGTACAGCACGAAGAACACTACCGCTTCCAGCATCAGCAGGAAGGCAACAATCATCTTGCGGCGTGCCGCACCGTGTAGGGCAAAGGCTTCTTTAGCGAATACGATCACGATACCGATGGAGATCAGCGCCAGCGCCCAGCGAGCAACCACCTGGTTGTGCAGCAGCCAGCTTGAAATGGCGACCAGCGCAACCACGCCAACCAGCACCATCAGCAGTTTCTGCATGTGCAGGGGTTTGAAGTCAGGCTTGGAACCGTGGTTCTTCACCCACTTGTGACACACCATAAAGTTAACCAGGGTGATCAGCATACCTACCACGCTCAGTGAGAACGCGACGCTCCAGCCATATTTCACTGCCAGCCACGGGGTGGCCAACATCGACAGGAAAGAACCGATATTGACGGACATATAGTACATGGTGAATGCACCGTCCAAACGCGGATCGTCTTTCTCGTAGCAGGTTGACAGCAGAGAGGATGGGTTGGCTTTGAACAGGCCGCTACCTACGGCGATGGTCGCCATACCCAGGTACACCCAGAAAATCTCATGGCCGGAGTAGGCCACCATGGCATAGCCGACGGCCAGCACCAGTGCACCCAGCACGATCACACGCTTGGAACCCAGCACTTTGTCCCCAAGCCAGCCGCCGATGGCAACGAAGCCATACACCAGCGCACTGAAGGAGGAGAACAGGGTGATCGAGTCGGCTTCACTCAGACCCAGCATCTTGACCAGATAAACCGCCATGATGCCTTGCAGGCCGTAATAACCAAAACGTTCCCAGAGTTCGATGGAGAAGATCAGGTAAAACGCTTTAGGCTGTTTGAAGGCGTTGAGACTCACGCTTTCAGGATGTTCGCTGTTGTTGTTTGCAGTTGACACTGGTACCTCTGATTTTTCACTGCCCCGACTCAGAAAGACGGGAAATTGCAAAAGGTGATGCAGGACTGCATCCTTCTGCGTTGTTATAGGATGGGATGACGGCGGTTAATGTTCACTATCTTTGTCAACGAGGCAAGGCGTTTGTCATATCCTGTTACATATAACGCTCGCGAAGTGAAACGACCATGTTGCAAATGTTATGCAGCATTAACTTTCGACTTTGTTTGCTTTGCCGAGCTTTTGTTTTGATTAAAAGCTATACGGAATTTAAACAGTGATATATTCTGCTGCATTGTCTTTTGATGGTTCATATCAATAGGTGTGGTGAATAATCCATTGGAATGTTGTGCATATGGCGGTTTTTGTAAAATTTTAGAAATTTGGGAAAACGGCTCTGGCGGTTGTGACGACAATGTGATCGTCAAAACGTGAGACTTGCCGCAATTTTTGACTAATTTTTCGCTTGAAAATAAGCGGGAAGTGAGTTTTTCACTTAAATCCGTGGAAACACCAGGGTTACTGCTGCTTGATATCACATTTCCGATAAAAACCAGGTCAGTGGCGGGAGCTGAAAGGGGCGATGAGTGCGCCCCTCGAGATCAGGCGTCGGGATACACTTTCTCTTTAAACTCGCAGAGGTCTTCAATCATGCAGGAGCCGCAGCGGGGTTTACGTGCGATGCAGGTATAGCGCCCGTGCAGGATCAACCAGTGGTGGCAATCAACCTTGAACTCGGCCGGCACCACCTTGAGCAGCTTCTCCTCAACCAGATCGACATTTTTGCCTGGCGCGAAATTAGTACGGTTACAGACGCGGAAGATATGGGTATCGACGGCAATGGTCGGCCAGCCAAAGGCGGTATTGAGTACCACGTTGGCGGTTTTGCGGCCGACGCCCGGCAGAGCCTCCAGCGCCGCACGATCTTCCGGTACCTCGCCGCCGTGCAATTCCAGCAGCATGCGGCAGGTTTTGATCACGTTTTCGGCCTTGCTGTTAAACAGGCCGATGGTCTTGATATAGCCCTTAACCCCGTCGACGCCCAGAGCCAGCATGGCGGCCGGCGTATTGGCCACCGGATAAAGCTTGGCGGTGGCCTTGTTGACGCTGACGTCGGTCGCCTGCGCGGACAGCAGCACGGCAATCAGCAGCTCAAACGGCGTGGTGTACACCAACTCGGTGGTTGGGTGTGGATCGTTGTCGCGTAGTCGGGTAAGAATTTCCAGCCGTTTTTGCTTATTCATTATGCTTTCTCTGCCTGTCCTTGTCCCTGCGCCGGTTCGGCCAGTAATGCCTTGGCCGTCCGCGCCTTCATCCTTTCGTCAATCAGGTATTTTACCGCCAACAACAGGCCCAGGCCAATGAAGGCCCCCGGTGGCAGCATCGCCAGCAGGAACGGGCTGTCGAAGTGAACCACCTCAATCCGCAGTACCTTGGCCCAACTGCCCAGCAGCATATCGGCCCCGTCAAACAGGGTACCGTTACCCAGCAGCTCACGCATCGCACCCAGCGTCACCATCACGCCGGTAGCGCCCAGGCCAATCGCCAGCCCGTCCAGTGCGGACAGACCGACCGGTTTTTTAGAGGCTACCGCTTCGGCGCGGCCGACCACGATGCAGTTGGTGACGATCAATGGGATAAAGATGCCCAGCGACTGGTAAAGGCCGAAGGCATAGGCATTGATCAGCATTTGCACAATGCTCACCGCGGCAGCGATGATCATTACGTAAATCGGGATACGCACTTCATTCGGTACCCAGCGGCGCACTGCGGATATCGAGGTGTTGGTCAGTATCAGTACCAGCGTGGTCGCCAGCCCCAGCCCGAGGGCGTTGGTGACAGTAGAGGTCACGGCTAACAGCGGACACATCCCCAGCAATTGCACCAGCGCGGAGTTGTTCTTCCACAGCCCCTGGACAATCAGATCTTTGGCTTCACTCATTCGCTGGCTCCACAGGCAGGTAAGCTATCAAGTTTAGGCGGCAGCGTTTCCATATACAACGCCGTGCGTCGAACGGCATTGACCACTGCACGCGGTGTGATGGTGGCGCCGGTGAATTGATCGAACTTACCGCCGTCTTTCTTCACCGCCCAGCGTTTGTCGTCCGGGCCATCAATTTTTTTACCGCTGAAGAACAGGATCCAGTTCGAAATACGCAGTTCAATTTTATCGCCCAGGCCAGGGGTTTCATGATGTGCCACCACACGGGTGCCCAGCACGTTACCGCTGAAATCAGCACCGACCAGCAGTTGAATGGCACCGGAATAGCCGTCCGGCGCGGTGGTTTCCAGCGCGGCCGCCGTCGGCTGACCATTTTTGCGCGCCAGATACAGGCGATGCGGAGCATCGTTGCCCAACGCCGGATTGCTGACCAGGTAACACTCGGTCTGCATGTTGTTGTCGTAGTGTTCCGGCGGCACCACTTGATCCAGCAGCGACTTTTGTTGCAGCGCCGCCTGGTGGGCAATGGTTTTCTGCGTCAGGCTATGCACCACCGCAGTCAGGCCGGTGGTCACTGCGGCAAACACGGCAAGCGTGGTGCCATGCTTTCTCATTGAATTTAGCATCATGGCTCCTTAGCGATGGCCGTACACGCGGGGCTGCGTGTAGTGATCGATCAGCGGAACGGTAATGTTGGCCAGCAACACCGCGAAGGCGACGCCATCCGGATAACCGCCGTAAACGCGGATAAGCCACACCAGAACACCGACCAAGGCGCCGTAAATCAGGCGGCCTTTCGGCGTGGTAGACGCACTGACCGGGTCGGTGGCGATAAAGAATGCGCCCAGCATGCTGGCACCGGAGAACAGATGGATCAGCGGCGAGGCCTGCTGCGCCGGGTCAAGCCACCAGGCCAAACCGGAGCACAGGGCAATAGCCGCCAGCATGCTGAACGGGATCTGCCAGTGGATCAGACGGCGGGCCAGCATAAACAGGCCACCGGCCAGGAAGCCGAGATTAACCCATTGCCAGCCGATGCCGGCCAACGCGCCACCAAACAGCGGCTGTTGCAGCACCTGTTCAACGCTATGACCGCTGCGCAGGCCGGTTTTGAACCCATCCAGTGGGGTGGCCTGGCTGATGCCGTCGATACCCATTTGCAGTTCGTGGATAGTGGCACCCTGCGTCGTGTGACCACTGAAAATAGCCAGCAGGGTATCCTGGAACGACAGCGCGGTAGCCCGCAGTTCATCTGGCGGTAACCAACTGGTCATCTGTACCGGGAAGGCGATCAGCAGCACCACATAACCGACCATGGCCGGATTGAACGGGTTCTGTCCGAGGCCGCCATACAGCTGTTTGGCAATCACAATGGCAAAGAAGGTACCGATGACGATCATCCACCAGGGGGCCAGCGGTGGCAGACTGATGCCCAGCAACAGGGCCGTCAGCAGGGCGGAGTTATCCGCCAGCCGGGTGCGCACCGGCAATTTGCGCAGGGAAAGGATGATGCCTTCCGCCAGCAGGGCGACGATCATCGCCAGTGCGGTCTGGACCAGCGTGCCATAGCCAAAAAACCATACCTGCGCAGCGATACCGGGAATACAGGCCAACATTACCCACAGCATGATACGGCTGGTGCTTTGCTGGTTATGGGTGAAGGGGGAACTGGCGATGTGCAAGCCTTTGGCGGCTGTGGGTTGTACCGGCCTGAACTTCATAGAGAACTACACCTATCTTTGCCGGACATCGGCAGGTTCAACGCGCCGCTCAGCGCAGACGCAGGAAAAATTATAGCGCTGTATTCTACCTGAATCACCCTGAGGGTAATACGTCTTAATTGTAGGGCTATTAGCCTTTTAGCACGGCATGTACGCCGAAATTTCTCAGACCTATGGCGCGATCGGATTTTTCTTGGTTATATATTCGGGTTAGGTTGGTAGTGCAAGAACGAAACTGCCGGTCTTAATGGCCGATGACAGGCGATAACCTCTGGATTAGCATGGTGTTTTTGGTTCGTTTTTTCGCACAAAATAACAACTTTTACATAATCTATGTGGGTTATTATCCCGAGTATTATTAAGTTAGTGAATGTAAATTAATGACAAATGAAGATGTATTTTTTATTGAAGAGCTAATTGAGTGGGTTGAGATACATCTGGAGAAACGGCCTAACCTGGACGAAGTCGCGCGCATTTCCGGCTATTCCAAATGGCACCTGCAGCGCAAGTTCAAACGCATTACCGGTATACAGCTTGCCACCTATATTCGTTCACGCATTCTGACTCGTGCCGCAGTGGCTTTACGTATTACCCATCGCTCTATTATCGATATATCAGATGAACTGGGCTTCGACTCCCAACAAACCTTTACCCGCATGTTCAAACAGCGTTTTGAAACCACGCCCAATCGTTACCGTTCGATGGAACGCTGGGACGTGAAGAACCTGATGCCACGTTTTAGTTTTGATGCCAACTTTGCGGCTGATTTCTACCCAGAAGTGAAGCGTCTGACGTTGCCGGATATGCAGCTTGTGGGATACTCGCGCCAGCTGGATTTCGCAGGAGAGAACGGCATAGAACATTCGTCCTGTATGGCGATGAAGGATGAAATTTTCACCGATTTTTTCCGCGGATTAAGCGTGGAGTGCCGCCGGGTGTACAGCATCCATTCCGTCCGTAATCGGGGGGAAGGCGAGTGCTCGGCTACCCATATCATGGCGGTAGAGCCTGAAAACAAAAAGGATATTCTGTCAGGCTACCAGATCGACCATATTCCTATTGCCGGGCGTGAATATATCTCTATCAACCATCAGGGGAGCGCCATGGAATGCTCCAAATTCTTTGCTTATCTGATTACCCACGTAATGCCAGGGTTGCGCCATGAGGTGAAGGGCAGTGTGGAGATGGAGATTATTCAAACCAAGGAATGGAATCAGGACTCGAAGATGCGTCAGATTGACGTTGATTATACCTATCTGATTTCTATCGATTAAAAGGCGCCTTGCGTTCTGCAAGGCGCTTTTATCCGTTACTCTTTATTTGTCTCCACCGTTGCCTGCTGCGCGGCTTTCTTGGCTTTGGCGCGGGCAATGGCGGCTGCGACCGCGGCCTTGCGTGGATCTTCTTCCGTCACCGCCGCTGGCGGCTCGACCGGTGTTTCCACCGCTGCGGCTTGCTGCGCGGCTTTCTTGGCTTTGGCGCGGGCAATGGCGGCTGCGACCGCGGCCTTGCGCGGGTCTTCTTCGGTCACCGTCACTGACGGCTCGACCGGCGTTTCCACCGCTGCGGCCTGCTGTGCCGCTTTCTTGGCTTTGGCGCGGGCAATGGCGGCGGCAACCGCGGCCTTGCGCGGATCTTCTTCCGTCACCGCCGCTGGCGGCTCGACCGGTGTTTCCACCGCTGTGGTCTGCTGCGCCGCTTTCTTGGCTTTGACTCGTGCCAGTGCGGCGGCAACTGCGGCCTTGCGCGGATCCTCTTCTGTCACCACTGCTGGTGATTCGGCAGGGGGTTCATCCGGCGTGGTCTGCTGCGCCGCTTTCTTGGCTTTGACTCGCGCCAGTGCGGCGGCCACTGCTGCTTTGCGCGGATCTTCATCTTCGTTAGCCGATGCCGTTACCGGTGCTACAGCGGTTTCCTGCTGGGCACGGCGTTCACGAGCCTGCGCTTTACGGGCCTCGCGCGCAGCGATCATCTCGCTGTTGTCCGGTGCATCACCGCTGATGGTGCCGGTCGCCGGTACCGCATTTTTACTGCGCACTCGCGCCAGAGCTGCCTGAACCGCATCCTGGTCGCCATCGGTCAGTTTGACTGCCGCTTTCTTATGGCGCTCTTCGCGCGCCAGTTTTTCACGTTCCAGACGCGCCAGTTTGGCTTCGTAACGTGCCTTGGCTTCAGCCGTGCGTGCCGCTTCCAGATCGATGGCTTTGATCTCGGCCTTCTCCTGACGGTAGTACTGCACCAGCGGGATATTGCTCGGGCAGACAAAGGCGCAGGCACCACATTCAATGCAGTCGAACAGATTATGATTGCGGGCTTTCTCGTGTTCTTCACCGCGGCTGAACCAGTAAAGCTGCTGCGGTAACAGGCCGGCCGGGCAGGCGTCAACACACAGGCCGCAGCGAATACAGGACTGCTCCGGCTCTTGCGGTGCCATTTCGCTGACCGAGGGGGCCAAAATACAGTTGCTGATCTTGACGATGGGGACATGGAGCGCGGGCAGGGTAAAGCCCATCAGCGGGCCGCCCATCACCACCATTTGCTGAGCCTGCGGCTGGAAACCGGCAAATTTCAACAGGTGCTGTACCGGTGTCCCTATGCGCGCCCACAGGTTGCCCGGCTGGCTTAGTGCCTCGCCGGTCAGAGTCACCACGCGTTCAATCAGCGGTTCGCCGTCGACAATCGCACGTTTAATGGCAAAGGCAGTACCGACGTTCTGCATCAGCACCCCAATAGCGGAGGAGTGCTTGCCGTGCGGCACTTCGCGCCCGGTCAAAATCTTGGTGAGCTGTTTGGCACCGCCGGAGGGGTATTTGGTTGGGATCACCCGCAGGGCAATGCCTGGCTGGTCGCGCAGTGCCAGTTTCAACGCGGCGATCGCTTCGGGTTTATTGTCCTCGATGCCAATCAGCGTGACTTTGGGTTGCAGCAGGTGGCGCAGAATCTGAGTGCCTTCAATCACCTGGTCGGCATGTTCCTGCATCAAACGGTCATCGGCAGTGATATAAGGCTCGCACTCTGCGGCGTTGAGGATCAGGGTTTCCACCCCGTTCATGCCGCCCTGCAGCTTGCTGGCGGTCGGGAAACCGGCGCCGCCCAGCCCGGCGATGCCGGCCTGATGAATACGTTGGATCAACTCACTGGTGGTCAGTTGACGGTAATCGGCCACCGGCGCACGCTCGCACCAGCGGTCTTCGCCGTCCGGCTGAATAATCACGCACAGTTCTGCCAACCCGGAAGGGTGAGCGGTGATATGCGGTGTGATGGCGCTGATGGTGCCGGAGGTCGGTGCGTGCACCGGTACGGTACGACCGCGACCGACGGTCAGCGGTTGGCCTTTCAGCACGGAGTCGCCGACCTTGACGCACAGTTCGCCTTCCGGCCCCAGATGCTGTTGCAGTGGGATAATGAACTTATCCGGCAGTGGGGCGGTACGCAGCGGTACACCGCTGGACTGGGTCTTCATTTCCGGCGGATGGATCCCGCCGTCGAAATCCCAAATCCGGTCTTTTTTGAAGGCGGCGAACAGGTTAAGCATGTTGCTCCACGTGGATCACTTGCACCGGTATCGTCTTCATGTCCCACTTCCAGTTGGCGGTAGTGGTGGCGACCGGTCTCATTTCAATACAGTCGGTAGGGCACGGTGCAACGCACAGGTCGCAGCCGGTACAAAGATCGGTAATCACGGTGTGCATGGCGCGGGTAGCGCCGACGATGGCGTCCACCGGGCAGGCCTGAATGCATTTGGTACAGCCAATACAGTTGGCTTCGTCAATGTAGGCGACCTGGCGTACCGGTTCGGCGGCGGCTTCGCTGCCCAATGGCTGCGGTTCGACATTGAGCAGTTCGGCCAGTTTCAGCATCACCTGCTCGCCACCCGGCGCGCATTTGTTAATCATCTCACCGTTGGCGACCGCTTCGGCATAAGGACGACAGCCGGGGTAGCCGCACTGGCCGCACTGGCTCTGTGGCAAGATCTCATCGACCTGTTCGGCCACCGGATCTTCTTCTACTTCAAAGCGGCGCGCGGCATAGCCCAGCACCAGACCGAACAGCAGGCCAAGGGCGCTTAATGCAGCAATCGCAATCCATAACGCGGTCATTAGAATTTCACCAGCCCGGTAAAGCCCATAAAGGCCAGCGACATCAGCCCGGCGGTGATCAACGCGATGGAAGAACCGCGGAAGGGTGCAGGCACGTCGGCAACCGCCAGACGTTCACGGATGGCGGCGAACAGCACCATCACCAGCGAGAAGCCCGCGGCGGCGCTAAAGCCATATACCGCAGACTGCAGGAAATTGTAGCCAAGGTTGACGTTAAGCAGCGCGACGCCGAGGACCGCACAGTTGGTGGTGATCAGCGGCAGGAATATGCCCAGCAGGCGATACAGCGCCGGGCTGGTTTTACGCACCACCATCTCGGTGAATTGCACCACCACGGCGATCACCAGAATAAATGACAGGGTGCGCAGATACACCAGATCCAACGGAACCAGAATAAAGGTATTGATCACCCAGGCGCTGACGGAGGCCATCGTCATCACGAAAGTGGTGGCCATTCCCATACCAATGGCACTTTCCAGCTTTTTGGAAACGCCGAGGAACGGGCACAGGCCAAGGAACTTCACCAGGACGAAGTTATTCACCAGTACGGTGCCGACAAACAGGAGCAGGTATTCGGTCATTGCGACGCCTAAAAAAATAAAAGCCGCCTATTATCGGGAATTGGCGGCCTGATCACAACATAGGGAAAGCAGGGTTATTGCCCTTTTTGCCCATTTTTGGCGAAAATTTACACAATTCTCCGCACAAAACGTGCCACAGGGGCGGTTAGTGTTCTGTGAAGGTGCCTTTGACCCGTTGAGATTTTTTCATATAAGGCACCAGCAATGCCGCCATCAGCAGTGGCCAGCCGAGACTGCGCACTGCCAGTTCATCCGGCACTGGCGCAAAGGCAAAGGCTTTCACCGCCAGTAGCACGGTAATCAGCAGCCACAGCAGGAACAATTTGGGGAAGCGCCGCGAACGGTGGCAGAACAGCCACAGCAGCCACAGGGTAAAGCACCACATTGCCAAGGTGGTCAGCACCGAGAAATACCACTGCATACTAAACGCCTGGGCGTTGGTGAGCAGGTATTCGCGCGATTCGGGGACGAAAATTGCCATGCCATACAGGAGCAGCATCAGACTGGCGCTAAGCAGGGTGACAATCAGATAGGCCATCGGGGCCAGCAACCAACCGCCAATACGGGTGTATTCAGCTTGGGACATATACGGCTTCCTGGGTAAGACAGGTTTCAATGTGACAGCCACATAGCTTAACGGGTAATGCGGGCTTCGTCATCAATATCAAACGGATGGTCGGGAGCAGGGCGGCGGTGCAGCACGTTTGGCTACCGGCAGGCGATTTTGCCACCGGTAGCCGGGCGATTAACGGCGGTTAAGTTGATAGTAGGCTTCGTTCCAGCGCAGTTCGTTTTTGAACGACGGCAGGGTGGTATCCTGGTCAATCAGTAAGAACTCGATGTTATGCATTTCGGCATACAACCGCAGCATATCGGCATCCAGCGCCTGGGAGAACACCGTGTGGTGGGCGCCGCCCGCCAGGATCCAGGCTTCGGCGGCGGTCGCCAGCGTGGGTTGGGCCCGCCAGATGGCGCGTGCCACCGGCAGCTTGGGCAGCGGGTGCGGTTGTTCCACGGTGTCCACCTGATTGACCAGCAGGCGGAAGCGATCGCCCATGTCGATCAGGCTGGCGTTGACCGCCGGGCCGGCCGGAGTCGAGAAAATCAACCGTGCCGGATCGGCCTTGCCACCGATACCGAGCGGCTGGATATCCAGCAGCGGTTTGGCTTCTTTGGCGATCGACGGGCAGACCTCCAGCATATGCGAGCCGACCACCAGATCGTTACCCGGTTGGAAATGATAGGTGTAATCCTCCATAAACGAGGTTCCGCCGTGCAACCCATCGGCCATTACTTTCAGGATGCGCAGCAGCGCGGCGGTTTTCCAGTCGCCTTCGCCGCCAAAGCCGTAGCCCTGTTGCATCAGGCGTTGTACCGCCAGCCCCGGCAGCTGTTTCATGCCGTGCAAGTCTTCAAAGTTGGTGGTGAAGGCCTGGAAGTTGCCCTGTTCGAGGAAGCGTTTCATGCCCAGCTCGATACGTGCCGCGTCAGTCAGGTTTTCGCGTTTTGCGCCGTTGAGTTTGGCCGCCTCGCTCAGCACATAACTGGCCTCATACTCTTCAATCAGCGTATCGACATCGCCACGGCTGACTTCGTTAATGCCGCTGACCAAATCGCCAATACCATAGGCATTGACCGAGTAACCAAACTGGATCTGTGCGCCGACCTTGTCGCCCTCGGTTACCGCCACCTCACGCATGTTGTCGCCAAAACGGGCCACTTTCAGCTGCTGCCCGGCCTGTTTGGCGCTGGCGACACGCATCCACTGGCCAATGCGCCGGTGTGCTTCGGGATCCTGCCAGTGACCGGCAATCACGCTGTGCTGCTGGCGCATACGGGCGCCGATAAAGCCGAACTCACGGCCGCCGTGGGCGGTTTGGTTGAGGTTCATAAAGTCCATATCCATGCTGTCCCAGGGCACCTGGGCGTTGAACTGGGTATGGAACTGCAACAGCGGCTTATGCAGCACGGACAACCCGGCGATCCACATTTTGGCCGGTGAGAAGGTGTGCAACCAGGCCAGGATGCCAATGCACTGCGGCTGATAGTTGGCGTCACGGCACAGAGCAGTGATTTCATCCGGCGTGGTGACCAGCGGTTTCAGCACCAGCTTTACCGGTAAGCCGGCTTCGCGGTTAAGGCTTTCCACTACCTGTTCGGCGTGCGCCTTGACCTGTTGCAGGGTTTGCGGACCGTACAGATGTTGGCTGCCGATGGCGAACCAAACTTCGCGCTGCTTGAATGCATTCATTAAAAAAGACTCCTCTGTATTGGGTATGGGCTTAATTTGCTGAACCGGAGGTCGGGGCGTAGCGCGGCTCGGCGGCCTGGCACCATTGTTGATAGCGTTGATAAAGTTGTTGGTAGCGAGCGACGCGCTGCGGATCGGGCTGCAGGGTTCGTTCGATGCCGCAGGCCATCTGGCGCTGGGCTTCGGGCACGCTGGTGAAACGGCTGGCGGCGACAGCGGCGAAGATGGCTGCACCCAACGCGCAGCACTGATCGGAAGCCACAATTTGCAGTGGTCGGTTCATCACGTCGGCACAGACCTGCATGATGGTCTGTGACTTACGCGCAATGCCGCCCAGGGCCAGCACGTTCTCGACCGGAATATCCTGCTGTTCAAAGCACTCCATAATGGCGCGGGCGCCAAAGGCGGTGGCGGCGATAAAACCGCCGAACAGCGTCGGTGCATCGGTGCCGAGGTTCAGATCGGCGATGACGCCTTTCAGCCGCTGGTTGGCGTAAGGGGTGCGTCGGCCGTTAAACCAGTCCAGCACCACCGGCAAATGATCCAGTGACGGGTTTGCCACCCAGGCATCGGTCAGTGCCGCCAGCAGACCGGCTTCAATTTTTTGTAGCTGTGGTTGCAGTTCAGGCTGGTTTTTTGCCGCTGTATGCAACGGCCAACTCAGCAGGCGGCTGAACCAGGCGTACATATCGCCAAAGGCCGACTGCCCGGCCTCCATACCAATCATCCCCGGCACTACGCTGCCGTCGACCTGACCGCAAATTCCCTCGATGGCGCGGCCGTCCACTCGCTGACGATCGGCGATCAGAATGTCGCAGGTGGAGGTGCCGATCACCTTCACCAAAGTATAAGGTTGGGCACCGGCACCGACGGCCCCCATATGGCAGTCGAAGGCCCCACCGGACAACACCACCGTGGTGGGTAGCCCGAGGCGTGCCGCCCATTCGGCGCTCAGGGTGCCTACTGGCAGGTCGGCGGTATGGCAATCTTCAAACAGCGGCCAGGGCAGGTGTTCCACCAACAGTGGGTCGAGTGCGGCAAAGAACGCCTTCGGCGGCAGGCCACCCCAGTCCGGATGCCACAGGGTTTTGTGGCCGACGCTACAGCGCCCACGTTTTAACTGATGTGGCGCGGTGGTCGCGGACAACAGCGCCGGTACCCAGTCGCACAGTTCAACCCAGGAGGCGGCGGCTTGGCGTACCTCGGCGTCCTGGCGTGTGACATGCAGGATCTTGGCCCAGAACCACTCAGAGGAGTAAACACCGCCGATATAGCGGGAATAATCGGGAAACTCGCCGCTGCGGCACAGCCGGTTGATGGCGTCTGCCTCTTCAATGGCGGTGTGATCCTTCCACAGCACAAACATGGCGTTGGGGTTATCGGCAAACTCCGGGCGCAGCGCCAGCACCTGGCCTTGCTCGTCGATCGGCGCCGGTGTGGAGCCGGTGGAGTCAACGCCAATGCCAATCACCTGTAGCCGCTGTTGCGGCGACAGGCGCTGCACCAGCGTGACAATCGCCTGTTCCATGGCTTCGATATAGTCGAGCGGATGGTGGCGAAAACGGTTCTCCGCCGCATTGCAGAATTCGCCGCGTTGCCAGCGGGGGTAATAGACCACTTCGGTATCCAGCTCAGTACCCTTATGGCAATCGACCGCCAATACCCGCACCGAGTCACTGCCGAAGTCCAGTCCCAGGGCAATAGCACCTGCCGTCATGATGTTGACTCCTGATGTGTTAATACGCTGTGACAACCATAGGAGCCGAAGCGCGGTGCAGGTGAGGAGCCGTTAGCTGGAAGTATGCACTTTTCTGCTTCCCGCAGTGGTTTTGTGACGGCTGTCATAAGTTATCGCTTGGCGGAATTTGCTAAATATATGCACATATCTGCTGTATTCCACGGATGTGATAGCGCTCTACATTTCAGTAACAAATACCCGCTAAAACTTAAGCCGTCTTACTCATGTTGTGGGTGAATGTCGCGATATAAGCGATGTGCCGACAGCAAACACCCTAATGATAACGTTTTCACGGCGAGCGGCTTTCTTCGCCACAGAGAACAAAATAGCGGAGAGCATCATGCATAAATTCACTAAGGCGCTGGTGACACTGAGTCTGGCGGCTGTTATGTCACATTCAGCTATCGCCGAGACCATGAAGCTGGGCTTTTTGGTCAAGCAGCCGGAGGAACCCTGGTTCCAGACCGAATGGAAGTTTGCCGACAAGGCCGGTAAGGATCTCGGTTTTGAAGTGATAAAAATCGCCGTGCCGGACGGAGAGAAAACCCTCAATGCCATCGACAGCCTGGCGGCCAGCGGGGCCAAGGGCTTTGTTATCTGCACGCCAGATCCGAAACTCGGCTCGGCGATTGTCGCCAAGGCGCGCAGTTACAACCTGAAAGTGATTGCGGTGGATGACCAGTTTGTCACCGCCAAGGGCAAACCTATGGACAGCGTGCCGTTAGTGATGATGGCCGCCACCAAAATCGGTGAGCGACAGGGTCAGGAATTGTGGAAAGAGCAGAACAAGCGCGGTTGGAAATTAGCCGACACCGCAGTGATGGCGATCACCGCCGATGAGCTGGACACCGCCCGTCGTCGCACTGGCGGGTCGATTGACGCGCTGAAGGCGGCCGGCTTCCCGGACAAACAAATTTATCGGGTGCCGACCAAATCCAACGATATCCCAGGGGCGTTTGACGCCGCCAACTCAATGCTGGTGCAGCATCCTGAAGTGAAAAACTGGCTGATTGTCGGCATGAACGACAACACCGTGCTGGGCGGCGTGCGCGCCACCGAAGGCCAGGGCTTCAAAGCGCCGAACGTGATCGGCATCGGTATCAACGGGGTGGATGCCGTCAGCGAGCTTTCCAAGGCACAGGCCACCGGTTTCTACGGTTCACTGCTGCCAAGCCCGGATATCCACGGTTACAAGAGTATCCAGATGCTGCATGACTGGGTCGAAAAGGGCGTAGAGCCGCAAAAGTTCACCGAAGTGACCGACGTGGTGCTGATCACCCGCGACAACTTTAAAACCGAACTGCAGAAAAAAGGCCTGATGTAATAAGCGAGCCGCCCACAGCACGTTGTCGGGCGGCATTTTTTAACTGCTGGAGGAGTGCACTATGACCGCCGCACTGCCGTATTTGGCGTTTAAAGGCATAGGTAAAACCTTCCCGGGCGTGAAGGCGCTGGATGACATCAGTTTTAGCTGTCAGGCCGGGCAGATCCACGCGCTGATGGGGGAAAATGGCGCCGGGAAATCCACGCTGTTGAAAATACTCAGTGGCAATTACGCGCCGACCCAGGGGGAAATTCAGCTGCAAGGGCGGCCGGTGCAGTTCGCCAACACCACCGATGCGTTAGATGCCGGGGTAGCGATTATTTATCAGGAACTGCATCTGGTGCCGGAAATGACGGTGGCGGAGAACATTTATCTCGGCCAGTTGCCGACCAAACGTGGGCTGGTGGACAGAAAACTGCTGCGCTACGAATCCCGCTTGCAGCTGGAACACCTCGGCCTGGATATTGATCCGGATACGCCGCTGAAATACCTGTCGATCGGCCAGTGGCAAATGGTGGAAATCGCCAAGGCGTTGGCGCGCAACGCCAAGGTGATCGCCTTTGACGAACCCACCAGTTCACTGTCGGCCAGAGAGATTGAACAACTGTTCCGGGTGATCCGGGAACTACGCGCCGAAGGGCGGGTGATCCTGTACGTCTCGCACCGTATGGAAGAAATCTTTGCCCTCAGCGACGCCATTACCGTGTTTAAAGATGGTCGCTATGTGCGCACCTTTGACGATATGCAGCAGGTGGATAACGCACAGTTGGTGCAGGCGATGGTCGGGCGCGATCTGGGCGACGTCTATGGCTACCAGCCACGTGAGCTGGGGCCGGTGCGACTGGAGCTCAAGGGGCTGAAAGCGCCGGGCGTCAAAACGGCGATCGATCTTAAGGTGCGGGCCGGGGAAATCGTCGGGCTGTTCGGCCTGGTGGGGGCCGGGCGCAGTGAACTGATGAAGGGCATCTTTGGTGCCACCCGGGTCAGCGCCGGTCAGTTGCGATTGGATGGGCAGACGCTGGCCATTCGGTCGCCGATTGATGCTATCCGCGCCGGGATCATGCTGTGCCCGGAGGATCGCAAGGCGGACGGCATCATCCCGGTACACTCGGTGCGTGACAACATCAACATCAGCGCACGGCGTAACAGTCTTCGTGCCGGTTGCCTGATCAACAAAGGATGGGAGGCCAGTAATGCCGAGCATCATATTCGTGCATTGAATATCAAAACGCCGAGTGCCGAGCAGTTAATTATGAATTTGTCCGGCGGCAACCAGCAGAAGGCCATTCTGGGCCGCTGGCTGTCGGAAGAGATGAAAGTGATTCTGCTCGATGAACCCACACGCGGCATCGACGTCGGCGCCAAGCATGAAATTTACCACGTCATCTACCAACTGGCGCAGCGCGGCATTGCGGTGCTGTTCGCCTCCAGTGACCTGCCCGAAGTGCTGGGGCTGGCGGACCGCATTCTGGTGATGCGGGAAGGCGCAGTGTCCGGCGAATTACTGCATGACGAGGCCAGCGAGGAAAAAGCCCTCAGCCTGGCGATGCTGCGCACCCCTGATATAGCCCCTGATGCCGCTGCGGCGGTGGCCTGATAGTGAAGGAGAAAGAGATGTCGACCATAACGACCCATTCTGTGAAAAATCGCAGCGGCCGGGGGCTGGCGCGAATTTGGGACAGCTACGGCATGCTGGTGGTGTTCGCGGTGCTGTTTTTAGCCTGCGCGCTGTTTGTGCCCAACTTTGGCTCCTTTATCAATATGAAAGGGCTGGGGCTGGCGATTTCAATGTCTGGCATGGTGGCCTGCGGCATGCTGTTCTGCCTGGCCTCCGGTGACTTTGACCTGTCGGTCGCTTCGGTGATTGCCTGCGCCGGGGTCACCACCGCGGTGGTGATCAACATGACCGAAAGCCTGTGGATTGGCGTGGCTGCCGGTCTGTTACTGGGCATGGTCTCCGGGTTGATTAACGGTTTTGTTATCGCCCGGCTGAAAATCAACGCGCTGATCACCACCCTGGCCACCATGCAGATTTTCCGCGGGCTGGCCTACATTATCTCCGACGGTAAAGCGGTGGGCATTGAGGACGAACGCTTCTTTACGCTGGGTTACGCCAACTGGCTGGGGCTGCCGGCGCCGATCTGGATCACTGTCGCCTGTCTGATCCTGTTTGGCTTCCTACTCAACAAGACCACCTTTGGCCGTAATACGCTGGCGATTGGCGGTAATGAAGAAGCCGCGCGGCTGGCTGGGGTGCCGGTCGTGCGCACAAAAATCGTGATCTTTATGCTGTCCGGGCTGGTGTCTGCGGCTGCCGGGATTATTTTGGCTTCGCGTATGACCAGCGGCCAGCCGATGACCTCAATTGGCTATGAGCTGATCGTGATCTCCGCCTGCGTGCTGGGCGGGGTGTCACTGAAAGGCGGCATCGGCAAAATTTCCTACGTGATCGCCGGTATTCTGATCCTCGGCACGGTGGAGAACGCCATGAACCTGCTGAATATCTCGCCGTTCTCGCAGTATGTGGTGCGCGGCGTGATCCTGCTGGCGGCGGTGATTTTCGACCGTTACAAGCAGCAGGCCAAGCGCAGCGTTTAAATTGCCAACCCTGTTCACAGTTCTGTTATCGGCCCGGGCAGTTATCCGCCGGGCCGCTAAGCTAGAGTATTGTTACCAAAGCCGTTCCGGGAGGACAGATGTATCATCGCATGGCACAGGAACCTCAGCCCAACCCGCTGTTACCGGGTTACACCTTTAACGCCTATCTGGTGGCGGGGTTGACGCCCATTATGGCGGACGGTCCGCTGGATTTCTTTATCGACCGCCCCGGCGGCATGAAAGGCTACATTCTCAACCTGACCATCAAGGGCCAGGGCAAGGTGTTTGACGGCGAAGATACCCTTTACTGTAACCCCGGCGACCTGTTGCTGTTTCCGCCCAAGGCGGCACATTACTATGGCCGTTCACCGGACAGCGACTGCTGGTATCACCGCTGGGTGTATTTTCGCCCACGCGCCTACTGGGCCGACTGGCTGGAATGGCACAGCAAAACCCATGAAGTGGGGCGGCTGACCTTACCGAACAATAACCTGCTGCTGGAGTTTGATCGGTTGTTCGCCAATATTGAACAGACTCAGCGCTCCGGTCGCCGCTTTGCCGAAGAGCTGGGGATGAACCTGCTGGAGCGTCTGCTGTTGCGCGCGATGGAGGAAGATCCGCTCAGCCCGCAGAAAATCATGGATCCACGGGTGATTGAAGCCTGCCAGTTTATCACCGGCAACCTGGCGGGAGAGTTGCGGATTGACGAGGTGGCGCGGCATGTCTGCCTGTCGCCATCGCGGTTGGCGCATCTGTTCCGCGAGCAGGTGGGCATCAATATTCTGCGCTGGCGCGAAGATCAGCGAGTGATCCGCGCCAAGCTGCTGTTGCAGACTACGCAAGAGTCAATCGCCACCATAGGTCGGGTGGTGGGCTATGACGATCAGCTGTACTTTTCCCGGGTATTTCGCAAGCGGGTGGGCGTTAGCCCGAGCGATTTCCGCCGCCGCAGCCTGGAGATAAACTATCCGGCCAGAAATCAGCGTGAACAGCCTTTCGCTATGGGCACGAATTAACATTAAATTTACTTCTTGTTCCTGCCTGCATCATGGTGTCAAATCTGATGGGTCTATTGCGAGCCAGTAAGAGGAAACACCATGGCAGAAAAAATTCGGGTTGGGCTGGTTGGTTACGGCTATGCCAGCAAAACCTTTCATGCGCCACTGATCGTTGGCACGCCCGGCGTTGAGCTGGCTGCCGTTTCCAGCAGCGATGCCGGTAAAGTGCACGCAGACTGGCCGTCGATGACGGTAGTCAGCGATCCGCAGGCGCTGTTCAACGACCCCTCTATTGATCTGATCGTCATTCCTACCCCCAACGATACCCACTTCCCGCTGGCGCAGCAGGCCATGGCCGCCGGTAAACATGTGGTGGTGGATAAGCCGTTTACCGTGACGTTGTCACAGGCTCAGGAATTAAAACAGCAGGCGGAGCAGAGCGGCAAGCTGTTGTCGGTGTTCCATAACCGTCGCTGGGACAGTGATTTTCTGACGCTTAAGACGCTGCTGAAAGAAGGCGCGCTCGGCGAGGTGGTTTATTTCGAATCTCATTTCGATCGCTTCCGACCAGAAGTGCGTCAGCGCTGGCGTGAGCTGGGCGGTGCAGGTAGCGGTATCTGGTACGATTTGGGGCCACACCTGATCGATCAGGCGCTGCAACTGTTTGGCAAGCCGGAAACGCTGTTTGTCGATCTGGCCGAACTGCGTCCGGGCGCGCAGTCGGTGGACTATTTCCACGCGGTGCTCAACTACGGCCAACACCGGGTGGTGCTGCACGGCACTGTGCTGGCGGCGGCGGAAACCGCGCGTTATATCGTGCATGGCACCCAGGGCAGCTTTATCAAATTTGGCCTGGATCCGCAGGAAGACCGGCTAAAAGCCGGTGAGCGCCTGCCGCAGGCAGACTGGGGTTATGACATGCGCGACGGTGTAGTGACGTTGTCACGTGATGGCGTGCTGGCGGAAAAACCGCTGCTGAGTATTCCGGGCAACTACCCGGCCTATTACGCGGCTGTGCGCGATGCGATTAACGGTGAGGGTGAAAACCCGGTACCGGCTGCCGATGCCATCCAGGTGATGGAACTGATCGAGCTGGGCCTGGAGTCTGCAAAACAGCAAAGAGCGCTGCCGGTAGCCTAATCGCCGCGCTTTGTTATCCGGGTTCGGCTGACCGAACCCGCCACATTCCTCGAAGGATCCGGTTCCATGTCCTGGTTGCAACGTCTGCGCATTGATAAATTTTTGCTGGTTTTGATTCTGGTGGTGATAGTCGCCTCGGTTTTCCCCTGCGAAGGGATATGGAAAACCTTCTTTGATCGCCTGACCACCGCCGCCATCGCGCTGCTGTTTTTTATGCATGGCGCCAAGCTGTCGCGTGAGGCGATTATCGCCGGTATGGGCCACTGGAAGCTGCATCTGGTGGTGTTCCTCAGCACCTTTGCGCTGTTCCCGTTGCTGGGGCTGGCGATGAATCTGATGGTGCCGGGGCTGATGACGCCGACGGTCTATATGGGCTTTCTTTACCTGTGTGCGCTGCCGGCCACGGTGCAGTCGGCCATTGCTTTCACTTCGGCGGCGGGTGGTAACGTGGCGGCGGCGGTCTGCAGCGCTTCGGCATCCAGCATTCTCGGCGTTTTCCTCTCGCCATTGTTGGTGGGCGCACTGATGCACACCCAGGGCGGTGATACTGACGTATTACACGCCATCGGTTCGATCATTTTGAAACTGATGGTGCCGTTTGTGGTGGGCCATCTGGCACGGCCTTTGATCGGCAAATGGGTCGATCGCCACCGCAAGCTGATTAATCTCACTGACCGGTCATCGATTCTGCTGGTGGTATATACCGCCTTTAGCGCCGCGGTGGTGGAAGGCATTTGGCACAAGATTGACGGCTGGTCGCTGCTGACCATCCTGGTGATGTCGTTGGTGCTGCTGACGATGGTGCTGATTATCAACACCTATGCCGCACGCTGGCTGGGATTCAATACTGCGGATGAGATCACTATTGTGTTCTGCGGTTCGAAAAAGAGCCTGGCGAACGGGATCCCGATGGCGAACGTGTTGTTCCCGGCGGCGGCGGTGGGTGCAATGGTGCTGCCGCTGATGATTTTCCATCAGGTGCAGCTAATGGTGTGTGCCGTGCTGGCCCAGCGCTATGCGCGCAAAACCGCCAAACAGCGGGCAGAAGTGCTGGCGGCGAAGTAAAAAATGGATTCGTTGAAGAAATGATCCGTTGTTTCATGGTAGGGGCGCTGCATGCTGCGCCCAATAGCATAATCAATAAGTTAAATCGCGGCGAACTTGTTCGTCCCCTACCGGTTTAGCCCTTACGCTGGTTTTTCAGCTGTCTGAATGGGTGCCTCTGTGCGCCCATCGTTAACCTCAACTCCCTTAATGTTATTTCTAATAGGTCCCCTCGTTTTGTTTGCGCCGCCACACAACAAGTGATTGTGCGGATGGCTTGATCATCTTTTAACCTCTCTTTAAATTACTGGTTGCACATACAGTTATTTTATTTCACAAAGGAGAAACACTATGAGTGGTGGAGATGGTAAAGACAGCCGCGGCCCTGGCGGCGGAGTAAACGGTGGCCCAACAGGGCTCGGCGGCAACGGAAACAAGAGTGGTGGAGTTGATGCATCGGATCACTCCGGTTGGAGCTCGGAGAACGATCCTTGGGGGGGTAAGAATACTGGTGGCAACACTGGCGGTGGTAATAATGGCGGCGACAGAGACCACCCAACCGGGAGTGGTGAGGTCAACCTGAGCCTGTTCCCTGAAGCGCAGGCATCGATTGCTCTAGGTGCACCGACCAACATTTCTCTAGTCGATGGCCTGTGGGGATTTAGCCTTCTTAAATCCAAAACCGTGCAATCAGTTATCACAGAAGCACTAGCCAAAGTAAAAACGTTGGGTGTACCAACAGTAGGCACGCTGTGGCGGGGCAGCCTATGGGGAGTGGTGGTAGAAGGTATTACACCAACAAAAATTGCCCCCGACGATATGTCAATGGTTCGGCACATTACGACCACATTGCCAGCGGATTTGGTGACTAAAACGCCTCTGGGGCAACTCCCCACGCAACCTGCTACAGTGGTTGATGCTCGTCTTTCTGATGTTGTCGACGAAGGTCAGCAGAAAGTGGCTGTCATACGTTCACCGTCAATGCCGATGAGTGTTCCGGTGGTTCAGGCCAAACCCACAAAACGGCCTGATGTATTTACCGCCGGGATCGTTCCGGGCTTGCCTGACATCCATATCCGTGTCAATGCACCAGCGCCACCAACGGCTCCAAAACCTGCGGATGGGCTTAGTGAGGTCAAAGATGCTCCTGCCAAACAGTTGCCGGCATCGGCTCCTGGCGGCAATACGCATGATGGGATTGTGGTGTTTCCTCCTGCTAGCAACCTCCCACCAGTTTATGTCGCTGTGGTGGAAGTCATGCCAGTGAATGAGGTTAATGCCCGAGAGGTTGAGCGTAAAGCGCTTCAGGCTTATCAGGATGCTCGGCAGCGCCGAGAGGCAACGCAAACGGCTCGCGACACAAAATCCAAAATATTCGGCTATTTGTTACCGGAAGACCTGGTGATTATTCAACGCCAGATTGAAGAAACGCAGGCGCAGATTGCACTCGGACAGGCGACGGCCAAACGCCAATCTATTCAGGAGTCTAATGCCAGAACTCGTCGTCAGGCGGCCCTTGCAGATCAGTACCATAGGGAACTGACCCGAACCAATGTCAGCACGGAAGAGCAGAGTGGTCGTCTGGCTTCACAACGTCAGGCGGAAACCGCCAAACGGGTAGAAATTGCAGAGTTCGAGCGTATTGGCAAAGAAAATGTGCAAAAGATCAGGGCCAGAGAACCCACTGACCCGGATATTGCCACTTTGTCCCCGCAAGCGCAGGCGGCTTTCTGGCGCAACCAGGCAAAAAAGGAGTTCGCTCTTTCTGTTGGCAATGGTGACCTCCCCAAATCCCCCCCGAGTATGGGCAGCAAACCCAGCCCATTATTCCTGGACCCACCGGCGTATTTCTGGCGGGAAAACGGGTTTGCGCTCAGTAATTATAATTCGGTGGCTGCCACGGAAACTTTGGAGAATGGCATCCGCAATGCCTTTGCCAGTGCTACGGAAACATTAGGTAAAACGACACCTGATAAGTTGTATTCGAATGGACAAGCAACGGCTGCCGAATTCGCTCAGATTTCCTTTGTTTTTTCCGAAAAGCTGAATGTATCGGCATTGACGGTCATGTCGTCGCTGGGGATCGACAGGTTGGGGCTAACTGGCGACGATGCAAGAAAAGCACTCGAGAGCTATAATTCTGCCCAGTTGCCGTTCCGCCTTGCATCCCGCCATACGGGTACAGAGGGCGATGAGAAAGTTCACATCGACATCGTTCGTCCGGACGAACGCAACCTGAAAGGTGCGGTGTCCCTGCGACCGCTGACATGGGATGCGGGTAAACGGGAATTACACTTTATTAGCGATGATGGTGCGATTTCACTGACCTGGACACCAGTGAATGATAAGGGTGTTTCCGGTTATCGAATTACCGTCACGCCGGCAGATGCCCCTGCGGGCAAGCTATCCACTGGAGGAAAAGTCGATGTGTCGGGGAAGGGAACATTGACGGCATTACCGTCGGGCGATGTTCAGAATATCCATGACTATATTCTTGTACCGCCGGTAGAAAGTGGCCTTGACCCAATTTATGTCATGTTCAACAAACCACGCAAGAAGGCCGGAAAGGATGACAAACCCGTGTTTGTCAAACCTCGGCAAGGAGTTAAAGAATATGGACATGACTACCACCCGTCCCCGAAAACTGATGAGATTAAGGGATTGGGTGAGTTAAGGCCCGCACCAAAGAAAACCCCGAAACAAAATGGCGGGGGGAAACGTGCAAGGTGGGTTGGAGATAAAGGTAACACTATCTATGAATGGGATTCGCAACATGGTGAACTCGAAGGTTATCGTGCCAGCGACGGACAGCACATTGGTTCTTTTGATCCCAAAACAGGTAAGCAACTTAAAGGGCCCGATCCAAAAGGCCGTAACATCAAAAAATATTTGTGAGGTTTATTATGGGCTTAAAATTACATCTTGAATGGTTTGATAACCAAACGGAAAATTTCATTGGTGAAGAGTACTCCAAAGACCTTGGTGATGATGGTTCTATCATTGAGCATTTGGGTTTGCCATTAAAAGATAACATAAACAATGGGGGGTTTGATGTCTTGAATGAATGGGTACCGTTTATACAACCCCATTTTAAAAACAAAATCGAAGCTGAGAAATATTGGTATCAAATTTCCTTTGATTACCGAGATAAGTGGTAATAGTTTTCCGTAATTGATGTGCAATGCCCAATAGTCGCTAGATTGTTGGGCATTTCCATGTCTGAGGATTTTCAGTAACACATGGGACGAAAGTAAAAAAGGCCAATCAGGTATGACTGACTGGCCCTATGCGTTTATTAACTCATTGTTCAATCAGCCGCGAACTTTATCGCGCAGCGCCTGCTTTTCCTGCTCGCTGAGGAACGCCATTTTCAGGCCGTTTTCCTGAGCGGTGCGGATCTCCGCCTCTGTCAGCCCGGCCTGTGGTGCCGCTACCCGGTATTCGTGCTCAATTTCGATGCCCTGAACCGCCGGATCGTCGGTGTTGATCGACGCCGTGACGCCGTGGCGCAGGAACTTCGCCAGCGGATGCTGCGCCAGTGACGGCACGGTGCTGGTCTGAATGTTGGAGGTCAGGCAGGACTCAACGCCAATGCCGTGTTCCGCCAGGAAGTCCATCAATGCAGGATCTTCAACGGCTTTCACCCCGTGACCGATGCGCTCGGCACCCAGCTCGCGGATCGCCTGCCAGATGCTTTCCGGGCCGGCAGCTTCACCGGCATGTACGGTAATGCGCAAACCGGCGTCACGGGCGCGATTAAAATGGTTGAGGAACAGGCCGCCTGGGAAGCCGAGTTCGTCACCGGCCAGGTCCAGCGCGGTAATACCATCACGGTGGGCCAGCAGGCCTTCAAGTTCTTGCAAACAGGCGGCCTCGCCGAAGGTACGGCTCATGATGCCGATCAGGCGCACATCAATGCCCAAATCGCGAGAACCGGAACGAATGCCATCAATCACTGATTCTACCACTCCCGCTACCGGCAACTGGTGCTTCATCGCCATGTAATACGGCGAGAAACGCAGTTCGGCATAGTGCAGACCGGCGTTGGCGGCATCCTCAACGTTTTCGTAAGCGACCCGGCGGCAGGCTTCCAAATCGCCCAGCACCGCCACACCCCAGTCGAGCTTTTGCAAAAAGCTGACCAGATCCGGTTCGGCATGGGTAATTTGCACGTGTGGACGCAGGGCTTCCAGTTCGTCGGCCGGCAGGGCAAGGTTAAACTGACGGCCCAGGTCGAGGATGGTTTGCGCACGGATGTTGCCGTCGAGGTGACGGTGGATGTCGGTCAGCGGAAGGCGGGAGTCAATCATGATGTGCACTCGTTATTTTGTTGTAGGTAAAGTGCAGATCAGTATAAAAACAAAATGATGAAAATTGCCATGTTGTTGCATAAAAAAGTGACTGTAATCACATTAATTGCGACCGATGCCGCATTTTTAAGCGATAGGCGGGAGAAAAATACTCCCGCGTCCTGGTTGGCCAAGGCGCCCTGAACACCTCAACCTACCTTCAGTTTGACGACATTTCCATCGGCCTTGGCACCCACGCCATGTTGTATCAGCCAATCTACCAGCCTGTCGATCTCCAGCGGTAGCGCTTGATCAACGCGGATCACCGGGCCGATAGCCATCGGCATGGCACGCTCGGCCAGCGCCCGCAACTCCGGCAAATATTCTGCGCCGGGGTGGCCGGCAGAGCGTTGGCCGAGGCGGGCAGCATAGCGCTCTGTCGCCAGTTCTGCGGAAATCTGGTTCCACACCTCCAGAGCTTGCGTCACACCCGCCTCGCGCAGATATTGACGCAACAGCTCTCTGGGCTGAAAACCGTACCAGGCGTCAATCACATAGATACAGCGCTGCGGCGCCTGTGCCACCATGGACCAAATGGCCTGATAGGCGGCGTAACCTAGCCGACGGTTAAACTCGCGATCCACGTTGTCCAGCCGCGCCATAAAGGGTTCCTTGATGCCGTCGAGGCTCAAATAAGGCAGGCCAAAGTGCTGCGCCAGCGCACGGGCGAGGGTGCTCTTGCCAGAAGCCGGAATGCCATTGACCAAAATAACGGTTTTACCGCCGTTGTCAGTTAGCGCAGTCATAAGATTGCTACCACCTCTTGCCACAGTTTGGCGGCGCGCAGTTTATCGAGCCGCTGTTTGTTGTCCAGCAACTCGACAATTGCCCGGATGCCTTCTTCAATATGCCGGTTGCTGTCCGTCGCGCCGAACAGGATGACGATATCGGCCTTTTCACTGCCTTGAAAGGCGATGGCCTGATCCAGCAACACCATGCTGAAACAATTTTTGATCACGCCACACTCGGGCCGGGCATGGGGGATGGCAATCCCCTCGTCAAACACATAATAAGCGCCATTGGCCAGCGTATTGTTGATCACCGCCTGGTGATAGGAAGGGTGAATATAGCCGTTATCGACCAAAGGCCTTGCCGCCAACTCAATTACCTTTTGCCAGTCCGTTTCCTGTACGCCGACCTGTATTGCGCCGGCCTCGATCAACAGTTGTTTAATGGTCATTATGTTCCCTCAAAGAGACTTCCTGATAATATTGCGCAGCTCGTCCATCTTGATAAAAACCCTATCGATATCCTGATGGTGATTTTTATTTTTGGCATAAATCTTTAATGCCCGATTATAGGCCAGCATTAATGTTTTATGAATTTCGCCATTTGCCGGCGTGGTGGCCAATTGCTGCTCCAATAAAGTTATTTCGGCTGATATATCATTGGCTTCAGCATCATTGTGCCCGTCGGGTGCCGATTGTTTTTCGCGCAGACGTTTGATGAAGTTAAGCATGATTGTCTCCAGCCCTGACGGGTGCCAGGGCACCAGGGTTGTGGGTTATATTAAAATGAAATTAGAGTCGTCTTTATCTAAACAGGCCGATTTTTTCCGTTAATACCTGAGTGACGGCATTATTGGCCGGGATCAGGAATTTGCGCACGCTGTCATTCACCTTGCCCTTTTCAAATGTCTGCATGCAGCGGCCGACCCATTGCACGTTCATTTCGGTACCGACATTGACCTTTTCAATGCCGCCTGCCACTGCTCGTCGCATGTCCTCATCGCTGACCCCGGTGCCGCCGTGCAGCACCAGTGGGGTACGGGTGGCCGCGGTGATTTCCGCCAGCCGCTGATGCTGGATATGTGCCTTGCCGGTATACATGCCGTGCACGGTACCGACCGAAACGGCCAACATGTCGACCCCAGTTTCATCGACAAAGCGTTTGGCGTCTTCCACCGTGGTAAAGGTGATGTCTTCTTCCGCCACCGCCTTGCCGTCCTCCGAGCCGCCGATAGCGCCCAATTCGGCCTCAACCGAAACATTGCGCTGGCGTGCAATGTCGATCACCTTGCGGGTATTGGCGATGTTCTCGTCCATTTCCAGGTGCGAACCGTCGTACATCACCGAACTGAAACCGGCATCGATCGCGGTCACGATGGAGGCGATATCCGAGCAGTGATCCAGATGCAGGCAGGTGGGGACATCTTCGCTCTCTGCCAGTGAGCGTACCGAATCAACCAGCAGTTTGTAGCCCAGATACTCGGCGGTGCCGGTCGAAATCTGGATCATCAGCGGGCTGTGGGTGTCCTTGGCCGCTTTGAAAAAGGCCGGCAGCATCTCCAGACAGTGGAGGTTGAATGAACCTATTGCCTTGAAATCACGGGCTTTAGCCACCGACAATAGCTCGTTGAAGTTATAGAGTTTCATGGACTTTTTCCTCATGGTGCTTGGTTGATTTACCGTTAACAAACCACGCAATCAGCGTGACGAAGATGATGAACAGAGCGATGAACAGCCAGTTGCCCTGGAAGGCATGCCCCATCACCAGGCCGCTACTGATGACGTCGGAGTCGCTGAAGGTCACGCCAACAAAACCGTAGCTTTCCAGCATCGGTACCAGAATGGCGGGCAGGAAGGTGATAAACAGACCGTGGACCACGCCGCCGATCATGGCACCGCGTCGGCCGCCAAGTGCGTTGCCGAAGATACCCGCCGTGCCACCGGCAAAGAAGTTGGTCAACAGGCCGGGCAGGATCATCGCCAGTCCGAACATCGGGAAAACAATCATGCCGATGATGGAACCCAGGGTGGTGGCCAGGAAGCCAACGATCACCGCGTTAGGGGCGTAGGGGAACAACACCGGGCAGTCCAGTGCCGGTTTGGCATCCGGCACGATGCGCATGGCGATACCACGAAAGGCCGGGACCAGCTCATTGAGCAACAGACGCACGCCGCTGTAGAGGATAAAGACCCCGGCGACAAACTGGATGGCCTGCATAAAGGAGTACATCAGGTAATTCATGCCACCGGCATACTGGGCGATGTACTGTGGGCCGGCTGCCAGTGCGGGGATCAGGTACATCGGGATCATCACCACCGCCATCGACAGGTAGGTGTCCTGGAGGAACTTGAAGTTGTCGGGCAGCTCCAGATCTTCGGTTGAGCGCGAGCCTTTGCCGACCACCTTGGCGACGGCAGCCTGTACCAGATAACCGATGGTGCAGAAATGCCCCAAAGCTACGTCATCCGAACCGGTGATTTTACGCACCACCGGCTGGGCTAACGCCGGCATTAACACCGCCATTACGCCGCCAAATATGCCGCCGGTCAGGATCAGCGGCAGGCCGGTTAACCCCGCTTTATAGCCGATCACCGCCCCGATGGTGGCCATCCACAGCAATGCCTGCCCGGTCAGGAAGATGTATTTGAATGGAGTGATACGCGCGATGATGATATTCACCGCGAAAATCACCATCAGCGTCATCGCCACTTCCGAGCCGAGTTCGCGGTTGGCCAGACCGGCAATGGCGGCGACATCGGTGATGTAACCGGTCATGCCGAAGCCGTGAGTGAAGATACTGTTCAGATAGGTCAGGGCGCCGACAATAATGTTGATGCCCGCCATCATGATCAGAAAGCCCAGCAGGGTTTTAAAGGTGCCTTCGGCCACTTTACCGGTGGATTTTTTCTGCAGTATCAGCCCGAGCATGGCGATAAAAGCGATCAGGATCGAAGCCTGACCGAGCAGGTCCTTGACGATAAAGTTAACCAGGCTATTCATGGTGAGCTTCCTTCATATCGCGCTCTTTTAAAAAGGCCACAATCTTTTGCTCAATTTCCACTTTATCGGTGAGCCGATGAAGAATAATGACCCGTTTCTTTTCTTCTTCGCTGGCGTCGGCATTTAAAATGTCGGCGAAGGTTTTTTGGGTGAGAATAATGTCCGATTTAAAGGCACTGGCCTCAGAGATGGTGGTGTGGTCAATATCGGCCTCAATCTCTAATTTTTTCAGCACCGCTCTTGCGCTCATTTCGATAGCAAAGCTGGAGCCGAGGCCACAGCCACATACGCACAGTATTTTAAGCATGGGTATCTCCTCAGATTATATTTAATTGCCTGGCGAGTTTGTAATGGTGTCCTTCGGTATCTACCAAACGTTTTTGCATGCTGATTAAATCAATGGGGATGGGTTGGTTGCCGGCATTAATAATGATTGCCTTGTTTTTCATGCCGGAGTGAATACAGCGAACCACTTCGCTGGCCATAATGGTTCCCTGATAAATCTCTTCGCAGGTAGGGTCGCCATTACGCAGGCCATAACCGATAATGGTTTTACGAATGCGTACACCAATCCTGGGTTCCAGTTGTTTTATCATGGTGTCGATGGCACCTTGAAATCCCGGCGAATATTCTTTGGTATATCCCTCTGAACATAAAATAATGACGCTGTTTTGTTGTGTCAGCCGCTGGGTTATTTTCTCCGCCAGTTGACTTAAGACATATTGGCATTCCGGGATCAGGGCAAAATCCGCATTGGATTTGATTGCCGATTGTAGCGTCAGCTCACCGCAGTAGCCGCCCAGCAGCTCAATCATAAACACGCGTCCGGGCAGAGCGCGCCCGGTGTTGCGCAATTTGGAAACCTCTTTGATCACTTGTTCGCAGGCGGTGGAAAAGCCAATGCTGTAATGGCTGCCAAACACATCATTGTCGATGGTCATTCCCACACCAAAACAGTTAACGCCAAATTCGCTGAGGGTATTTAAAAACTGTAGCGAGCCGTCACCGCCAGCCATAATAAGCACATCAATGTGCAAAGCCTTTAGTTGTTTGCTGATGGTTTCATATTCACTGGCCACCAGTTTTTTGGCCGTGCGGCCGGAAGACATTATCGGCATTGATGAAATTGAATAATCAACCAGGTCACGCTGACTGATAGGCTGATGCTGGTTAGTCAATAGTCCGGGTATTCCGCCATTAAACAGAACGATATCGGCTTGCGCCAGCCTGGCGACCTGGAAAATAAAGTTATTGATGCCGGTAACGTCGCCACCGCTTATTACTACGCCGATTTTCATATGCCTGCTCCCAAACTGTTCCGTGGAGCTCATTGTCATTTTTGGTATCGCTAAAATTTGCAGGCGATATCACAAAACAATCACAAATATTTTCGCGAATAACCTTGACATGCTGCTGGGTGGTAATGTTTTTGAGAGATAGATCTCGTTTTTATTTAGGGGGTATCACGGGGTTTTAAATACTATTTATTAATAATCATCATGTTACCTCTGAATCGCTATAGAAGTATTTGCCAAGGGGGAAATGACTCTTCGGGAAAAAATAAGTTTAATGAAGTGTGATTGCTCTCGCATTTTTATCCGATGCGCGGAGATGAACAGTAATAAATACGCGATCAGGGTTAATAACCCCGTATTTATTAAGTTATTTAACTGAGGGTTTCACTCAAGCCTTGATAACCGTCACCCCGGCTTGTTCCAGCGGGGTAATCAGTGTGGTGTCGGTTGAACGTTCGACAATAATGCTTTGGGCCAGGGTGATATCGCCAATGGCAAATTGCGATGCGGCATTCAGCTTGGCGGCAGAGGCTAACACCACGGTTTCGGCTGCACGGGCCGCCAGTGCGCGTTTGATATAGGCCTCTTCCAAATCGCCGGTACTCAGACCGGCGGTCGGGTGCACGCCGGTAACACCCATAAAGTAGATGTCGGCACGAATGTGCGACATCGCCTCAACGGCTGCCGCACCCACGCTGACAATCGAGTGCTTATACAACCGTCCGCCAATCAGGATCACTTCCACTTTGGGGTGATCAACCAGCCCGACCGCTACGCTGGGGCTGTGGGTGACGATGGTGGCCTCCAGGGTGGCGGGGAGCTGTTTCACCAATTCTGCGGAGGTGGTGCCGCCATCGATGATCACCACCTGGCCGGGGGCGATCATCGCCGCCGCCGCTTTGGCAATCGCGCGTTTGGCGGCGGATTCCTGGCCATTTCTTTCGGCAAAGGTGGCAATGGCCGGGGAGACCGGTAGCGCGCCACCGTGTACTCGTTGCAGTAATCCCTCACTGTCCAATTCGCGTAAGTCACGCCGCAATGTGTCTTCGGACAAACCAAACATTTCGCTGAGCTGTTTGGCCAGAACCTGTCCGTCCTGGGCTAATTTTTCCAGAATGATTTTTTTACGTTGGCTGGTGAGCATGGCGTTTTCCCGTTGAATTTTCTCTGCACGAAATATCTTGATCATACACGAAATTGCACGATAGTATCAATTTCCTTCCCTGACTGTGGAGTTGGCCACCATGTTCGCCACTAAAGATCGGGTTCGAATTATCGAAACCCGCGTGCTATCCGATGACTGGTATCTGCTGAAAAAAACCACCTTCGACTTTTTACGGCGCGATGGCGTCTGGCAGCGGCAAAGTCGTGAGACCTACGATCGTGGCGATGGTGCGACCATTTTGCTGTTTAACCGGCAGGCGCAGACGGTGGTGCTGACGCGTCAATTCCGCTTCCCGGTGTTCGTCAACGGCCACGACGGCATGTTGATTGAGGCTGCCGCTGGGTTGCTTGACAACGCCTCGCCGGAGGAGCGGATTCGTGCCGAAGCGGAGGAGGAAACCGGCTATATCGTGCAAAACGTGCAAAAGGTATTCGAAGCTTATATGAGCCCCGGCTCGGTCACCGAGAAACTGCATTTTTTTGTCGGTGAATACCATACGGCTGCGCGAGTCAGTGATGGAGGGGGCGTGGAAGCGGAGGGCGAAGATCTTGAAGTGATTGAACTGCCGTTGGCGCAGGCGCTGAGCGCCATAGCGCAAGGGACCATCGTTGATGCCAAGACCATCATGCTGTTGCAGTTTGTCGCCCTTAATCACACCCTGGAGAAGGCATTATGAAGGCCCAACTGATTTTGATTGCCGGCCCTTATCGGAGCGGCACCGATGGCGACCCGCAGCGTATTGCCGCTAACTTGCAGCGGCTGGAGCAGGCGGCACTTGAGGTGTACCGGCGCGGTCATGTGCCGGTGATTGGCGAATGGCTGGCATTACCGCTGGCGGCGGCGGCCGGTTCAACCCAGCCTGGTGACACTATTTGTCAGGAGTATCTGTATCCGGTGGCCCACCGGCTCATTGCCCAGTGCCAGGCGGTTTATCGTATTGAGGGGGTCTCTGCCGGTGCAGATAAAGATGTGTTGCTGGCGAATGAGTGGGGGTTGAAGGTTTATCACCAGTTGGAGGCGATCCCTCAGGTAGCGCTAGTCGCTGATTAACAGGGCACTGCGCGAAACCGTGCAACTAACGCCCCTGAAAGTTGGCGGGTATTCACGCAGTGCGGTAAGACTCTGGGACTAATTAAGCAATGTGCTCAACTCAATGATATGAGGTTCGCTCAGGGTATAAACAATAAACATAATTAAAGACAAAAAAAACATCATCAGCAGAATGATGCAATCACCCGAAGATTTTCTGGCCATAGGGACTTTTTCTCATTTTCGCGGTAGTGGCGCTAAACAGAGATTGAATGGTAACCGGTTGAAACAATTAAATAGATAGGATACATCCAGTTATTAAATAGGATTTTTCCTGATGGAAAATAGGAGTGCGTGGGCGGCGCAAGGCATGAACATTCGCCGCCCAGCAGCTTATTTCAGCTTACGGCTTGAAGGTGCCGTTGAGGTAATTGCTAAATGCGGACATCGCTATACTCAGGGTAGTGTTTATACCAAGAATAGGCGCGCCCACGGCACCGCCGATCATGCCGATGGCTCCGGCACCGAGCATACCGACGAGCTGGCCCAGCGCACCGAAGCCCCAACCACCGCCGGTGCCACCTTGGGTACCGCCGATATAAGCGCCAACCCAACCGGCCCCAATAGCACCGATCACTGAACTGGTCACTGCTTCAGCCAGGTCGGCGAAGATGCCGTTGCCGTAACCGCCGGATACCTGCTCAACTTCATAGATAGCTAATTCACGCATAGTAAAACTCCTTTTTAGTGAAAATGTGTTGGCCCCCGAAGAGACCGACACTGCTGAGATATTGGCTCGCCCAATCGGCCAACCAATAACCTTCCTCGCCCGCCATCCGGTGGGCCAAGTCTATTGGTATGAAAGGGTGTAGGTCATCGAACTGTTCGCCGTGCCGGGGGTGACACTGGCCGCCGTCTGGTAATAGCGGGCAGAGAAGGGCACGTTAATCAGGCTGCTGCTCATTGGGAAGTTCCCCACCAGCCACGGCGTGGCGAAAGTTACCGGGCTGCTGGTGGTGCGGTTAAGAACCTGTACGCCCACACCGCCGGCCACACCTTTGCCTCCGGCGTCTTTCAAGGCCAATACGCCCTGGGTAGCCAGGCCGGTCGCCGGGGTACCGTCCAGTTGCATCATGACTTTAAACGCGCCGGAAACGGCGGTATCGCAGCTCAGGGCGATGGCGAAGTCTTTGGCCGTTGAGGTGCTGCCAACGCCGGAGCCGAAACCGCTACTGGTGCTGGTAGCCACATTGCCCAATGGCACTTCAAACGACGCCGGGGTGGGGACTTTGCAGGTTTCCGCGACATAGCCGATGGTGTTGGCACCACGCAGGTAATAGAGGGCTTTATCGCTGGTTTGCAGCGTGGAGCCGACGCTGCCGATGGTCAGGTTGGCGCTGACCGAACCCGGTGCGGCGGTGCCGGTGGCGGCAGTTTTGACGATCTCGATGGTGATCGGGGCCAGCGACACCTCTTGCCAGAATGAAGGCACCAACCCCAGGAAAGCTGAGCGATCGGTAACGATAATGCCGGTGGAGATATTGGCGGCGGCCGAATCACGCTTGCCATTATAAGTGACGAACAGCGTCAAGCCGCCGCCCAGTGCGGCGCTCAGGTTAGGGCGCACGAAATAGGCGGTCTCACCGGAGCCGGTCGCGGTGGTCAGGCTGCATCTGGCCTTGATGCCGGTAAAGGTTTGGCTGAACAGCGTAGTCCCGAGCGGGGTGCTCGGCGTGACCTTAACTGCAGAGGCCAAATCGACCAGCGTCGCCGAACCATCGCCATTGGCGCATTTCAACGCCGCCTGCGCCGGAGACGTTGCCAGCCACAGTGCGCCGCAGGCGATCATGGTGTTGGCGGTTAGCCTGAAGATATTCATAACTGAGGATCCTTGTGTCGGCACGGTCATTGTGACGCCTCGCATCGGGCGGTAATGCGCTCGAAGGCAAGGGCACCGGCCGGTTTTTGTTGCGGCAAACTGACGTTAAAGCGGCAGTCGCCTCCCTGGCGTTTGATGGTCAAACGCGAGCGTTCAGTGGGCAGGCGGGCGTAAATCATGCCGCCCTGGCCGACGGTACCGACAAAGCGTCCCTGCTCATCCAGCACCTCGGCACCGAAGGGCAGGTTCTGAGTGGCCAGATAGATCAACACCGCCCGGCCGCTCACGGTCGGATAGTTCAGCTGTACTATGGCGCCGTCACGCGGTACCACCTGCTGGCTGGTGGTTTGCAGCTCGACGTCCGCAGGCAGGCCCTTGGTATCAATACCAATATCATTGACCTGATAGGTATTCAGGTAAGGCACGATGGCGTAACCACGATCGTCCAGACGAATGCCCGAATAACCGAGCACCCGTGCCCCTCCCGCATCCGGGGCATGGATAACCGCCAGGGTGTTACTGTTGTACGGGCTCAAGGTGATACCACCGCCGTGTGCTATCAGTGCGCCGCTCAATCCGGCCGAGGCAGAGTGATAATCACTGCCCTGGCTGTAGCTGCCGCTCAGGTTGCTGTAGGGCGAACGGTAACCGCCTGACAGGTTGGCGCTGGTGCGGTTTTGACGATCGTAGGCGGCACCCAGGTTGTAGCTGTACTGGTTGTCTTCGCCGAGCAGGCCGTTGAGGTTGGTTTGGTTGTTAAAGCCATTACCGTCATGACCCAGGCTGAGGTTGAGGTTTGGCGAGTGAGCGCCGCTGCCCAATGGCAGGGTCATGCTCAACAGATACTGGGTTTCTTCATTGCCGTCGGTATTGCGGGCGCGGCCTGCGCTCAGCGTATAAGACAGGCGTTTGAAGTAGTTGCTGTAGCCAAACTGGTATTGGCGGTCACTGGTGTTGCGTTGCCAGTAGTTCTGGCTATAGCCGGAGAAAAAGAGTTGCCCCCAGCCCTCTGCCAAGCCCTGATTCAAGGTTAACGAGTAACGGTTGCGTGGCCGCCACAGGTCGTTGTTGTCGCGGCCTTCGCGTGCTTCATCGGTAAACATCAGGGCATTGTTCAGATCCAGATAACCGGAAGAGGAAAAACGATAGGCGGCGAGCGACAGGTTACTGTCGGTGGCGCTGAACATTTTGTTATAGGTCGCACGCCAACTGGTGCCCTGGCTGCTGCGGCCATCGGCCGAGGCTTTGGCACCGGTCACGTCCAGCGCCAGTGCGCCGACCGGGGTGTTGAAGGCTGCACCGAGCAGTGCAGATCCATAATGGTCGCTGCCCAGCACGCCGCCATAACCGGTCAGCAGGTTGCTCAGACCATGCTGCAGCGTGGCCTGCATCACCTTTGGCGTATAGCTAAGGTTCTGATTTTGGATAGTACCGGCCACCAGGTTGTAGCGTGACATCCCCGGACGCAGCAGTTGGGCAACGGAAGAGTAGGCCACTTTGAAACTGCTGGTGCGGCCGTCAGCCTCTTCCACCTGAACGTCAAGGTCACCGCCGTAGCCGGTCGGGTAGAGATCGTTTATCACGAACGGGCCGGGCGGCACCGTGGTGTCATACAGCAGCACGCCGTTTTGTTTGATGGTGACGTGGGCGTTGGTCTGCGCCACGCCGCGCACCGTTGGTGCATAGGCGCGCAGTGAGTCCGGCAGCATGCGATCGTCGGTGGCGACTTGCACACCGCGGAAGGCAAAACTGTCGAACAATTCGCCGGAGGTGAAGCTGTCACCCAGCGTCAAACGGGCGCGCCATGGCGTGATATCGTGCTGCAGATAATTGCGGGTGGATTTGTAACGAGAACCCTGTTGGTCATCCCAGTTGAGGTTGCCGGTATGGCGGAACATCCAGCCGGCCAGATTCAGGCCGCCATTCAGGCCGACATAGCCGGTTTTCTGCGTTTGCCCAGCGCGTTCAGACTGGTAGTAGTTGGCGTTATAACCCAGCAGCATGGCAGGTTCACCGTCGTCCCACAGCGCAGGATCGACGTAACCGCGTGCATGGCGTGTAATCATTTCCTGCGGTAGCGCGATATCCAACCTCAGGTCATTGGTGTTAAGACGCAGGCTACCGCGATCGGTCAGTGCGTCCATGGTGATGCAGTCAGCGGGGTCTTTCAGTTGTTGCAACGTCTGGGTGTTAACGCCCGGAGCGCTGGTGTTAAACGCCAGTTGGCTCAGCAGCGTGTTATTCAGGCACACTGCCGGCGTACCGTTAACTTGTTTCACCGTTACGGTCTCACGGGCGATCACCTGCCCATTGAGGTAGACGTCTACCCGGTAGGCACCCGGCAGTAGCGGGTTGCCACGCTCATAGCGGCTCAGATCCACATTGCTGCCCAGAACGTCGTTGAGAAAGTCGGGGTTAAAGGTTGCGGCCAGTGCCATGCCGTGGCGTTCGGTATCGCTATTTGCTATCGCCGGCAAAGCAATGCCGGAAAACAGGCAGCAGCAGGCTGTGGTGATGGCAGAAAAATGCCAGCGCCGCGTAATAGATTTTATTTTCATAGTTTCCCAAAACTCCCTGCCGGGAAGCGCTGACGCCGATTAATTAACCTTGGCTTGTTGCTTCGTTTCACCGCCGAAATCATTAATAGCGGTGTAATTGATTTGAACGCCGTGCGGAATATTGCCGCCCGTCGCATTGAATTTAAATAACTGCGTCTGGCCCGGTGCTACCATGCCGCCATCAATGCTGCTGAACTTGCGGCCACCATTGTTGTAGGTGACTGAGGCAATATTGACGAAATAAGCGCTATTATTTTCCGCCTTCAAGCCGTCCTGGGTTGGCGTCCAGCGCAGCGTATCTATCGCCGTTGCAGCGCCGTCAGCATTGAGTGCGACAGGGCGGTAGAAAATCTTGATGCGGGTGCGCAGGGCCATTTGCAGCAGATTGGCATCTGCTTTTTTGGTTGACTGCGGGGGAATATCCAGCAGGTTCAGCCAATACACCGACTCTTTGTCGGTGGGCAGTTTTGCATCGCCGGTGTAGCTCAGGCGCAGGGTCTGGCCGTTGCGCGCTTCAATGCGTGAAATTACCGGTGTGATGACAAAAGGGACTTTGAGTTGGCCGATCGGCGTGTCCTTATTGCCATCATCCACCCACACTTGTACCAGGGCCGGCAATTCGCCGCGGTTATCCAGACGCAGGGTGACTTCACGCTGGTCTGCCGGGTAAATCACCCGGGTGCCGGCAATCACCACGTTAGCGTGCGATGCTGGGGTGAACAGCGGCAGGGCCAGCAATAGGGCGCTGAACTGTAGCGGTAAGTGTTTGTTGATCATCTATGCGGTTCCGTAACGCGGATAAACCGGTCATCTCCGGGAAAAAAGGAGCCCTTGACGGGCCCCCGGCTGATAACGATTCAGGTATTAAAGGTAATCGATGGAATAGGTGACAGAAGTGTCAACCGAACCGGCAGTGGCTGCTGCGGTGGCGTAGTATTGCGCCTTGTAGGTCATCACGGCTGCACCGCTGGTCAGGGTAGTCGCAGCAGCTGCACGCTGTGCGGTATCACCGATAGCAATAACGGTACTGGTCGGGGTCAACAGCTGGACTTCCACGTTGCTTGCGGTGCCTTTGTTGGTCAGGTTATGGTCGGCAGAAACGTTCGGGCCTGACTCAAAGAAGGCGCGGGCCGTTTTCACAGTATCGCTACAGGCGCTCAGGCCGATTCGGACTTCAGTCTGGCCCGCGGTGTTGCCCTTGGCGGTCAGTTGGCTGGAAGCCACGGTTGGCAGAGTCACGGTGTTGGTCGCCGTACCGTCATTCACCTTGATGGTACAGGTGTTGGCAGTCACTGAACCGGCGAAAGTGATGGTACCGTCAGAGGCGTTAGCCAGCAGTGGGGAAGCAACAGCTACGGCAATCAAACCAGCCAGAATATTATTTTTCATAATTAAAACTCTCCATAAATATAATTTAAAAATCCCTATCGATATAATGATGGCGTAACTTCCCCATTCGATTAATCGATAATTAAATTCTACTGTGTTGGTGTGGGGAAATAACTCGTAATATTGTTATTTTAATGGGTTATTTATTAAATAACCCATGATGAAAATTAAATAGCATTATTCAGCGTGCTATATAGGCCGACTCTTATTTATTTTGTCGCGGAGTCCAGCCATTTACCCAGCCCAGCGCCGAAAGCGACTGCGGCGGTCGTCACGGCAACGACCGCGCCGACGGCCAGGGCACCGATCACGCCCCCCATACCGGAACCGGTAGAGGGTGGGGTGACTGGCGGTGCCCATGGGGTGGACGGGGTATCTTTAGAGCCGAACAACCCGCGCAGGAAGTTCATGATATCCGAGCTGGACAGCCCACCGCTGGTTTGTTGCAATTCTTGAGGGGTTAATTGACGCATATGACCTCCTGAAGGATCATTTAGCCTTAAAGGCGTTGGAGATTAATTGGGCGAACGACATAACGAAGCCGCCGATGGCATGACCGATGCTTTTACCCAGCGCCAGGCCGTTGAGGGGGTTAGCGTCACTGGACAACCAACCGAAAAGATCTTTGAACAGCTTGTTTGCCTGTTCGCTGGCACTGGCGCCGCCGCTGACGCAGGCAATTTGCTGTGGTGTCAGTTCTTTCATTTTTCCACTCCCGAAGATGCCGGGCGGCAAAGGCCACCCGGCAAAAAACGCACTGATTATCAGACTTTTGGCGTAGGGACAGTTTGATCGCCCCATTGTTCGGTAATGCCGTTGAAAACGCTCAGAGTTTTATCCCAGCCGTTAACGAAGCCGTAGACTGCCCCCTGGAGCATGCCATGTAGGCCGCCGTAGATAGCTGTAAATGCGGCGCCGATGACACCCACTCCCAGGATGCCGCCGGTGCTGCCGCCGGATACCCCACCTTTTGCTGCCCCGATGCCTGTAAAGGCCAATGCACCCAGGAAGGCCGCGCCGATACGGTCAAAGAAACCTGCGCCAGATACGTGTTCGATTTCCATGATGCTTAATTCGCGCATTTGTATTACTCCATTTTTTAATTTGCGGATGTACCACGCCCATCCGCGTTAGGCGTTATTACCTTTGCAGGCAAAAATAAAATTCTGTTTTGCGGTGCTATTCAATCAACAACGGTGCCTGCCAGGGGGCAATCTTGCCGTTGTTGACCACCAAAATACGGTCGGCACTGGCGATGGTTTCCGGCCGGTGGGCAATAATGATCCGCGTAATGGCCATGGCTTTAACTGCTTCGTTAATTAATCGCTCACGCTCTACGTCCAGATGGCTCGAGGCTTCGTCGAGGATCAAAATCGACGGGTTGCGGTACAGTGCCCGCGCCAACAACACCCGTTGCGCCTGGCCACCGGAGAGGGAAGAACCCATATCACCCACCAGACTCTGATAGCCCATCGGCATCGCCATAATGTCGTCATGGATCTGCGCCAGCCGTGCTGCACGCTCCACCGCCGCCAGATCGGCCGCCGGGTCGAAGAAACTGATGTTGTCGTTTAGCGAGCCGGCAAACAGGATGTCGTCTTGCATCACGCAACCGATACGTTCGCGGTAGCGATGCAAGCCGCCCTGGCGAATGTCGATACCGTCGAGTGCGACCCGTCCGATTTCCGGCTCCAACAACCCCAGCAGCAGTTTCACCAGCGTAGTTTTTCCCTGGCCGGATGGGCCAACCACCGCCACCGACTCACCGGCGCTCACACTGAATGAAGCCTCTTCCAACACCCAGGGTTCGGTTTCGGCATAACGGAAACTCAAACCATCGACGCTCAATACCGCAGGGGCATCATTGCTGTCGCCCGAGGTTGACAACAGGCCGCGGTCCACGTGTTTTTCATCTTCGGTCAGCACGATATCCGCCAGACGCTCGCCGTGCAGGCGCAGCATGCGAAAGTCGATCACCGCATCAATCAGGCCCGAGGCGCGGCCGATAAACTGATCGGAGAAGGAGATAAAGGCGACCAGCATCCCGGCAGAAAAGTTGCCCTCCAGTACCTGGCGTGCCGCCAGCCAAATCAACACCACACGGCCTACGCCGGAGATAACGCCCTGCAGGGTGCTAAAGCCGATCGACAGCTTTTGGATGACGATGCCTTTGTTGGTGGTGTCCACCAACGCGTTGGCATAAGCGGTCACGCGCAGTTCCTGCTTATTGTTAATCTTCAACGCCTGCACACCGCGCACCGACTCCAGCAGGATGCTCTGTGCCCGCGCGGCAGTGATAATGTGGTCCTCGTTGGCCTGCCGGAAAGGGCGGTAAGACACCAGGCGCACCACCACATAAGCCACAAACAAGCCGATGGTCAGCCAGGCCAGGGTGCCGTTATAGATAAACAGCATGCTTAGCGTGACCACGGCCATGATGCCGTCCAGCACCGTACTGATAAAACGGTTGGTCAGCGTGCTCTGGATGGTTTCAATCGAGCCAAAACGCGACAAGACGTCGCCAATATGGCGCGACTCGAAATAGGCCATCGGCAGGCGCAACAGATGGGCGCAGACGTTGACAGTCCATTGCACCCCCAGCAGGCTGGAGAACCAGGCCATTACCCAGGAACGCAGGGCGCTGATGATGTTTTGCATCAGCACCACCATGATGAAACCGCAGCCGAGCATACTGAGCAGATCCCAGTCGGCGGAGACCAACACCTGATCCATCACCCACTGCATATAGAACGGCGACAGCACGCCAAACAGTTCCAGCGCTATCGACAACGCCAGGATCTGGAAAAAGGTCGGCAGGGCGCCTTGCACGCTGCCGATCAGTTTCATCATCGAGATGCTTTGCTTCTCTTCGCGCTTTTTAAAGTTGGCGCTGGGCAGCAGTTCCAGCGCGACGCCGGTAAAACAGCGCGAAACTTCATCCATCGGCACTTCACACAACCCACGGGCCGGATCGTGGATCACGATCCCTTTGCGGGTGACGCGCTTGAGCACCACAAAGTGGTTCAGCGACCAGTGCAGAATGCAGGGGCGGCGCAACTGCCCCAACTCTTCGATATCCAGCCGCAGAGCACGCCCAACCAGCCCCATCCGATGCGCCACCAGCATCACGTCGGCCAGGGTGGCCCCTTTCAGCGATGAGCTGAAACGCTGGCGCATGGTGATCATGTCAATGTGGTAGCCGTAGTAGTTGGCAACCATGTTCACACAGGCCAGCCCGCATTCAGCGGCTTGCGACTGTTGAATCACCGGCAGACGACGTCGCCAGCCGAAATGTAATCCCTGTAAAAAAGACATCGTTGTTCCCTTTGCGCGGATGACCCGCGGTGATTAACTTGCTGCGCGACGCCCGAGGGCATACAGCGGTTCCAGCACCCATTCGATCAAGCGGCGCTTGTCGATCAGGAAGTCGGCTTCCAGTGCGCTGCCGGAGCGCAGGGCTTCGGGCTTGCCGTAAGCCATGATCTGCTGGTTATCCAGCGTCACCGTGACCCGGAAAAACTGCTCCTGCACGTTGGGCTTGCCGGTCAGCAGCGCCACTTCCTGCGGGCTGAGTGAGGTGCGGGAAACATCGCGCACCTGTCCGTATTGCTGGCCGAACTTCTGGTACGGGTAGGCGGTATAGCGTAGTACCACCCGTTGACCTGGCTGAATAAAGCCAATCGCCCGGCTGCTGACCATCATCACTGCCTGCAATGGACTGTGCTGTGGCAACAGGGACAGCACCGACTGCCCAGGGCTGACTACTTGGCCCGGCTTGACCAGCAGCGGACCGACCAGGCTGTCGCGTGGTGCCCGCAATATCACCCGGCGGCGTGATTCGTTTTCCGCCATGGCCTGTTCGATATCGGCACGTTTGCGCTCCAGATCATTGCGCTGATTTTTGCTGTTGAGCGGTGCTTCGCGCAGTTGCTGTTGCGTTTGTTCAATTTGCTGGCGCAGTTCGATACGCTGGCGTTCGACGTCCTGCAACCGGGCTTGCGCGTCCAGCACCAGGTTTTCCTGTTCGGATACCTGCTGACGAGTGGCATAGCCGCGTTCTTGCATTTGCTGCACCTTGCCGAGCTGGCGGTTGGCCAGTTCGGCCTGCCGTAACCGGCTGCTGCGCATTGCCGAGGCGAAGCTCAATTGCTGTTGCAGCATCTGCCGCCGCTGTTGCAAGCCTTGCACGGTTTCCTGTTCCAGCAGGGTCAGCCCGGTCAGATCGGCCTCCAGCTTGCTGCGCTGCAGCAGTAACTGTTCCGCGACCCGTTCACGGGTTTGCCCCATGGCGGTGGTCACCTCTGAGGAGATGGTGATCAGCGGAGCGTTGGCCTTAACCCATGCTCCTTCCGTAACCTGCACCTCGGTTATCACTCCCGCGACGGTGGGGGTCACGCCGACCACGCCATCACGCGGTTGCAGCGCACCCATGGCCGTCTCGCGTTTGGTGTAGCTGCCAAAGCACAGAAACATCAGTACCGCGAAGGTAATCAGCACCACGGCGCTAATCATCAGCCAACGCCAGGGCGGGCAATACACCGCCACGCTGCCGGCCATTTTGTTTTTTTCCGCGTCCATCACTTCCTGACGAAACAGAGACTCACTCATAGCAATCCATTACTGTGTTATGGGGTTTAACCGTCGGTTTAAACCGCGCGGCAGGTCAGGGTGTTAATCGAAGAAAAACCGAGCTGCCCGGAAACCGCCAACAGCTTGATGCGGTTTTTCAACAGGTTGTAACGTGCGTCGGCCAGTTCACGCACTGCATCGTAATATCGCTGGCGGGCGTTCAATTCATCGATACCGCTGCGCAGCCCCATCTCGCGACCGTACTCGGTCGATTTCACCTTGCTGTCGGCCGATGTCACCGCCTGGTGCAGGGCCTTCAGCAGTGCGATGCCATTGGTGATGTCCAGCCAGGCCGAGCGAGTGTCCTGCTGCGCTTTGCGCCGGGCGTCGTTCAACAGGTCTTTCGCCTGCATGCGGTTGTAAACCGCCTCACGGGCGCGAGACATCTGCCCACCGCCGCTAAATAGCGGTACCGAGACCACCACGCCGACGGTGGAGTTGCGGGTTTTGGAGGTGGTGCCGAATATCTCGTCCCAGCCATTTTCATTTTCGCCACGGCTCCAGTTACCGCCATAGCCGGCCTGCAGGTTAACCACCGGCAGTTGGCTGCCATACGCGGCGGTGACATCGGCCTGGGTTTGCGCCAGTTGGAATATCGCCCGGCGGATATCCAGATTGTCGACGTCGCTGCGCGTCAACAGCGTCTTCAAATCGTTGGTGGGGGCGCGGGTAGCGCAGCTTTCGCTAATGGCGTCGATGCGGTCGGCATTCAGCCCGGTCAGGCGCTGAAAACTGACGCCGGCCACGTCCAGTGCATTGGTGGCGGTGATTTGGTCAGAGGCGGCGCGATCGTAGTTGGCCTGTGCTTCGTCCACATCCATACGCAGTCCTTCGCCAAGATCCAGTGCCGCTTTTGCCTGCGCCAGTTGACGACCGTAAACCTGCAATGCGGCACGGGTCGCCTGCAGCACTTCGCGTTGATACAGCACCTCAAAATAGGCGGAGGAAACATCACCGATCAGCTTTTGCTGAGCGCGGGCGAACTCGACATCGGCCATTTTTGCCAGTGCCTGGCCGCGCATAAAATCGGCGTATTTGCTGACATCAAACAAGGGCTGATTCAGATTGACGCTGTAGTTATGGCGAGTGACTTTGGCAGCATAGGCGGCCTTGGGCTGATCCTGTTGGGTATAGTTCCCCTCAAGTTGCACTGACGGCAATAACCCGGCCAATCCCTGGTCCCATTTTTCCTGTCCTGCCAGGCGCGCATTCTTTTGGGCCTGATATTCGCTATTCCATTCGCCGGCGGCATTAATGGCCTCCAGCAGGGTGGCGGCCGCAGCCGGTTGGCACACCAGCAGTGCGCAAATAAACGTGTGGAGCTTTTTCATTATTAACATCCTGTTACTGTATCCCTGGCGCGGAAATAAACCGCCCAATACATTAATTCTGTACGGCGCTATGAAATATGGCTGTCTACCGCATAGCGGATCAGTTCGGCATTAGAATGAATGTCCAATTTTCGCATCGCATTATATTTGTGGGTGGCTACCGTGCTTACCGAGCGATTTTTCATTTTGGCAATTTGTACCAAAGAAATACCCGAGGCCAATAATCGGATCACCTCCAGCTCTTTGCCGGTTAACTCATGGCCATTTATTTTATTTAGCGTTGCCTGTTCCAGCGTCGCATGTACCGACGGCGAGAAATAGCTCTCGCCCGGATGAGCCAGTGCGTGGTGCAAGGCCTGCAGGTTTACCTCCGGCGAGTCCTGTTTGCTGACCAACACCCGCGCGCCCAGCTCCAGCAATTTGCCAAATGCATGCTGCGGAGTGCCATCCGTCAGCACCACCAACTTGCCCTGCTGCAAATAGCGGCGCAGCAATAAGTGGCCAGGGCCGCTGAGTTTTTCCTGCAGCAAGAATTGCTCGTCGGCAATCACCATATCGACCGGCTCGGCAGTGAGCTGTTGTGCCAGTTGTTGAGCGCAACGGCTGCTGTGTACCACCCGTATGCCGGGTTGCTGTTGCAGCAGTTGTGTCAGCGCATGCACTATCAGCGGGTGACGGTCGGCAATCGCCAGCGTTTTTTCCATTATTCATATCCCTTGAACAGCCAAGCCGGTATCTCATCGCAGCGGCCGGATTCATTTAATGAAGAAGGGCCGTGGTTGATGGCGTAGATAATAAGGGCGCAGGGTGGGGAATAAAATAAGACACACGTTCATTACAATTAGGATACATCCTAATTGGAACTAATAAAAATAAGTAACATTTCACCTGCATTTGGTTTGGTACTTGATTTTTTAGTAAAATTCATTGAATAAGAATCGTCCTATCTTAATTAACCCTGTCGTCTTATAACTACAGGAAAAGGAATCGGTTATATTTTCTTTTTTAGCGTTACCTTCCTGGATTGATTCCCGTCAAGGCTGTTCCGTCGATGGGCGGCTTTCGCTGCCTGCGCGGATATTCCCATGGGCGTTTCTCGGATAATTAAAGTCGTTACCTCCAGAACCCAGGCGTATTTTTCTGATAAAGGGAATTAACCATGAAGTATCACCCTGTTGCCAACGGATTAATGTTGGTGGGGCTGTTGAGCCTGGGCCCGGTTTGTATTGCCGGCCTGCGGCCCGAGGTTTCGGTGTTGATTGTGAATGCCGACGACGGCGAGGCCACCATTAATATTAAAAACGTTGACCCTGCACCTGTCATGTTGTTAACCAAGATAGGGCATATTGACGAAGATAAAGCCAATTTACTGACTATTATGCCACCACTGGCACGTGTTGAGGCTAATGCAACCAAACAGGTGCGTTTTGTTTTGACCGGTGATCGCGACTTTCGCGTTCAGCGCCTGCAACGTGTTTATTTTGCCGGGCTGCCAATCAGGGCCGTGGTTGGTAACACTTTCGAGGAGGGGGAACGTCAAAGCTTACCGGTGATTATCAATCCGAAGGGACTGGCGAAAAAGCGAGATCCCTGGACGCTGTTGCAGTGGCGGGTGATTAATCACCAACTGGTGGTGAACAACCTCAGCCCTTATGTGGTGTGCCTGGCGCAAGCCGTCGTCGTTTTGCCGGATAAACAAAAGTTGTTGCTGCCACGTGACTATGTACTGCCGGGGGAGCAGTTGTCGTTACAGGCAAGCCATCAAGCCGCGCTGGCGGATCTCAGCAAGATAACCTTTTACCCGGCCGACATTTACGGTGACGTGGTGGGTAGCTATACCGCTGACGTTGGCAAATAAAATACGCAGCCGCGGTTGAGGTATCAGGTACAGGAGAGCACGCGAATCGCAATATTATGAAAATTCCGATGCTGTTTGCAAATAGGCCGCGACAGCGGCAATCTGAGCTGGCACGTACAGTCTGATACCGAGATGACCCGGATGCAGAAAAGCTCGTGATGGGGAATAAGGTACAGAACCCACTGAATACTCAGTAAAATAGCCAAATACCCGCTATGTTTATCAGAGATCGGATTATTATTACCTATTGCGGACGCGATATTGAAACAATTGGCCGATTTTTCTGCGGAATCTCGGATAACGGCCACACTACTGGTGAATAATTATGCTTAACACTGATGTGCGGGTGATTATTGCCGACGATCATACCGTCGTGCAATTGGGTGTTGCCAAGCTGCTGGAAGCGGAGTCGGATTTGCAGGTGGTCGGGGTGACCGGCACCGTCGAGGGGTTACTGAAAATGTTGAAAAGTACCCCCTGCGAAGTCTTGATTTGCGACTATTCATTTCACAAGGATCCGGAACCGGACGGCATGGCATTGTTGGAAAAAATACGCCGTTACCACCCCGAGATTAACGTCATTCTGCTCAGTTCTTATGACAGTGTGGTGATTGTGCGTGAAGTATTGCAGATCGGCGTCAAGGCCTTTATCAGCAAGTCCAGCCAGGACCTGGCCCGGCTACCGGATATCATTCGCCGGGTGATGAACGGCGAACAGTGCGTAGACCATAAAACCTCGCAAGAACTGATCAGGTATATGCTGGAAGCCCCTTCGAGCAGCAAGTCAGGGATGCAGAAGCTTTCGCCACGTGAAATGGAAGTGGTACGGCTGTTTATTCGTGGCATGACCGTGACCGAGATTGCGCAATATACCCGTCGCAGTTTGAAAACTATCAGCACCCAGAAGAAAAAAGCCATGGATAAGCTGGGAGTCAGAAGCGACAGCGAATTAACCGAGGTTTATCTGGACCTCAATAACCGCTAGACAACATACCGCGCAACAAATAAGCATTTCCTTCATGGTCCCCGACCGCGGTGTAATAACGCGGTCAGGCGGCCATGACAAAATCAACACTATTTCATTGAGCAAAGGTGACGCGTTAACCGCGCCACGGTGCGGCCCGACGCTCGATCTCCGCATCCAGCGGTAGCCAGATTTTTTGCATTTGCGCACTGCTGAGCGCATGACAATCATGATGCAGTCGCTGGCATTGCTCTGCCTGAGCATTCAGGTTGAGGATCAGTAATGCGCCTTTCAGCCGGTGTAGCGTATCGCGCAGCGCGGTGAGGTCTCTGGTGATGATGGCCTGCGCAATCTGTTGTCGGTCTTCATCCCAGCTTTTGAGAAACTCGGCGCGGATCATCTCATCAGTAATGGACAGCGTTTTTTGCTGCGGCTCAGTGGGCAGTGACAGGTTACTCAGCAGTGAGGTCAGGGCGCTTTTCAATTGTTCCAGCCCCACGGGTTTATGTAACACGGCGTCAAAATCACCCTGTTTGATCAGGGTCGCGGTGGTGACCACCACCGGCATCTTCTGGCCGTCGGCACGCAGCCGGGCCAGCAACTCTTCACCGCCCATCAATGGCATATGAAGATCGGTAATCAGCAGGTCAAATGCCTGATGTCGGCACAGGGCATAGGCCTCCTGGCCGTTATCCACGTAGCGGGTGTTGTTCAGCCCAAGCACAGAAAGTTGTTGGCGAATGAGCATACGGTTAACCGGGTCGTCCTCGGCGACCAGGATCGCCAGCGCCTGATAATCGCTCAGCATTTCCTGTTCGTGTACCGGGCTGATGTCCGGCGTGATGCCAAAGCAAGAGGCCAGGGCGTTGAGAATTTCAAACACCGAGAAAGCGCCTACGCTGACCAGGCGACCTTCTCGCTGTAGCGACAGCGGGCCGTCAGGGGAGATATTGACTACCTGTCGGCAACCGTCAACGATGTCGGACGGCAATGTGAATCCTGGGAAACTGGTCGCGCAAACCAGAACCCGTGGCTTGTCGCCGTTTTCCAGAGCAGACAGGGAATCAATCGTCTGGATATGCATGCCATAACGCTCCATCAACAGACAGAGGGTCTTTTGCCAGTCGAGGTTATCGCAATACAGAGTAATGGCCTGGTCTTGCAGTTGGGTGAACATCGCCAGTCTGGGCACCGGGGTATCGGTATTTTGCAGTGGAATATGGACAGAGAAAATGGAGCCTACCTCCATCTCGCTTTCCAGTTCAATGCTGCCGCCCAACAACTCGGTCAGATGTTTGCACAACGACAGTCCCAGGCCGGTTCCTTCGGTATACAGGCTGTCTCCGGCCAGATTTTGTACAAATGGCTGATAAATATCTTTTTGCAGTGCTGGCGGAATGCCGCAGCCTGAGTCGGCCACTTCGATGCAAATCTGGCCTTCATCCGGCCGTTTAATACGCACAATGATCACACCACGCTCGGTGAACTTATAGGCGTTACTCAGCAGATTGATCACTATCTGGCTGATGCGCTGGCTGTCGCCGTACATCAGTGTTTCCGGCACGAACTCGAGAATAAAGTAAAAGCGCACGCCTTTTTTGGCGATCAACGGAGCGTAGGTTTGCGCACATTGCTCGAGGGTTTCAATCAGGTCGAACGGCTGGTGATGCACATGGAGTTCTTCGGCTTCGATACGCGTCAAATCCAGAATTTTGTTAACGATGTTTAGCAGGGAGTTTAACGAACGATTGATGGTGCTGATGCGTGCCCTGGCCGGGGCATCGGTGACCTCCAGCCCCAGGAGTTCCAGATTGCCCAGCGCGCCGTGCAATGGGGTACGAATTTCGTGGCTGACGTTAGCCACAAACATGGTTTTAGCGTTGTTGGCCTGATTGGCCGCGGTTTTGGCGTCAATCAGCAGCCGTTCGGTTTCTTTGCGCTTACTGATGTCCAGCAATGAGAACAACAGAACATCGTGGTTGAGATAGCGGGTTTGCGCCACCGTCAGGTCAAGCTCCAGAGGCGGGGTGCCCGGTTGACGTGCGATCGCCTTTTCGAAGGTGACAGGCTCATGCTGAGAAAGGGGGCCAGCATGTTCCTCCAGCACTTCCTGATAAAATTTCAGGTGGTCAATCTGTGCCTGATCCAGGAGTTCGGCGGCAATGTCATTCTCGAATATAATGCGTCGGTCCTGCAGACCGATGACCGACAGGCCGACCGGTGCGGTGGAAACCACGGTACGGTTGAAGACTTCGCTTTCATACAGCGCGGTGGATTTGCGGTAAAAGGGGATCAGCACTTTTTTATCGAAGAAGGTGATCGACCACCAAATCAGGCTGATGATAAACAGCGTAAGCAGGAACAGGGGGATACAGTTCGGGTAGAGCGCTTTGGCGACGATCCGCCAGTCGAAGGTATAGACCGCCAGCCATTCGGCGTTATTTACCAGCTGCGAGAGATAAAACACGCCACCGTTGCGGCCCAGTTTGACTTCGCCACGGCCGGGCAGCTGGAAATTGTCCGCCGCCTTGAAATGGTTAATCCAGTCCAGTTCTGCATTCTTGAAACTGCCGTCATCCATACCGAAGATAATTTTGCGATCTTTTGAGGCAACGAAAAACCCTTTCGGCCGGTCGGCGGCGGTGAAGAAATAGTTAAAGTTGGCTGAGGTCACCCGCACTACAATCACTTCGTTGATTTTGCCATCGGTAAATATGGGCACCGCATAGTAGGTGGCCAATTTGCCGGTCAGGGCTTCGCGGTGCGGTGCGACCCAAAAGACGCGGTGTTTTTTTAAGTAGCCGAGATCATATTTTTCCAGTGCCGCTTCGGTGGGTTGGATCTGCGACTGGATAATCTCGGCGATCGGGTAGGATTGCAGTACGTGTCTGATTTCATTGTCATCCCGGGATAGAAATGCCAAAAACTGGCCGTCGCGGGTATAAATGAAATTATCGAGCGTTCTGCCTAACTCGCGGGTACGGATGGCCACCGCCGGGGTAAAATCTTGCAGCAGGCTCAGGGTGTCAGGGTACATTGCCTCGAGGTGGCCATTGGCCGCAGGTGCCTGCAAAAAGATATAGGGCAGGTTAGCCGTCAGCGATGAACCGAGCAACACGCCGTTATGGCGGCGCAGTTCGGCTAAGAACTGGCTGTATTGGCTGCGATCGTGAAAATGCATGGCTTCGGTTTCTTCATGCAGATTGGCGAACATTTTGAGTCGGGTGGTGAATTGGTCGGTTCTGATCTCTACATAGTCACGTTCGGTCTGCAGCCGGTTGGCCTGTTTGGCAATAAATGATTCAAAATGGTTGTAGCTGCCCAATGTGGTAGCAAATATCAAACTGATGGATAATAGTGTCGCACTCAGGAGTAATACTCTTTTATAATAATTGTAAGAGTTTTCCATACTATTGGGTTTCATTGCATACCTTAAATACGACTGCGAGTAAGAATAATCTTACACTGCAAAAAAGAGAAATACTATATATTATAGAATAAAATCAGTGATAGTCTACCTCCAGAGCAATAAGGGACGGTGCCGTTACCGCCAAGGAGGATGTAATGTGGAATGATTATAAAGAAAGGTTAATAACAAAAATACTGAGATTTAATGTGTTTAAACTTATTTTTGTTTTCTGCAGTTTATTCTGGGCGATGGTTATCGTTGTCCTTAGCCACCCGGAAGCCATATTTTCAGTGTGAAATGATCAGTCAGGATGATAAAGCGATTAATACAATGAAAAAATTAGACATGTTTATCGTTATTGCCGCAGTCATGCTGGGGATGATCACCGTTACCAGTATGGTGCAATATATTATTTATCTGTCGTAAAGCTCAGTCCGGTTTTTTTGATATTGCCCGTTTTCCTTCCACTTACCGCCGCTATTGGCGGTTTTTTTTGTGCTGATTTTCTGTGTCTCGCCGTTTCCTCTTTACCCCCTGATGCCTGCCGTCATCCCTCTTTGAGCCTTTTGCAGCCTAACCATGATGTAGATCAAGGTTGTTGGTATAACTTGGTATACCATGGAATTCCATGAGGCAAGCAAAACGCATCGCGCCGTATCACCAGCCTCTATAACTCTTGAATCAGCAGGCTGACACTACGAGGTTCCAATGAAAATTATGAAGACCATGCAGCGTTTTCCCGGCGGCATGATGGTGATCCCATTATTGCTGGCGGCGCTGCTGAACACTTTCTTTCCGCATGCACTACGGATTGGCGGGTTTACCGAGCAACTGTTCGTGTTCGGATCTTCCCCGCTGATCGCCTTGTATTTGCTGTGCGCTGCCGCTGGCATCAATGTGCGCAAGGTGGGGCGGCCGCTGGAGAAAGGGGCGGTGCTTTTTGTGGCTAAAGTGGTGTCCGGTATCGTCATTGGCTTGATTGTGGCGCACTTCTACGGCGTTAAAGGCCTGCTGGGAATTTCCCCCCTGGCGTTAATTCCGGCCATGACGGCGATCAACGGCGGGCTGTTCGGCGGCCTGGCCGGTGAATTCGGGGATAACACCGACGTGGGAGCGTTAGCTCCGGTACTGCTTGGTTGCAGCCCGTTCTTTACGTTAATTGCGCTGGGGGCTTCCGGCTTGATCAGCGTGCCCTATAGCGCCTTGTTCGCCGTTATCTTCCCGATGATTGTCGGTTTCGTGCTTGGCAACCTGGACGAGGACTGGAAAGAGATGCTGACCAAAGCGCAAAACTTCCTGGTGCCGTTCTTCGCCTGGTCACTGGGGATGAACCTTAACTTTCATCAGTTGGTGGCGGCGGGCATGCAAGGCATCGTTTTGGGGCTGATTACGCTGGTGGTTACCGGTGGACTGGGCTTCCTCGGTTATCGGTGGTTCTTCCGTGATACCAAACCGGCGATTGGCGCTGCAATAGGGACGACGGCGGGGCTGTCAGTAGCCTTTCCTGCGGTAGTGGCCCAGGTGGCCCCCGGTTTTACTCATCTGGCGGCGGTAGCGGCGGCACAAATTTCATCCGCGGTGATAGTCACCGCCATTTTATGTCCCCTGGTGGTCTCGTTGCTGGCTAAACGCTCGGCGCGCCAGACGGCCAAACAATTTCAGTAATTATTGCAAACGAGGTTAAAAATGTCACAGTCAAAGGTTTTGGCATTAAAAATTATGCCTTGTGATAGCGTTGCCACCGTATTGGAAGATGTCCATAACGGCGATGTTATTACTGTAAAAGATAAATCAGGCAATACCCAACAGATTACCGCTGGTGCTGATATTCCATTCGGTCACAAGATCGCCGTTGGTGAATTAAATGTCGGTGATGAAGTGCTTAAATATGGGGAGAGTTTGGGTGTGGCCACGAAGAAAGTGGTTATAGGTGACTACGTGCATACCCATAATTTAGAAAGCCAGTATGGTCGTGGTGATATTAATCACGGTGGCCAGGTTATTCACACCCGCGCTTCCCGTTATTAGGAGATATTATAATGAATAACGAATTTAAATGGTTTGGCTATCGCCGGGAAAATGGTCAGGTAGGCTCACGCAATATCGTGGCTATTATTCCGGCCACCGTCTGCGTAACCGAAATTGCCCAGGCCATTGTTTATAACACTCAGATGTCCAAAGCGTTACTGCACCATTGCGGCTGTTGCCAATTGATGCCGGATCTGAACCTGGTGACCGAAACCCTGGGCCGTTTGGGCTCTCACCCCAACGTCGGTGCAGCACTGGTGATTAGCCTGGGTTGTGAAGGTTCCAACGCCGATGAAATCGTCGCGCAGATTGCTTCTACCGGTCGCCCGGTAGAAAAAATCGTGATGCAGGAATTGGGGGGCACCAGCCGGGCTATCCAGCAGGGTATCGACCTGGTGCAGAAAATGGCGATTGCCATTTCCGCTCAGCAGCGCAGCGAGGCGGGTCTGGAAGATCTGGTGATGGGCATCAAATGCGGTTCGTCCGACACCACCTCCGGCCTGTCGTCCAACATGGTGATCGGCCAGATGTCGGACCGTATTGTGGATGCCTGCGGCACGGTGTTGTTTGGTGAAACCACTGAGTTTATGGGAGCAGAACATATTCTTGCCCGCCGCGGCCGGACACCGGAAGTGGGGCAGCGAATTTATAAAATCGTCGATGCCATGGAGAAAAGGGCAATGGCGGTCGGTGTGGATATGCGTAACGGCCAACCTACGCCGGGCAACATTGCCGGTGGGTTATCCACCATCGAGGAAAAATCCCTTGGCGCTATCAATAAATCCGGCTCGCGGACTATCGAAGGTGTGCTGGACTACGCCGATGTGGTGCCGGGCAAAGGGTTATGGATTAAGGATTCACCGGGGTTTGAGCCAGAAATTCTGACCGGTATCGCCGCCGGCGGGGCACAGGGCATCGTGTTTTCTACCGGGCGTGGGGCGCCACAGGGCTTCCCGATTGTACCGGTGCTGAAAATTTGCGGTAATCCGCGTACCTATCAGCAGCTTTCCCACGATATGGATATCGATGCCGGGCAGATCATTCTGGGCAACAAGTCGATTGAACAGGTGACAGAAGAAACCTTGACGGTGTTTATGCGGGTGTTGTCTGGTGAGCTGACCAAATCTGAGGCCATCAACTACAACCGCACCATGGATATACATACTTACGGCCCTAAAATTTAATACCTGCCTGCACTTCAGGTTGCCCCCACGCTATATCCGTTCGGCGTGGGGCTTTTTAAATCGTCAGAACCCAACGGGGCAGGCAGGTGACTCATGTTAAAATTACATTTGTATATGACGCTAATTTTTACATTACTGTTAATCAATTATTATTTTATATTTATTGCCAGCCGTTAAACTCGTTTCCCCTCAATGGCCCCGTGCTTGTGGCTCCTGCCGTGATGTATGATAATTAAATAGTTAAAAACAGGAGCGACATGATGTCTGCACAGTTATTTACCCCTATCCAACGTGGCGACCGACAACGGGGTGCTACCTTAGCCATGCTGGTTTATGAAGCCCTCAAGGATGCTATCGTCAGCGGTCGAATCAAACCGGGTGAATGGCTGCCGGTTCAGCGCGAACTGGAAGAGCAACTGGGGGTTTCCCGTCCGCCAATCCGTGAAGCCTTGACCAAGTTGCAAGCCGAGGGGGTGTTGACCGGCGGGCAGGGTAATGGTCTGCAGGTAGCTGATATGTTCGAGGATGCCTTGGCTTCTCCTCTGAGCAACTTACTGATCTCCAATCCTCAGGTGCGGTTAGATATTCTGGAGTTTCGTCGCTTGCTGGAAGGTGCCGCCGCTTTCTATGCCGCCAAGCGCAGCACGCCGCAGGAGCATCAGCATTTGCGCCAGCTTTACCAGGAACTGGCGTGGGCTTATACGCAAGGAACCTTGCAGGAAGCTGCACGGGCGGATGCAAAATTTCACCTGGGCATTATTGAGGCGGCCCATAATCAGGCCATGCTGAGCGTAATGAGCGGTTTTTATTCGGTGTTGCAGGATTCGGTGCTGGATGCGGCTGACACTATTCGCCGTGACAAGCAGAACTGGGATGAGACCGATCGCCACCATCAGCAGCTGCTGCAGGCGATCATCGCCGGTGATGCGGAGCTGGCTCAGAAACTGGCCTGTGAACACCTGACCTTCCTGCATTCGACGCTGTCTTCTTCACAGCCGACCCTTCCTTAAAAGACCGGCTCCCCTATAACGCAAGAGGAGCCGCGCGATTATCTTTCCTCCCGCAGCGATTTCAGCCCGCTTATCAGCTTATCCATACCGGCCTCTACCTTGCTGCGCGGGCAACCGACGTTCAGCCGCAGGAAGCCACGGCCTTCTTCGCCATAGGTAAAGCCGGGCATGATGGCGACTTTTTCCTTTTCGATCAGCACCTGTTGTAACTGGCGGTCGTCAATACCCAGCGCGCGCAGATCGATCCAGGCCAGATAGGTGGCCTGCGGCGGTTGCCAGCCAAGCTGCGGGAACGCCTGATTGAGCCGTTCGGCGACGTAAGTCAGGTTGTCTTGCAAGTAATCGCGCAGTGCATCCAGCCAGGGTTCGCCGTGGCGATAAGCGGCAATATGCGCCAGTACAGCCAACACCGCCGGGGACGACAGCCCATCCCGGCTTTTGAGTTGCTGAGTGTAGGCGTCGCGCGTGGCATCATCGCTGATAAAACCGTAGGCCCCGGTCAGCGCCGGGATATTGAAGGTTTTTGAACCTGAGGTCAGCAATGCCCAGGGTGTGGTCGCGACCTGGCTCCATGGCGTATGGCGTTGCTCGCCCCAAACCATATCCATATGGATCTCATCGCTGATCACCCGCACATCGTGGCGCTCGCACAGTTCGGCCATGTGTTGCAGTTCTTCCTTGCGCCACACCTTACCGGTCGGGTTATGCGGGCTGCATAGCAACAAAATTTTGGTTTGCGGCCGTGCCAGTAAGGCTTCCAGATGGGCCATATCGCACTGCCAGTCGTTACCCTGTTTGTGCAACGGACAGGCCAGCAGTTGGCGCTGATTCCCAAGGATCACTTTATAAAAAGCATCATAGGCCGGCGTGTGCGTGACGACATATTCACCCGCTGCCGACCACAGACGGATTAATTGCGCCACCATGTAAATCACCGATGGGCCATACACCGCCATTTGGGTGTCGATGGGGGTAGTAAAACGCTGCTGATACCAGTGGCGTACCGCCCCGAGAAAATCCTCGTGTTGCCAGCGGCTGTAGCCCAGTACGCCATGCTGCAGTCGCTGCTGCAGCGCCTCGAGAATGCAGGGGGCGGTAGCGAAGTCCATATCGGAAATGGTGAACGGCAGCAGATCGTCGCTGCCAAAACGGTCAGCGACGTAATCCCATTGCGTGCACCAGGTGCCGTGGCGATCGATAGGGGTGGAAAAATCAAACATTAGACGCTCCCTGCAGGGCGGTGGCAGGTTGTGCCGCCGCTATCAGTGAGTCTAATTCATCTTTCACCGATTGCACCTGCGGGCCAATCACCACCTGCAAATTATGTTCATTGAGATGCACCACGCCGATGGCACGATTGGCTTTCAGTGCCGCGTCGTCCACCTTGCTCATGTCGTCGACCGACAGACGCAGGCGGGTGATGCAGTTATCCAGCGAAACGATATTCTGCGCGCCGCCCAGTGCGGCCAGAATGGCCGGTACGTTATAGCCGGATTTGCCGACTGCGCCCACGGGGGCACTCTGGCTGGCGGCAGATTCACTCTCGCGACCCGGCGTTTTGATGTTAAAGCGCTGGATGGAGAAGCGGAAAATGGCATAGTAAGCGGCGAACCAGATGGCGGCGACGATCGGCACCAGATACCACTTGGTGGCGGTGCCGTGCAGGATGCCGAACACCACGAAGTCGATGATATTGCCGTCGGTGTTGCCGATGGTCACACCCAGTAGCGCCATCACGGTGAAGCCCAGCCCGGTCAGGATCGCGTGGATAAGATAGAGGAATGGCGCGACAAACAGGAACAGGAACTCAATCGGTTCGGTGGTGCCACCGACCACGCAGGCCACCACGCCGGAGATCAGCAGGCCCTTAATCTTATGACGGTTTTCCGGTTTGGCGCAGTGGTACATCGCCAGCGCCGCCCCCGGCAGGCCACCGAGGAAGGCCGGCATCTTGCCCTGGGACAGGAAGCGGGTGGCGCTTTCGGCAAAGCCGGTGGTGGTCGGGCAAGAGAGCTGCGCCTGGAAAATGGTCAGCGCGCCGCTCACGCTATGGCCGCAAACGTCCAGCGTGCCGCCCGCTTCGGTAAAGCGAATCAACGCCACCAAAATATGGTGCAGACCGAATGGCAGCAGCAGGCGCTCACCGGTACCGAAAATCATGGGCCCAAAGGCGCCGGCACCATTAATCACCCAGCCCAGACCGTTGATACCGGCAGCGAACCACGGCCAAATCAATGGAATGACCAACCCGCACAGACCCAGCACCACGGTGGTGACGATCGGCACAAAACGTGTACCGCCAAAGAACGCCAATGCATCCGGTAAACGGATGGTGTTAAAGCGTTCATGCAGCAGATAAACAATAATACCGACGATGACCGCGCCTAAAATCCCCGTGTCGATCGACTGAATACCGAGGATGTTCTGGATGTTGTTGGCTTTCAACACCAGCGGATCGGTGGTGGGCAAGATGCCGGTGGTGGTCAGGTAGAAGTTGGTGGCCAGATTCAGCACCGCAAAGCCGACAAAGCCGGAGAAGGCGGCGACCCCTTTGTTTTCACGCGCCATGCCCAGCGGAATGGCGATGGCGAACATCACCGGCAGGAAGCTAAAGGCAAAGGAACCGATCTTGCTCATCCAGGTGAACAGCAACTGGAAGGCCGGGTGGCCGATAAACGGCAGCAGGGTGATGACATCACGGCTGCTCAGCGAACTGCCGATACCCAGCATGATGCCGCAGAACGACAGCAAGGCGACGGGCAGCATGAATGTTTTGCCCAGGCTCTGGAAAAACTCCCAGAGCGTGATTTTTTGTTTTTTAGGTGCTGGCATAACCGGCGGCTCCTGGCGAAAAACGTGCGAAAGTGGTGTGTACCCCTGTTAGGTAAAAATAAGATAAAACGTTTTACCTAGCAAAAATGCGCCGCTAATCACAATTTCAGCCCGCACTTTGCGGCGACAATGCTGACGCCAGTAAAACGTTTTACTGGTCAAACCGATTCGGTATACCATTTGCTGCAAGATGCCCAATGCCCAGGATCGGGCTAGCAGAGGTTATGACCATCAAAAAGATCACCATCACCGATGTCGCACAGCAGGCCGGCGTCTCCGTTACGACCGTTTCGCTGGTGCTTAGCGGCAAAGGGCGCATTTCACCCACCACCGTAGCGCGGGTGAACCAGGCGATCGAGCGCCTTGGCTACGTACGTAACCGTCAGGCGGCAACGTTGCGCGGCGGGGAGTCCGGCGTGATTGGTCTGATCCTGCGTGATATTTGCGAGCCGTTTTATGCGGAAATGACCGCGGGCCTGAGTGAGGTGCTGGAGGCGCACGGCAAAGTGCTGTTTCTGACCCAAAGTGGTCGTGAAGGCAAAGGACTGATGCGCTGTTTTGATACGCTGCTGGAACATGGGGTCGACGGTATGGTGCTGGCGGGGGGGGTACGCTCGGCCGAGGGCCTGAAGGAAAAGGCCGCAGAGCAGGGGGTGCCGCTGGTATGCGCTGCGCGCTCGAATGGGGTGGAAGGAGTCGATGTGGTGCGGCCGGACAATATGCAGGCGGCAAAAATGGCCACCGAATTCCTGATCAAACGCGGCCACAGCCAAATCGCCTATCTGGGCGGGCAAAGCAGCTCGTTGACCCGTGCCGAACGCCTGGGGGGCTTTTGTGCCACCCTGGTGCAATATGGTCTGCCTTTCCGCTCCGACTGGATTGTCGAGTGTGACTGTCATCAACGGGCGGCGGCAGAGGCGGTGGAAAACCTGCTACGGCAACATCCCAATATCAGCGCGCTGGTTTGCCACAAGGCCTCGGTGGCGCTGGGAGCTTATTTTGGCATTGTGCGTAGTGGCCGCAGCATCGGTTCTGAAGGTGTGGATAGCTACTACGGGCAGCAGGTGGCGTTGATTGGTTTTGGCGATGTACCTGAGGCCGAACTGACCGAACCGCCGCTGACGCTGGTCTCCAGTTCCGCGCGAGAAGTGGGGCGCAGCGCCGCCTCACGCTTACTGCAACGGATCGCCGACGCCGAGTTACCGCCGCAAAACGTGATTCTGCCGCCATTGTTGATCAAGCGCGGTTCGGCCTGACCTCAATGCTGTTCGTCATTGACCTGCTGCTGGATCCAACTGACAAACACTTTCATGGCCGGGGTCAAATCACGTGACTTCAGGTGCGTCAGCCAGTAGCCGCCGAGATCCGCTTCGGCGCTGAAAGGCCGCTGTAACAGACCTTCACGCAGCTCCCGAGCAAACATCCGTGCCGGGGCCAGCGCGACACCGCCGCTGTGGATCGCCCCTTCCACCATCAGTCGGGAAGAGTCGAACACCGGGCCGTTGATGCGCCATGGAGTTACCTGTGCGGCGGCAAACCAGCGTTCCCATTCGTCTTTCCGGTAGCTGCGCATCAGCAATTGGTGTTGCAGATCCTGCGGCGTATGGAGTTGCCTGGCCACTTCCGGTGGGCAGAGCACCGTCAGCGGAGCATCAAATAACTTGAGGTTGTGGGTCGCCGGCCAGCGGCCTTCGCCAAAACGGATAGCGAAGTCCATCCCGTCGGCGGACAGGTTAACCAGGTTATTGTTGGTTAACACCCGCAGATCGATAAACGGATGCGCTTCTCTGAACGCCGCCAGGCGGGGCATCAGCCAGCCGACGGCAAAGGTGCCGACCACCGCGACCGTCAGCACCTCATGGAAATGCCCGCCCTCAAACTGTTGCAACACCGATTCAATGCGATCGAAAGCGTCGGTCAATATCGGCAACAGCGCCTGTCCTTCTTCAGTCAAATCCAACCCACGCGGCAGACGACGGAACAGTTGAATGCCCAGTTGCTGTTCCAGCGTACGCACCTGCTGGCTGACGGCAGCCTGGGTGACGCTCAGTTCCAGCCCGGCGCGGGTAAAGTTCAGGTGACGAGCGGAGGATTCAAACGCCCGCAGGGCATTGAGGGGAAGTCGGTTACGCATAAAGTTAGCCATAAGTTTTTCTTTATGCTGGCTGAAATTCTTATCGCTTGTCAACCCAGGGATAAACCCTGATATTTAGCCTGCTGGTGCGGAATTAACGCAGTCAGAAAAGGAATAACACCATCATCCAAGGATATCCTCGCGTCGACAGGCAATAAAATCTTTTGCCATCGGCCGATACCCTGCAACCCAAGAGCTTTCACATGACCAAAATAAATCGCCTGGCGGCCGCGTTGTTGGCCGCAATGATCCTGCCGGCAGGCCATGCCGCCGACAAAGCCGAGATTGACGCCATTATTCAGCCATTGATGCAAAAATATGGCGTGCCGGGCATGGCCATCGCCGTGTCGGTGGACGGGAAACAGCAGTTTTATGATTATGGCGTGGCGTCCAAACAGACCGGCAAGCCGATCACCAATCAGACCTTGTTTGAAGTGGGCTCATTGAGCAAAACCTTCACCGCCACGCTGGCGGCCTACGCGCAAAATGAGGGCAAACTGTCGTTCGCCGAACCGGCCAGCCATTACCTGCCTGAGCTGCGTGGCAGCGCCTTTGACCACGTCAGCTTGCTGAACCTGGCGACACATACCTCCGGCTTGCCGCTGTTTGTTCCGGATGATGTGACCAATGACGCGCAATTGATGGCGTATTACAAAAACTGGCAGCCGCCACATGCCGTGGGGAGCTATCGGGTTTATTCCAACCTGGGTATTGGCATGCTGGGGATGATCACCGCCAAAAGCCTGAACCAACCTTTTGCGCAGGCGATGGAAAAACAGTTGCTGCCGGCTTTGGGCATGAACCACAGCTACGTTAATGTTCCGGCTGCGCAGATGGATAACTACGCTCAGGGCTACAACAAGAAAGACCAACCGGTGCGAGTCACGCCCGGCCCGTTGGACGCAGAATCCTACGGCATCAAATCCAATGCCAAGGATCTGGTCCGTTACCTTGAAGCCAACATGCAGGTGGCCAAGGTGGGGGATAAGTGGCGCAAGGCCCTGGCGGCGACCCATACCGGTTACTACCGAGCCGGGGTGTTCACCCAGGATCTGATGTGGGAAAGCTACGCTTATCCGGTGGCATTGCCCAAGCTGACGGAAGGCAACAACGCCGGGATGATCATGAACGGCACTCCAGCCACCGCTATCACTCCGCCGCAGAAAGAGCAAAGCGCTGCCTGGTATAATAAAACCGGCTCGACCGGTGGGTTCTCCACCTATGCGGTATTCATCCCATCGAAGAAAATCGCCGTGGTGATGCTGGCCAACAAATGGTTCCCGAACGACGATCGGGTTGCGGCCACCTACCAGTTGGTACAGGCGTTGGATAAGCGCTAAGCAGAGATAAAACAGGGGCCCGATTGAGCGGGCCCCGAGGGGAAATATTACTGGGCTGGTACCGGAGCAGGGACTGCGTCCGGAGCCGGCGTTTCGACCGGGCCAGGTGCGCCCAGCAGGCCGAAGGTGCCGATGAACTCTTGCAGCGACATCTTGTTGCCGTTCAGGTCAACCTGGTTGTCGGCGTAATGGAAGCTGCTACCGATCACCCCGTCTTTCAGGGTCGTCAGTTTGAACATCTGACCCATGGCCGCCAAACCCTGCACCTGCTGCTGTGCCAGTTTCTGCGCTTCTTCAGCGCTGTAGCCTTGCAGCAACGCGGTTTGCGAGGTGGTTTCGGTCGCCATCGCTACTGGAATGCTCAGATTGGCGTCCAGTTTTTTCACTGAACGGGCAATCAGCTGATCCGGCGACTCTGCCGGGGAACCGGCCTGCGCAGGATCGGTCAGGTCCAGGTTCAGGGTAAAGGTACTTTCACCCTTGCTGTTTTTCCAGCTCAGCGGTGCAATGCTGATGCTTGGGTTACCTTTCAACAGCAGCGGCAGGTTCTGCAGCAGGATGTCGGTGGTTTGCTGCTGGTAGGCAACCGGATCCATAGTTTGCGCCTGTTGCAGCATCTGCATAGCCTGCTGGTTGTAGCGGTCGGCAAACTCTTTCAGTGATTTGGCGTCCAGTTTGTCGATTTTCAACGACAGCTTGCCGGAGCCAAAGTCGCTGTTCTGAATTTTCAGCGCGTCCATGGTGTAATCAATCTGGCCGTTCAGGTTAGTGTCTTTCTCACCGAACTGGCTTGCCAGCTTGAAGCCGTCCAGCGTCAGGGTCTCTTTACCGTCAACGGCAACCTTGACCTGTTTCAGCTCCATGTTCTGGTTACCCAGGCTGAGATCGAACTGCCCGGCGTGGGTCTGGCTTTTCAGCGAGAAGCCCTGCAATTGAACCTGCTCGGTCTGACCAAACTGGTTCGGGCCGCTGATCACTGCGTTGTCGCTGTTGGCGTCCAGCGTGATGGCTTTCATATCGCGTGACACGTCGGCATTGATGGTCGCACCGCTAAATTTCAGCGAGGACTTGTCTTTCTGGTATTCCAGCGGGATCACGTCAATGGCTGACGAAGTATCACCACTGTAGGAGATGCGGGAATCGGCGGTGAACAGCGATTTGCCCTTGGTGATTTCAAACAGACCCTTGGTGGCTGGGGTATTTTCCAGCTCGGTATGCACCGACGCCATGCTTGGCAGCAGATTGAATTTTTTCAACTGGGCAAACGGGAAGGGACCATGGTCGATGGTTTCCATAAACGCCACTTCATCACCGGCTTTCAGCGGCGCATCATCGGTGGTGACACTGCCGTCAGCGCGCAGGACATAGCGAATTTTACTGCTGAAAATGCCACGCTGGTAATTTTCATAACCCAGTTTGACACCGGCTTTCGGTAGGTAGGCTTTCAGCTGGCTGTTGGCGTTATCAACCACTTCACCCATCCGTTGTTCGATCAGTTTGCCGGTGTACCAGGAAGCCCCGGTCCATGCCGCGCCAAGAACCACAATGACGCTAACAGCGACTAACGATTTTTTCATAGTTCTGTTCATCCTTATTAAGCCATCTGTCTCAAACAGATGGATGGGCAAATATGGGCCAATAAAAAAACGCCCGCAGGCGTTTAATTGTGAAGGTAAGCCACTCTTTCAGCAACCAATTTGCGGAAATTTACCGTGCGTTTACGCCAACAGGTTATAAACGCGGGCGATTCGACCCGTGCCGCTGACGCTGACCGGCGATTCGAACGCGCCGATAAAGCAGGATTCACCCGGCTTGAGCACCAGTTGTTGGTCCTGTTTGGTTAATACTGCTTCACCTTCAACGCAGAACACAATGGCTGCGCTGTTTTGCGCCAGCGCCTGTGGGGTAGCGGAAAGGTCATGCAGCGAGAAGGCGAAGTCTTCCACCGGGATCGGGAAGAACAGTTCGTCACCGCGCTTTTGCGGCTGGGTCAGCAGGCCGGATGCCGGCTGTGGACGGAACTGCAGATTAGCTAACAGTTCTGGAATATCGATGAATTTTGGCGTCAGACCGGCACGCAGCACGTTGTCCGAGTTAGCCATTACTTCCAGCGCCACACCCTTGAGGTAGGCGTGCGGCGTTTCGGCATACAGGAACATCGCTTCACCCGGCTGGAGCTGTACCACGTTCAGCAGCAGCGGTGAGAACAGGCCGCTGTCTTCCGGATAAAAACCGGCGATAAAGCGGATGGTGTCCCAGGTTTCGCCCTGTTGGTTATTCAGCGCGGCTTTCAGCACACCCAGCGCCAGCGATTTCTGCTCGCCGCTCATCGCCAGCAGGCTGGCAAACAGGGATGACAGATGGCTGACATCCGGTTGTTGCAGGAAGGCGGCGATATCATGATGGGCACCGGCGATCGGCTGCAGCAGGGAAACAATATCGGACAGTTCGCGGAAGCCATTCATCGCCAGGAAAGGCGTCAGGGCGAACACCAGCTCCGGCTTGTGGTTAGGATCTTTATAGTTGCGTTCAGCCGCGTCCAGTGGAATGCCGGCGGCATTTTCTTTGGCGAAACCTGCCTCAGCGGCGGATTTGCTTGGGTGCACCTGAATCGACAGCGGCTGATCGGCACACAGCACCTTGAACAGGAACGGCAATTCGCCAAAGCGACCGGCAACCTTGGCTCCCAGTTGCTTGGGCTGATCTTCATCAATGACATCGCGCAACGAGCGCAAATTGCCGTCGGCACCGACCACGCGAGAGCTGCTTTTCGGATGCGCCCCCATCCACAGTTCGGCCATCGGTTGCCCTTGAGGGTTGGCGATGCCATACAGTTGGGTTAACGCGTCGTGGCTGCCCCATGCATAGTTTTGCACTGCGTTGGTCATTTTTTGCATCTTGATAAACATCCTTTGCGTTCGCCGCCTGGGGGCGGTAGTTGCTGACTGTGAAAAACCTGGTGCGCCTTATCCTACACTTGAACCTCGGCGCAAAAGCGGGGCGCGATCAAACAAGTGGTGCGGCTGCATTGTTTCTGCCGCGACTCAAGGCCGTCAAAGTATAACGTGATAGCAACTATTGCCACAATTCAGCTGTCGGTTGGCAACGGGAAGAGAGTGTTTAAAAAAACGCCGATATATTCTCCGGGGAATATAAAAAATGACCGAGGAGGGTGTTTGGTCCTTTGGCATTATTTTCTATTTCAAACTGTGATTTTTGCATTGAATTATTACCGGCTGAATATCTTTCTCATCATATTCATTTCGATTTCATCGCTAATCACACAACTAGCTAAATTTATTTCCCAGCGTCACTATAGAGTGCGTGCCAATAATCCAATCTAAATATTATTAGCATCGAGGCGTTGATGAAAAAACTGTTACTGGCTCTGGTTCTTTGTACTTCGGGCGCCAATGCGGCCGTCGTGGTTACCCACGCTTATGGCTATGGCGTCGCGCGGCCGGTTATTGTGGCACCACGACCTATTGTGGTGGTGCCAAGGCCGGTGGTAATCACGCCTGCGCCCGTCGTAGTGTCTGCTGCGCCGGTGGTGGCTACGCCGGTCATTCACCCGGTTACCGCTGTTGCCGGAGCCGTCGGTGTGGGTGTCTATCGCCATAATGAACGTCAGGACGCTTATGATGAAATCAATCATCTGCAGGACCAACGAATTAACGCCTATAATCAACATCACCATTAATCTTCTGACTGGAAATAAATAATCAGAGCGCCAGACGGCGCTTTTTTTATTGCTGACGTTCGCCTTGTGGACCGAGAAAGTTTACTGGCCAATAATGGCCGTACAATAAACGGGGCATATGGCGAAAAAATGCTGTGAGCCAACTCTCTTAATGCGAATAGTTATTATGCCACTATACTGGTTGGGGTGTGCCGGCGGGCATGAGTGCGTTGGCGTAATCGTACATTTTTAGGAATTGTACTAAGGAGATCGTGATGGCAGCCGTTCGTATTGAAAAAGACTCTATGGGACCCATCGAAGTACCGGCAGATCGGCTATGGGGGGCGCAAACTCAGCGCTCACTGGAGCACTTCCGCATTTCTTCCGAAAAGATGCCGACCGCCTTGATCCATGCTCTGGCGTTGACCAAACGCGCGGCGGCCAGCGTGAATATGGACCTGGGTTTACTGCCTGCCGAGCGTGCCAACGCCATTATCAGCGCCGCCGATGAAGTGCTGGCAGATCAGCATACGGAAGAATTCCCGTTATCCATCTGGCAAACCGGTTCCGGTACCCAGACCAACATGAACATGAATGAAGTGCTGGCCAACCGCGCCAGTGAGTTACTGGGTGGCGTGCGTGGCGAAGAACGACGGGTACATCCGAATGACGACGTCAACAAAAGCCAAAGCTCCAACGACGTGTTTCCGACCGCGATGCACGTGGCCGCGGTGATCGCGGTGCGTGAGCACCTGATCCCCGAACTGAAAGTGCTGCATAAAACTCTAAGCAACAAGGCGGAAGCCTACCGCGATATCGTCAAAATTGGCCGCACCCACTTGCAGGACGCGACCCCTCTGACTCTCGGCCAGGAGATTTCCGGCTGGGCAGCCATGTTGGCGCATAACCTGCAGCACATTGAAGCCAGTATCCCGCATATCTGTGAGCTGGCGCTGGGCGGTACCGCCGTGGGTACGGGGCTCAATACCCATCCGGAATATGCGGTTCGCGTCGCCAAAGCGCTGGCTGAACTGACCGGGCAGCCGTTCATTACCGCGCCCAACAAATTTGAAGCGCTGGCCACCTGCGACGCGTTGGTGCATGGCCACGGCGCACTGAAAGGGCTGGCGGCTTCGCTAATGAAAATTGCCAACGATGTACGCTGGTTATCCTCCGGCCCGCGTTGTGGCATCGGGGAGATTTCTATTCCGGAAAACGAACCGGGCAGTTCCATCATGCCGGGCAAGGTCAACCCAACCCAGTGCGAAGCGATGACCATGCTGTGCGCGCAGGTGTTGGGCAACGACGTAGCGGTGAATATCGGCGGCGCTTCCGGCAACTTTGAGTTAAACGTGTTCCGGCCGATGGTGATCCACAACTATTTGCAATCAATTCGCCTGCTGGCCGACGGTATGCAGGGCTTTAATGAGCATTGTGCGGTGGGCATCGAACCTAACCGTGACCGCATCAGCCAGTTGCTGAATGAGTCACTGATGCTGGTGACCGCGCTCAATACCCATATTGGTTATGACAAAGCGGCAGAAATCGCCAAGAAAGCGCACAAGGAAGGCCTGACGCTGAAAGCCTCGGCGCTGAAGCTGGGCTACCTGACCGAAGAGGAATTTGACCTGTGGGTGCGCCCGGAAGATATGGTCGGCAGCATGAAGAAGTAATTGATGGCATCAACAGCCCTGTAGCCTCAACGAGCAGGTACGTCGGTATACAGATGCAGCCGCTTTACCAGCAGCCGAAGCGGCCTGGCATCCGGTTTGTATTTATGTTTGACCGCAGCGGCGTCGTAATTGAGCAATTCGCCAATTTTTGGCACCTGAGCACCGTTCTCTACCTGGCACAGGGCAATCAGCGGCAGCGGGCAGGGGTGTTGCACCTGCTTTTGCTGCGGCTGATACCATACCCTGGCGATGGGTTGTACCTTTACCGGCCGTTTAATCTTCAGTACCGCCTGCTGGGGCAGGCGGCTGATATCGTCAATCTCGCGACTGACCAGCTCGGCCCATTGCTCACGATTATGCGGTGGCACCGCACGCCCGGCTTTTAGACTCTTTTCCAGCTGCGCCAGGATCTCGTCGCGCTTTACGTTTTTGATAATGTGCTTATTGGCCCAGCCGAAACGCACCGAATCCGGATTGGTCAAAAGGGTGAGGGTACGATAGGCGCTAAGGGTGATTAAGCCGTGCAGGTGGGTGTGGACGAAGTCAAAACGTTGCTCCGGCGCCAGGCCGGAGTCGACGGTGATGATCTGCTCCAGTTCGGCCTTCAGCCGGTTAATCAGGGCAATTTGCTGTTGCAGCGCCAGGTATTCCGGCTGTTCCACCGCCAGGCAAATCACACCGGGCAGGCGTACTGCCGCCTTGCTACTGATGTTGTGTTTGTTGTGATGGATAAACAGCCGCTGATAGTGTTCCAGCGCCAAATCGCGTGCGGCCAGGCCAACATGCTGTTCGACGGCAATCTGCGCCACCGCGTCATGTTCCTTGCCTTTCTCGATTTCGGGCAGGCTAAACACCCGCCCAGCCAGCAAGCGTAATGGCAGGATCTGCTGGTGGAGGCCCGTCAGAGCCTGTTCCAGTTCACTGAAGCAAGCATTCATCCTGCCGATTAAACCGTATTTATCCATCATGCACTCCTATTTTAGTTACAACATACAATAAGAGAATAACAAACGAAAGGGCAACATCAGCAGCAGTGTGGGCAGGGAGACCGAGTGGTCCAGCCTGGCAGAGGTTTTAAGGGGGGTTACCGCCTGCACCAGAGGCAGGCGGCAAGCAGGGATCAAACGCGTGCGGCTTCCGGCAGTTTCTTCAGGTAATGCACGACCAACAGGGCGAGCAGCAGCATCACGCTGATAAAGGCCACCACACCGTTCCAGCCGAAACTGTGCCAGAACACGCCGCCGAGGGTACCGGCGACGCTGGAACCCAAGTAATAACAGAACAGATAAAGTGACGATGCCTGGCCCTTGGCACGGCGCGCGCGGCGACCAATCCAACTGCTGGCAACCGAATGGGCAGCAAAGAAACCGGCGGTGAACAACATCATGCCGATAAAAATAACCGCTACCGGTGCCAGAGCGGTAATCAGGATACCGATCAGCATAATCAGCGTCGAAGCCAACAGTACCGGCCCACGGCCAAAACGGGAAGTCATGGCACCGGCTTTCGGCGAACTGTAGGAACCGGTCAGATACACCACCGACAACAGGCCCACTATCGCCTGGCTGAGGTGATAAGGATCCGACAGCAGGCGATAGCCAATATAGTTGAATAGGGTGACAAAGCTGCCCATCAGCAGAAAACCCTCGGCAAACAGCAGGGGTAAGCCTTTGTCGTGCCAATGCAGGCGGAAGTTAATAAGTAGGGTGCGCGGGCGCAACGAACTGGCACGAAAATGCTTTGATTCGGGCAAAATGCGCCAAAACATGCAGGCGGCGGCCAGCGCGAACACCCCGATCACCGCCAGCGATACCCGCCAGGAGAAGAAGTCGGTCAGTACCCCCGTCACCAGGCGGCCGCTCATGCCGCCGATGGAGTTGCCGCTGATATACAGCCCCATCGAAAAGGCGACAAAACTGGGATGGATCTCTTCGCTCAAATAGGTCATACCGACGGCGGCGACACCGCTCAGCGAAAGGCCTATCAGTGCACGCATCAGCAGAATGCCATGCCAACTGGTCATAAAGGCGCAAATCAGGGTACAGATTGCCGCTAACAGTAGTGCCACCACCATTACTGACTTACGGCCGATGGCGTCGGACAGTGGGCCGGTGAACATCAGACCGATCGCCAAAAGGCCGGTGGACACCGACAGCGACAGGCTGCTTTGTGCTGGGGAAATACCGAAGTCTTGCGACAGAACCGGCAGGATCGGTTGCACGCAATACAGCAAGGCAAAAGTGGCCAGACCGGCAGAGAACAACGCCAGAGTCACGCGCATAAACTGCGGCGTTCCGCGTTCGATGTAGGGTAATTTATTAAGGGTGGAGCGTTGGGTTTTTGGCGCAGCAGCCGCATCGTCGTTGGCGGCCAGCGTCGACGGCATACCGGCCGCAGAACGCACAGGGGTTGTCACAGTCTTTCCTTACCGAACATGGGGTTAAACAAGTACATCTTTGGTTAACAAAATCATAGGGAGAGGGCAGTTTTTTGTCTAATATATTAATAATTAAAATTAAGACGTTAAACATATGAATATCGAGTTAAGACATCTGCGTTATTTTGTCGCCGTGGCGGAAGAGTTGCATTTTGGTCGTGCCGCAGAACGTTTGCGCATCTCTCAGCCGCCGCTTAGCCAGCAGATCCAGGCGCTGGAGGAAATGGTGGGGGCGCGCTTGCTGGCGCGTAACAACCGCAATGTCAGCCTGACGCAGGCGGGGGAAATGTTTCTGAAAGAAGCCTATCAGGTGCTCGATCAGGTAAGTCGTGCTGCCGAGAAAGCGGCACGGTTGGAACGTGGCGAACTGGGCGAATTGACCATAGGTTTCACCTCTTCGGCCCCCTTTATCAGCGTGGTATCGCGCAGCCTGCGAGCTTTTCGCCAGCAGCACCCACAGGTGCATATCAAAATGCGTGAAGTGAATACCAAACAGCAGATTGAACCCTTGCTCAATGGCGAGCTGGATTTGGGGGTGATGCGTAACACGCGTTTGCCGGAGGTATTAAAGCACCAACTTTTGCTGTGCGAACCCCTGGTGGCAGTGGTCCCGGAAGGGCATCCGCTAACCCATGTGGCACCCGGTACGCTGCGCTTCCAACATCTGGCGGAAGAACCCTTCGTCTTTTTCTCGCGCGAAGTGGGAACTGCGCTGCATGACGAAATTTTGTCGCTGCTGGCTAAAGCGGGGATCACCCCTTATATCACCCAGGAAGTCGGTGAGGCGATGACCATCATCGGCCTGGTTTCTTCCGGGTTGGGGATCTCGATTCTGCCGGCGTCTTTCGCCCGGGTTAAAATCGACGGTGTGCAGTATTTGCCGCTGGCGGAACCTGAGGCGATGACTGAAGTTTGGTTGGTGCATCATCGCCAGCGCCCCCTCACGGCAGCGGCCAATTCCTTGATGGCATTACTGTTGCCCTGAATGCCAAACTGGGTAAATTAAACGCAATCCGCAGTGAAAGTGGGGTGAATTTGTGCAGCAAATCACATAACGAATCAAATAGTTGACGCTTTATTACAAAAGCCCCACCATAGCCGATAGTCTTTATTTAGAAGCGCGAAAAATAGTAGGAGCAGGTTTGTGATTGCTGTTGGGCAGCCTGGGCATATCGATCAAATCAAGCAAACAAATGCAGGGGCAGTTTATCGGCTGATCGATCAACTGGGCCCGATTTCGCGCATCGAATTGTCAAAACGGGCGCAACTCGCCCCCGCCAGTATCACCAAGATTGTCCGCGAACTGCTGGAAGCTCATCTGGTTAAAGAAACCGAGTTCCAGGAAGTCGGCAGCCGTGGCCGTCCGGCGGTTGGGCTGGTACTGGACACCGAAGCCTGGCACTACCTTTCTGCCCGCATCAGCCGGGGCACCATTACGTTGGCACTGCGCGATATCAGCAGCAAACTGGTGGTGGAAGAGTTGTTGCCACTGGCCGCCGAACACCCCGACCCACTGTTAAAACGCATTCTGGTTGAAGTCGACCAGTTCTTTATCCGCCATCAAAGCAAGCTGGAACGCCTGACGGCAATCGCCATTACGCTGCCGGGTATGGTTGATGCGATCTCCGGCGTGGTGCACCGCATGCCGTTTTACGACGTCGAAGATATGCCGTTAGGCCCGGCGCTGGAAACGCGTACCGGTCTGCCGGTTTACCTGCAGCACGATATCAGCGCCTGGACCATGGCCGAAGCCTTATACGGTGCTTCTCGCGGCAGTCAAAACGTGATTCAGGTGGTGATCGATCACAACGTCGGCGCTGGGGTGATCACCGGTGGCAGGGTGCTGCACGCCGGCAGCCGCAGCGTGGTGGAGATTGGCCATACTCAGGTCGATCCTTACGGCAAACGCTGTTACTGCGGCAATCACGGTTGCCTGGAAACCGTCGCCAGCATCGAAAATATACTGGAAATCGCCCAGCAGCGTCTCAGTGCTTCCATGAGCTCCAGCCTGCACGGTGCACCGCTGACGGTTGAGTCTCTGTGTGATGCGGCGCTGGCGGGTGACCAGTTGGCGAAAGATATTATCCTTGGGGTGGGGCACAGCGTGGGCCGCATTCTGGCGATCATGGTTAACCTGTTCAATCCGGAAAAAATTCTGGTCGGTTCTCCGCTGAACCGGGCGGCGGAAATTCTGCATCCGGCCATTGCCTCCTGTATACGTCAGCAGTCGCTGCCGGCCTACAGTGAGCAGGTTCAGGTAGAGTCCACTCAGTTCTTCAATAAAGGCACCATGCCCGGCGCGGCACTGGTGAAAGAAGCGTTATACAACGGTTCGCTGCTGGTGCAGTTGCTGCAAGGCTAATACCAATCAGTGATTCTTATCGTTTAACGACAAAAGGTTGAGCTACCTCAAGCCCCGTCCCCCCGGCATCCTCTAGACTTTTCCCGTTCGTCGCTTTCGCCACATTTTTGGCGATTTTTTGGTTAACGGTGCATCTCGGGGCAATTAATTCATGTTAACGCGTTTATTTGTTACAGGTACGGATACCGATGTCGGTAAAACCGTGGTTTCCCGCGCTTTATTACAGGCGCTTGCTGCGCAAGGCCGTTCTGTGGCCGGCTACAAACCTGTCGCTGCGCGCTGTCAGGAAACCAGCGAAGGCCTTCGCAATAAAGACGCTTTGGTTTTACAGGCATCCTCAACCATGCCGCTGTCGTATCAGGAAGTTAATCCCATCACCTGTCTGGAAGAGGTCTTTCACGCGCAACCTACCGACGATATCAACTATGGCGTGATGAGCAGTGGGCTACAGCATTTGTCCACCAAGGCCGATACCGTGGTGGTAGAAGGGAGTGGCGGCTGGCGCGTGTTGATGAACGATATGCGGCCTTACGCCGAATGGGTCATTCAGGAACAACTGCCGGTGGTTCTGGTGGTGGGGATCAAACTGGGTTGTGTCAGCCACGCTTTATTAACGGCGCAGGCGATCATTAATGATGGCTTGCCGCTGTTGGGCTGGGTCGCGAACCGCATCAATCCGGGGCTGGCACACTACGCCGAAACTATCGATGCGATGCAGCAACGCATTCCTGCGCCGCTGTTGGGTGAAATCCCTTATCTGCCACGCGCCGAGCAGCGTGAATTGGCGCGTTATCTGGATATCTCGCCATTGCTAAACCGTTAGGCATTGTGATAGACCGACACCGAACGTAAACCGCGTGAGACGGTGGTGGCGATCACACAGGCCAACAGAATCCCCGGTAGCAGGGTATATTCACCGGTCATTTCGAACACCATCAGCGCAGCCATAATCGGCGCGTGGGTGGTGGCCGCCAACAGCGTAGCCATGCCGGTTAACGCCATCAGAATCGGTACCGCACTGCCCAGCTCCGGCCAGATAGCGCAGAGTTGCCCAACCACCGAGCCGAGCGCCGCCCCGACAAACAGCGTTGGCGTGAACACACCGCCAGGCGCCCCAGAGCCACTGCTGGCGAGCACCGCCAGCAACTTGCAGATCAGAATGGCGCCGACCAGCAATACGCCGGGCGGCGCACTGAGCAGCGACTGCACCACGCTGTAGCCATTGCCCCACACTTCAGGAAACAGCAGCGACAGCAGCCCGACAATTAGCCCACCCAGCGCCAATTGCAACGGCGGTTTTAGTCGCAGCGAACGGAATGCGCGCCCGGAAGAAGACATTGCCCACAGGAACAACGGGCCGCAGACACCGGCCAATACGCCGAGCAGCGCCATCAGCAGATATTGCACCGGCCAGGGCGCGGGCAGCGGCTCCACCAGATACAGCGGCGCCTGACCGCCGTTAAGCAAATTGGTTACCAGCAGGGCGCTGACGGCGGCAATCACCACCGGGCCGAGCGAGGCCAGCATCAGGGTGCCAAACAGAATTTCGGCGATAAACAGGCTGCCGGCCAGTGGGGCATGATAAGCGCTGGCCATACCGGCTGCGGCCCCGCAGGCCACCCACAGTTTCCACTCTTTCTCATGGGTAAAGCGCTGGGCAAACACGGAGCCTACCAATGCCGCCAGCAGGATCATCGCACCTTCGCGACCGATAGCGCTGCCGCTGGAAACCACCAGCAGTGAGGCCAGGCATTTTACCAGGCTGGCGCTGACGTCGAGGCGGCCATCACCGGTTTCGATCGCCTCCATATAATCAGTGGGGGCAACCTGCCGCTGGTGCTGATAGCGTTGATAAACCCACAATAACAGCCCCGCCGCCAGCCCACCCAACGCCGGGGTTAGCGCTCTGCGCCAGCCGGGCAATGCGGCGGCGGCGGCCACCAGACTACCGTCCTCGTGGTCCAGCAGTAACCATTCCAGCCCGAGCATCGCTCGGTGAAACAGCCAAACCACCAACGCAGCGGCAATACCAAGAAAGATGGCAATAAACAGACGGCGCAGCAGGGCGCGATAATGGTGCAGGTGGACCAATCGTTTCATGCGTCAGTAAAATCGTGAGAAAAATGAAAGGTTCAGCTGAGCATTGTGCTTGCCGACCCGGCCGAAGGCCAGTGAATCTTTACAGATTCGCCGGCAGCATCGCGGTTTATTCGTTGCGGCGAGCCGCGAATGGCATTTTAGTGACGATGTCACTTTCTGTTCAAATGGTGCGTTTATAGCCAGTAAAAACAGGGAAGTAGACACCGGTAACGGCAACCTTTAATCCGGCTGGTATAATTTAAGGCAAACAAGAATCTACGGTTTGTAATTACGCTATGACAAATAACGACACACCTGCTCCAATCGCTCATCGTCCCCTAATCCTGATCGCCTGCATGTTGGCGATGTTCATGTCGGCCATAGAGGCGACCATTGTCGCCACGGCGATGCCAACCATTATCGGCGATCTTGGCGGTTTTTCCCTGCTCGGCTGGGTGTTTGCGGTCTATCTGTTGGCGCAGGCCATCACCATTCCCATTTATGGTCGGCTGGCGGATCTGCTGGGGCGCAAGCGGGTGTTTTTCTTTGGCGCGTCGCTGTTTTTATTGGGTTCGGTATTGTGCGGTTTCTCGCCGAACATGTACTGGCTGATTGGTTTTAGGCTGTTGCAGGGGCTGGGCGCCGGGGCAATTATGCCGACAGCCACCACCATTATTGGCGATGTCTACAGCCCGACCGAGCGACCCAAGGTGATGGGCTACATTTCCAGCGTTTGGGGCGTGTCGGCGATTATTGGCCCATTGTTGGGGGCGTTTATCGTCCAGCACTTGCCCTGGGCGCTGGTATTCTGGGTCAACTTGCCGATCGGTCTGCTGGCGATGTTTCTCCTGGCGCGTTATCTCCCTTCTCGCCAACAGGTGCGTAAACATGCGCTGGATCTGGCTGGGACCGCCTGGCTGACGCTGTTTGTTACCGCGCTGCTGCTGTCACTGCTGCAGGCAGAGAATCTCGGTTGGTGGGTGCTGCCATTATTGGCGTTGGCGGCGGTTTCGCTGATGTTGCTGATCCGCCAGGAGCGGCGGGCACCAGAGCCACTGTTTCCGCTAGCGTTATGGCAAAGCCGGGTGATCGTGGCCGGCAATATTGGCGGTCTGGTGATTGGCGCGGCGATGATGGGTATCAGTGCCTTTCTGCCGACCTTTATTCAGGGTGTGATGGGCGGAACGCCCCTGGAGGCCGGTACCACACTGGCGCTGATGTCGATTGGTTGGCCGTTGGCCAGTACCCTCAGCGGTCGGCTGATGCTGATGACCTCTTATCGCACTACGGCGCTACTGGGGGCATTATTATTACTGGCCGGTGGGCTGATTCTGTTGTTGCTGCAGCCGAGCGGTGGCTTATTGTGGGGCCGGGTAGCGGCGTTTATGGTCGGTGCGGGTATGGGGTTGTGCAACACCACGTTTTTGGTTTCGGTGCAGAACGCGGCTCACCACAGCATCCGCGGCATTGCCACCGCCTGCACGGTGTTTACCCGTATGATGGGGTCGGCGATGGGTACCGCTATTTTAGGTGCGACGCTGAATATCAACTTGCAGCTTCGTTTGCCGCAAACGACCGATCCGGTACAGCAATTGATGGAACCGGCTGCACGTAGTGCGATGACGCCGGAAATACTGACGAGCATGACGCAGCAGGTTGCCGCTTCGTTGCACTGGGTATTTTTGGTTTCGGCGTTGCTCTCATTGCTGGCACTGGCGGCGGCGATGCTGATCCCCGCGCGGCATCGGCCACAGGGTGAGGGGGAAGAGGCGGAGCAGGCATAAATAAAAAGGAAAGGGCGCACAGAGCGCCCTAAAACGGTAATTATTGCGAGGTTTTCGTATCCTGGCTGGTGCCGGTCTGAGCCGCGTCACCGTTGTCATCGCCGTTACCAAGGCGAGTATAAACAATCTTCTGAGTGTCGTTTTCGCAGTGGCCAACGACCAGTCCACCGGCCTGTTGGGCCTGATCGTTCGGCACGATATCCAGTTTGAAACCAGATTCCGGCACGCCGTTTTTGACGATTTTCTGCGAAATGTCTGCCTTCACGCTTTCGCACGAGGCCAGGGCGGCCAGCGGTGCCGCGGCCATCAGCAGTGCACCCAAGATAAGCGCTTTTTTCATCCATTCGTCCTTATTTGAAAATGGGCTTCCTTTGTCAGGATAGCAGCAACGGTGGCGTAGGGTAACGCTCACCGCCTTGCTGCGACCAGATTAAGGATTAATCTGACGACCGGTCTGGCGATCCAGACATTTGCGAGTGTTCGGCTCCCAGTAAGCATTGACGTTCAGGCTGTCGTCGCAGCGATCTTCGCTATCAATCGCCTTGTCTACCTTGTCGAACTCTTTCTCCACGCGGGTGTTAACCTTGTTGCGCAGGGATTTGGTATCGTTAAACTGCTCCTTGCTTTGACGAGCCGCTTCGGTGCTCATGGCCCCGCTGTTGCTGCCATCGACGGTAACGCAGGTGCTGCCCTGAGTGCAGCTGGCGGCCAGCGCCGGAGCCTGCCAGGCCCCCATCAGCATCAGCATGGCGACCGGCAGCATCCCGCGCAGCAGTCGTTGAGTCGAAAGTGTTTTCATCGTTTCATCCTTATGAGTTAGTGTTGCCTGAAAACGGCAACACTGGCTTTACCGCGCCCGCAGGCGTGTTGATAAATATACCATCGCGCCCCTGAGCTGCACCAGTCAAGCACGGCCTTGTTTACTTTACAGAGAGAAAGTTTCCCCCATGTTAAAGACCACCCTGTTATTTTTCGCCACCGCACTGGCCGAGATCATCGGCTGTTTCTTGCCTTATTTGTGGCTGAAAAAAAGCGCCAGTGCCTGGTTACTGTTGCCGGCAGCAGTCAGTCTGATGCTGTTTGTCTGGTTGTTGACGCTGCACCCGGCGGCCAGTGGGCGGGTCTACGCGGCCTATGGTGGGGTTTATGTGGCGACGGCGTTATTGTGGCTGCGGGTGGTGGACGGGGTGAAATTATCGGCGCTGGACTGGCTGGGGGCCGGTGTGGCCCTGGCAGGCATGCTGATTATCGTTTCCGGCTGGCGTGCGGCCTGAAAAACGATGGCAGGGGCAAGCCCTGCCGCTCAGGATTAAGACTCGCGGTGGATATTCAGCCCGGCAAAGGATTGGCTGACCGGCATGATTTCCAGCGAGTTAATGTTGACGTGGGCCGGCAGGGTCGCGACCCAGAACACCGACTCGGCGATATCTTCTGGCGTCAGCGCATTGGCGCCGTCGTAGACCTTGTCCACCTTGCCGTCGTCGCCCTTGAAGCGCACGTTGGAAAATTCGGTGCCGCCCACCAGACCCGGTTCAATATCGGTCACACGGATGCGGGTACCGTGCAGGTCAGCTCGCAGGCCGAGGCTGAACTGTTTGACAAAGGCTTTGGTCGCGCCATAAACGTTGCCACCGGCATACGGCCAGTTGGCAGCGATCGATCCGATATTGATCACGTGGCCAACGTTGCGTTCTACCATGTCCGGCAGCAGGGCGCGGGTCATGTTCACCAGGCCTTTGGTGTTGGTGTCGATCATGGTTTCCCAGTCATCGGCATTGGCCTTGTGCGCGGGTTCCATACCCAGCGCCAGCCCGGCGTTATTAACCAGGATGTCGATGTGGCGCAGCGCCGCAGGCAGCTCATCAATCACCTGCTGAATGGCGGCGCGGTTACGCACGTCGAGGCGGACGATATGCAGAGCTTCACCCAACTCGTCTTTCAATTCTTCCAGACGTTCGACACGACGACCGGAGGCAATCACCTGATGCCCTTCGCGGATAAAGCGTCGTGTAATGGCTTCACCAAAACCGGATGTGGCGCCCGTAACAAAAATGATCATGTTGCTGTTCCTCAACTGTTTTTAATCAGGATGCTACTAGCATTAGCATAATCCTACTTCAAGTGGCAGTGGTTATCGGCATCCACGCCGAAAAACCGCCATCGCTGTTGCCAGGCGGGCGGTTTTTTGAACTGCTTTTGATTAACCGGCGCAGATGCACCGGTTAGGTCAACATTTAACGGTATGCGGCGACCGTCGCAGAAAACTCATTCATCGCGCGTACAGCATCGACCTTATCCACGATCCCCATTGGAATGCCATAATCCTGAGTATAGCGATGTGGAGTGGAGTAATAGGGAATGGTGTTGCCACCCATAATACTCCTGACCAATGAATAACCCTGATTATAAGAACCGCCAGAGTCGGCATGATTCAAGCCCATATTATGGCCAAGTTCATGGCGCATTACCGTGGTGCCACAATTGATTGAGCCGGAGGCAACCATGTTGAAAGCACTGGAGCGAACCCAGGCTAAACCACAGCCATCTTCAGTACCTTCATAGTAAATGCCATCTGCTTTTAGACTATCTCGCCAGCCCTGAACGGTAGGATCGCTACGTAACTCACGAAGTGGGTCAATCAATTCTTTCCAATGGTCTTTTGCGACAACCTGACGCAGACCACGCATACGATAGCGGAAGTTGGCACCGGAGTTTTCCAGAGCCTCATTAGTCATATTGAAACCCTCAATCAGCCGGTTGCGCATGATGTCCTCCCCCATTCGAGCGGCGGCTTTGTCGCTGTAAAGCAGCAATAGATCGATGGTAATGGTTTCTTTACTCCAGGCTTTATTTTCATCCACCTTAAACGCCACGATTTCACCATTAGAAACAGGATAGGTTTTCCCATCGGCTAATACGGTAAAGTCCTTGGCAGCATCACTGGTGATAACGACGCGGCTTCCCGCTGGTTGGTTTCCAGGTAATTCCAATTGCGAATGAGGATTACCGACGCCAGCATGGATCAGCGTGCGTGGCCGGCCGAGTTGTCCAAGTCTTCCATTAGGAAGCTCATAAGCGTAGAAACGTGAGTCTGGATGTTTCATTAATTGCCACTTTTTATTCTCGGCAATATAAATGAAATCATACTGGTCACCGTTGTATAAATACATTGCGCCAGGCATATTGACGTTAGAGGCATCAATGGCTGCATAGAAAATGGACGAAGATTTTATTGATACTTTATCGCGATCGCCGGCGTTTTCCGGCAGTCTTATTAGCTCAATCCAGTGCTGACTTGTAAATTTCACCTCAGTGAACTGCGAAGTCGGTTTTGGCATTTGAACGTTAATATTATCAGCAAATAGAGTTCGGACCGGTGCGGAGTCAATCACCCAACCATTAAATGCTGCCAGATATTTGAAGGTATAAATGTCATTGGTAAAGATAGTGGCCGTGCTGGCATACAACATGTTCGTTGTATTTACTTTGGCGTTCCAGGCTGCAAGGGAGCGGACAACAATATAGGCGCCATCGTTAGCCTTGGCGGGTAGCGTAACTGCCGGGACCCAGTTGTGGTCAGCCAGTGTGTAAAAAGTGATATTGTCTGGTTTTTCAGGAATGGTATCACCAACGCTATTAGGTGAAAGATAACTGATTCCCGGTCCACTAATGGACCATTTGCTGATGTTTGCCTGATAGACCAGAGTGAAGCTGCTTCCGGTTTTAATAGGTATTGACTTTAATGGTACGTCGACCTCTGTAGTATCAAGGTAAGCAGTATAAGCTGCGTTAGAGATAATATTTACCTTGTTTTTATCGGTAGGTTCTAATGGCAGTTTTATTTCCTTTGTCCAGTTGCCATTTTCCATCCTGAAATTAATCTCATCATAACCTGAAGGTAAATTACCGCTACCGAGTTGGTTAGGGGAGGTTGATAGGGTTTTGTTGCTCATTGTTGTTCTCCTAAGGATATTAAAATATTTTAGCGTTTATTTTCCACACAAACTGTAATGTCTTTTGTGTGTGAAAATCCTAGCGGAGAAAAACAATGGGTTATATGAGCTTACGTTTTGTGGTTAGCCAAACAACACGATAGTTTAATTTGGATAATAAAATGCCACTCAGCATTCACTGAGCGGCATTAGGCAATGCTAAGACTTCGATTATAGCTGTGGCGGTATGTGATAGACCACGCAGTCGTATTTGGTGTTTTCGCGTCGGCCGGCCACTACGCCGCCCAGAGATTCGGCGATACGTCGGCTTGGCGTATTCTGTTCGGCGACCGGATAGATAAAGTGGCGCGGATGGTAACGAACGCTTGCCCACACCGCCATGGCGTGCACGATTTCGCGCCCATAGCCTTTGCCGTGCAGGTTCTCTTTCACCCAGATGCCCAGTTCAGGCGTGGTGTTGTACAAGTCGTGAACGCCGCCCATGCCGACAAACTGTTTGGTGTCGCGCAGGCGAGCGATGTAAATCATTTCTTCGCCTTCGCGGATCAGCGGCAGCCAGGTTTGCCAAACGTTGGCAAAGGCTTCCGGCGACTCCTCGGGCTCAAAGTTCATATAGCGCGTCAAGGTAGGGGTGATCGCCTGGTAGACATCGTCGGCGTCTGCTGCGGTAAATGGGGCAATCAACAACCGGTCGGTGTTAACGCGGCACTGAGAAAGGTCACTGTGATTCATTATTATTACCTCGCTTTTCAGGCCAAAACGGCAAAAAATCCGCACCGGTGAAACGGGGCGGATCATCGATATTACGTTGATTGACGGCAGATGCGACTTATTTCTGCACTGGGGCGGTAGCGGGGGTTCTCTGGCGTACCTCGCTGCCGGCGTTGGCGCTCAGGGTAAAGCAGTCAACCACGGCCAGCAGGGCAATCACGCCGATGACCACAAACGCCCACTGAAAATCAGCCAGAGGGATACGCTCGGCCGTTTGCGGCATCAGCATCTCTGCCAGCCGCAGGGCCAGCGCGCCGATAGCGATACCCAGTCCGCTGCCCATTTGCTGCGACACATTGAACAGCGTATTGGCGCCATTCATCTGCGGCTGTGGCACTTCGGAAAACGCCAGAGTATTAAGCGCGGTGAACTGCATGGAGCGCGTCAGCCCACTGACGAACAGCAGCGCCAGAATCAGCCAGGTCGGGGTCTGTGGCGTCAATAGCGCACAGGCGAAAATAGTGCCGGCGTTTAACAAGCCATTGACCACCAGCGTGGTGCGAAAGCGAAAACGGTACAGCACCGCCGAGGTAAACGGCTTCATCACCAGATTCCCGGCAAATACCGCCAGCACCAGCAGCCCTGCGTCGAAGGCGTTCAGGCCAAAGCCGATCTGGAACAGTAGCGGCAGCAGGAAGGGCACGGCACCAATGGCGATGCGGAACAGCGTACCGCCCCAAATAGTGACGGCGTAACTTTTTATTCGCATTGCCCACAGATTGATCAGCGGGTACTCAGTGCGTTTGGCGTGGCGAACCGCCAGTGCGCCTAATGCCAGGCTGCCGATAATACACAGCGCAGGCACCAGCCAGGACAGTTGCGGGTGGTTGATCAAGTCCAGACCGAACATCAGGCCGAAGCAGGCGATGCCGGTCAACATGAAGCCGAGCGCGTCAAAAGGCACACCTTTCTGCGGCGCTTCCTGCGGGATCAGCCGCCAGGCCAACCACAAGGCGGCGATACCCAGCGGCACATTAAGAATAAAGATCCAGTGCCATGAGGCGTAGGTGGTAATAAAACCACCGACCGGCGGGCCGAGGATTGGGGCTACCAACCCTGGCCAGGTGATGGTGGCAATGGCCTTGATCAGATCCGGTTTGGCCGTGTTGCGTAGCACCACCAGGCGACCCACCGGCACCATCAGTGCACCGCCAAAGCCTTGCAGAATACGGGCGGCGGTGAAGGTGGGCAGGTCAACGCTGGCGGCGCACAGCACCGATGCCAGGGTAAAAATCAGCACTGCAGCAGCAAAGATATTGCGGGCGCCGAAGCGGTTGGCAATCCAGCCACTGGCTGGAATAAACACCGTCAGCGTCAGAATATAAGCCGAGATCCCAATATTCATGTCGACCGGCCTTACGCCGAACGCCGCCGCCATCTGCGGCATGGCGGTGACAATCACCGTGCCGTCGAGGTTTTCCATAAAGAAGGCACCCGCTACCAGCAGCGGCAGCGCGCTGGCACGTGAAAAAAAACTCATGGTTGCGTGCACCGGGCGGAGCACAGACAAAATGCTGGCATGAGAGAAACCCCGTTTCAAAAATGTTAACGCTGGCAGAGATTTGGAGCATAGCGCATCACACAGAGGTTAAAAAGAGGTTAAGTGGGTGATAATTAGCGGGCGCAGCAATGGCGCCCGCTAAGGAGGTTAGTACACCAGATGCCTCAACTTTCCCGCAATCGCTGTCCGGTAGCGGCATCGAACAAGTGGATCGCTTCAGTATTGGGCTGCAGGCACAGCGGTTGGCCGCTTTCGGCATTGACCCGCCCGCTGAATTGCACATGCAGCCGATAACCACCCCAGGTCAGGTGCAGCAGGCTGACATCGCCGGTGATCTCCATCAGGCGCAAGGTGGCGGCAGGCTGCTGGCTAGTGTCCACTAAATGAAAATCGTGCGGACGCAGCCCAAGGATCACCTGGCTGCCCGGCACGGCCTGCCGCCATTTGGCGGGTAATGGCAACCACAATTCGCCGCAGGCCACGCCGGGCAGATTGTCACGTGGCGTCACGATGCCTTCCAACAAATTCATTGGCGGTGAGCCGATAAAGCGCGCCACAAAGGTGTTGGCGGGCGCGTCGTAGATCTCCAGCGGCTTGCCTTGCTGCACGATATTACCGTCTTTCATCACCACGATTTGGTCGGCCAGCGTCATTGCTTCGATCTGGTCGTGGGTGACGTACACCGTGGTGGTTTTGAACTGCTGATGCAGCGATTTAATCTCGGCGCGCAGCTCCATACGCAACTGGGCGTCGAGGTTGGACAGCGGTTCATCGAATAAAAACACTTTCGGGTTGCGCACCATGGCGCGGCCCATCGCCACTCGCTGGCGTTGGCCACCGGACAGTTCTTTCGGGTAGCGTTGTAAAAGGTGGTCGATCGCCAAAATGCGCGCTGCCTGCTGCACCTTGGCCTGTTGTTCGCTTTTGGCGACCTTCATCACCTGCATGTGGAACGCCATGTTTTCCGCCACTGTCAGGTGCGGGTAGAGCGCATAACTCTGGAATACCATGGCAATATCGCGATCGGCGGGATCCAGATCGTTAATCTTTTGCTTATCCAGCAGGATCGCGCCTTCGGTCAGCGTATCCAGCCCGGCCAGCAGCCGCAGCAGCGTGGACTTGCCGCAGCCGGACGGGCCGACCAGCACGGTAAAACTGCCGTCGGGGATAGTCAGATCCAGTGGGTTCAGCACCCGTTGCTTGCCATAGTATTTGGCGACTTTTACCAGTTCGACACTAGCCATCAGAGCAGTTCTCCGGCGCAGGTTTTTAACGTGTTCCAGTCCAGATACTGGCGTGGCGAACTGCTGATGGCGTGGCTGGCGGCGCGGATGCCCCAGCGCAGCGCCACCGCAGCCGAATGGCCATACAGGCAAGCGGTCAGGAAACCGGCGTTAAAGCTGTCGCCGGCCCCGATGGTATCGACCACCTTGATCGGGTGTGCCGCCGCCTGCAATTGCCGTTCACCGCACCACATGCGCGCGCCGTCCGGGCCGCACTTCACCACGCAGGCGGCGTCGGCCGGCTGTTGCCGGTTCAGCGTACGGGCGGCGGTGTACAAATCCTCATGACCTGCCATGCCGCAGGTTTCCACTTCATTGAGCAGCAGGATGTCGCAGAACGGCAGCCAGTCGGCGATTTGTGCGCGCAGCGCATCGCTCCAGCCCTGCGGCGGCCAGCCGGTATCAACCGCAATGCGATAGCCGCGCTGGCGCAGGGTTTGCAGCAGTACCGGATATTCCGCCAGCAGGGTGGTACACAGGAAGGTGCCGCACAGCAAAATGGTATCGCCATTACCGGCAAACAGTGGGATTTGATGCAATACATCGTCCTGGCTCAGGCGAGTGATGTGGCCCTGATTGCTGAAAAAGGTGCGTTCGTTGTCGGGGTGGGTGACGCCGAAAGTCAGCGAGGTTTCACAGCTGTAGGTCGGCCAGTACAGTGAGCTTTCCGGGAACAGCTGGGCCAGCCAGGGGCTGAAATAGTCGTTGCCTTGATTGGCCACCAGCCGGTAAGGGGTTTCCAGCGCCGCCAGCGCCAGTGCGCAGTTACCGGCCGAACCGCCGGGGCGCAGTTCGCTGTGATCCAGCATTGCTTCGGTGCCTTTTTGCGGCCACTGCTGCAAGGTGCTCATGATCACATCGACGTTGATATTGCCCACCACGTACAGCGTGGGCCGGGTATTGGTGCTCATCATGTTAATTTCCCTGAATAAATTAGCCTTTGCTGCCACCACTGGTTAAGCCGCTAACCAGCGTTTTTTGCAACCAGATGGCAATAAAAAGAGGTGGAATGGCGGCCAGAATGCCGACGGCGGCGATCAACCCGTCATCGGTGGCGCGCCCGGCAGTGAAACCGGCGATGGTCACCGGCAGCGTCTGCGCCTGAATATTGCTGGTGAACAGCAGCGCGTAGAAAAATTCATCCCAGGCCAATAGCCAGCCAAACAGCGCAGAAGCGCCCAGCGCCGGTTTGGCCAAGGGCAGGGTAATGCGCAGCAGCACCTGCCACTGACGCAGCCCGTCCAGCCGCGCAGCCTGTTCGATGTCTATCGGCAGGGCGTCGAACTGGTTTTTCAGCATCCAGGTGAGGAACGGCAGGATCAGCGAGCAGTAGACCAGTACCAGACCGATATGGGTGTTCAGCAGCGCCAACTGCTGCAGAATAAAGTACAGCGGCAGCACAAAGGCCACCGGCGGCACCATGTAAATCGCCAGGCTGGCGAACAGCCAACCGTCGCGCCCCGGATAACGCGAGAAGCTGAACGCCGCCGGGATCGCCAGCAACAGCGAAATCAGCGTCGCGCCGCAGGCCACCAGCAGGCTGTTGAACAGCGCATGCAGGAACAGGGCCCCCGGCTGGCCAGGCTGCAATGAAAGCAGGCTGCCATAGCGTGAAAAGTCCCAATGGCGCGGCAGCCATTCCAGCGGCACGCGGGTGAGATCGGCCGAGGAACTGACGCTCATCAGAAACAGCCACAGCATCGGCGCCAGGATCGACACAGCCAGCAGCAGCGCGGCACCGTAGCGCAATACCAGGCGAATTTTACGCTTCATCGGCGAGGCTCCTTCTGCGCTGGCGGAACAGCATCAGCATGTACAGCGCGATCAGCAGGCCGCACAGCAGGGTCATCAACACCGCGTAAGCTGCGCCGCTACCGGCCCGCAGATAACTGAACGACTCCTGATACACGAAGAAGCTGAGGGTCTTGGTGCTGTCCATGGGGCCGCCGCGCGTCATCACGTAAATGATGTCGAACACCTTGAAGGCATCAATGGTTCGCAACACCAGCGCCACCGCCAGCGGGGCCAGAATGGCGGGCAGGGTGATGGCCCGGAAACGCCGCCAGGCAGAGGCACCGTCCAGCCGCGCAGCCTCGTACAAATCGTCCGGGATGGATTGCAACGCCGCCAATGTCAGCAGGGTAATCAACGGGTAGTTTTTCCAAATGTCTGCCAACATCACCGCGTTGAGCGCCGACGTGGGGTCGCCCAGCCAGCTGCGGTAGTGGTCAATCACCCCAAGCTGGGTTAACAGCGCGTTGATACTGCCGTAATCCGGGTTGAAGTTCAGTCGCCACATGGTGGCGTTGACGATGGTCGGGAGCGCCCAGGGCAAAATAACCAGTACCCGCAGAACATTACGGCCGTGGAACTTTTGGTTAAGCAGCAGCGCCACCAGTACGCCGATCACCCCTTCGAACGCCACAGAAACCAGGGTGAAATACAGCGTGCGCCACAGTGCAGCCTGAAAATCCGGGTCGGTCAGCGCATAGATAAAATTGTCCGCACCCACCCAGGCAGGTGTGACGCCGTCACCTACCAGCGCCGCGTCGGTAAAACTCAGCCACAGGGTGCGAGCCAGCGGCCAGGCGGTTAACAGCAGCATCATCAGCAGCATGGGTGCCAGTAGCACCCATGCCTGACGCCGCTCACGTTGAGGTAAAGTGAGCATCGTCATCGCTTAACGCAGCCGCGCAGCGCTTTGGGTTGCCGCATCCAGTCCGGCCTGCGGCGTCACCTTGCCCTGCAGAATTTGCTGCAAGTCCTGTTGCAAGCCGTTAGACAAACGAGAGTAATCGGCAGTTTCAGGGCGTGACAGCATCACGTTCAGCGACTGTTTGGCGGCGGCGATCAACGGTTCCTGACCTTTTTGCACGGCCGGATCGTCATAAGACGACTTCCAGATCGGCAGGCTCAGCTTGGCGTATTTGTCCTGCACCGGCTGTGAGGTCATATAGCTGATGTACTGCCAGGCCTGATCGGGGTGGGCGCTGGCCTTGGCGATGCCCAGCCCCATCGAGCCGTTAACTGCGGAGACCTGACCTGCCACCGAACCCGGAGCCGGTACGATGCCGACGTCACCGGCCACTTTGCTTTGCTTGGGATCGTTGGCCATGTTGTACATGTAGGTCCAGTTAAGGGCGAAGGCCGCGTCACCGTTGGAGAACGCTTTACGCACGTCCTCTTCCAGATACTCGCGGGAGTTCGGGTTGGTCAGTCCCTTATCCAGCGACGCTTTCATATAGTCGACGGCCTGCAACGAACCGGGGCTGGAGAAGGTGATTTTCCCCTGTTGAACAAACTGGCCCTTATAGGCGGACACCAGAGTGGTGTAATCGCAAACCAGTGCCTCGGCCTGTGACCAGCTCCACACCAGCGGGTATTTGACCACGTTTTTCTGCTTGAGGATTTCAGCCTGCTGCGCCAGTTCCTGCCAGGTTTTCGGCGGAGCGGCGATCCCGGCCTTGGCCAGCATGGCTTTGTTGTAATACAGGTATTTGGTATCGAGGATCCACGGCATGCCCCAGCGTTTGTCCTTATAGGTGACGGTGGTCATGGCTCCGGCAAAGATCTTGGCGCTGTCGTCGGCGCTGATGCGCGAGGTCACGTCCTGCAACAGGCCGAACTTGGTGAATTCCGCCGGCCAGATGGCGTCGAACAGCACCACATCGTAGCCGTTGCTGCCGGCACCGCGTGCGGCGACGATTTTATCGTGCAGCGCTTCGTAAGGAACGAACTCCAGGTTCACGGTGATGTCCGGGTGCTGTTTGCTAAAATCGGCGGTCATGGCACGAATATCATTTTCGCTGTAAGCCGCCTGGGTCATAAACAACGCGTTGATTTGCGTCGGGGCGGCATAGGCAGATGACAGGCTGAGCGCCAGGGCAGAAAGGGTACAGACTGCCGTAGCGGCAAGGGTATGGCTTTTCATTGTGCGTTCTCCGGTGTTAAAAAGATTCTTAAATCAATTTGATTGCTTTATTGGAGGGCACCATACTGCAAAGACGATTTCCCTTTCTGCATAGGCAGTTATGACGACTTCCGGCACTAACCTTGAACATGCTCGTGCACACAACCGGCGCGTAGTGATAGAGGCTATCCGTCTGCACGGTGAACTGACCCGTGCCGAAATTGCCCGGCTGACTTCACTGACGCCGCAAACCGTTTCAAACATTGCAACAGAACTGGAACAGGCCGGTATTCTCTCCTCGCACCTGCCGCGTCGTGCCGGCGGGCGAGGTCAACCGGCCACGCCGTTGACCCTGAATCCAGATAGCGCGTATTCCATCGGCATCCATCTGGATCACCAGTCACTGCTGATCATCGTGGTTGATCTCTCAGGCAGCGTTCGTTTCCACCGGCTGATTATGGTGCAAAAGCCGCAACCTGCTGCCACCTTGAAACTGATTTGTGATGTACTGCAAGAAATGCGCCAGCAGCCGGATCTGAGCTGGAGAAAAATGCTGGGTATCGGCGTAGTGATGCCAGGGCCGTTTGGCGTGGAAGGCATCTCGTCCGTTGGGCCGACCACGCTTAACGGTTGGGAAGATATCGACGTGGTGGCTGAGCTCAACGCGCAAAGTGGCCTGCCGGTCACGCTGGAGAACGATGCCACCGTGGCCGCTATCGGCGAGCGTTTGCACGGCGTGGCCAGGCAACTTAATTCCTTTATTTATTTGTATCTCGGTACCGGACTCGGGGCCGGGATTTTTACCGATGGCCGAATTTATACCGGCCATGCGCACAATGCTGGTGAAGTCGGCCACATGATTGTGCAACCGGGCGGGCGGGCCTGCTACTGTGGCAACCAGGGCTGCCTCGAGCGTTATGTTTCGTTGCAGGCGGCCTACGAGAGCTGCGGGCTGGATCCAATGCGCGCCATGCCGCAAGACCTGCTGGCGTTACCGCAGTCGCAGATCGACGCCTGGCTGGATACGGCGGTGCAGGCGTTACGCCAGGCGATCAACATCATCGAGTGTATGTTCGATGCCGAAGCGGTGATTATTGGCGGGTTGATGCCGGAAAGTATTGTAGAGCAGTTGATCAAGCGCCTGGCGCCACTGCACCGTTCGGTGCGCAGCAAATACCTCGACGGCCTGCGGGTACGATTGGGTACCACCGGTGCGGATACCGCCGCATTAGGCGCGGCCGCATTACCGCTGTTTGATGAATTTAACCCGCGTTATGAAGTGTTATTGAAGTAATAACTTTCATCCCCCGATTTCTATTGTTGCCCGTTATTGGTGCAGGCTTACAATTAATCCAATACAAGCAAACGGTTGCTATTTAAAGGCAACCGTTTGCTTATTTTCTGTTTATTTTTATCTACTCGGATTATTGGATGTCATGTATTTATCTTGTTGTTTTTAAATAATAAGAGCCAATAAAAAACCAACTGGCACGCTGATTGCTATCCTTAAAACATCACCTGCGATCGATAAAAAGACCGCCATAGTTCCCCGGGCTGAAATAACTCAGCCGGGGCTGTGCGCTGGCCGGTAGAGAAGGAAAGCAAAATGAGCCTGTCATTCACCACGGCGATCCGTGGCAATTTTTTCGATATTGCTGCCTGCGTCGATCAACCGCAGCAGTTGGAGCAGCAATTGCGCCATATTCCTGATGGATTGCTGCTGCTCGATGAAGGCCGCATTGTCTGGTTTGGCCCCTGGCAGCAGGGCGAAAGGTTGTTGTCGCCGGGTTTTGAGGTCACCCACTATCAGGACAAACTGATCGTGCCGGGCTTTATTGATACCCATATTCACTATCCGCAAACCGAAATGATCGGGGCCTATGGCGATCAGCTCCTGGCATGGCTAAAGCACTACACCTTCCCGACAGAAAGCCAATTCTGCTGCGAGCAGCACTCCGGCAAGATGTCGGCGTTCTTTTTGCAGCAACTGTTAAGCAACGGCACCACCACGGCGCTGGTGTTCGGCACCGTGCATCCGCAGTCGGTTGAAGTGCTGTTCAGTCAGGCGGCGGCGCTGAATATGCGCCTGATCGCCGGCAAGGTGATGATGGACCGCCATGCGCCGGACGAACTGCTGGAAACCCCGGAACAGAGCTACAGACAGACGCGCGAACTGATCGAACGCTGGCACGGTAAGCAACGGCTGAGCTATGCCATCACACCGCGTTTTGCGCCCACCTGCACCCCGGCGCTGTTGGCTCAGGTACAAAGGTTGCGTGAAGAGTTTCCGGATACCTATCTGCACACTCACCTGAGTGAGAGTCAGGAAGAAGTCGCCTGGGTGAAAGAGCTGTTCCCGGACAACCGCAGTTACCTGGATGTCTATCATCAGTACGGACTGACCGGCGAGAGAAGCGTGTTTGCCCACTGCCTGCATCTGGAAGAGCAAGAGTGGGATTGCCTGTGCCACACCGGTTCGGCCATCGCTTTTTGCCCGACGTCCAACCTGTTTCTCGGCAGTGGTCTGTTCAATCTGCAAAAAGCCTGGCACAAGCAGGTCAAGCTGGGCATCGGGACCGACGTGGGCGCCGGTACCACTTTCAACATGCTGCAAACGCTGGGTGAGGCTTATAAGGTCGCTCAACTGCAACGCTATCAGCTTTCGGCCAGCGAAGCCTTCTACCACGCCACATTGGGAGGGGCGCGGGCGCTGGCACTGGATGACAAAATCGGTAATTTCGCAGTCGGTAAAGAGGCGGACTTTGTGGTGCTGGATCCGGCGGTATCGCCGTTGCAGAAACTGCGTCATGAAAACAGCCGTGAACTGACGGAGCAACTGTTTGTGCTGATGACGCTGGGCGACGACCGCAACGTTTACCGAACCTACGTCGATGGCAAAGTGGTGTACCGACCGGCCACGCATCAGGAGGCCGCATGATCCAGTTTCTGCTTAATCAAACGCTGAAAAATGAAACTGCGCTCGATCCCAATACCACGGTGCTCAATTATCTGCGCCGCGATCTCGGCCGCTGTGGCACCAAAGAAGGCTGCGCCTCCGGTGACTGTGGTGCCTGCACGGTGGTGCTGGCGGAGGCGGATGGCGATCAGTTGCGCTATCGCAGCGTTAACGCCTGTCTGACGTTTGTCAGCGCGCTGCACGGCAAGCAGTTGATCAGTGTGGAGGACCTGAAACAGCAAGGGAAATTGCACAGCGTGCAGCAGGCGATGGTCGACTGCCACGGCTCGCAGTGTGGCTTTTGTACGCCGGGCTTCGTGATGTCGATGTTTTGCCTGCAAAAGAATGGCGAAAACTATCATCGCGAACAGGCACAGCAGGCACTGGCCGGTAATCTGTGCCGCTGTACCGGCTACCGGCCGATTTTGGCGGCGGCGCAGCAGGCGTGCGACAGCAAAACGCCAGACAGCTTCGACCGTCATCAACAACAAACGTTGCAACGCCTGCTGGCGATCCCCGCCGCCACACCGCTAGAAGCCGTGGACAAGCGTTGCCTGTTGCCACAGACTCTCGAGGAATTGGCGACGCTGTATCAACAGCATCCGCAGGCCAAACTGTTGGCCGGCGGTACCGATCTGGCACTGGAGGTCACCCAGCGTCATCAGGATTTACCCTTGATGATCGCCATTGGCCAGATTGAAGCACTCAAGCTCATCAGCTGGCAGGATGATCGGCTGATCATTGGGGCCGGAGCCACGCTGAGCGACCTTTACCCGCTATTAACCAACTACCACCCGGCCTTCGGCGAACTGCTGGCGCGCTTTGCTTCGCAGCAGATCCGCAATCAGGGCACGCTGGGGGGCAATATCGCTAATGCCTCCCCGATTGGTGACGCAGCGCCGTTGCTGCTGGCGTTGGATGCGCAGTTGATCCTGCGCTGTGGCGCCGTGCGGCGTGAACTCCCGCTGAACGACTTCTTCCTGGACTATCGCCAGACCGCGCTGCAGCCGGGGGAGTTTATTGAAAGCATCGTGCTGCCGGCCCAGGCGCCGGCGGATTTCCGCGCCTGGAAAGTGTCCAAGCGGCTGGAGGATGATATTTCGGCGGTGTGCGGTGCCTTCAACCTGAGCATCGAACAAGGGACGATCCGCGATGCCCGCGTGGCCTTTGGTGGCATGGCCGCGACGCCTAAACGCGCGAGATTGTGCGAACAGCAACTGGTAGGGCAGCCGTGGCGACGGGCGACCGTGGAGCTTGCGGCTCAGGCGTTGGCGCAGGACTTTACGCCGCTGAGCGATTTCCGTGCCAGCAGCGCTTATCGTTTGCTGGTGGCGCAGAATCTGTTGCGTCGCTATTTCATTGCGTTGACGGAGCCACAACTGGCGATCGAGGTGACCACGCATGAGTAATCGCAAACGTCCCGAATATACCCAGCAGCAGTTGGCCGAAAGTTTCCGTCAGTCGCTAACCAGCGGTGTGGGCCGCAGCCGCAAACACGAGAGCGCCGACAAGCACGTCAGCGGTGAAGCGCAATACATCGACGACCGGCTGGAGTTTCCCAATCAGTTGCATCTGGCGGCAAAGCTGAGTGAGAAAGCGCATGCGCGCATCGAAAAGCTGGATCTGTCGGCCTGTTACGACTTTCCTGGCGTGGTTCGGGTGATTACCTGGGAGGACGTGCCGGGTGAACTGGATATTGCTCCGTTAACCCACGGCGATCCGCTGCTGGCCAAAGACGAGGTGGAGTATGTCGGGCAGGTGATTGCGGTGGTGGCGGCAGAGGATCCGGAAATCGCCTGGCGGGCTGCCCAGGCCGTCAAAGTGAGCTATCAGGAGCTGCCTGCGCAGCTGGACGTCACTCAATCGCTGCGGGAAGGCTTCGTGGTGCAGGAAGCGCACCACCATCGACGCGGTGACGCCGACGGCGCACTGGCGCAAGCATTGCACCGCATTCAGGGTGAGCTGCACGTCGGTGGTCAGGAGCATTTTTATCTGGAGACCCAGATTGCCTCGGTGTTGCCGGCCGAAGACGGTGGCATGCTGGTGTATTCATCGACCCAGAACCCCACCGAAATCCAAAAGCTGGTGGCCTCGGTGCTTAATTTACCGATGCACAAGGTGACTATCGACACGCGGCGCATGGGCGGCGGCTTTGGTGGCAAAGAGACTCAGGCCGCCGGCCCGGCGTGCCTGTGTGCAGTGGTGGCGCACCTCACCGGGCGGCCGGTGAAAATGCGGCTTAACCGCCGCGACGATATGCTGGTAACCGGCAAGCGCCACCCGTTTTATATTCAGTATGACGTCGGCTTTGACGACGCCGGGCTGTTGAACGGGGTGAAAATCAGCCTGGCCGGTAACTGCGGTTACTCGCTCGATCTGTCCGGTTCGATTGTCGATCGCGCCATGTTCCACGCCGATAATGCCTATTTCCTGCAGGATGTGCTGATAACCGGCCACCGCTGTAAAACCCATATTGCCTCCAATACGGCTTATCGCGGTTTTGGGGGGCCGCAGGGCATGATGGCGATCGAGCAGATCATGGACCACATCGCGCGCTATTTGGCGCTTGATCCGCTGGCGGTGCGTAAAACCAATTATTACGGCAAAGACCAGCGCAACGTCACCCATTACCATCAGCCGGTGGAACAGAACCTGTTGCAGGAGATCACCGCCGACCTGGAGCACAGTGCGGATTATCATGCGAGGCGGCTGGCTATCCGGCAGTTCAACGCACAAAACCCCATCCTCAAGAAAGGGCTGGCGCTGACGCCGGTCAAATTCGGCATCTCCTTTACCGCCGGTTTCCTCAATCAGGCGGGAGCGCTGGTGCTGATTTACACCGACGGCAGCATTCAGCTCAACCACGGCGGTACCGAGATGGGCCAGGGGTTGAACACCAAGGTGGCGCAGATTGTCGCTGAAGTGTTCCAGGTGGAAATAGAGCGTATTCAGATCACTGCAACCGATACCGGCAAGGTGCCAAACACCTCGCCGACGGCGGCATCGTCCGGTACCGACCTGAACGGCAAGGCGGCGGAGAATGCCGCTTTGACCATCAAACAGCGATTGATTGACATGCTGGCCACGCAGCATCAGGTTAACGCCGGGCAGATCGTCTTCAACAATGGTCAGGTCAGGGTGGGTGAGCGTTATTTCAGCTTCGAACAGGTGGTTGAGCAGGCCTATCTCAATCAAATTTCACTCGCCAGTACCGGTTACTACCGCACGCCGAAGATTTTTTACGATCGCGACAAAGCCAGCGGTCATCCTTTCTATTACTTCGCCTACGGCGCGGCCTGCGCAGAAGTGTTGATCGACACCCTGACCGGCGAATACAAACTGCTGCGGGCCGACATTCTGCATGATGTGGGTGACTCGCTGAACCCGGCGATCGACATCGGTCAGGTGGAGGGCGGTTTTGTGCAGGGCATGGGTTGGCTGACCAGCGAAGAACTGGTGTGGGATGAGCAGGGAAAACTGCTGACCAACGGCCCGGCCAGCTATAAAATTCCGGCGATTGGTGATGTACCGGCGGATTTGCGCGTCACGCTGCTGGAGAACCGCAAAAACCCCGAGGACACGGTGTTCCATTCCAAAGCCGTAGGTGAGCCGCCGTTTATGCTGGGCATCTCGGTCTGGTGCGCGATCAAGGACGCGGTGGCCAGCCTGGCGGACTACCGGCTGCAGCCCAATATCGACGCACCGGCCACGCCGGAGCGGGTGCTGTGGGGCGTACAGCAAATGCTTTCAAGTGACATTGTCACTGAGTTGGCAGAGGAGAAAGGCGATGGACGAGTGGATTGAGGCCCTGGCCGACTTGCGACGGCGCGGAGAACCCTGCGTATTGGTGACGCTGGTGGATGAGCTGGGCTCCACGCCGCGCAATCGTGGCACCAAAATGCTGGTGACTACCGAACGGGCGGTGAATACCATTGGCGGCGGACACCTGGAGTTCCAGGCGCTGGCGATTGCCCGCGAGATGCTACAGCAAGGGGCAGTCACACTGCGGCTGGAGCGTTTCCCGTTGGCGGCACGGCTGGGGCAGTGCTGCGGCGGAACTACCAGCGTGCTGTTCGAACCCTTGATCCCGCCGCGCCCGCAAATTGCCCTGTTTGGTGCCGGGCATGTCGGGCGTGCTCTGGTCAATATTCTTGCTACGCTGCCGTGCCGGGTACGCTGGGTTGATGGCCGTGCGGCGGAGTTCCCGGCGTTTATCCCGGTCGGGGTACAACAAGACGTCTGCGAGGAGCCGCTGGAAATCGTCGACGCCATGCCGCCGGGTAGCTATTTCATCGTCATGACCCACGACCACGCGCTGGATCTGGCGCTGACGGAACGGATTTTACGCCGTGGCGATGCCGGTTACTTCGGCCTGATCGGCTCGCTGACCAAGCGCAAACGCTTCGAATATAAACTCGGTCAGCGCGGTATCAACGAAGCGGCGATCGCTAGCATGCGCTGCCCGCTGGGTCTGCCGGACGTTAAAGGCAAACTGCCGGCCGAAATCGCCGTGGCGGTGGCCGGAGAGATCATTGCCTGTTATGGCGGTTAACCCTATCCATTAGTTGCTTTAGGTCTGGCTAATCACTTGTTTTTGCTCAATCTGCCAACTGCGCCTAAGCTAGGATGTGACTCAAGGGGAGTTGCATTCCCCACGACATTATTCTGTGAACATGGAGGAGTTTCGATTTGATGCGTTTATCGACATTGGTGCTGGCGATCGGCATGGCGCTGGGCGCGCAGGCACAGGCAGCAGAAACCAACCCGCACGCGGATCATAGCGCGTTGCCAAGTGGCCAGGCGAAGGAGGCTAACGTGACCGGTGAAGCCAACCAACACGACAACAAAAAGAACCAAAACCCGTTCTTCTATCAAAGCCGTCTGCCATTCCAGGCGCCGCCGTTCAATCTGATCAAAGAAAGCGATTATGCCCCGGCGATTGATGCGGGCATCAAGCAGAAGCTGGAAGAGATTGAGAAGATTGCCAACAACCCGGCCAAGCCTGATTTTAAAAATACCTTTGTGGCGATGGAACAAAGCGGCGCGTTGCTGTCGCGGGTGATGAACGTGTTTGGTGCCATGACCTCGGCCAATACCAGCGACGGGTTGCAAAAACTCGATGAGCAAAGCTCGCCGAAGCTGGCGGCGCTGGATGACGCCATCATGCTCAACAGTAAGCTGTTTGCGCGTATCAAGGCGGTTTATCAACAACTCGATGCGCTAAAACTGGATGCGGAATCGCGCCGACTGGTAGAAGTGACCTATAAGAACTTTGAGTTGGCGGGGGCCAATCTGTCCGACGCCGATAAAACCAAGCTGAAGGCGCTGAACCAGGAAGCGGCAACGCTGAGTACCCAGTTCTCCAACAAACTGTTGGCGGCGACCAAAGATGGCGCACTGGCGATTAGCGATAAAGGCAAGCTGGATGGCCTGTCGGAAAGCGAACTGGCGGCGGCGGCTCAGGCGGCCGCTGAACGCAAGCTGGATAAGCAGTGGCTGCTGGTGTTGCAAAACACCACCCAACAGCCGGAATTGCAGACGCTAAAAGACAGGGAGACCCGCAAGGCGTTGTTTGATGCCTCGTGGAACCGCGCGGAAAAGGGTGATGCTAACGACACCCGCCAGACCATTGCTCGCCTGGCTAAAGTCCGTGCCGAGCAGGCCAAACTGCTGGGCTTCCCGAATTACGCGGCCTGGAAGCTGCAAAACCAGATGGCCAAAACCCCGGATGCGGCGCTGACCTTTATGCGCAATATCGTCCCGGCGGCTACCGCGCGTGCCGAACGTGAAGCCAAAGATATTCAGGCAGTGATCGACCAGCAGAAAGGCAATTTCAAGGTCGAGGCCTGGGACTGGCAGTTCTACGCTGAACAGGTACGTAAAGCCAAATACGACCTGGATGAGTCACAGATCAAACCTTACTTTGAACTGGATAACGTGCTGAACAACGGCGTGTTCTATGCCGCCAACCTGCTGTATGGCATCAGCTTTAAAGAGCGCAAGGACATCCCGGTTTATCAGCCGGACGTGCGGGTTTATGAGGTGTTCGATAAAGACGGCAAATCGTTGGCGCTGTTCTATACCGACTTCTTTAAACGCGACAACAAGGGCGGTGGCGCCTGGATGAGCAACTTTGTCGAACAGTCGAAGCTCAAAGGCACCAAGCCGGTAATTTACAACGTCGCCAACTTCACCAAACCGGCACCGGGTCAGCCTGCGTTGTTGTCGTACGATGATGTGATCACCATGTTCCACGAGTTTGGTCATGCGCTGCATGGCATGTTCGCCGATCAGGAATATCCGAGCCTGTCCGGCACCAACACTGCACGTGACTTCGTTGAGTTCCCGTCGCAGTTTAACGAGCACTGGGCCAGCGATCCGAAAGTCTTTGCCCACTACGCCAAGCATTACAAAACCGGTGAAGCCATGCCGCAGGAACTGGTCGACAAAATCAAAAAGGCCGACAAGTTCAACAAAGGTTATGACATGACCGAACTGCTATCTGCGGCACTGCTGGATATGCACTGGCATATGCTGAGCGCCGACCAGCCACAGCAGGACGTGGACAAGTTCGAGGCCGAATCACTGATGAAAGACAAAATCGATCTCAGCTATGTGCCGCCGCGCTACCGTTCCAGCTACTTCAAGCACATTTGGGGTAACGGCTATGCTGCCGGTTATTACGCCTATCTGTGGACCGAAATGCTGGCGGATGACGCCTTCCAGTGGTTCACCGAACATGGCGGCCTGACTGCAGAGAACGGCCAGCGTTTCCGTAATATGATCCTGTCGCGCGGCAACAGCCAGGATCTGGAAAAACTCTACATCGACTGGCGCGGCAAAGCGCCAAGCATTGAGCCGATGCTGATTAACCGTGGTTTGAAAGACCAGTAATAGGCTGCGGTGTTAACCGGACGGACCATTAAGGACGCAAGTTTGCTTGCGTCCTTTTTTCATTCCACGGGGACATGGGCGGTGTGATGGTTTATCATGCGCCGATTATTTTTTGGCCCGTGAGCAATGAAGATAAGAATCCTCCTAACGCGCTGTTTTACTTTGATTATGCCATTGCTGCTTTCAGCCTGTGGCACGCTGTCACGCATGCCGACCGACACCTCGCCGCTGGAAAGCTGGCGTTTGGCGTGCAGTGCGGACCTACAGGCCGAGGTCGATAGCCTGGCGCGGCCGATAGTCGACAGCGGGCAGACGCCGGGATTGGTGGTGGGCGTATTGACGGCAGACGGGCAGGCGCGCACCTATGGTTACGGCGTGACCGATGCGCAGCAGCGCTATCCGGTCAACGGCAACACGCTGTTTGCCGTGGGATCGGTCAGCAAGGGATTTATTGCCGAAGTCACGGTGGTGTTGGTCAACAAGGGCGTGCTGCATTGGGACGATACGTTGGCAACCTTACTGCCACCGGGTACCTTGCTCAGTAAGGATGCGGCCAAAATTACCTTGCTGCAGTTGGTGACCCATACCTCGGGCCTGCCACGTCAGATGATGACGCCGGAGATGCTCGGTGCCTTTGTCCGCTACCTGTTTACCGGCGATAATTTTTATGGCTCGCTGGATACGCCTAAAGTCCTTGATGACCTGGCCTATTTTAAAGCTCCGGCGGTGGAAGCGCCGCGCTATTCCAATCTGGGCTATGCGCTGCTCGATTACATCCTGCAACGGCGCACCGGCAAAACCGTCGATCGCCTGACGACAGAAAACATCCTCCAGCCATTGGGGCTGACCCACACCAGTTACGATGCTCAGCAATTGCCGGGCTACACGCGGCGGGCCATTGGCCATGCCGGCGATCAGCCCAAGTTTATTCGGCGTGGGCAGCCGGTGCCCGATTGGCAGTTTTCTTCTTACATGATGGGGGCCGCCGGGCTGTATACCGACGCCGACGATCTGTTGCGCTATGCGCAGGCGCATTTTGTCCCGACCGGTTTCGCGGCATTGGATCAGGCACTGAAAGACTCGCTGACCGTGCATTTTGCTCGTAGTAAAGAGGCCGCGGCCATTGCCTGGGTGGTCGACGACGTGGGTAGCCAGCAAATTACCTATCAGGTGGGGTTTATCGGTGGCTATTCCAGCTACATCGGGCTGGATCTGCGCCATAAAACGGCGGTAGTGGTGCTGCAAAACAGCTTTAACTGGAGCAACAATATTGGTCATCGTTTGCTGCAACGTATGGGCGAGGCGGCGGACGGGCATTTTACCTGCCAATAAGCCGGGCCCCGCGAACGGAGCCCAACATCCTCAGCGGTTAACCACTTTAGCCGGCAGGGCGACCACCAGTAACGAACTTAACAGCAGGCAACCGGCGAACGCCCAGAGTGCGCCACCGCTTTTGCCGGTCAGATCCAGCGCCAGCCCCATCAGTGAATTACTCACCAACCCGGCAATATTGGCCAATGAGCAGGCCAGCGCGAAGCCGGTTGCCGCCGCGGTACCCCGCAGAAAGGTGGCGGGCAGGCTGAAGAACACCGGCACTGCACCGATGATCGCGGCCTGGGCAACAGAGAACAACAACACCGTGGCGATCACGCTATGAGTGAAGAAGGTGCTACCGGCCATCGCCATCGCGCCGATAATAAACGGCACTATGATATGCCAACGCCGCTCACGCATACGGTCCGAACTGGTGCCGATCACCAGCATACCCAACAGAGCGGCGACGCTCGGCAGCGCGGTCAGCATACCGATGGTGGTAATGTCGGTCACCCCGGCGGTTTTGATAAAAGTCGGCATCCAGAATCCCATCGCATAGGCACTCAGCAGGATCGAGAAGTCTATGCCGCCGAGCATCCAGACCTTGAGATTAAAGAAGCCGTCGCGGAAGCTGTGTTTACTGTGGCTGGCTTCGGCGTCGTCTCTTGCCAAATCCTCGGCAATACGCTGTTTCTCTTCCTCGGATAACCATTTGGCCTGACGGAAATGGTTCGGTAACACCCAGAACGTCAATATCCCCAACAGTACGCTGGGGATACCTTCCAGCAGGAACAGCCATTGCCAGCCGTGCAGCCCGTGGCGCATATCAAAATGCCCCATGATCCAGCCGGAAATCGGGCCGCCGAGCACGCTCGACAGCGGCAGACCGATCATGAACAGCGCAATAATGCGGCCACGACGGTAAGTCGGGAACCACAGCGTCAGGTAATACAGCACACCGGGCAGAAAACCGGCTTCCGCCACGCCGAGCAGAAAGCGGATGACGTAAAACTGATTGGGGGTGGTGACGAACATGGTGCAGGCGGAAAGCAGGCCCCAGGTGAGCATGATGCGGGCAATCCACACCTTGGCGCCGACCCGTTGCAGAATTAGGTTGCTCGGCACCTCAAACAGGATGTAGCCGACAAAGAACAGCCCGGCCCCCAGACCGAAGGCCGCTTCGCTCAGTTGCAGTTGATCGGCCATCTGCAACTTGGCCAGCCCGACGTTAATGCGGTCGAGGTAGGCGGCCAAGTAGCACAGACAGAGGAACGGGATCAGCTTCCAGGTGATTTTGCGGTACAGAAGCGATTCTGCGCCCGCTTTCCCGGCTAGCGGGGTTTCAACAATGGCCATGATGATGTCTCCAGGTGGTGCATAGTGGCCTCCGGAGGAGGAGCGTTGTGTGTTTGCTGGCAGCCACCCTGTCTCGGGCGGTCGCCTGAGGCGCTTGCCGCGCCTTCTTGATTTTTCAGCACTCCGTGCAGGTGAAACTCTTGATTACAACCGTTTCAGATAAGCGATAGCCTCCTGTTTGGCCACGACGTCGCCGTATTTACTGTCGATATCGAACAGGTTGGCCTCATGCGGACCAGGGTGGCGATCGCCGACACATTCACGTACCACGATGGTACGGAATCCGTGCTGCACCGCGTCTACCGCACTGGCACGGATACAACCACTGGTGGAACAGCCGGCCAGCAGCAGGGTATCGATGCCGAGCGCCACCAGCATCGGGGCCAGCGAGGTGCCGAAAAAGGCGCTGGCATACTGCTTGGTCAGCACCACCTCTGTGGCCAGCGGGGCCACCTGCGAGCAGAACGCCGCCAGCGGATTCCCTTCCACCATGTCCTTCATAACCGGTGCTTTTTTCACCCAAATACCCCCATCGGCAAAATGCCCTGCATGATAGCGGATATTGGTGTGGATCACCGGAACTCCGGCCTGGCGAGCGGTTGCCAGCAGCGCTACGCATTCCTCGACCGCGCTGACCACGCCGGGGGCAAACAACGGCGCACTCTCGGTGGTGTAGCCCTGCATAAAGTCGACCACCAACAGGGCCGGACGTTGGCCGAAACCGATGCGGTTGCCCCAAACGCCCTGGTAGTTATCGGTAAGTGAATTATCGGCTGCCATTTTGCCTCCTTAATAAGCGCCAGAAAGCAGGGCGCCGGCACCGGGGACGATCGGTTCCAGTTCCAGTGCGGTCAGCATGGCGTAGGTGGTGGCGATGGCGGCGGTCAGCACCGGCTTGCCGGTTTGTGCTTCAACCGTAGCGACCGCTGGTAAGGACGGCATTTGTACGCAGGCGGACAGCACAATAGCGTCGACATCGCTCAGATCCATCTCGGCGACAATGCCCGGAAGATTGGCCGGATCATGGCGACCTACCGCCAGATTGTCGGCGATCTCCAGAGCGCGCCACACCTTGACCTCGATGCCTTCGTGCTCGATATAGTCCACCACCATTTGGGTCAGCGGCTTCATGTAGGGGGCCACCAGCGCAATGCGTTTGGCACCCAACACCTTCAGGCCATTGACCAACGCACCGGCGCTGCTGATCACCGGGGCAGCCGCGTTGTTGTTTTGGGTAACCTGCGCCAACCTGGCCTGGGACTCACGGTGATAGCCCAGGCCCATCGACATAATTGCCACCAGGCAGGCATAGCCCAGTACGTCAACCTGCGCGTCGGAAAGTTCCAGTGCGCAGCGGTCCGATTCGGCGTCCATCGCCGCCAGTTCCGCCTTGCTGACGTGCTTCATGCGCATGCGGCTGGAGTGAAAGGTAAAGCGTTCCGGGCGGATCAACTGGCGTGCCGTCAGCATCGCCGGGATCTCGGTTTCCATCGTGGTGTTGGAACTGGGCACTATCTGGCCGATACGGTAATTTTTGCTCATGACAAAGGCTCCTTGATTAATCCAGAAAATCGCCCAGGGCGCGGAAGAAACCGTCGAAATCGTCCCACGGGATCATATGGCCGGCATTTTCAACCTTAACCAGGGTGATTTCCGGCTGCAGTTGGCGGATCTCCGCTTCGTCTTCCGGCTGGATCACGCCGCCCAGGCCCGCCACCATCAGCAAGGTTGGCATGCGCAGTGCGGGGTAATCGCGATGGCTATCGACCTGATGAAAATCTTCATAGGCGCGCTGAATTGCCGGTTCATAGCAGGTGTGCAGCCATTCGGCACGCAGTTGGCGCTGTTGTTCGCTCCAGCTCGGGCAGTAGGCACGCATCTGTTCGGCGTCCATTCCCTGCTGTGACTGGCGAATAGAATCCACGTACCAGGGCCATTTGCCTGGGTATTCGCGGCGGCCAGGGCCGGAAACCGGCGGATCGACCAAGACCAATCGCCGTACGCCATCCGGCTGTAGTACTGCGGCACGCAGAGCAAAGCGCGCTCCCATTGAATGGCCAAGCAGGGCGTAATTTTCCAGTTTTAATGCGGCGGCAAAGGCGTTGACGTCTTCGGCGCAGGTTTCGGCATCATAGGCCAGATCCGGGCCGCTGGCTGACAGACCGCGACCCCGCACGTCCAACACGTAGGTGTCATAGCGCTCGGCCAGACGTTCGGCAACGAAACCCCAGGTGATCGCCGGGCTGGTGATGCCGGGGATCAGGATCAGTACCGGACCCTGGCCGCCATAGCGCAGGTAGTGCTGGCGAATGCCGTTGGCCTGCACGTTGGCGCCATACAGAAAGTGGCTCATGCGGCGTTCTCCGACTTCAGCGCCTGCGCGTACAGGTCATAACCGTAGACCCAGGCCGGATCTTCCTGAGTGCGCAGGAAGGTGTTGGCATTGGAGACGGCCTGCACGCGGGAGGCACGCTCTTTGCGGTTGGCTTCATACAGTTGGAAAGCGGTGCGGTAGTCGCTCAGACCGGTTTCTTGCAGACAGCGTGCCAGCATGGCGGCGTCTTCGATCGCCATCGCCGCGCCTTGCGCCATGTGCGGTTTCATTGGGTGGCAGGCATCACCGAGCAGCACCATGCGGCCTTCGCTCCACAGCGGTAAGGGTTTACGGTTCAACAGCGGCCATTTGGTGACCTGTTCGCTGGATTCGATCAGCGCTTGCACAATCGGGTGATAACCGTCGAAGGTTTCGTACATTTCTTCGCGGCTGCTGTCGATAAAGCTGCCCTGGAAATTCCATGCCGGGTGTGGCACACCGCTGACGTAATAGTATTCGTCGCGTTTTTGGGTGGTGTAATAGACCATCAGATGACGATCTGCCGACCACCACTTCACACAGTCTTCAAAGCTCAGATTGTATTTGGCCAGCTTCTCACCACGGATCAACGCACGATGGGCAACCCAGCCGCTGTAGGTTGGCGCTTCTGCGCCCAGCAGATGTTCGCGAATACGTGAGTTGATGCCATCGGCACCAATCACGATATCGGCGCTGGCCTGGGTGCCATCGGCAAAGTTCAGCACCACCCCGTTGTCGCGTTCCTCAATTTTGCTCAGGCACTTGCCAAAATGCACGCTGCCCGGTTGCAGGGCCGCCATCTGTAACGCCTGTAAATCACCCCGGTGCACCGTCACGTAAGCCGCGCCGTACTCTTTGCGGGCAAAGGCCCCCAGTTCAATGCGCGACAGATAGTCACCGCTTTGTGCGTCGCGGCTGAACCAGAAGTCCGGATGCGAGGCCATTTGTTCCAGCGGTTGCTCGATGCCGAGACGGCGGAAAATCTTCAGGACGTTTGGCCCCATATGGATACCGGCTCCCAGGCGGGAAAACACTGGGCTCTGTTCGTACAGGTCGACGATAAAGCCGGCTTTTTGCAGCAGACCGGCGGCGGCGGCGCCACCCAGACCGGCACCGACCACGGCAATGCGTTGTTGTTTGCTCATCATTTTTCCCCTGACTGTTGGTTTTTTACCTGGCATCTGCAGTGATGCCGGATGATCGATTTATAGTGTATACGCTAAATAACGCAAAGTTGCACAAGTGTTAATTTAGATCTGGCTCACGCTAATTGACCGGCCATTACTGTTAAACTCATGTTAACAGCAGGATGTGCAGGGCTTTAAATAGGGTTTTCTTATGGCTGGAACCAGGGGCTTGCTTCCAGATTGATTTTGGTCTAGATGTTTAAAAGAGCGTGATCACTTTAAATTGAGCGAAATAACCTCATCGACGCAGGGTGCGTCGCCCCCCCCTTAGCAAGACAGGAGATACACCATGGCGGTCAATGATAGTCAGTTGGTCCAACTGTTCGAGCAGGTGCTTACGCTGTCGAAGGTTGATGCTTCGCAAAGCGTGGCGATCCTGAAAAGTCACTATTCCGATGCGCGGACGGTGCGCGCCGCCACCGATGCAGCACTGCGTCTGGGGGCCAAGGTTTACGCGGTCGAACTGCCGTCGTTCAACCATCCGCGCGCCATGGGCAATGACATGACGGCTTACTGTGGTGATACGGCGCTGACCGGTAACCACGCAGCGCAACGAGCACTGGAAGCGGCGGATCTGATTGTCGACACCATGATGTTGCTGCACTCACCAGAGCAGGAACAGATCCTGAAAACCGGCACGCGCATTCTGCTGGCCGTCGAGCCGCCGGAGGTGTTGGCACGCATGTTGCCTAATGCTGAGGATAAAGCGCGGGTGCTGGCCGCCGCCGAGGTACTGGAGCGTGCCAGTTTGATGCAGGTGAAGTCTGCCGCCGGCAGTGACTTCCGTGCGCCACTGGGGCAGTACCCAACGGTGACCGAATACGGCTATGCCGACGAACCGGGGCGCTGGGATCACTGGCCGAGCGGTTTCTTGTTCACCTGGCCGAATGAAGAGCAGGCCGAAGGAGTTTTGGTGCTGGAGGTGGGCGATATCCTGCTGCCGTTTAAAAACTATGCGCGCGAACGCATAACGCTTGAGATCGACAAAGGTTTTGTGACACGTATTCACGGCGGCTTCGAGGCGGAATATCTGCGGGAGTACATGAAGTATTTCAACGATCCGGAAGTGTACGGTATTTCGCATATCGGCTGGGGCTTGCAGCCGCGTGCGCAGTGGACGGCGATGGGGTTGCACGATAAAAACGACGGTATGTGTATGGATGCCCGCGCTTTCTACGGCAATTTCCTGTTCTCCACCGGGCCGAATACCGAAGTCGGTGGCACGCGCAAAACCCCGTGCCATATGGATATCGCGCTACGTCATTGCGACATCAGCCTGGATGGCACCACGGTGGTGGCGGAGGGTGAAGTGGTGGCACCGGCGGCATCGCGAGTCAGCCTGGGTTAACTTGCTGCCAAACGCGGGGGTTTGTACTATTCTCGGTGGTTTCCATAGATGGTGAGAGTAACGCAATGACGCCCCCCGAATACCCGGCTGCAGAGAGCGGCAAGACCGAAAATTATCATTTTACCGAACAGGTCGGGCACCTGCTGCGTAAGGTTTATCAGCGCCATGTGGCGATTTTCCAGCAAAACGTTGGCGATTCGCAACTGACCGCGGTGCAGTTTATTACCCTGTGCGCGGTGCGTGACATGGGCCCAAGTTCGTTGACCGAGCTGGTACAGGTGACGGCGGTCGATCAGGCTACCATTCGCGGCATTATCGAGCGGCTCAAAGTGCGCGAACTGATTACCGTGATGCCGGATCCTGTCGATCGACGCAAAGTGGTGGTCGGGTTGACCGAGACCGGTGCCGCGCTGCTGGCGGAAACGGTGCCGCATGCGGCGACGATCACAGAATTAACCTTCGGTACGCTGAATCCGGCCGAACGTATAGCACTGATGTTCCTGCTCAATAAAATGCTGGAAGACCAGCCGCCCGGCTGATTCGCCACCCGCAACTGCGGTTGTCTGGTGAGTGCGGTGGCGGCGGGGTCACGGCCCACAAGACATACCCTATAGCTTTCAAGTTGCAGCCAGGCGCCCAGCTGCGATTTGAAAGATGACGGGTATAACCAGAGCGCAGGCGGAGACGCGATAATGGCGATAGCTGAAGTGCAATTGCCCAGGGAAGGCGCGGTAAAAACACTGACGGAGCATCCGCTGATGCTGTCAGTCAACGGCGAGAATATTCACACCCGGGTCATGGCGGATACTCCTCTGCTCTTGGTGTTACGTAATGATCTGGCGCTCAACGGCCCGAAATACGGCTGCGGCCTCGGTGAATGCGGAGCCTGCACCGTGTTGGTCGACGGCATTGCCGCACGTTCTTGTGTGATCCCGGCGCTGGGCATGACCGGCCGCGCGGTGACCACGCTGGAAGGGCTGGGCAATCGTGACCACCTGCATCCGGTGCAACGGGCCTTTATTGAAGAACAGGCCGCGCAGTGCGGTTACTGTCTTAATGGCATGATCATGACCACCAAAGCCCTGTTGGATCGCAACCCGTCGCCCAGCGACCAGGAGATCCGTCAGGCGCTGTCCGGCAATCTGTGCCGCTGCGGCACCCATATCGAAATCCTGCGTGCGGTTCAGCGCGCCATCATTCTTTGCCGCAGTGAGGAAACCTCGTCCCATGACTGACACCCATTCCTCATTACCGAGCCAGGCCGAATTATTGCAACGTCATGGCACGCTGCTGATTATCGATCAGATCCAACCGCCGCCCGGGCTGGTGCCGAAAGGCCAGACGCCGAACCTGAAACCCAAAGAGCCGGGGCTGTTTATCGCCATTTGCGACAGCGGCGAGGTCTACGCCTTCAACGGCCATGTTGATCTTGGCACCGGGGTGCGCACCGCGCTGGGGCAAATCGTCGCCGAAGAACTCTACCTGCGTATGGAGCAGGTGCGCATAGTGCTGGGTGATACCGAAAGCACGCCGAATCAGGGCGCGACCATCGCCAGCGCGACGCTGCAAATTTCTGCCGTGCCGCTGCGTAATGCCGCCGCCGAGGCCCGTCGCTGGTTGCTGCAACAGGCGGCGCAGCGTTTTGGTGTCGCGGTTGAACAACTGACATTGAACGACGGCCTTATTGTCAGTCCGCTGGGGCAAGCGGTGAGCTACGGCGAGCTGGTCACCGGTGTACATGTTGAACTATCGATCTCCGGCGATGCACCGCTCAAGCCGCAGGCCGAATACCGCCTGGTTGGCACCAGCACCGCGCGTGTTGATATCCCGGCCAAGGCCACCGGCGAATCCACCTATGTGCACGACATGCGTCTGCCAAATATGCTGCATGGCCGGGTGGTACGGCCGCCCTATGCCGGTTATGACAGCGGTGAGTTTGTCGGCACCAGCCTGCTGGCGGTGGACGAACAGTCCATTGCCCATATTCCCGGCATCGTCAAACTGGTGGTGATCGGGGATTTTATCGGCATCGTCGCCGAGCGCGAAGAGCAGGCGATCAAGGCAGCAGAGGCGCTGCAGGTCAGCTGGAAGGACTGGCGGCGTAACCTGCCGCAGATGACTGACGTGGCGCAGGCGCTGCGTGATAACCCGCATTCGACGCGGGTGGTGCATGATACCGGCAATGTGGATGCGGCATTGGCTGCCGCCGATCGTCGCTTTACCCGCAGTTATCTGTGGCCGTACCAACTGCATGCTTCGATCGGCCCCTCCTGCGCATTGGCGGACTACCAGCCGCAGCAGTTACGGGTGTGGTCAGGTAGCCAGAACCCGCATCTGCTGCGTGCCGATCTCGCCTGGCTGCTGGAATACCCGGAAGAGCAGATCGACATTATTCGCATGGAGGCGGCGGGCTGCTATGGCCGCAACTGTGCCGACGATGTCTGCGCCGATGCGGCGTTATTGTCGCGTGCGGTTGGTCGGCCGGTGCGGGTGCAGCTCACCCGCGAGCAGGAACACCTGTGGGAACCCAAGGGCACGGCACAGTTGATGGAGGTTGACGGCGGGCTGGACGCCGCCGGTCATCCGGTGGCCTATGATTTTCGCACCTATTACCCGTCCAACGGCGCCCCCACGCTGGCGTTGTTGCTGACCGGCATGGTGGAGCCGGTACCGGTGGCTTATGAGATGGGGGACCGCACTTCGGTGCCGCCATACGAATACCCGGAACTGCGCGTCAGTATTGAGGACATGGCACCCATCGTTCGTGCCTCCTGGATGCGTGGCGTGTCGGCACTGCCGAATACCTTCGCGCACGAGTCCTATATTGATGAGCTGGCCATGGCGGCCGGTGTGGATCCGCTCGAGTACCGGCTGCGATATATCAAGGATCAACGTGCCACTGAACTGATGCTCAGCACCGCCGAGCGTGCTGGCTGGACGCCGCATACCGAACCGATGCAAACCCCGGCGGAAGATGGTGTGCTGCGCGGGCGTGGTTTTGCCTATGCGCGCTACATTCACAGCAAATTCCCCGGCTTTGGTGCCGCCTGGGCGGCCTGGGTCGCCGATGTGGCGATCGACAAGGCCAGCGGCGAAGTGGCGGTCACGCGTATTGTGGTCGGGCATGATGCCGGCATGATGGTCAACCCGGACGGCGTGCGTCACCAGATCCACGGCAACGTGATCCAGTCGACCAGCCGGGTGCTGAAAGAGCGGGTGACCTTTGAAGAGTCGACCATTTCCAGCAAAGAATGGGGAGCTTACCCAATTCTGACCTTCCCGGAGGTGCCGGAAGTGGACGTGGTGATGATGCCGCGGCCTTACGATCCGCCGCTGGGGGCCGGGGAGTCTGCTTCGGTGCCCAGTGCGGCGGCCATTGCCAACGCGGTGTTTGACGCCACCGGCATTCGTTTCCGCGAGTTGCCGATCACTTCCGACCGGCTGCGCGAGGCGCTGAACGGCCCGGATAGCGCCCGGCAGGAAGCTGCGCCAGCGGCTAAACCCAGGCGCAGTAAATGGTGGTTTGGCGGTGCGGCCGGTATTTTCGGTGCGCTGTTGGGCGTAGCGGCTACGGCATTGCCGTGGCGTGCCGAGATTGCCCCGGTGGCAACCCCTGGTTCGGGCACCTGGTCGGCAGCGACCCTGGAGCGCGGTCGTCAACTGGCCGCCGTCGGGGATTGCGCGGTGTGCCACACCGCTTCGGAAGGGGCGACCAACGCCGGCGGACTGGCGATGGCAACGCCGTTCGGCACCCTGTACAGCACCAATATCACACCGGATGCGGAAACCGGTATCGGTAACTGGTCGTTTACCGCGTTTGACCGGGCGATGCGTCAGGGCATCAGCCGCGACGGGCGTAATCTGTACCCGGCATTTCCTTATACTTCGTTCAGCAAGATGACCGACGGCGATATGCAGGCGTTGTATGCCTATATGATGTCGCAGCCGGCGGTCGCGCAGAACAATCCGGCTAACCAGATGCGTTTCCCGTTCAATATCCGCCCGCTGATGGCCGGTTGGAATGCACTGTTCCTGCGCCAGGGCGAGTTCCAGCCGGACCTTGCACAAACGGCCCAGTGGAACCGGGGCTCTTATCTGGTCAATGGGTTGGGGCACTGTGCGGCCTGCCATTCGCCGCGTAATCTGATGGGCGCGGAAAAGGGCGGCAGCAGCTTCCTGGCCGGGGCGATGGTGGACGGCTGGGAGGCACCGGCGCTGAACCAACTGGCCACGGCGGAGAAGCCCTGGAATGAAGAACAGCTGTTCCAGTACCTGAGCAGTGGTCATTCCGCCGAGCACGGCGTCGCGGCCGGGCCAATGGGCCCGGTGGTCAGCGAACTGGCCAGTTTGCCGGAGTCTGACGTGCGGGCGATGGCCAACTACCTGATATCCCTAAGCAGTCCGGCTCAATTAAATGTAGAGCCGCAGGTCAAACTGGCCACCCGTCTGCAACCCGCCCTGGGGCAACAGGCCGGTGAACGGCTGTTTCAGGGCGCCTGTCAGGCCTGTCACAGTGCCGCTGCCGGTGGGCCACAGCTGTTTGGCGTCAGTCCGGATCTGGCTAATAACACCAATATTTTCAGTGAGCGACCGGATAACCTGATCAAAGTGATCCTGCAGGGTATTGCCAAACCGGCCACCGCCGATTTGGGCTTTATGCCAGGCTTTAAGGACAGCTTCTCCGATCGGCAGGTCGCGAGTCTGGTGAATTACCTGCGCCAGCGTTATGCCGGTGATAAACCGGCCTGGCGCGATGTGGAAGCACAGGTGGCCAGACTCCGTGCCAATCCGGGCAGCCACTAATCTCTACTGGAGGGCGGCGCTTTTGCGCCGCTGTTTATTTATTGATTGGCGTTACCAATTTAAAACCCCAAGGTGATTTGTCAATTGAATATTAAATAAACAAGGTCTTTTGCGATGGAATTAATATTTGTTCTTGTTAGCTACTAGATTAAGTCTCTCGTGTAAGTCATTTTCTTTATTTGGGTTTTTATTTTGGTGATAATTGGATTTAATATTGACGCAGTGCTGTTTTGTGTTTATATCTATGTCTGTATTATACGTTTCAAATATGTGGTTTAAATATGGAATTTTAAAATAAGGAGATGTCATGAAGAGCTTAACGAAAACCGAAATTATGATGATTGGCGGTGGTGGTGAAAGCAGCGTAGATACCCGGACCAGAGTAAATCACTATGGCCGTGGGATATCCGCTAACTACGGTGAGCAGACCTACAATCCGGCAGTCGCTTCAACCCCTGCGATTAGCTCAGAATGCGCAAGCGCCCTGGGCTTTGCCGTATTGGGCGGCGTGGCGGGTGGCCTCATTGCTCGAGGGGCTAGAGCTGTTTTTGGCAGTGTGGTCGGTTCATCGATTGGTTCGCTGAGTGCTTGTTTTGGTAGTGGGAATGGCTCACAAAATGCTTCAAGAAGCAACTCTGGCTCCTATAATGGCGGCACCTGCAATTGGTAATAAATACGTATATCACCTTAGTATAATGCGGCTATGCCAGATATTGGCATGGTTGCATATTAATGTTGAACTGGTGTCTTTTATGAAGACGTTTTGGTCGGCTTTTATTATTAGCATCATTAGCGTTACGCTATCCCATAATTTGTTTTTTACTGTGGGCCTTAGCCAACATAGCGGTATATTCAGGATCAATATCCCTTGTGAAGTGGCCAAGTGGATGATTTATTTCTTTGTCCTGTTAGGGACAATGACTCTGATGAAAATAATATATATCTCGGCGCGAAGATTTGTCCATAAATGGAAGCGTCGCGGTCAGTAAACGGATTATCGACCTCTGATGCCGATAAAGGTGTAACCCCCAATGACAGGACGTCCTCCCCAGCTTTACCGCGAGGGTTATTTTGCCGCTCAGGCCACCAGGGCCGAGGGTGAAGTGATTATCCCCGCCAGCCTCAGTTTAACCGCCTATGCCTGGGTCAGCATCCTGCTGGTGCTGGCCATCATGCTGTTTCTGATACTGGGCGAATATACCCGCAAAGCGCGGCTGGATGGGGTGGTGATGCCGTCCAGTGGATTGATCAAGGTGGTGGCGCGTAGCGCCGGGCAGGTTACCGAGCGGCTGGTCGCGGAGGGAGTGGCGGTCAAGGCCGGTCAGGCGTTGTATCGGCTCAGCGGCGAATATTTCAATGGGCAGGGTGTCGGTACCCTGGCATCGGTGTCGGACTCGTTACATCGCCAATATCGCATGCTGGAACATCAGCGGGCGCAGGAGCTGGCAACCCGCGTTCTGCAGCAAACCGGCGTGCGCCAGCGCATTGCGCAGCTCAATCAGGAGTTGGCCAGCACAGAGGCGGCAATGGCGCTGGTTCAGCAGCAGGCGCAACTGGCCCAGTCGCTGATGGGGCGTTACCGCAAGCTGATCGCCAAAGGCTATGTCTCAGAGCTTGAATTCCAGCAGCAGCAAATGGCGCTGGCGAAGGCGCAGGAAAAGGTTGAGCTTCAGCGACAGGCGCAGGTACGGTTACAACGCGAGCTTGCCGCGGCGGCGTCAGAGTTGCGCACTCTGGAACAGCAGCAGCAGGCGCGTGACGCCGAACTTGAACGCCAGCTACAGGGCATTAAACAGCAACAAATCGAACTGGGTGCCCAGCGCAATCATACGTTGACCGCGCCGGTGGATGGTCATATCGCCGTGGTACTGGCCCGGGCCGGGCAGACGGTAAAACAAAACGATCCTTTATTAATGATGGTTGCCGACGGCGCGCAATTGCAGGTCGAACTCTTTGCCCCGAGTAAAGCGGTGGGCTTTATCAAGCCCCAGCAACGGGTGGGGCTACGCTTTGCCTCATTCCCCTATGAAAAGTTTGGCGTGCAGTACGGCGCTACCCGAGCCATTACCGATACCAGCCTCAGCGCCAGCGAAGCAATGCTGCAAAACCCGATGGTGTGGAAGGAAAACGAAGGGCATTACCGCGTCATCGTAGCCTTGGATAAACCCACCATTACGGCTTATGGGCGGCAGGAGCCATTGCGCGTCGGCATGACCGTTTCCGCAGATGTGGAGCTGGACAGTCGCCGACTGTACGAGTGGTTGCTGGAGCCGTTATGGAGTCTGCAGGGGAGGATCTGAACATGGACGTTACCGAAGTGATTAACTGGGGATGGCGCAAGCGCCTGCCGTTGATCCGTCAGACAGAATCGGCGGAATGCGGCGTGGCCTGTCTGGCAATGATTGCCGGCTGGCATGGGCATCGGGTTGATCTGCCCACGCTGCGAGCACGCTTTAACGTTTCGCAGCTCGGTATGACATTTTCGCAGTTGATGAGCTGTGCCGAGCAGCTGCACTTAAGCGGCCGCGCCGTGCAGTTGGAGCTTGAAGAATTGCACCTGCTGTCGGTTCCCTGCATTTTGTACTGGGATATGAATCACTTTACGGTACTCAAACGGGTACGAGGGCAGAGGCTGGAATTGCACGATCCGGCTCGCGGTGCGGTAACCATGAGCCTGCGGGAAGCGAACCGTCACTTTACCGGCGTCGCCATGGAACTGACGCCCACTCACCAGTTTGCGGTCAAAGACCAGCGTAAAAAGATCCGCCTGTTCGATCTTATTGGTAAAACCCAGGGTTTGAAGGCCGCGCTGGGCAGGATCTTCTGCTTCGCTCTGGTACTCGAAGTGCTTGCGCTGATTGGCCCGCTGATCAACCAACTGGTGATTGATGAAGTGTTGGTGGCGCTGGACGCCAGCCTGCTGACGCTGGTGGTTATCGCCATGTTGCTGATGGCCGCCACCCAGACGCTACTGGAACTGGCCCGACAATGGGCGACCCTCACCATGGCGGTCAACTTCAACATGCAGTGGACGGCGAACGTGTTTCATCACCTGCTGCGGCTGCCGATTAGCTGGTTTGAGGCGCGCAATATGGGGGATATCAGTGCCAAATTCGATGCCGTCGACACCATTCAGGACACGCTGACCACTACGCTGCTCGAAGCCTTTCTGGATGTGTTACTGGTGGTGGGCACGCTGACCATGATGTTTTTCTACAGTGTCAAATTAACCCTGGTCGCGTTGGCCGCTGCTCTGGTTTATGGTCTGCTGCGGCTGTTTTGGTTCAGTACTCTGCGCAAAGCGGCAGATGACAGCTGGGTCGCCGGTACCCAGGAATCCAGCCACTTTCTGGAGAGCCTGCGCGGGGTGTTGAGCCTGCGGGTCAATGGGGCGCTGACGCCGCGCGAATCGGTCTGGCGTAATCTGAATGTCGCCCGCCGCAATGCTCAACTGCGCGAAAGCAAACTGATGATGGTCTACGGCATTATGCAGACCGTTATTGGCAGCGTGGTGGGGGCGGCGGTGCTGTGGTTGGGAGCCAGTGCGGTGCTGGCCGGTCAGTTTTCGGTGGGCATGCTGGTGGCTTATATGTCCTTTCAGGGGCGCTTCTCGTCCAGCATCAATGGGTTGATCGACAAACTGGTCGCGTACCGAATGCTGGATGTCTATAACCAACGGCTGGCAGATATTGTGCTGGCGGCGCGTGAGGATGCGGCGTCGCAGGTAGCGGGTGGTGCGACAGGGCAATCAGCGGCCTGTGTCTGGCCAAGCGATCGCCCTGCGTTAAGCCTGGAGCAGGTCAGTTTCAAATACGCCGGAACCGAACGGGAGATCCTGTCACAGGTCTCGTTGCAAATCATGCCCGGCGAAGTGCTGGCGTTGGTCGGGGCCTCCGGTTGTGGCAAGACCACACTGGCCAAGCTGGTGCTGGGCCTGTATCCGCCGACCGCCGGGGTGATCCGCACGTTGGGCATTGAGCATCGGCAGGGGAATTATCAACAGGTTCGCCAGCATATCGGTGTGGTGTTGCAGGAGGACCAACTGTTTCGCGGCTCCATTGCCGAAAACATGACGTTTTTCTCCCCCCGGATTGATAAGCAAAAGCTTGGCGAATGTGCCCGTTTGGCCCAGTTGGAACAGGATATCGAACAGCTGCCGATGGGTTATCAGACGTTAATCGGCGAAATGGGCGGCACCCTGTCCGCCGGGCAAAAACAGCGTTTACTGTTGGCGCGGGCGTTGTACAAGCAGCCACAGTTGCTGATCCTCGATGAAGCTACCAGCCATTTGGACGTTAATAACGAAACGCTGATTGGCCAGACTTTACGTCAGCTTGGGTTACCCATTTTGCTGATCGCCCACCGGCCGGAAACGATCGCCACGGCGGACCGGGTGATCGAACTGGCGGCGGGGCGCATCCGTACCTTGCCGGTTTGACGGCAAAGCCTGGCCTTGCCGCAGAGGAAGGGCAGAGTCAGGCCAGCGGCCCGCCCATAATGGTTTCTTTCATGCCGGAGAGAATTCGCTCGCCGGTTTCGCTTTTCAGTTCCTCGTACCAGCCATGGGTGATCGCCATCTCTTTACCGTGGGTGACATCACAGCGCTTGCGCGCCTTCAGCACCAAATCTTTCACCCGATAGCTGCGTTTTTCCTGATAGCGCAACAGCGCGTCTTCTATGCCGAGCGAGTTGGTTTGCAGGGCAATCGCCAGCACTACCGCGTCCTCCATTGCCGCACAGCCGCCCTGGCCAATATCCGGCGTGGTGCTGTGCCCGGCGTCGCCCAGTAATGCCACGCGCCCACGCACCAGCTGTTCGAAAGGTTCGATATCGTGGATCTCAATGCGGTTGATGGTTTCGGGATCGAGTGCGGCAATCAGTTTTTGCACCGGTTCGGCCCAGCCGGCAAAGTAACGCTGCAGATCGGCTCGGGCGCTGCTGCGGTCTTCCGCCAGCCCAGTGGGCAGCGGGACATCGAAGAAAAAGTAGAAGCGGTTGTCGGAAACCGGCATCAACGACACCCGCTTGCCTTCACCCACAAAGGTCGTCCACTGATCGGCGGGGGCGATGGACTCATCAATGGTTACCAGCCCGTTCCAGTTGACATAACCGGCGTAGCGACGATCTACCCCGTGGCCCAGCACATAAGGGCGAATGGCGGAATGAGTGCCGTCGGCGGCGATCAGAAAATCACTGCTGGCCTGGCTGCCGTCTTCAAACCAGGCGGCCACGCCTTGCGGAGTTTCTTCAATGCCGCTGACGCGTTTGCCAAAGCGCACCCGGTCGCGGCCATAGGTGTCCAGCAGCATCGCCTGCAGTTCGGCACGGGCCACCGGGTAAGGCCTCTCGCCGACGCTGGCAATCAACGGATCCAGGCTAAAACGTGTCAGGGTCTGGCCGTGCAGATACTCCTGATAGGCCATGTAGTGCATTGGGCCGCCGAGCGCGCGCAGCGGTTCTTTCATTCCCAGATAATTAAGGCATTTGACGCCGTTGGGCCAGATGGAAATGGCGGCCCCGACCGGTTTGATTTCTTTGACCGCTTCAAAAACTTCGGTGTCGATACCGACACGCTGCAATGCGATGGCGGTACACAGACCGCCGATGCCGCCACCAATAATAATTGCTTTCATCTGCTTCTCCCTTATAGCCATGATCGGAAGAAGCAATTTCCATACCAGTCCGCAAACCGGGCGCTGATGCGGGTTCAGGCAGGCGCCTGATGCAATTTGGTGCAATCCATGACCCGTGACGAAGCAAATTCACGCGCGATCCCGGTTTGCCAACTGGATAGCCAGGCTTTCAATGCGCTCCGCCATTTGTTTGGTCAGGTTGGTTAATTCAGTGTTTTGTTTCAACAGTGCCAGCAATTGTTCAGACTGTTGCGCGGCAAGGGTTTGCCGTTGTGCCATTGCCTCATCCAAATCCTCACGATGCTGAGCATCGGTCAGTGCGTGCGCCTGATCGCGCTCGGCCTGACGGGTTTGCGCCAGCAGGATCAGTGGGGCGGCATAAGCGGCCTGCAAGCTGAAAGCCAGGTTCAACAGAATAAAAGGGTAAGGATCAAATTTGGTCAAGCCTGCCAGATTGAGATAGATCCAGACGGCCACCACTACTGTTTGCCCCACCAAAAACGTCGGTGTGCCGAAAAAGCGGGCAAAGGCTTCTGCCTTCAGGGCAAACCATTGGTCACCAAAGGTATGGGTTAGGCTTTTTAGCGGGCGATAAAAACGAAACTTTTTATTGGGTTGCGACATGACTTTCACACTCGTGAGGGTAATGAAGATATAGCTAATTTATAGCATGAGGGCTGAAATCCCCGCGCAGTACACAGCACAAATCCACCATAGAAAACCTCGCCTGAATACCAGATAGACAAAATAATGAACTACGCTAACTATTAGCCCGTCGCGCTGGTGTATGCAGACGGCGCGCATAAAAAGAATGATTTCGCCGCATTGATTAAGGTTGATCGGCATTTTGGAGCGATGAGCAATGAATCTACCCGAAGTCCCGCTTACCCGGCGGCGTTTTATCGTCGGCGCCAGTGCGTTGGTGATCGGTGCCTATCTGCCGTCCACCGGTGCGCTGGCCCGCGCAAACTCTGCCACCGCACCAGAGAACGCCCCTCATGAAGCCAATGCTTTTGTGCAGATTGACGCAGAAGGCATTGTCACCGTTATCAGTAAACACACCGAGGTGGGCCAGGGGGTGTATACCGGCATGGCGACGTTGGTCGCCGAAGAGCTGGACGCCGATTGGTCGCAGGTGCGGGTGATTGCCGCGCCGGTTGATACCAACGTCTATAAAAACCTGTCGTTCGGTTTCCAGGGCACCGGGGGTTCCAGTTCGGTGGCCAATGCCTATGAGCAGATGCGCCGCATGGGGGCGATGGCGCGTGCGATGCTGGTTCAGGCTGCTGCGCAAAGCTGGAAAACCTCGGCGCAGGAAATTACCGTGCAGGCGGGTAAAATCCGCCATGCCGCCAGTGGGCGAGAAGCGGGTTTCGGCGAGTTTGCCGTGTTGGCCAGTCAGCTGCCGCCGCCCGATCCCGCCACCCTGACACTGAAAGATCCCACCAATTTTACGCTGATCGGTAAGGCCAGCGGCCTGCACCGGGTCGATTCACAGGCAAAGACCAACGGTTCGGCGCAATTCACTCAGGACATTCATGAGCCGGATATGCTGACCGTGACCATCAAAAAGCCGCCGCGTTTCGGCGGCAAGGTGGCGTCGTTTGATGCCAGCCGGGCGCTGGCGGTGCCGGGTGTGGTGGCGGTGAAGCAGACCGATACCGGCGTGGCGGTATACGCCAAAAATACCTGGGCGGCGATCCAGGGACGTGAAAAATTACAGGTGGAGTGGGACGACTCGCAGGCTGAGCGGCGTAACACCGAGCAAATTTTCACCGAGTTTCGCCAGGTGGCGCAAAAGCCCGGTGTGGTGGCGAAAAGTCACGGCCAGCCGGACGAGGTTTTTGATAAAGCCGACAAAGTGATCGAAGCGGAATACACCTTCCCGTATGTGGCCCATGCGCCGATGGAGCCGTTGGACGGCTACCTGTTCTGGGACGGTGAAAGCGTCAAGGCGCGTTATGGCTGCCAGATCCAGACCCTCGACCATAAGCAACTGTGTGACCTGTTCCAGTTGCCGCCGGAGAAGGTAGAAATTGAAACCATTTTAGCCGGTGGCAGCTTTGGTCGCCGTATCGATCTGGGCAACCCGAAGCTGGGGCCGGACCTGGCCGCAGACATGGCAGCGGCAGCCAAGGCCATCGGTCCTGGCCACGGGGTAAAGGTGGTGTGGACGCGCGAAGACGATATCCGTAACGGCTGGTATCGCCCGATGATCCTGCACCGGCTGCGCGGGGCGATCCGCGGCGGCAAGGTGGTGGGCTGGAGCGATACCGTCGTCGGTCACTCCTGGACGCTCAACAGTGCGATGACCGCGCTGGTGGTTAACGGCCTCGACCAGATGATGGTCGAAGGTGCCAGCGAAGTCCCTTATACCTTTGAAAGTTTCCGCTGTGACGCCCATATCGTGCCGGGCAAGGTGCCCACCACTTCACTGAGGTCGGTAGCCAGTACCCACACCGGCCACGCGGTGGAAAGCTTTATCGACCAACTGTTGCAGGAAACCGGGCAGGATCCGGTAGAAGGGCGATTGGCCCTGATGGGGGATGCGCCGCGTGAGGCCGGCGTATTACGGGCGGTGGCGAAAGCCGCTAACTGGCAGGGCGTGAAGGTGGTGGATGGCCGGGCACGGGGTGTTGGCGTCGCCAAGGCGTTTAATACCCGGGTGGCGCAGATCGCCGAGGTATCGATCGGCGAAGGGGGCATTCCACGGGTGCACAAGGTGTGGTGTGCGGTGGACTGCGGTGTGGCGGTCAATCCGGATGTGATCCGCGCGCAGATTGAAGGGGGTATCGGCTACGGGCTGAGCATCGCCCTGTACGGCAACATTACGCTAAAAGACGGGGTGGTTGAGCAGTCCAACTTCAACAATTTCCGTCCGCTGCGTATCGATGAAATGCCGGAAATAGAGGTGATTATCGTACCTTCCACCGAGGCCCCGACCGGCGTGGGTGAACTGGGTGTGCCGACCATTGCTCCGGCGGTCGGTAATGCTCTGGCGCTGCTCGGGCGCCCGCGCAGCTCACTGAGCCTGCCTTTACACCGTCCCAACAGTGACGCCAGCGTCTGACAAGGAGAACAGCATGATAACTTTAACCGTGAACGACCAACCGCTGACGTTTGATGGCGACCCGCATATGCCGTTGCTGTGGTTCCTGCGTGATGAAGCCGGGCTGACCGGCACCAAATTTGGCTGCGGTATCGCCATGTGCGGTGCTTGTACCGTCCATCTGGATGGCGTGCCGGTGCGTTCTTGCATGACGCCGGTCTCTGCCGCCGAGGGCAAGAAAATCACCACCATTGAAGCGATTGGCGAGACGCCGGCGGGTAAGGCGGTGCAGGCGGCCTGGGTCAATCTGGACGTGGTGCAATGCGGCTACTGCCAGTCCGGCCAGATCATGAGCGCCAGCGCACTGCTGGCCCAGAGCAAAGATCCGAGCGATGCAGATATCGACGCGGCGATGAGTGGCAACGTTTGCCGCTGCGCTACCTACGTGCGCATTCGCGCCGCCATCCACCAGGCCGCCAAGGCGTTGGATTAAGGGAGAAACCCATGAGCAACGCCCTGAGATGGCTGTTATGGCTGATTGTCGCAATAGTGGTGGTCGCGGGAGGTTACGCGCTCTATACCCTGTTGCGTCCGGTCGGCCCGGAGCCTGCTGCCCCTATCGCCGGTGCGCCGGCAAGCATTAGCGACAAACTGGCACGTGGCGAATATTTAACCCGTGCCGCCGACTGTGTGGCTTGCCACACGGCACCTGGCGGTAAACCTTTCGCCGGGGGTTTTGCCTTTAAACTGCCATTCGGTACCATTTACGGCACCAACATTACCGCCGATCCGGAAACCGGTATCGGTGGCTGGAGTGACGATCAGTTTGTGCAAGCGGTGCGTGAGGGCGTCGGCCCACAGGGCAACCTGTACCCGGCGATGCCTTATACTTCCTACACGGCGTTAAGCCGCGACGACGTGCTGGCGATCAAGGCCTATCTGTTCAGCCTGCCGCCGGTGAAGCAGGCCAATCCTGAAAACGGCCTGTCGTTCCCGTTTAACCAGCGCTGGGGCATGAAGTTCTGGAATTTGGCATTCTTCACTGAAAAACGCTTCGAGCCGAACCTCAACCAGGATGAGCAGTGGAACCGCGGGGCTTATCTGGCGACCGCGCTGGGTCACTGCAGCGAATGCCATACCCCGCGCAATTTGGGCTTTGGCATTAATCAGAGCAAAAACCTCAGCGGTGAAGTGATCCAGGGTTGGTTCGCCGGCAATATTACCCCGGACCCGCACACCGGCATTGGTAGCTGGAGCGAGCAGCAACTGTCGCAATATCTGGCCACCGGCCATGCGGAAGGGCGCAGCAGTGCTTCCGGGCCGATGGCGGAAGCGGTGGAAAACAGCCTGCAATACCTGACACCGGAGGACAATCAGGCGCTGGTGAAATATCTGCGTAATATCGACCCCATCGCCACCGACAGTGCCAGCACGGTGAACCAGCAACCGAAAGGCGCAGCCTCGTCCAGCGCAGTCTTGCCGGGCGGGCAGGAAGATTCACTCGGCCGCAGGTTGTTCGCCGGGGACTGTAGCGGTTGTCACCAGTGGAATGGTGTGGGGCGGCAGAGCAAATATGCTTCCCTGGTTGGCAGCACCGCGGTTAACGATCCACAGGGCCGTAGCGTGGTGCAGGCCATCCTCAAAGGTACGCGTATCAGCATTGGTGAGCAGCACGAGATTATGCCGGACTTCGGCGCCCAATATTCGGACGAAGAAGTGGCCGCCGTAGCCAACTACGTGGTGGGCCAGTTTGGTGAGAAACAAGGCAAGGTGACCGCCAAACAGGTGGCGGAGCAGCGTAAGCAGTAACCCTTGGCGAGGGGGTAACACCCCCTCGCTATACCCATCAACTTCTGCGACGGGACATCACCAGTTTATCCTTGGGACGATTCTGCCAGTCGGCAATCTGATTATTGAAGTTATCCGCCAACAGATAGGCCGGGGTTTTCGCCAACCAGTCAGACAGTGAAATATCCTGGTAAATACCGTTGTCCAGTACGATTAACACCTTGAGATCCTCATCACCCATATTCTCAATGTAATGACCAAACCCCTGCGGGACATAACCGACGTCTGTCGGTGCATATTCTGATGTCTGCGCATGGCCGTGTGAACTGAATACCGTCATGCGACCCTTTCCGGAAATATAGTATTGCCACTCATTGGCGTTGGGATGCCAGTGCAATTCCCGCACGGCACCGGGTTTGACGATTTCGATAATGCCGGTCATGGTGGTTGAAATAGGGAATTCTTTTGACGATACCAAGTGAACGCTGCCTGCATCATTTTCAAAAAACGGTTTTTGTTTCATTAATTCATAACGGTGGGCCAGCGGGGCATTATTCAAGCCGCCATCATTGCTGGGCAGGGGCAGAGCCGGGGGGACTGCACCACCGACAATATAGGCCTCACCCTGTTTGGCTTTGGAAAATACCGATGCCGGCATATTGACGCTTTTTTCCAACACTTCTTTGGGCATGTGCGCCACCCAGTCGGTAATGCTGAAAGTACCAAACTCGGAAAAATGGCCGTTATCAAAGGTCAACACAAAGTGCGCGCCGTCGTCCAGCGCCTGGATCGAGTGCCCGTAGCCTTTGGGGAAATACCAAACGTCCCCGGCGGCGAAGTCCGCCACTTCGCACTTTCCCTCCGGGTCGATGATGGTGATACGGGCATGGCCTTCCAGCATAAATGCCCATTCGGCGGCAATGGCGTGCCAATGCAGCTCGCGTACGCCGCCCGGCTCCAGGGTCATATCCACCCCGGCAACGCCTTCCGAAATCGGGAATTGTTCGACGGTAGCCTCTCTGGCCCACCCGCTGGGCAGACTGCGTTTTTTGCTGTTGGCAAAGACATATTTATAAAGGTTTTGTGCATCGGCGGTGGGTTGGAAAGTAGTGGGCGGGACAATATTGCGATGTTCGTCGGCGCTGGCGGATTTAATCATGCTGCCCATTACGCTGGCGGCTGCGGCGCTGACCGCAGAGGCTTTTAATATATCACGACGCGATAACATATAGCTTTCTCCAATATATAGAAAACCTGTCGCAAGGACGGCAGGATTTATCTGTTTATTTTATTGGCTATAGGGAGGTTATTGCCGCACTGAAAATGTTTGGCGACGGTTAAATCATAGTGGCTAACGTTTCCTTTGCTGGGAATAATATATTTATTTATGTTACTAATTGAGTGTGGTTGTAATTATTAATTTTACTTTCAAATAATAATCTTTCGGTATCACTTAATTTATGGCTTTGTGTAAATAAACCCTAAACGGATTTTATTTACTTCCAGAGCCATTTTTTCATTAGTGCTATTTTGACCGGTTAATTAATTTGTCTCTGGCCGTATGTCTCTGGGCTACTGTTCACTGACCGCTTCGGTCACCAAATCGCGAAAGCGTGTGATGATGGCCGATGTTCGGTTGTTGCGCAGCGCCAGATAAAGCGGCGCGCTGAGCTGGGCATGCTCGCCAATCGCCCGGTAGACAATGCCGTCGCCTCCCAATCGCCGCATCGAGGCAGGCACGATGGACAGCCCCAAACCGGCACCGACCAAACTGAGGGTGGCGGGCAGGCGCGGGGCTTCCTGAACCACGCGTGGGCTGAAACCAGCACGGTGGCAGGCCGCCAGAATGGCGTCGTATAGACCCTGACCCGCAGGCCGACGATAAAGGATAAAGGCTTCATGGGTTAATGCCTCCAGCGGCAGAGGCTGCTCACTGTTGACGGCCAGAGGGTGGCCGACAGGCAGGGCGACCAACATCGATTCACGCAGCACCGGTTCAATCGTCAACCCGGGAATGCCGCCCACCGGTGAGCGCACAAAGGCCACGTCAAGGCGCTCATCCACCAATGCCTCCAATAGCTCACCGCTGCCGGCCTCTTCCAACTGGGTGGTAATGCCCGGGAGGATCTCGCGGTAGCGGCGCAGCAAATTGGGCACAAACGGGTGCAGAGCAGCCGAACTGGTGAAGCCGATGGCAATATGCCCTTGTTCACCCCGTGCGGCACGGTGCACCGCCTCGGTCAGATGCTCTGCCCGCGCCAACAGAGCACGGGCTTCATTAAACAGTACATTGCCGGCTTCGGTGACGCGCACGCCGCGTGGCAGGCGCTGCAACAGTTTTACCCCCAGCTCATCTTCCAGTCCCTGCAACAGACGGGTTAACGGCGGCTGCTGAATAAACAGTCGTTCGGCGGCGCGGGTAATATTGCCTTCTTCTACTACGATAACAAACGCCCGCAGGCGACGAAGTTCGATCATATCCATACCTCAAAGGTATCTTTGTTACTTATGAAATGCATTAGACAGCATGACATGGCGACGCGCATCATACCAGCCATCATAAAAAGCAATGTGGAAGCGGCAATGTCTGAATCTGATGCAGTAAAAAACAGCCAACTAGCGTCCCCTCCAGGCAAGGGTGAGCTATTTTTGGGTTTTCTGATGCTGGGGCTGATCGGTTTTGGCGGCGTGCTGCCGCTGGCACGTAACATGCTGGTGGAAGATCGTCGCTGGTTGAGCGGTGAACAGTTCACCGAACTGCTGGGCCTGTGTCAGTTTTTGCCGGGCGGCAATGTGATCAACCTTTCGGTGGCGGTGGGCATGGAGTTTCGCGGGGTACGCGGTGCCTTGTGCGCGCTGCTGGGGCTGATCAGCGCGCCAACGGCGATTGTGGTGGGATTGGGCATGGTCTACGCCCGCTTCCAGAATGATGCTCATGTGCAGCACGTGTTTGCCGGGCTGGCCGCGGCGGCGGCCGGTTTGCTGTTGTCCACCGGGATAAAAATGCTGTTACCGCTGCGCGGTAAATGGCTGTCGCTGGCGATTGTGGCGCTAAGCCTGATCGCCATTGCCTGGCTGCGTTTGCCGTTATTACCGACCATGCTGGTACTGGCCCCCTTGAGCATTCTGTTGCTGTGGTGGAGGAGCCCATCATGATCGCCATTTTGATCTCACTGGCATTAATTTTCACCGAATTGTCGCTACTGGCGTTCGGTGGCGGCATGACCATTCTGCCGGAGATGCAGCGGCAGGTGGTGGAGGTTCATCACTGGATGAGCGCGCAGGAGTTCAGTGCGCTGTTCGCCATGGCACAGGCCGCACCGGGGCCGAATATGATGATCGTACCGCTGATTGGCTGGCACGTGGCCGGTTGGGCCGGGCTGCTGGTCTCTTCGGTTGCCAAGTTCGGCCCATCGTCAATCGTCACCCTGCTGGTGATGGGGGCCTGGCGACGCTTCAAGGACAAACCCTGGCGGCGCAGAGTGCAGAGCGGCCTGGTACCGGTGACCGTCGGTTTGGTCGCGGCGAGTGGGGTGCTGATCGCCGAAGCTTCCGCGCCAAGCTGGCCGTTGGCAGCAATTATTTTGCTGGCCACGGTCGTGAGCATGAGCAAGCGTATTCATCCGCTGTGGGTTTTGGCGGGCGGTGCGTTAATGGGATTGTTGGTGGCGTGACGACAGGTTTTTTACGCTGCCGTCATGCCAAAAAAGCCGGTTACTGGCGTGGCGTCAGCGTAAAGCGCGGCTTGCCGTTATGATTCATCACTTCGTAGTGTTTGGGGGCGGTCAGCGCCAAAAATGCCACCATGCCCCCGTCGGCGTTGGTCAGCGTCATGCCGTCCGGCGTTGGGCGCCAGGCGACCGGCAATTCGGCCAGGGCCAGCGGCTGCAGACATTGGGCAGAGGCGGTAAAACGGTAGGCGTTGGTGCCTTCGATCAATTCATCGCTTAACTCAACCTCGCAGGCGGCGGTTTTGCCTTCGGCATCGTTTAACTGCCAATGCCCTTTCAAAGCTGAAGGAGCCAGCAGGGGCAGTGAACTGGCGAAGGTCGTGCTGCTTAACATAAGACTCATAACAACTCCTGTCAGGGCAACGTGCCGTACTGCGCGCAAAGAGAGAAATCTCGACATCGGCCACTCCTTACTGAAATCCGTTAATACCATAGCACGATCACCGGTATTGGGCCGCGAAGGCTAAGCGATTTTAAAGCTCATTTATACTGAGCTTTCGTGATGGGTTAAAAGGGTTACCTATGTGAGCGACTTGTTCTCACATTCACCCCGATTTTACCTGTTGGTTGGGTGATTGGGCGCAGCATGCAGCGCCCCTACCATAAACAGCAGAACTGGTTGTTAACCGCCTCAAGGGGCCATTTTGTCTTTTCAGACTGCTGACAAAGCCTGTTATTAGGGAGAGCGTGCCGATGGGGTCGTAGCGGCTTGTCCGCCGGAGCGCCCCACGGTACGCTAGGCCCGGGTATCTCGGGTTAAAAGACCACTTTGTCATCAAGCTCAAAGGGCCATTTGGCTCTTTCTTTTCAATGGAGTCGTAGATGGGTTATTTCTCGCAATCTCAGTTCGATATCCGTCTTGAATGGGGGGAAAACGCCATAGAACAAATGGCTGGCGATGTTGACTGTGTGATCATTGTTGATGTGATGTCTTTTTCAACCTGTGTCAGCATTGCTGTCGGAAAAGGGGCCAGGGTTTACCCTTATCCCTGGAAAGATGATACCGCGACAGAGTACGGCAATAACTTAGGGGCTGTTACAGCCAACACTAGCCGTCGTTTTGAGGGCGAGGGATACTCACTTTCACCGGTTTCGCTGGTTGATATCCCTCCTGAAACCAAACTGGTACTTCCGTCGCCCAATGGTTCAGCGTTGGCTTTTAAGGCCAGGGACTCCGGATGTGCTGTGTTCTGTGGCAGTTTGAGAAACCTTGAGGCGACTGCCATCGCCTGCGCGGCATATCACCGTATTTTGGTGGTTCCCTGTGGCGAAAAATGGCCGGATGGCAGTTTGCGGCCGGCACTTGAAGACTGGCTAACGGCGGGCGCGATAATTTCCCGCCTGCCAAAGCGAAATCTGTCACCGGAGGCGCAGGCTGCAGCAGCGACTTTTCAGGCATTACCTGCGACTGCATTACGCCAGAGCAGTTCAGCCTGTGAGTTGATTGAACGTGGGTTTGCCGCCGACGTTGATCTCTGTCTGACAACCGATGTCGACGATAAGGCCTGCTGGTTGCACAACGATCACTTTACCGGCGAAAAATAAGCACCATAAGCATTTCGTCGAGATAGCCCTGTTCGGTTTTCAACGCACGAGGCTCCACGCCATAAGGTTCGAAACCGAACCGCTTATAGAGACTGATTGCGGCATTGTTGTCTGCCACAACGGTAAGCAGTATCTGCTCAACCTGGTTGGAGCCATGGTCAATAACCGCTTTTAGCAGCGCATTGGCGATCCCCTGGCCTCTGAATTCGGGTTCAACAAATACCCCGGTCAGCGAAGCCTTATGCGCATCTTTAATGCCCTCGGCCTGCTTGAATACCATGACCCCAACGATCCTGCCGTCTGAATAGGCGCCGAATACGGCACAACGGGTGAGCCTGTCCGCAAAAAATTGTAGCGTTTTCTCAACTTCAAGCGCGTAAAAGGAGCCGAACATTTCGGGGGATTTTTTTAAGGCGGCAAGCCGAATAACCCGGAAATCCTCCACGTCTTCTGCCTGGAGCCGGCGAATTTTAATATCAAGCATTGATGGTTTCCTGTCTTGTATCGAATCGTTATGGTCGCAATGCCTTAATCAGCGCCTGATTAAACTGCGCGGGCTCCTCCATTTGCGGCGCATGGCCCAGCCCCGGAAACTCGATCAGACGGGCGTGCGGGATCAATTTAGCCACCTGTTTGCCCAGCAGATTGTAATGACCGAGCTTGGCTTTGATCGCTGGCGGAGCAATGTCGCTGCCGATGGCGGTGGTGTCGGCGGTACCAATCATCAGCGTGGTGGGTGTTTGCAGATCCTTGAACTCGTAGTACACCGGCTGGGTGAAAATCATGTCGTAAATCAACGCTGAATTCCAGGCCACCAGCCGATGGCCCGGCCCGTTGTTCAGCCCGGCGAGCATATCAACCCAGCGGTCGTACTCGGGTTTCCAGCGGCCGACATAGTAGGTATTCAACTCATATTGGCGAATTCCGGCAGCGGAAGTTTTCAGTTCACGCTCAAGCCATTGATCGACGCTGCGCCACGGCACGCCCTTGGCCTTCCAGTCTTCCAGCCCAATCGGGTTTACCATCACCAGTTGTTCTACGGCTTGCGGATACATCAGGCTGTAACGCGTGGCCAACATGCCGCCGGTGGAGTGGCCGACGATCGTCGCTTTACTGATTTTCAGGTTATTGAGCAATGCATGGGTGTTTTGCGCCAACTGCTGGAAGCTGTATTGGTAATGTTGCGGTTTGGTCGAGCTGCAGAAACCGATTTGATCCGGTGCGATCACCCGGTAGCCGGCTTTGCTCAAGGCCTTAATACTGTCCTGCCAGGTGGCGGCACAGAAATTTTTGCCATGCATCAGCACCACCGTGTGGCCATTGGCATTGCCTTCTGGCGTCACATCCATATACCCCATACTTAACGTCTGCCCCTGAGAGGTGAAGCTAAATTGCTGCAAGGGGTAAGGGTAGTGAAAACCCTGCAGTTCCTGACCGTATTTTGGCGTTTCGGTAGCGGCGCTAGCGGCAAAGGCGGTGAGGGCGACGGATAACAGCCAACCACGGGAAAATCTCAGCATTCTGATGTCCTTATGAATAATCGACAAGGTCTGAGTATAGTTGCATTACATTACATTGGCTTTCAGAATGGAAACAGGCGCATCAAGCCGGTATATTATCTTTGATATGGGGAGATAGCATCAGGTTGCTAGGATAAAGCGAGCTTTGAGTTACGACTTTATAGTTTTACTAAAAATCATGCATTAAGATTATCTTTATTTTTCCACCTACAAGGCAAAGGATTAATTGTGGCGATTTATCGAGTAAATGACAATGAAATTATCGCGGTCGAGCGTACAACGTTTGATCGACTGGGCGTGCGGGAAAGGCAGGATTTACAATCTATGTTGAAAAGAAAAATCCAGGTTCTTTCGCCCAATATTATGGTTGTGGCTGAGGAGTTTGGAGAATGGGAAGACAGCCGGCGTCGAATAGATCTGCTCGGTATAGACAAAAGTGCAAACTTGGTTGTCATTGAATTGAAACGCACTGAGGATGGTGGGCATATGGAATTACAGGCGCTTCGCTATGCCGCCATGATTTCCACTATTACTTTTGATAAATTGGTCAATATTTTCGCGAAATATCTACAAGATAATGATAGTGATAAAGAACCTCGCCAAACGCTGTTGGATTTTCTCGAATGGGAGAGTCCTGATGAAGATGAGTTTGCTCAAGAGGTAAAAATTATTCTGGCATCAGCTGAGTTTTCAAAAGAACTTACTACGACCGTCATCTGGCTAAATGATTATGGGTTGGATATTCGTTGCGTAAGAATGCGTCCATATTTAAATGATGACCAAGTTTTAATTGACATTCAAACGGTCATACCAATACCGGAGGCTGCGGATTATCAAATTAAAATTCGTGAAAAGAAACAAAAAGAGCGCGAGGCTAGAACGTTAAACCGTGACATCACTAAATATGATCTAACAATCGGTGATGTTACATTTTCTGCACTGAGTAAACGTTGGTTGGTTTTCCATACTGTTAAAGCAGTTTTTAGTAGTGGTGTTACACCGGCAGAAATTATGGCCCTTGTTCCAGAAAGAGGTGAGCGATTATTTGAAGTTCTGGATGGGGAGCTGAAGTCTGATGAAGTATGCATACGAATCTCTGGAGAGGACAGTAATACCACCGTTCCCCGGGCCAAGCGATTTTTTACACGGGATGAAGAGTTATTCTATTGGCAAGGGAAAACGTTCGCATTGAGTAATCAATGGGGTGTAGGTACGGTTGATAGTATGTCAACATTGGCTAGTCACTTCCCACACCTGAAAATTGCTATAAGTACTGCCGAAGCATAAAAGGATTGCCATTATAGTCACGGCAGTCTTAAGACTAATATTATGCCAGCCCTTAGTACAGAACTCGTGCAGGGTTTTAGCGACAAAGGTCATTTCCTGCGGTGTGCCGAGCGAGATGCGATACCAGGCATCCGTCGGTGGGAAGGCGCGCTCAATCAATACACCGGCTTGCTTCATGTGCTGCTGGAACTCTTTCAGCGGCACGCTGAGCTGGTGAAAAACAAAACTGCCTTCGGCGGACGGCAGATAGGGAATTTTCAACGCTATTAATGCATCCAGCAGGATCTGGCATGAAGTGTCGTTATTTAATGTATTGATTTTAATAGGTTAAAATTAGCTAGTGCACAATAGTACACCAGCGTAAGTCAATAATTGCAAAGTGACACGCTTTTACTTATGCCATTCAGCGTCTTCTTTTCTAAAAATATCCTGCAAAAATTCGCTTATTGCTCGAACGCGCGCCGAGGCACGGACGTCGGCATGCGCAACCAGCCACAATTCTTCTGTAAATACATCCTTAGGTATTTGCGTTTGAACCAGTCGATCATCATTCCTCACCATAAAGCAGGGTAAGACGGCTAAACCGATACCCATTTTGGCTGCTGCATATTGTGTCGCGACACTGTTAGTGGTTAATACCGGATCCTGGTTATGTCCATGCTTTTCCATCCACTGTGCGGCGGGTAGATGTGCATAGGTTTTATCCCAGCAGATGAAGCGCCTTTCCTCGGGCGAGTACCGGGTAAGGTAATCCTGATTGGCATACACCGCAGAGGCCATATTCCCCAGTTTTTGGATCACTAAATTGCCATGTTCGGGGCGCACAAGACGCAAAGCCAAATCGGCCTGATAGCGCGGTAGATCAACCATTCCGATACCGGTGATCAACTCCAGCCGTAACCTGGGATAGCGTGCGGCCAATAACGGTAGAGCAGGAATGATAATCCGGGTGGCTATAGTTTCGGCAGTTGCCAGTCGGACAACGCCAGCAACGGTAGCGTCCAGGCTGGATGAGCCCTTTTCCAGTTCAAAGATCCGCACTTCAACCTGTTCGGCTCGTGCCAGAACGTCGTGCCCATTGTCCGTCAGATAATAGCCCGTGGCATGGCGTACAAATAACGCAGTACCAAGGCTTTCCTCCAGTGCTGCAACCCGCCTCGCGACTGTGGATTGGCTGACACCCAGCTTTTGTGCTGCACCGGTCAGGCTGGCGTGCCTTGCGACACAAAGGAAATAACGCAGATCGTTCCAATCCATATTTTTCATTTTTAGAAAACCAATTGGTGGTTATTTCTATAGTTATGCAAAAAAAGAAAGCCAATAATAAAACCCAGACGTGGATTGATCGAGCCTTTAATGGCGAGTCTTTTTATTTTGCAAAAGGAGTATCACATGACAAACCTTACCTCAGCCAATATCGGGGTTGTGCAGCGCTATATCAGCGCATTTGGGAAAGGGGATGTTGATGGGGCGTTGCGACTGATGACCGACGATGTGGTGTGGCATGTTGACGGTGTCACCCAGGTTTCAACCGTTGGATTACTCAAAGGGTGTGAATGTGTGCGCGAGTGGCTCCAGTCATTCCCTGAGCGTTTTCAACCGCGGGTGTTCCGGTTGGATAACTGGTTGGCGTCGAATGATAGCGTCATGGTGAGCGGATATTTCCGCCACCATGTGATTTCTACCGGTCACAGTGTAGGCAGCGATTTTATGCTTTATTTCCGGATCCGTGATGGTTTGATAGCACGTTATCAGATTTTCGAAGACTCAGCGTTGTTGGCGCGCGCTTTTGATTCTACCCACGATTGGGAACGGCAGAGGATCCGCCTCAATAACACCGAGTACGCCTATTCGGATCGTGGGGAGGGACCCGTGCTTATTTTTGCCCATGGTCTGTTTGTCGATCGCGATATTTTTGCCGAGCAGGTTGCCGTGCTTGAAAGGCATTATCGCTGCATTGTCCTTGATATGCCGGGCCACGGGGAAAGCCGTTTTAATCATCTGGGGTGGTCGCTGGATGATATTGCAGAAGATTTAGCGTTAATGATTAACGAGCTTTCCCTTGGCCCGGTGATATTCATTGGGCAAAGCCAGGGAGGGATGGTTGGGATCCGCTTGGCTGCACGGCATCAGCAACTGTTGTCCGGGTTGATATTGATTGGGACCAGTGCGCGTGAGGAATTCCCGCAACGCAAGGCTGATTGGGTACGTTTAAAGACGACCTTGCAGGGTAGCGATGAAGATTGTGAGGCTGCCTTCCTGAATGTGCAGCAACAGGTTAATGCTCCCGATTGGCAACTCAATCATCCGCAGGCTATAGCGAGCGCGCGGGCGGTGATGCTACGACACGATCGCAAAGGTTTAACACTCGCGATTGATGCTGCGGTGATTACGCGTACAGATTCCCGCGCCCTGTTGCCATTGATATCTGCCCCTACACTGGTTATTTGCGGGACGCAAGATCTTGCCACGCCACCGGAGCTTAGTGAAGAGATAGTGGCCGGTATTACTCATGCCAGTTTATTAATGATGGATGGCGTAGGGCATCATCCTCCATTGGAGGCCGCCAGCGAACTGGCGGTCGCCATGGAGCATTTTATTAGGGTAACGTTGTCACCCGGCGTCGCCATGAAGCCGTGAACCGGCCCGGTTTGGCGAACATCACCAAATTACCCAGCAGGATCAGACACAGGCCAATCACCGCATTCAGGTGCCATTGATAGCCTTCATAGATTGTCGAAATGCTCAGCGCCACCAGTGGGAACAATAGGGTGCTATAGGCCGCTGCACCGGCACCAATACGGCCCAGCAGGCTGAAATAGGCGGCGAAGGCGATCACCGAACCGAAAATCGCCAGGTACAGCAGCGAACCGATATAACGGCTGCTGAATTCAATTTGAAACGACGCGCCCTGGGCCAGGGCGATCAGCGCCATCAGGACTGCGCCGTAGCTCATGGCATAGGTGTTGGTGGACAGAATATCCAGCCCGCGCCGCTGGTGCCGGGAACTGATCATATTGCCCAGTGAAAAACCGAAAGTCCCGAGCGTGCTCAACCCAATGCCTTTCAACAGCTCCGGGGCCAGTTGCGTGGCGACCAGATCTTGCCAGAACAGGGCGACGATCCCGGTGATACCCAGCACCGCCGCCGGCAGCAGGTTTGGGCTGGGGCGTTGCCGGAAGAAAATCATCCCGTTGACCGCGTTGAACAGCACCGCCATTGAGAAAATCACCGATTCCAGCCCACTGCTGATATAGGCCGCAGCATGGTAGAAGCAATAGAAGTTAAACCCGAACACGCAGCAGCCTTGCAGGAGGCAAAACAGATGGTCGCCCAGAGCAATGCGGCGCAGGCGACGTGCCAGTAGCAGAATGACCAACATCACCAGCGCGGCGACCACAAAGCGGTAACTGATGGATACGGGTATGGCCACCGGCCCTTCCTGTTGCAGGGTAATCGCAATCCAGGTAGTGCCCCAAATCAGCACCACGGCAAGATACAGCAGCGTGTTCATAATAAACTCCGGCAGAAAATAGAGAGAGGCAGTATCCGCTGCTGTACACCAGCGTGCTTTCAGTGCTTTGCGTACAATTGCATATTCTTGCGCTTTTTTTGGCAAAAGCGCGGACTGACGGCTGGTGTGGTGCTGCGCCACTCTCTACACTGGATGGATGGGTGAAAAGGGGGGCGGCGATGTCCGGCTACAAGGCGTTTGAAACACTGCGGGAACATAAAGCGCGGTTGCACAACAGCGTGCGGCTGGGTTCCGGCGTGGAACTGGCCGCCTGGTCCAACTGCAACGATCGTATTACCCAGGAAAGCGCCAATCACCATACTCTGAGTCTGTATGTTGCCGACGGCTATGAGTGTTATCAAAAAGTCCCAGGTGGCTGGAAGAATGGCGGCGGGCCGGATCGCTTTTGTATTATGCCGCGTCAGTATGAATCTACCTGGGACGTACGCAGCGATCTGTCTTTCGTGCACCTCTACTGCACCGATCGGCATTTGCGTCAGGTGGCAGAGCAAACCTGGGATCGCAGCCCGGCGGCGATTAATCTCGAACAATGCGCCTTTGGTGAAGACCCGCAGATCACACTGCTGTATCGCCAGTTTTTACTTAACTGCAACTGGCAGGAGCGCAGCAACCAACTGGCACTCAGCAGTGCCACAACCCTGCTGATGTCGCACCTGATCCAGCGCTACAGCCAACTGCAATGGGCGTTGCCGCAGGTCCGCGGCGGGCTGGCTCCAGCGGTCGCCAGACGGGTGAAAGAATATATTGAGCAGCATCTAGACCAGCCATTGTTGCTGGCAGACCTGGCGGCGCAGGCGGGACTGAGTGAATTCCATTTTGCTCGCATGTTCAAACATGACACCGGCCTGGCACCACACCAGTTTGTGATGCGTGCGCGGTTGCAACTGGCGGAAAAACTGCTGTGTCACAGCCTGCTACCACTGACGCAGATTGCGCTGGAGTGCGGTTTTAGCTCCTCCAGCCATTTCAGCAACCGCTTCAAGGCGGCCTATGGATTTGCCCCAACGCAAATGCGTCAGGGACGTTGATAGCCAACAGGAGAGAACATGGAACAGCAGTTCGCAGGACTGGGCGTGTTGTTTATCGCCGGATTTGGGCCGATTACCCGGCAGACGGAACACAGCAAGGCGTTCTACGCTGACGCGTTGGGGCTGCCGCTGAAGCCGATGGACGGCAATGCCGATTATTTGCTGACTGAGCATGGCGTACTGGAGGGGGTTAAACACTTCGCCCTGTGGCCGTTGGCGCAGGCTGCGCAGTCCTGCTTTGGCAGCGATCAATGGCCGGCCGATTTGCCGGTACCACAGGCCTGGATGGAGTTTGACGTTGCCGATATGGCACTGGCAACTCAGGGATTGATTGATCGCGGTTATCGTTTGCTGGTAGCCAACCGTGCAGAACCCTGGGGTCAGAGCGTCACCCGCTTGCTCAGCCCGGAAGGCCTGCTGATTGGCGTGACCTTTACCCCCTGGTTGCGTGACTAACCGTTGATCAACGTTCTCCCTCTCCGCCGGAGGGGGATGACTTTGCTTCGACCTTGTTAAACTGGCTGCGCAGTTGCAGGCAGTTAATCAGCACCAGCACCGCCGTGACCACAAACACCCAGCGAAAGCCCAGCACCGCCGAAACACCAGAGCCAATCAGCGGACCCACTACGTTACCGAGATACATAAACGACTGGTTATAGCCGAAGATGCGCCCGGTGACCTGATCGGAAGAGTACTTCAGCAGCAATGTCTGCACGGCAGGCATCAAGGCACCATCGGCAAACCCCAACAGAAAGCGCAATATTCCCAACTGGAGCGGCGTTTCCACCCAGGCCATGATGGCAAATAACACCGTAGTCAATCCCAATGCGGCCAACAAAATACGTGCGGTGCCGATACGGTCGCCAAGCCGGCCGAGGCGCGGGGCGGACATTAACGCGGCCACGCCAGGAACGGCGGCGATCATGCCGCTAATAAAGGCAATATTGCCGCTATTCCCGGATAAATCCTTGATAAACAGCGTCAGTATCGGACTGATCGATGAGTTGGCCAATTGTATCATCAGGGTGCTGACAAACAGGGTCACAATCAACGCCGGATAGGGCAGCGAACGGAATACCGCTTTACCGCTTAACCGGTCTGCCTTTTTGACCTCGATGTGGCGTTCTTTTATCAGGAACAGGGTAATCAGGAAGCTGACAAACATCAGCACGGCGGTGACGAAGAACACCACGCGCAGCCCCAGATGGTCGGCCATCAGCCCCCCCAGCAGTGGGCCAACGATCACCCCGGTCACCGGACCGGTAGACAGAGTACCCAAAGCCCAGCCGCTTTTCTCTCGCGGCACCTGCGAGGCGACCAGCGCCATGGCATTGGGGATATAGCCGGAGGTCAGCCCCATCAGCGCGCGCAACGCAAACAGCTGATAAACGTTGGTGACCATACCCTGCAGCGCAATCACGACGGCCATGCCCAACGAAGCACGCAGCAGCATTAGCTTGCGGCCCTTGCGGTCTGCCAGGCTACCCCACAGCGGTGATACCAGCGCCGAGACCAAAAACGTGCCACTGAACACCAGACCGGACCAGATACTCAGTGACTGGTGGCCGCTGACGCCAAGTTGTTCGACATACAAAGGCAGAAAAGGCAGGATTTGGCTCATCGCCAGCCCGGTAAAGAAACAGCCGAGCCAGACCGAGATCAGATTGAGTTTCCACGCTTCCATCAGCTTGTCGTACCACTTTGAATTGGGAGGGATTTATTGAGCAGAGTAATAATAACACCGGTTATCAGAGGCTGCTGGGCGAAATCGGTGAATAAAAGAAAAATCTGCCGGGCGGTGGGCTTAGGGGGCTATCAGTCGATTAAACAACAGCTGCTGGATATCCTGCTTTTGTGCAAGAAAAGCGTGCACGGTAATCAGAGAATCTTCGAGTGAATAGATGACGCGGTAGCCGTTTGGCGTATTACATTCACGGTATTTATCGCAGCCAATCTTTAAAAGTTCAGGGCAAATCTGACAACCGACGGAGAACTGACTGACCCTTGCTTCAAACGCGTTGATGATGTCATCCACGATAGGCATCGGAGGGACATTATTAGCTTTAAGATGACGGATAATCTCGACCAGGGTGCCTTTTGCCGTTGCGGTATACTCAATACCAGGCTGTTCCTTCATACGACATCTCCTTTGCCCGCATTAGTTATCTATATCAGCCAGTAACTGGTCGCGGGAATAAACTTTGCCTTCCTTTTTGTCTTTTTCAGACAGCGTTAGCAATTTAAGCAGGGCAATAGCATCATCCCGTTGCTTGCGCTCTTCATAAGACTCGATCACATAAGCCGGTGTGCCATTTTGCGTCACCAGAATGGGCTCAGATAAATCGAGTGCGGCGGCGTGTTTCTTTACGTAGCTTATAGTTTCAACTTTCATGCAGGTGTCCTCGCAGGTCGAATGTGTCAAATTTAGTTCATATTCAGACCATAAGCAATGCGCCAGACAGAAGCGAATCTGCTACTTTGTGCCAGGGCGATTTTCGCCGCTAAATGAATCAGGAGATAAAGGTGCCCCAGGAAAAGCAGACAATTAGCCTGCGCCCAATGCTTGAAACGGATCTTCCGGCCACGTTCGGACTGTCACAGCAGGCGCAGTGGCCCCATCGGCGGGAAGATTGGCAACTGGCGTGGTCATTGGGGGCCGGTGTGATAGCCGAGGCCGAAGGTAAGGTGGTGGGCTGTGCGCTGCGTTGGCTGTGGGGTGAACAGCGTGCCACGCTGGGGTTGGTGATTGTTGCCGAGCAGCACCGCGGGCAAGGCATCGCCAGGGCGGTGATGCAGAGACTGATGACACCATTGGGGGATTATCAGCTTCACCTGGTGGCCAGCGATCAAGGCAAACCGCTATATCGGCAGTTGGGGTTTATCGATAATGGACTCTTGGCGCAACATCAATGCCGGGAGCTGCCAATGCGCAACGCCGAGCCTTTGCCGCCAGGTTTAACCCTGCGCCCGGCATCGCCAGCGGATATTGCCTTACTGACTGAATTGGATTATGCCGCCAGTGGCCTGCAACGTCAGCCGTTGTGGGTGGCATTGCTGGCAAATGCCGGGCAGGCGTTGGTGCTGGAACGACAGGGTATTGCTGTGGGTTTTGCCCTGCGACGGCGTTTTGGTTATGGCAGCGTGATCGGCCCGGTAGTTGCCCCTGAACTTGCCGACGCGGTTATCCTGATTGATGCCTTGTGTCAGCCTTGCAGCGGCCAGTTCGTGCGGGTGGATACACCGCTGGACACCGGTCTTGGCGAATGGTTGATTGGGCGGGGATTACCCTGTGTTGATACGCCCACCATCATGGTTCGTGACACACCTCATAGCCCGGATTGTCATCTTGCACGGACTTTTGCACTGGTTTCGCAAGCGTGGTCATAGAATTGAAATTAAAGGTTCACGGCGGTGCATTGCCAGATGCATTGCCCAAATGTTGTGCAATAGTTATCAACTGATGACTATGTTGTAACCGCAGGCGCTGCCGTTCCTGCGGCGCCATACGCCGCCACGCGATAATTTTTCCCCAGCAGTTCGCCATTGGCACGGGCCATGCATTGTCATCATCAGTCTTTGTTACCTGAGTAACAGAGGGTGGCGTGATGACAACTCAACAACAGTGGGCGAACTATGGCTGAACACCCAGATGTAATCGCACAAATAGAAGCGTCATTTGCGGTACAGACCCCAACCGGGAAACGTATCGCCGGATATCTGCTGGCCAATTTGGCGCAGGTGCCGTTTGAAACGGCAGACAGCATCGCCCGCAGCACCGCCACCAGTGGCATATCGGTGGGGCGTTATCTGCGCAGCCTGGGTTATCGCAATCTTGACGATTTGAAACGCACGCTGCGTGAACAGGGAACCGCGCTGTATCAGCCCTGGGGGGTGACCGATCGTCTGGGCGCTTACCGCCAACGGCGCGCACAGCCACAGCCGCAAAAACTGCGCCAGTCGTTAACACTGGAGCTGGAGGCGATCGAGCATGTTTATCAATTAGCCAGCGGTGATGCCTTTGCCCAGGTCAGCCGACAGTTGGCACAGGCGGAAGCGGTGTTTGTGGTTGGTATTCAGTCCACGCGCGGCATCGCCAACGCTTTCTACAGCCATCTGGAATATCTGCGGCCCAAAGTCTATTACGCCGACGGGCTGTCCGGCACCTATGTGGAATCACTCAATTCGGAATTCAGCGTGCCTTATTTGGTGCTGACCGATACCCGCGCCTATTCCACTATTGCCCAAAAATACTGCCAGGCCGCCTGTGCCCGTGGGCTGCGATTGGCGTTGATCACCGATATTTACTGTCCGTGGGCAAGGGATTACCCGATTGACCTGCTGCAGGTGAAAACCGACACCGGCCAGTTTTGGGATTCGCTGGCGCCATTCAGTTGTCTGTTCAATCTGCTGCTGTCTTCGGTGCTGGAACAAGGCGGCGCGGCGGTGGAGCAACGACTGGCCAATAACCGCATGCTGCAAAAAGAGCTGGGGCAATTCGAATCTTAATCACTATGGGAAAACGCAATGAGTGACAATGTAACGTTAATCGACCTGGCCGAAGCCTTTCCCGAGCTGCCGATCGACTTGAAATATGCTAGCGCCGACAACCTGACCGGCCGGGCGATTTATCTTGAGAGCCTCTGCCTGCTGCATCCCGACGCGGTGCAGGGGTTACGGCGCTGTTTGCTGGCGGCGAGGCTGGCCGGTTTCTCCCTGCAGGTGTTCGACGCTTATCGGCCACAGCAGGCACAGGCGCTGCTGTGGCAGGCCTGTCCGGATCCGCAATATGTCACCAGCACGCTTACCGGTTCGCACCACAGTCGGGGCGTGGCGATCGACGTGACGCTGTTGGACGCCGGCGGCATGGCACTGGATATGGGGACCGCTTTTGATGAGATGAGCGAAAGATCCCACCCGTTCTACCTTGATTTCCCCCCGGAGGTACAACGCAACCGGCTACTGCTGAATGCGGTAATGGCCGCCGGAGGTTTTCGCGCTATCGCCAGCGAATGGTGGCATTTCGAACTGCCCAACGCTGGTGAGTATCCGCTGTTGGCCGATCGCTTCGGCTGTTTTTCTTACGATTAAAACAACACACATTCAACGCATCAGGAGCTTTGTTTTTGACTGCTCCCCGCCCTGAAGGATGGGGATTCCCACTTCAACGAGCCGAACCTAAGCCGCGTAATGCGACTCAGGATTTACAGGTTCTCCGTGGGCTAACACTGCCAGCCCGGCAGCTTTGATATTTCTGGCCGCGTTAATGTCACGATCATGGGCTACTCCGCACTCAGAGCAAGTCCATTTACGAACATCAAGGGACATTTTTTTCATGGTGAAGCCGCAACAGCTACAGCGTTTGGAGGAAGGAAAATACCGGTCGGTAGCGACAACGCTACGGCCTGCCCATTCTCCTTTGTACTGTAGCTGGCGAACAAGTTCGCTCCACCCTGCGTCAGCTATCGCTTTAGATAGCTTCGGGTTGCGGATCATGTTTTTCACCTTGAGGGATTCGACGCAAACAACTTGGTTTTCGTTGATCAGTTTGCGGGACAACTTGTGCAAGTTATCCCTCCGGCAATCGGCGATTTTCGCGTGGAGTCGAGCGACCTTTAAACGGGCTTTGGCGCGATTCTTTGAGCCTTTGGCCTTTTTTCTTAAACGGCGCTGGAGTAGCGCCAGGCGTGCCGCGTATTTAGCCGTGTGGCGAGGATTGTCGGACTTGAATCCGCTATCGGTGACGAACAAATCTTTTAAGCCCACATCAATGCCGACTGTTTTAGCACTAATCGGCAGTGATACCGGTTCAAACTCGCAAAGGCAGGACACAAAAAATCGTCCTGCAGCGTCTCTGGAAAGGGTAATGGTTGACGGCATAGAGGGTAATTCACGGCTCCAGCGGATGTTTAACGGCACTTTGCTCTTTGCCATGTACAAATTGCCGTCACGATATTTGAACGCGCTGGAGGTCAATTCTGCGGTCTGCTTATGGCGCTTGCGTTTGAATGCGGGATACGCAGCACGACCCGCGAAAAAGTTCGTAAAAGCAGATTGTTGGTGGCGCAGAGACTGCTGCAGGGGGACGCAGGAAACCTCGTTAAGCCACGTGTATTCAGGCTTTTTTTTAAGAGCCGTAAGGCGAGCGTTAGCCTGCAGATAACCGATTTTTTCCTTTCGCTCGTCGTACGCATCGGTGCGCCAGCGGAGGATTGAATTGTAGACGAAACGCACACAGCCGAATGTCTGAGCTAAAAGCGCAGACTGTTGAGGTGTTGGGTAAAACCGGTATTTATATGCCCGCTTCATGTACCACACTTTAAAGGAGAATATGTGAAATGCAAAATAACGTTAGCCTGAAAACCGCCCCCTTTCCTCCCCGGCCTGAAGGCCAAGATTTCCCGGAGATATTCTGATGAAACAGATCAAATACGCCGCTCTGGCGGCGGCAGTGACGTTGGGCCTGACGGTAATGGGTCAGGCACAGGCGGCGGTTCCCAAAGACATGTTGGTGATTGGCAAGGCGGCCGATCCGCAAACCTTGGATCCGGCGGTGACCATAGATAACAACGACTGGACGGTGACCTATCCGGCTTACCAGCGGTTGGTGCAGTACAAGACCGAAGGTGGCAAGGGTTCGACGCAGGTGGAAGGCGAACTGGCCGAGAGCTGGACGGCTTCCGACGATCAACTGGTGTGGACCTTTAAACTCAAACCCGGCAACAAATTTGATGATGGTTCTGACGTCAATGCCGAGGCGGTGAAGTGGTCGTTCGAACGCCTGATGAAGATTGGTCAGGGGCCTTCCGAAGCCTTCCCGAAAGATTTGCAGGTGACGGCGGTAGATCCGTTGACGGTGCGTTTTACCCTGAAAACCCCATTTGCGCCGTTCCTGTACACCCTGGCCAACGACGGGGCCGGTATCGTTAACCCGGCCATCGCCAAGGCCAATCCGGCTGATGAAGGTAAAGCCTGGCTGGCGAACCACAGCGCCGGTTCCGGCCCATACAAATTGGATCGTTGGCAAAAAGGCCAGCAACTGGTGCTGGTGCCGAATCCGCATTACAGCGGCGCCAAACCGGCATTTAAGCGCGTAACGGTGAAAATCATCGGGGAAAGCGCGACCCGACGCCTGCAACTGACCCGCGGCGACCTGGATATTGCCGAATCCTTGCCGATCGACCAACTGACGGCACTGAAGAGCGAAAACAAGGTAGCGGTCAATGAGTACCCATCGCTACGGGTGACCTATCTGTATCTCAACAACGGCAAAGCGCCGCTGAATCAGGTTGATCTGCGCCGCGCCATTTCTTACGCAGTGGATTACCAGGGCATGGTGAAGGGCATTCTCGGCGGTAACGGCAAACAGATGCGTGGCCCGATCCCGGAAGGCATGTGGGGATACGACGCCAATGCGCAGCAATACAGCCAGAATGCGGACAAGGCCAAGGCCGCACTGGCAGCGGTGAAGGACAAACCGGCTTCGCTCAATTTCCTGTATTCGGTCAGCGACCCCAACTGGGAAGCGATAGCACTCTCGGTACAGGCCAGCCTGGCGACGGTGGGCATCAACGTCAAACTGGAGAAACTGGCTAATGCCACCATGCGTGACCGTATTGGCCAGGGTAACTACGACATCGCCATCGGCAACTGGAGCCCGGACTTTGCCGACCCCTACATGTTCATGAACTACTGGTTCGAATCCGACAAGAAAGGGCTGCCGGGCAACCGTTCGTTCTACAGCGATCCGCAGGTGGATGCGCTGCTGAAGAAAGCGGTATCGGTGTCCGATCAGCAGGTGCGTACTGGCGATTACCAGGCGGCGCAGAAAATCGTCATCGACCAGGCGGCCTATGTTTATCTGTTCCAGAAAAACTACCAGGTGGCGATGAACAAAGAGGTGAAGGGCTTTGTATATAACCCGATGCTGGAGCAGGTGTTCAACGTTGGGCAGATGAGCAAGTAATCTTCTTCGGGCAGCCTTTTGGCTGCCCCTGCACCATGGGAAATCGCTATGAACGTTTGGAGCCTTATCCGTCAGCGTTGCTGGGGGTTGGTGCTGGTGATGTTCGGAGTGTGCGTTATCACCTTTACCATTTCTCACCTGATCCCCGGCGATCCGGCGCGGTTGTTGGCCGGTGACCGCGCCAGCGAAGAAATTGTCCAGCATATTCGCCAGCAACTGGGGCTGGATCAGCCGTTATATGTGCAATTTAGCCGCTACGTGCTGGATCTGCTGCATGGCGATCTGGGAACTTCCATTCGCACCGGGCGACCGGTACTGGAAGATCTGCGTGCCTTCTTTCCCGCCACGCTGGAGCTGGCTTTTTGCGCCTTGCTGCTGGCAATAGCGCTGGGTGTGCCGCTTGGCGTGGTGTCGGCGGTTTATCGCAATAAATGGCCCGATCACCTGGTGCGGTTACTGTCGGTAACCGGTATCTCCACCCCGGCGTTTTGGCTGGGGCTGGGAGTGATTATTCTGTTTTACGGCCAACTCAATCTATTACCCGGTGGCGGCAGGCTGGACGACTGGCTGGATCCACCGACCCATATCACCGGTTTCTACCTGCTCGATTCCCTGCTGACCGGCAACGGCGAAGCCTTCTGGAACAGCCTGCAGCACCTGATCTTACCGGCGCTGACCCTGGCGTTTGTTCATCTCGGGGTGGTGGCGCGGCAAATCCGATCGGCGATGCTGGAGCAGCTGGGGGAAGACTATATCCGTACTGCGCGCGCCAACGGCCTTTCGCACTGGCGCGTGGTGCTCGGCCATGCATTACCTAATGCCCTGATCCCGTCGGTAACGGTGTTGGGGTTGGCGCTGGGGGATTTGCTGTATGGCGCGGTACTGACAGAAACGGTATTCGCCTGGCCGGGCATGGGGGCCTATGTGGTGGACTCCATTCAGGCGCTGGACTTCCCGGCGGTGATGGGGTTTGCGGTGGTGGTCTCCTTCGCCTATGTGATGGTTAACTTGATCGTCGATCTGCTTTATCTGTGGATCGACCCGCGAATGGGGCGCGAGGGATAATGACAATGACTCAAATCGAACAACCGCCGGCGGCGCAACCGACCTTGCGCTTTGTCAGCCTACGCCGTGCCTGGTACCGGGTGCGGCGTAGTCCGCTGACGTTGCTGGGTGCCGCTATCATGATTGTCGTGCTGTTCCTGATGCTGTTCTCGCCGTGGCTGGTCCCGCACAACCCGGATGCCATTGACCTTACCGCACGCCTGCTGCCGCCTTCGGCAGAACACTGGTTCGGTACCGATGAGGTAGGCCGTGATTTGTTCAGTCGGGTACTGGTCGGCAGCCGTCAGTCGGTGGCCGCCGGGCTGGCGGTGGTGGTGCTGGCAGGGGGCATTGGCTCGCTGCTGGGCTGTTTCTCCGGTGTGATGGGCGGCACGGTGGATGCGCTGATTATGCGCTGCATGGACATTATGCTGTCGGTGCCTTCTCTGGTGCTGACCATGGCGCTGGCGGCGGCGCTCGGGCCCAGCCTGTTCAATGCCATGTTGGCTATCGCGGTGGTGCGCATTCCGTTTTATGTGCGGCTGGCGCGAGGCCAAACCTTGACGCTGCGCCACCAGGCCTACATGCAGGCAGCGCGTACCTTTGGCGCTTCCCGCTGGCATCTGATCGGTTGGCATGTGCTGCGTAACGTGATGCCACCGTTGGTGGTGCAGGCGTCGCTGGATATTGGCACCGCGATCCTGATGGCGGCCACGCTGGGCTTTATCGGTCTGGGCGCCCAGCAGCCGACCGCCGAGTGGGGGGCGATGGTGGCCAACGGCCGTAACTATGTACTCGACCAGTGGTGGTATTCGGCCTTTCCCGGTACGGCGATCCTGATCACCGCCACCGGCTTTAACCTGTTCGGCGACGGTCTGCGCGACCTGCTGGATCCTAAAACCCGGGGGCGCTGATGAGTGAAGCTACCGTTTTATCTATTGAAGAGCTGCAACTGGAATTCCCGGTCTACGGCGGCAGCGTCAAGGCCCTTAACCGGGTTTCGCTGCAGGTGAAGGCCGGTGAGATTGTCGGTGTGGTGGGTGAGTCCGGTTCCGGCAAGTCGGTGACAGCGATGATGACCCTGCGGCTGCTGGCGGAGGACGGCTACAGCGTGACCGGCGGTGCGTTGCAGATGCTGGGCACCGACGTCCTCAATGCCAGTGAGCGGCAAATGCGTCAATTGCGTGGTGCGCGGGTATCGATGATTTTCCAGGAGCCAATGAGCGCACTGAATCCGACGCGCAAGATTGGTCGCCAGATGTGTGAAGTGATCCGTCTGCATCAGCGGCTCTCGGCTCGGGCGGCGCGTGACAAGGCTGCCCAACTGCTGCGGGAGATGCAAATTGCCGATGCGGAGCGAGTGATGGAGCGTTATCCGTTCGAGCTGTCAGGTGGCATGCGCCAGCGGGTGTTGATCGCCATGGCGTTTTCCTGCGAGCCGGAGCTGATTATCGCCGATGAACCGACCACCGCGCTGGACGTTACGGTACAGCGCCAGGTGCTGAGATTGTTGCAACAAAAAGCCCGCGCCAGCGGCACGGCGGTGCTGTTTATCACCCATGATATGGCGGTGGTCTCGCAGCTTTGCGACCGGGTGTATGTGATGTATGCCGGGCACGTGATTGAAAGCGGTACGACAGAGCGGGTGATCGAACACCCAAGCCACCCGTATTCCATAGGCCTGTTGCTGGCGGCACCGGAACGCGCTGCGCCGCGCAGCCGACTTCGGGCCATTCCCGGCACGGTGCCTAATCTGAGTGCGCTGCCGCCGGGCTGCGCCTTCAGCAACCGTTGCAGCCACGCCGACGGCCAGTGCCGACAAACACCGCCGTTAATGCCCTTAGCCGCAGACCCAGCCCAGCGGGTGGCCTGCTGGCATCCGCAGTCTATTGATTTGGAGGTGCGAAATGAACCTTGAAGCGCTGCTGGAACTGCGCGACGTGCGGCTACGCTTTCCTGCCAGCTATAATTGGCGTGGCAAGCCGCGTGAATACGTCCATGCGCTCAACGGGTTGGATCTCAATATCATGCGCGGGGAAACCCTGGGTATCGTTGGCGAATCCGGCTGCGGCAAGAGTACGCTGGCACAGTTGCTGATGGGCTTGTTGAAACCGAGTAGCGGTGAGTTGCTACGGGCGCGCAACGATGGATCCTGGTTTGGCAGCGGTATGCAGATGGTGTTTCAGGATCCTCAGTCGTCGCTCGACCCCCGCCTGCCGGTGTGGCGCATTATCACCGAGCCGGTGTATGTGCAGCAGCGTAGTAGCGTGGCTGAGCGGCGGGCACTGGCGACGGAACTGGCGCAACAGGTCGGGCTGCGGCCGGAGGCGATTGACCGCTTGCCACACGAGTTTTCCGGTGGGCAGCGGCAGCGCATCTCGATTGCACGCGCGCTATCTTCACAACCGGATATCATCGTGCTCGATGAACCCACCTCGGCGCTGGATATCTCGGTACAGGCGCAAATCCTCAACCTGCTGGTGGAACTGCAGCGCCAGCGCAACCTGACTTACGTACTGATCTCACATAATGTTTCTGTGGTTCAGCACATGAGCGATCGGGTGGCGGTGATGTATCTGGGGCAAATTGTGGAACTGGGGCCGACCGCGCAGGTCCTGCGCCAGCCGCAGCACCCTTATACCCGATTGCTGCTGGACTCGGTGCCTCGCGCAGGTCGCTCATTGACCGACAGCACTATTGAGGATCGCAAGGGTGAGCTGCCGGGCAACCGACAGTTACCGCAGGGCTGCTTTTTTCGAGAGCGTTGCCCTTATGCCGGAGAAGGCTGCCAACTGCCGCAAAACTTACGGGTCAATCTGGGGGGAACCGCGGTGCGTTGCCATAAGGTGGCCTAGTGGTAGTTATTTCTGGCCCGGCGGTTGAGTTCAACTGCCGGTCAGCGGTATTTACGGCAGTGGCCAGTCGGTCGGTGTATTACTGACTACTTCGACATACATATCCCAGGCGTGTGACCAGAACTGCGTAAAACCTTCCTGGCTGAAACTGATGCCCATCAGGCCCATGACGAACCAGCAGGTGGTGAACAGCCCCAGGCTGCTGAACATAAATGCCATACCGTTGCGGCTGGTCTTACGGCAAACGACGTTTAGCTGGCTGGACATAAACATCATAACGGCGCTCAGTAACTCCCAGCGCATCATGATAAAACCTGTGGCAATGGCACTCATCGAACATGGTCCTTGGAAAAAGCCGCAACCGGCGGGGGCGGTGCGGGCAAGAATGAATTAATGTGATCTGCGTCACATTGTAGCACTGGCATAAATCATGGCTCAATCCCTGACCGGCAGAAAAATCGGCATTTGGTAACATTCCAACATGCTGAAACATTTATGCCATTTCATTAGCAACCTTTTAATGGGGCGCCTTTACCAATAACGCTATGCTTGCCGACTTTTCACGACCCTGATTTATCTTGGGAAATTGTGACGTCAGACAGGTAACTCGCCACGCATGGCCCTATTAAAAGATAAAATTCGTGACCATTCCGCCGAGGAAATGCTGTTTATTCGCCGTGCCGGCGTGGCAATGGTGCTGGTTGTCGCCTGTTTTGGCGTACTGGTCGCCAACCTGTATCGATTGCAGGTCAAACAGCATGGGTTCTACCAAACTCGCTCCAATCAGAACGACATTAAAATGGTGCCGATTGCTCCGAGTCGGGGGCTGATCTTCGACCGCAACGGCATCCCGTTGGTGCGTAATATTACGCTTTACCAAATCCAAATCATCCCAAGCAAAATCGACAACATGGCCGCGCTGCTGCAACAGCTGACGCCGATTGTCGATCTGACCCCCGAAGACATCACCGCCTTTCGCGATGATATGCACCATAACGGTCGCTACAAGCCGGTGACGCTGAAAAGCGGGCTGACCGAGACGGAGGTGGCGCGCTTTGCGGTTAACCAGTACCGCTTTGATGGGGTAACCATCGATACCTACCAGCAACGTGAATATCCGTACGGTGCCGAGTTGGCCCATGTGGTGGGTTATGTATCGAAAATCAATGACAGCGATTTGAAGCGACTGGATAAAGCCGGTCTTAGCGAGAACTATGCCGCCGACCACAATATCGGCAAGCAGGGCATCGAAGCCTATTATGAGTCCGAACTGCACGGCACCACCGGCTATCAGGAAGTGGAGGTGGACAACCACGGTCGGGTAATCCGTCTGCTGAAGGAGCAACCGCCGCAGGCGGGCAAGAATATCTATCTGACGCTCGACCTGTCGCTGCAGCAATATATCGAGTCGGTGTTGAAGGGGCAAAGAGCAGCCGTGGTGGTCGAGGACCCGCGTGACGGCGGTATTCTGGCGATGGTCTCCAGCCCCAGTTACGATCCCAATCCTTTCGTGAAGGGCATCAGTTATCCGGCTTATAAAGCTCTGTTGGCCAACCCCGATTTGCCGCTGATAAACCGCGTAACCCAGGGGCTGTATCCACCGGCCTCTACCGTGAAGCCCTACATGGCGACTTCTGCTCTGTTTGCCGGGGTGATCACGCCCAATACCACCTTCTTTGGCGCACCGACCTGGACGTTGCCGGGGACTCAGCGCCGCTACCGCGACTGGCTGAAAAGTGGCCATGGGATGCTGAATGTGACCAAGGCGATTGAAGAGTCTGCCGACACCTTCTTCTATCAGGTGGCGTATGAAATGGGCATTGACCGCATTCATAGCTGGCTGAGCAAGTTTGGTTACGGTCAGGCTACCGGGATTGATCTTAACGAAGAATATCGCGGTGTCTTGCCAAGCCGCGAATGGAAGCAGCGGGTGCATAAAAAAACCTGGTATCAGGGGGACACTATCTCGGTGGGCATCGGCCAGGGATATTGGGTCGCCACGCCAATCCAGATGGTGAAGGCACTCACTACGCTTATCAATAACGGCAAGGTGAAAACTCCGCATTTGCTGTATTCCCTGCGTCAGGGTCGCCAGGTGGACCTCTACCAACCACCGAAGCAGGCCGCACAGATTGGTGATGCCAAATCGCCGTATTGGGGCATTGTGCGCAACGGTATGTATGGCATGGCCAACCTGCCAAACGGGACCGGCTACAAGCTGTTCCACACCGCGCCGTACCAAATTGCCGCCAAGTCCGGGACTTCGCAGGTGTTTGGGTTGAAAGAAAATCAGACTTATAACGCCAAAATGATCCCGGTACGCTTGCGTGACCACATTTTCTATACGCTGTTTGCCCCTTATAAAAATCCACGGGTGGCGATGGCGCTTATTTTGGAAAACGGCGGTGGTGACGGTGTGGTGGCAGGGCCAACGGCGCGGGCGATCCTCGATCATATTTTTGACCCGGCCAACGCCCCGCAGCCTGACAAGGGGCAAGAAGTTAAACCGGAGCTAAACGACAGCGCGGATGTGCAACAGTAAACGCGTTTGTTTTTACTTTCTTACAAACTGCAATCTTCTAAAGATTTTCGTCAGGGTAGACTGAAATCATTACATAACTTTAATAAAAACGCAGGGTTAACAGTGGCGCCATTAATAAAAAAAAGCGGTAAAAATTATTCAACCCTTCGCTTTGGCTGGATCTGCGCCGGGATACTGGTTTGCTTTTTCCTGCTGGCGTTTCGGGTGGGCTATTTACAGCTGTTGGAGCATCAACAGCTGACCGACCAGGCGGATCAGCGTTCGATCCGCACCCAGGTGTTGCCAACCAACCGGGGAATGATCACCGACCGCAATGGTGAAGCGCTGGCCGTGAGCGTGTCGTCACGCGATATCGTGCTGGATCCCAAACATATTCTCGACACCCATACCGATATCACCAATGAACGTTGGCAGAGCCTGGCCAACGTGCTGAAAATGCCGCTGACCGAGGTGCAAAAACAGATCCAGACCAATGCCCATAAGCGTTTTGTCTATCTGGCCCGCAAGGTTGAAGATGATAATGCCAGCTATATCAGCAAGCTGCATTTGACTGGCGTCAGCACCGAGCAGGACTTCAGCCGCTTTTACCCGATGAGTCAGGATGCCGCCGGACTGATCGGTATTGTCGGCCAGGATAACCAGGGGCTTGAAGGCATTGAACTGGGCTTTAACCACCTGCTGCAAGGCAAGAACGGGCTGCGCGTCTACCAGAAAGATGGCAGCGGGGCGGTGATTGGTGTGATTAAAAACGTCGATCCTGTGCCTCCGCCGAACGTCACTTTGAGCATCGACAAATTTATCCAGTACGTGCTGTATGCGCAGATCCGCGATGGCGTAGTCGCTAACCAGGCAGATTCCGGTTGTGCGGTGCTGGTGAAGGTGAATACTGGCGAGGTGCTGGGCATGGCCAGCTATCCGTCGTTTAACCCAAACAACTATGCGGATACGCCCTCAAAGGATATTCGCAACGTATGCAGCAGCGACAGTTTCGAGCCAGGTTCGACGGTGAAACCCGTGGTGGTGATGGTCGGGTTGGAGCACCACTTAATCAGGCCGGATACCGTGCTGGATACCACGCCTTACCGGGTCAATGGTCATTTAATCAAGGACGTGGGCCACTGGTCGAAACTGACTATTACCGGAGTACTGCAAAAATCCAGTGACATCGCCGTTTCGCACATCGCGTTGGCACTGCCTGCCACCGTGTTGCCGGCCGTTTACAAAAGCTTTGGTCTGGGGCTGCCGACCGACCTGGGCATCGGTAACGAAAGTAGCGGCTATTTGCCACAACACCGTGAGCGCTGGGCGGATATCGAACGGGCGACCTTCTCCTTCGGTTATGGCCTGCGGGTTACGCCGCTACAGATGGCGCGTGAATATGCCACCATCGGTTCCTACGGCGTTTATCGGCCATTGTCGATAACCAAAGTCACACCACCGGTAATGGGGCAACGGATCCTGCCGGAAGATACAGTAAAAACCGTAGTGCATATGATGGAAAGCGATGCCTTACCGGGCGGCAGCGGGCTAAGCGCTGCCGTGCCGGGCTACCGGCTGGCGATTAAAACCGGTACCGCAGAAAAGATGGGGCCTAATGGCAAATACGACGGTGGTTACATCAACTATACCGCCGGTGTCGCCCCGGCCAGCGATCCGCAGGTAGCGCTGGTAGTGATGGTTAATAACCCGAAAGCCGGCAAACACTTCGGCGGCTCGGTGGCCGGCCCGGTGTTTGGCAAAATTATGGCTCAGGTGCTGGAACATATGAACATCCTTCCTGATGCTCAGCCGTTGAACGTGGTGTCTCAGGTTAAGGGGTAGCAGTCTGCCCCCTCTGCTGAGGGGGCGTCAGATCAGAAGTAGTAGCCAATGTTCAGGTTAGTGCGGAAATACCATTTATTGCTGCCGGAGGACTGGGTGCTGGTCCAGCCGGTGGCATTTTCAGCGCCGCCCCAGGGGTTGGCATTTTGCGCCCAGGTCAGATCAACCCAAAGCATGACCGGCAGGGCAAAGACCTGTACCCCAAGGGTATTCATTTTCGAGTCAGAACCGCCGTCCTTATCCTTCCACAACACACTGTAGTCGTTATAAAAACGCAGCTTTTTCACCGGCCCCCAGGGCACTTCGACATCACGCGCCAGATTAATGGACGCCGTAGTGGCCTGCGCCGGGATTAAATAAGCTGGGGTCAGGCCGTTACCGCCCATTAGAATCACCGAATTGTTTGCGCCCTCAGGCCCCTTGGCGTCATAAGAATAACGAATAACCTGCGTCGACAGATGCCATGGATCGTAGTTCACCAAAGCATGCAGGCCCGTCGCCCAGTAAGTGCCATTATCCCCGGTGTCATGATTATAGAGCCGGGAGACTGCCAGCGAGCCGCCGAGTTCGTTGTTCCAGTCGCCCTGATGGAATTCACGCGCCAGGCGCAGGTTCACCTGGTCGCGCTTCTCGTTGGCCTGTAAATGTTGCGAACCGTAGTTGGTATTTTTCAGATCGTCGAAATTGCCTACTTCCGGCGCGTAGCGCACATCTGCCGGCATCATGCGGGGGAAATAGGCGGCATCCAGCGCCCAGCCATTATCATGGAATTGGTATTTGGCACCTAACCCGTTATTGACCCCGAAACCGAGATAAAACGGGATGCCATAGGACCAGCCGAACTGGGGATAAGGCTGCAAACCAAAGGGTTTGAAAGGTGCGCCCAGCTGCAGGTCAGAGTTCCCGCTCAGGTGATAGCCGACATAGGCACGGTCGATGGCGTATTTTCGGTGATCCTGAAACCAAAAGCCGGAATCAAAGAAAGCGTCATTATAGTTGCCACTGGCATCGATGCGGAAGGTATCAAAACGTAGGTGGGGCGGGTTGCGGTAATTACTGCTGCCCCAGTCTTCATAACGATAATTGGCACGCAATGCACCACCGATATCAATGTTTTTATTATTGTCCTCACTTTGCCAATGCAGATGAGGGAATGCCGAATTGCTCTTTTTTACCTCAGGTTTTGTGACGGACTTATCATTGGCGGATGTGGGCGTATTCGCGTAACTCATTGGTGATAATAGTAAAGTTATGATTATGGCTCTGCGCATGACTTTCCCCTGATGACACCTGATGTTTAAAAAGGCGAGCGAATTCCGCCATAAATAATGGAAGTGCTCGTTGAGTTTTATATATGAGACAAGTTTTAGTTAAGTGTTTATTATTTTAAGTTTGATAAAGTTTCAAATATGAAACTCTGTTTCACGTTTTATTTGAAAACTATAATCCTGAAGTTTTGTAAGTCAAGAAATAAAAAACAGCCGGGTAAGAACAGCAGTGACATCCGTTGTGGCGTTGTTGAAAAGTGCAGGGGAGCGGTGGTAATGCCAGGGTTACTATTATAAGTGATGGGTATTTTATTGGGGTGAAAATAGGTTGATAATATTAAGTCTTATCATGAGGGGAATAATAAAGTGGGGTAAATTTCAGATCAGCTATTTTTTAATAGGCAATAACCGATCTGAGACTGATATTTTTTACTGCTGGGATCAGCGACTGGTCTGGTGACCGATAATGCCGCCCAACGCTGCGCCGCCCAAGGTGCCCAGCGTGCTGCCGTCGGTCAATACTGCACCACCCAGGGCACCGACACCTGCACCGATCGCGGTGTTGCGATCGCGGTGAGACATATTCCCACATGCAGTTACGGAAAGGGTAGCGATAACAACCACCATCACACCTGCGGCACGTTTAAAGTTCATAAGAGTTTCCTGGTAAATTGCCTAATTAACGGACAAATAAAGCACGGGTTAATCGGCCGGTAAAAGTTGAGATGAATGTATTCCTGCGCAGGAAATTAGAATAGGTAAATATTCTTAATTTTGTTCGGTCAGATTTTATTTCGCGCTTGCCATGCTCTGGGTTGGCGATAAAACAGACAGTTTGTCTGCCTGACCAACCAAGATGAGCGACCTATCGCGGGTATACCGTTACCGCTACGTCGGTTAGTCGCTCTCACCAGTTGCCAACCCAGTGCACAACGGCAGACTCTTCTGGAAAACAATGGACTGAGCGGGAGATAACTAACAGGTTGTTGGCAGACAGAAGGTATCGGGTAATTTGAACTTTCACCACTGACGTCAACGATGAAATAATCTCCTTACAGGGAGCTGACAAACCAAATAAGCCCACACACCACCAACCAAAATAATCCGCTAATGATGAATACCCCATGCCAGGCATAACGCTCCATCCACTGAATGGTAGTTCTTTTTAATTTATCCGGTGACGACGACAAACTCTTGCTAACGGTCAGTGACGTCAACTTTTTGATGGATCCGGATTTTTGCTTGAGTGAACGGTTGTAACGGCTAACTGTTTGTATTTCATTGATATTGATGGGTGAGGCTTTTGTTAGTGAAGCACCCAGACGTTTATTTGATTTTAATTTCACCTGTCTCTCCCTGAAACAAATATGTAACAATATAGCGTTCTGCCTTTGTTTTTATTAATGCTTATCGGGATAACGATAAGTCATGTCTATTATTTTTGCATATTCAGCTTGCCATGAACTACTTCATTCTTGCTGTTTATTTATGATAATTGCGAGCTGGAAAGAGTAATTCGAGATATTTATATTATAAACAACAGGATGTGGCGCTCGGTTTCGATTGAAACAAAAATAATTTCTGAGTAAATAAATATTTTTATTCTATTAGTTGGCTCAATGCTTGTTTGAAAATTGATATCTGACCGCTATCAAACAGAGGGGCGTTCGCCAGTCTGCAGAAGGGGTTGTGTGAGCGCGGCAGGGAGACTGCCAGGAGCACGGGAAGAGAGCATTTTTTTGTATTGTGGTAATGCAACTGTGTAAGTTACATTAGCGAAGTTGGTTGTGATCTGCATCACATATTGAAACCAGCAAAAAAATAACCTTAGGATATACAAGGGAAAAGCCTCGGATTCGGAAGAGGGTTCTCTGTTTAAAACCAGGAAACGACGATGTTAGAAATGATTGAGAGTTTGGCAACCGTGGTGATCCTGGTGCCGGTAATGATAGCCGTATTGCTCGGTTCGATTTATGGCCTGGGTGAGCTGTGTAATCTTTTCTCTGCCATTGGCCGAAAAAAAGACTGAATTTAATTGTCGGGGGGCGCAATGCCCCCCGATGCACATCTTGAACCTGCAACGGCGTCACATCATCATTGCCATGACCTGTTTGAACATGCTGCTGTCGGGATTGGCCAGTTCGTTGACCAGAGTGAAATGGTTGCAGTGCCGGTCTTCCAGCAGCGTGACATTAAGCCCTTTTTCACGGCAGGCGGCGTAATAAGCCAGCGTCTGGTTTTTAAAGCCCTGGGTTTCTTTGGCACCTACGTCGAGCAGGATCTGCGGTGCATTGGCTTTTTCCGGCAGCATAAACAGCGGGCTGAGCGTTGTCGCCTGTTCTGGCGTCAGACGCATCCAGCCATTCACGTAGATATCACACAGCGGGCGAATATCGTACAAGCCACTGAGCGCCAGCGCCCCTTTAATCACATTGACCGGCAACTGATACAGATGCTGCCAGTCATCGGCAATCAACATTCCGCTCAGGTGGCCACCGGCTGAGCTGCCACTGACAAAAATACGCTCGGGATCGATGCCATATTGAGCGGCATGATGGTAAAGCCAGGCTATCGCGCTGCGCACTTCGCGGACGATCTCCGCCAGTGTGGCTTCTGGCTGCAGGGTATACTCCAGCGTGGCCACCGCTACGCCATGGCGGGTGAAGCTGGCGGCCATAGCGCAGGCTTCTTCCTTGCGTTGGGAGTGCCAATATCCACCGTGAATAAAGACCAACAGTGGCGCAGGCTGGTTGGCGGCCGGGAACAGATCCAGGCGTTCGGCAACGCCCATGCCATAGTGGATGTCATAAATCCCCGGCGTTTTGGCTTTGGCCTGGCTGGCCAGCGCCGAGTATTGCGCCATACAGGCGTCAAAATCTTCAACCGAATCGCGGGCATTGTATTGCACCGCGCGTACTGACAGGTCATCAAACAGCAGGTCGATTTTCATTTTTCCTCCTTGAGTAGTTCCTCATCATCTGCCTGAAGTGGTTTTGATGTTTGCTGCTAAATGCGGGTCACTATCGCCATGATATGGCGTCAGATGCATTGATAAACTGCATCTGCTGCGTCTTCCGCCAGGTTATTGGCTGGCATAGGCTACTGACAGGTTCTTTCAGGAGTCAGTAAATATGAAGCTTAGCGCCGAACAAACCACCGTCAGAGCGGATCCGCGCTGGATCCTCATTAGTCTTTCCTTGTCGATGCTGGTTTCATCACTGGGTGCCAGTATCACCAACATTGGTTTGCCCACGCTGGCGCAGACATTTAACACCTCGTTTCAGGCGGTACAGTGGGTGGTCATTGTCTATCTGCTGGCCATTACCAGCTCCGTTATCGCCTCGGGCTATTTGGGGGACAGGGTCGGCCGCCGTCGCTTACTGTTGGTGGGGATTGCGCTATTTTCCGTCGCGTCTGGTGGGTGTGCCATTGCTCCGGGGATCTGGTCGTTGTTAGCGGCGCGGGTTGCCCAGGGGGTGGGGGCGGCAGTGATGATGTCGATGACCATGGCGTTGGTGGGTGAGAGCATCGGCAAAGAGAACACCGGCCGCGCCATGGGGCTGCTTGGCAGCATGTCGGCCATTGGCACGGCGCTTGGTCCTTCGCTGGGCGGCGCTTTGATTTTTGCTTTTGGCTGGAGGGCGATGTTTTTGGTTAACCTTCCGCTGAGCCTGCTGGCCTTTATGCTGGCATACCGTTTTCTGCCACGGGTTCAACTATCTGTGCAACAGGGTCGCGCTCGCTTTGATCTGCCCGGCGGTTTGCTGCTCGGTTTTACTCTGGCCTGCTATGCCTTGTCGATGACGCTGGGACAGGGAGAGTTCGGTGTCATTAATTTGCTGTTATTGCTGTGCGCTGCGTTAGGCATTGCTCTGTTTGTGCGTAGAGAAAAGCGCACGACATCGCCCTTGATACAACTGGCGCTGTTCCGCCAACCAGGGCTGAGCGCCGGGTTAATGATGAGCGCGTTAGTGATGACGGTGATGATGACGTCGCTGGTAGTGGGGCCGTTTTACCTGACGCGCGGCTTGGGGTTGACGGTGGGACAGGCCGGGCTGGCAATGTCGGCTGGGCCGCTGGTCGCCGCTTTGCTTGGCGTACCTGCCGGTCGCTGGGTGGATCGGTTGGGAGCGCACAAGATAGCCGCAGTGGGCCTGGTGGTGATGACTCTTGGTGCCGGCACACTGTCGATGATGTCGTTGAGGCAGGGGGCCTTCGGCTATGTGGCGCCTGTTTGCTTTATTACTTTGGGTTATGCGCTGTTTCAGGTTGCCAATAATACCGCGCTGATGAAACATGCGCCGCCAGAGCAGCGTGGCGTGATTTCCGGCATGATCAACCTCTCGCGTAATCTGGGCCTGATAACCGGTGCTTCTGCCATGGGTGCCTTGTTTATGTTGGCGGCCAATAGCGGTGATATCAAGTTGGCGACGGCGGACGCGGTGTTAACCGGTATGCGTGTGACTTATCTGGCTGCCGCCGTGCTGGCGGCGATGGCGCTGCTGATAACCATCAGGAGTCATGACACCGTTAAACCGGATGCTGATTACAGCCGCTAGCAAATGAATGGCTGGGGAAAAATCATTATCTCGGGCAGCCAATCCGTTCCTTAACGCCTCAGTCTTACAGCCGGTTAAGGAACGGATTATTATTTACGGCTTACTGAATAACGGTGAACTTACAGTTCTCAGGGGCGGTCTTCTCGCAAACGCTATTAATCATTCCGAAAGCGCCTTCCTCTTCTTTCCATGCATCACCCTCGGTCTGAATAGTGAAATCTTTTTCATTCTTTGCAATGAAACGCATATCCAGAACGCCACGGTTTCCAAGGCTATAGGCGCAATATTGGAGTTTGAGTGGTGCAGAGGCTTCTTCTTTTATAGCCAGTGCCATGTCAAACGATTTTACTGGCGTTTTATCATCGACAACGCCTTGCACCACGCCTTGCCACTCACCATTCTCTCCATCTGCGCGGTAAACCCCACTGCCAATCTCTTCAATGTTTTTCAATTGAGGGCAGTTTTCCATCGCCTGAGAGGCAACGGAGAAGCTCATAAGCGATGCGGTAATAGTGAAAGCGATTAATTTTCTCACGATAAATATTCCTTATTTATATTGAGTTTGAATGGTGCATTAAAAATATATTCACCGCAACTATTAATTTCCCTTTAAATATATTGCTACGACGTTCTAATTATTGCTTATCTCTAGGGTGTTAATCATGGCGCTATATTATATTTTTATTTTTTACAGACGTGTGAAATATTAGCGTGTTAAGGCGCGAGCGGTGATTGCCCCGCTCGCCAATACTGCGCAACCCTTCAGGGCACGTAAATGATCTCAAAGCTGGAGGTTTTATCGTTGTAGGGCGTCATGCCGCCATCGACGTAAAAAACCTGCAGGTCATAATGATAAATCAGCTTTTTATCCGGGTTGAGGATCAGATCCAATGCAGAGACTTTGACCGTGACGTCATGGTTGGGGTGATCTTTATTCAATTCGACGGTTTGGTTATCGATATTCACCAAAATGCGTTTGATCGGTCGTGGCCCAGAGGGATCGTAAGCTCCACTGTCGCTTCTGAATTCAATGGTTTTGTAGATGTCGACCGGTGCCGTCTGTTTGATAAAGTCACGTACCTTACTCTGATATTTGGCATCCAGCGCCAGTACCACCGGTAGGTTATCCGGGTTAAAACCGATAAACTGCACCGCCAGATAGCCTTTCAGCAACAGGTTTTGCGGTGAGCGATCGAATAGCGCGTCCCAGATCAGCGCGAACTGCTGGGCGGGCAGCGTGAATGAATCGACAATGCCGCTTTGCAGGTTGATCAGCGCATTTTTCTCCTCGGTTTTACCTTCGGGCAATGCCAACTGCAACACCAATGAGTCTGCATTGGCGAAGGGCGCCAGCCGGGCGTCCTGCTGCATTTGTGAAAACTGTGCCGTGGCATCGGCAATGCGGCCCTGGTTCACCTTGGGCGACAGGAAGTAGTCAAAGGTCACTTTGATCTCCCCCAGCGAGGTAGCGTGCTCGCCGGCGGAGAAGGATATCGACAGCATCGGCTTGCCATCGGTATCCGTACCCAGCAGGAAGGTATCCGGCAGGTAATAAAGGTAATTCTTGCGCACATAGTCCTGATAGTAGTTATACCAGAGTTGCTGATACTGCAATGGCGTGAGGATCAGCTGCAGGCGCGGCGGTGGCGGCACAATACCCTGATAGATATACGGATAATAGTTTTCGGCAAAGTAGAAAACTTTAGGGTCGGTGACGGTGTTGGTGAGGCCGTGCTCGGTTTTGACTGCCACCACCAGCGTGGTTTGCGCATCGTAATCCGACAAGGCCTGCAGCAAGGCGTCGCGTTGCTCCAGCTTGTACAGATCCAGCTGTGCCTGATAGCGATTTTCCTGTGGTGTCAGCAGGACCTGGTCAAAAATCATCTCTTCGACGCTGCCAAAGCGGGTGTAACTCAGCACCACATAGGGAATTTGCGGGATGCTGTGATTCAGGGCAAAGTCCAGTTGCATGCGCCAACTGCTGCCGTCGGTGCTGGTGGCGATCTGGTAGCGGGTTTCCCCTGAAACGATTTCGGTGCAGACCTCGGCGGTCAGGTCGTCTTCCCGCATTGGCGCTGCCGCCCGGTAGCGCAGCTTTTTACCCTCAACGTCAGGAAACTGCTCACGGGCATTGAGCAGAATAATTTGGTTCAGTGCCACCAGGTCATTGAGAAAGGTATTCATGGTTATCCTCAGTGCATTCAGTTTGGGCCAGAGATCTGAATTGGTTCAGGCAGGACGAGGTCCAGAGAAAGTGCCCGTCGTGCCGGCGGTAGAGCGGGCTTTCCAACCGGCCGCCGGGCCACTGCCAGTGGGCCAATGCATCAATCAGCGGCGTGAGTTGCGGGATCCCCGCCTGCCTGGCGTACTCCAGGGCAATGCGCCATTCGTTGGGGTGAGCGTAATAGGGCGTTAGCGAACTGAGCCGATCGTAACGGTTGTCACTCCATAGCACCGCCTGATTCAGCATCTGAATAATGCGTCGGCAAGCCGGTAACACGGCGTCGCTGCCGCTCACCAGGGCGTGGAGCAGGATCAGCGCGTTGGTGTTCACGCAGCAATCTAACTGGCGGATGTCATTGTCATCTTTCATCCAGGTGTGAAAACTTTGGCACTCCGCCCATTGGTGCTGATCGGCGGCCTGACGCGGATCGACCCGGCGTAGCTGATAGCCGTTCATGTGCGAAATCGTCTCCCCGACCTGTGTCAGTGAAATGCGACCAAACTTGTACAGCAATTCGGTGATAATCGCGGTGTCGTCAATGTCGGCGCAGATACTCTGGTTCGCCATCCATGGCGGATGGGCAGTGGGCGGCCAAAAGCTGAAATGGCACGGGCGGGTTTCACAGGCGATTAAAAAATCGAGCGCCTTCTCGATATAAGGCTCGGTCTGCGGGGTGTGATCCAGAGTGCGTAGCACCTGCGCGGTCACAAAGGCGTTTTCATCCTGATGCCAGCGTCCGTCCGGGGTTCTGACATGGGCGATAAAGGCACCGCTGGCGCATTGTTGTTCAAGCAACGTCGGTAAATGGGATAGGACAGTACTGACGACGGGAGGCACCCAATTTTGTGACTGCACTTCGAAGTGGGTATTTTGCGGGCTGAAAGTACTGCTGATGGCATGACGCCCCTGGGTATCGACAGAAAACCCCACCACGTTGAACTGCAGGGGAACCTGCGCGGTCATGACAGATTGCAACAAGGGCATGGCTTGTTGGCTTTGGGTCAACAAGGCTTGCAGCGCAGGGAACACTCGCGGGTTTCCACCAAAGAAACTGGCCGCCATGGTGAACAGCGTGAAGCTTTCCAGTTCGCCACCGGGGCCGTAGACCAGGCTAAAACCATAGGTGGTGGGTGGAAAACCTTCGCGACACAGGGTTTGTTGCCGGGCGCGTTCCAGCAGCGGTGCCAATGCCGGAAATAGCCGTTCACAGTCAAAAAAGGCCATGACTGCCGCAATATCAGCTTCAGTGATTAGCGCACTGTGCCACTGAAAGTAATATTCTCGCGGCGAGTCGATCTGTTGTGGGTAATAACCGACCATCAGCAGTGACAAACCGGCCTGTTGGCAGGCAGCGGCCGGGTAATCAGACCAGACGAGCTCCACCGCACTGTCGGGTGGGACCTCGGAGTAGATCTTGGTTTTAACCGTCTCCGGGCTATATTTGCGTCCCAGCCAGGAGCCAAACCGCAGGGGGTGGGCCGCCTGGCGCTGCATCTGGCTGACACTGGCCAAACAGGCCTCTACATTGTCCTGTGCGGGTGAATCTGTGATCTGTTGATAGTGCCGATAAAAAGCCTCGAGCCCACGATTTTCAGCATAGCGTGGCAAAAAAGGGTCCAGCGTACAGGAAAGGGCCTGCGGTTTTGACGACGAGACGGTGAACTCCAGTGGACAGCCGTTATACCCCAGCAGGCTGGTGTTAAAGGCCGCAGACAAGCAGCCTGAAGCCTGGCGCACCTGGCTAAAGCGGGCGATTTCGGGCTCCAGTGAGCGGTGTAAATAGGGCGCCTCCTGACACAAGGCGCTTACCAGGGCGTTCCATGCCGCTGGTAATACCGTATTGCGTTCGGCCATCGTCAATGACCTATGCCACGGCCGGAATAACAATGGCCGGCGGATTCTCGCTGCCATCACGCGTGACGCTGTCACCACCGACCAGCAGGTAAGTGATTTTGTAGTCGACCGCCCAGGGCTTCTCGGTCAGGCAGCGATACTTAAAGGTCTGCTCCTCGGTTTTATCCGGATTAAACTGGTACTTCTTGGTTTTGCGACTTTGTTTGTCGTCCAGGTACGTCAGTTCGACGATCACCTGATTGTAATTCTCCCAAGAGAATTTCCGGTCGAGGAAGATGGAGATCTCGTTGAAGGTCAGCACCGCTCCAGGATCCAAATTCAGCAGGGTCGAAGCTGAAGTCGACGGCTGCTTGTAGCTGGTGCTACCTTCCCAGCCGGTGGTGGCGGCAGACTTGAAGGCATATTCGCTGTTGATCACAAACAGCTCATTTCTGTCAGGGCTGCGCGAAATGGTCTTGCTCCATTTACCGTCGTCGGTGACAAACGGCTCGGCGGTATAAACCTGTTTGTTATATTCGATTTTGAAGGTTGCGGCCTTAATGCCGTATTCGGCAAAACCGTCCGGCCCCAGAACGGTAAAGTCGATTTTCTGGAAGAAGGGATCGTTAACGTTAACTTCAATAAAGTAAGGTGGCTCTTTTTTGGCGCGCAGAATGTCGCTGCCGATAAAGTTTTGCGGCACCGCCGACTGGCTGAGGGCTTTTGATGAGGTGTAGTTGAAGTTCAGGGTTTTGGTTTCTTCGATGCGTACCAGTTTTATTTCCAGTGAGGCGCTGGGGAACAGCCCGCCTTTGCCGCCTTCTTCGCCGTCTTCTTTGCCGCTGGCGAGCAGAGATTCCAGGATGGAGTCGCTGGCCGATTTGGCCTGGGTATTGCTGTCATCATTGGGTTTGAGCGACGCGGTGAAGAAGCTTTTCAGGATCTCCTCTTTGACAAACTGCAGCGCCCATTCTTTCTCTTTGGCTTCCTCCTCACTTGGCATGCTCTCGGTGACCTTGATGATCAACTTCTGATCCTGCTGCAGTTTTTTTATCACGCTGTCAAAGCCCAACCAAAAACTGGCCGGGGTTTCCACCGGGATCGGGATATTGGCGCCAAATTTAACATCGAACTCTTTGTAGATGCTTTCAAATTTGGCTTCCACCTCGACCTTTAAAGCCGGGGTGATGCCGGTAAAGCTGAGGTTATAGGCCACGGCCGCCGGTGCCTGCGCTTTGTTAAAGGCCGCTTCCAGGATCACCGCCTGCTGCGGCGTCAGTTTGGCGCTGAAGATGGCACTATTGTTGCCAAACAGGCTGGGGCACTGCGCGCTGATCAACTCACCGTTGGCATTGCTGCCGACATCGAGCACGAAGAAATTTACCGTGCCTTTGTCATAGGGCACCTGGGCCTTGCGGGCGGTCTTCGGATCAACTTTGAGTTTACGCAAGTACTCGTTAAATGCGGCGTCCAGCTCGTTGGCATCGATCGAGGTATTGACCTCGAAGTTGATGTAACCCCCTTGCTGACCGCTGCCGTCACCGATGTATTTGATCAATGAAAAAACCGGTCTCCCGTCTTTTTCTGCGATATGGATATCACCGGGCAAATACCAGAACTGCTTGTCATCGGAGTCGTCGGCAAAGAAGGTGATGTTGTTGATCGTGGCAGTTCTTGCTCTGAGTAATAACATGATGGTTCCTTAAATGAGGTTGGCGATATCGATATCGTCTTGAACGGTTGCGGTTTGGACGTAATCGGGCTTATCCCCGCCTTGGTCCGGTTGGTAGGTAAACCAAATTTCCAGATCGACGTTAAGTCGTTCGGGGTCGATTTGGTCGGCACTAAAACGCTGAGGGGCGGGATCGTCGGCGGTAAACTGAAAAATTTGCTGCAAAGGCGGGGCGTCATCGCCGGGCAAATAGGCATAGCTGGCAGAAACCAGCACCGATGCAACCTGTAGCCAGTCCATGTTGGCGGCAATCATTAACACCCGCTGGTGATACAGGCTGGAGACCAGGTACACATCCTGGCTGGTCGGTTCGTTTAACAGCGCAGAGATATGGGGCGAGTTAACGGCGCTGTTGTATTCCTTGGTGACCTCAAACAAATACTGATCCGGGTTGGGCAGCATCACCGGATAGCTGTCCTGCTGCGTCGTCTGGCTAATCTGAAAGCTTTTCGACAGGCTGGCTACCGGCTGTCCGCTATGGCGGCAACGCAGGGTGACCAGGACCGACTGGTACCAGCGCCAGTCAAACAGGCTGGCGGCCTCAATGACAAAATCGTAGCGGCCGTAGACGGATTCAATATCCAGATAGACATCGTTCAATTCGGTTTGCAGCGCGCCGGAGCTGACCGACCTCACGCCGCCCACCGCCTGGTTGAGATAGACGGTGAAGTCATACTCGACGGGCCACAGCATTTTGCCGGTTTGCGGATCGATAATGCTCGGTGACCTGAACAACTTCGGCCCGATATCGCCCAGGCGGAAGGTGTATTGCTTGTTGTTCGAGCCATAACGCAGGCGCACCATCACCAGTTGAACGTTAACGTCCAGCTCGTCGGACAGCAGGCTGACCCGAACTTCACGGTGAGCGAAGAAGTCATCCTGCAGGTCAGTTCGGCTGATCACCCGCTCGGCCTGATAGTCGGTGCCGGCGACCAGTTCGGCAAACAGTGCCTGCGGATAAAGCGAGCGTTTGACCACCGTGGTTTCGCTCAGCTTGCCGCTTAAACGCCGCTGATCAATATCTTCTACCGACAGTCTTTGCAGATAAAAACCGGCGCTGGGCTTGGGTTGCTGCGGTACTTCGGCAAACACCGGGGTAAAGAACTCGCCGGTCAGGATCTGCGTCAACTCAGCTACCGCCTGCTTGAAATGCCCATCGGGATCGGTATCCCTGACTTTGATGGTCACCACTTTTTTGCTGATTAACTGCGATGAGGTTTCTTCGATATCGACGGAAAAAAACAGCAGGTTGAAACCGACCGACTGTTGCAGAAATTGGTAAACCTGATCCCAACGGGCTTCCAGTTCAAAAGTGGCTGGCGGCAACTGCAGCAGATAGTCAATTTTGTAGCTGATGGCGATGGGCGCCGTGGCGGGGGTCGCCATCAGGCTGGCCAGCAGAGCGATATCTGCGTCAGCCGGTAATTTGGCCAACAGATAGCAGTTTTGTTGGTCGCTCAGTGAAGTCTTGCTGGTTTGGCCGTCGATAAAGCCGGGAATGTTCAGCGTGGCGCTGCAAGCGATCGCCTGCATGGGTAATAACACCGCGTCGCGCGGCATGTCCGGGCTGGCCGCTGCCGCCAGCCGCGCCGCCTCGGGGCTGCTGGTTAACTGGGTTTGCAACGACAGCATGGCATAGTAAACCGTGGCCGGTTGGCTGCTGTTCCTGAATATCTGTAGCTGGACGGCGGGCTGATTGCCGTCAATAACGCTAATGCCCGGCGCCGCCGCGCAATAATAATAAATCGGCCTGTCCGGGTCGGCTCGGATAAAACAGATGTTTTGCACTACGACCTGAGTGTTCATAGCGACCATTCCATTTTATGAAGGTGAATCAGGGCAAAGAAACTTTGCCCTGGAGGGCTCAACGCATCAGAAAGTCACCACCACAATGGTGCTGGTTCCTGTCACTTCCTTCTCGACGGTTTTTTCCAGATTGTCAGCCCCGTAATACACCGTAGCGACGTAATGGATCTTCACCTCGTTGTCTTTTTCCGCCTGCATCAGGTCGAAGGTCAGATACTTGGTGAGTGATGTAGAATCAAACTCGGTCAGGGCGAGGGATTGGGATTGCGTAAAGTCCCATTTCGGGTAATACACCACCATTTCATAGGTGATCAGCGAGATATCCTTCTGGCTTGGCTTGAAGATAATGGTGTACTTCTGCACTTTTGGCAGGGCATTGGCGACCAGGATCTGGTGGCCACGGATCAGCCCATAACCCGGTAGTTGTGGGTTGGTCTCAACGCCGCTGGGGATATAGGTCAGGCTGTCCCCATCCAGGGTCTGGTAATCGGTGGAGAAATAAATCGGTTTATCCACATCAATGCCAATCGGGTAAATAAAAGGGTGAGGAGGCATCGACTCCCTGACTATCTGGCTGTCAGTCTTGAGTTTGACGCCCTTATCGGGATCGGAATATTGCGTTTTAATCACCACCTGGCTGAAGACTTTCCAGCCCATAGGATCGAGCAGCGTAGAAATGTCGGCATAAACGATGCCGCATTCGGCCACGTTGATGGAGATAACCAGATCCTGATCGCTCTGAAGTTCGCCAGAGTGATAGGGCTTGGCCTGCATGCCGGTGAAGTTGACGGTGTAGGAGTATTTAAATGCCCGGCCCAATTCGGGGTTGATAAACCATTTGCCGGTTTCTTTCGGCTCGCTGTCGCCTGGGGAAAACTGCAGCGTGCTCTGGTTGTCTTTGTCGTAGACGGCGGTCACCACGATATTGGCGACGTTATATTGTGCCAAATCCTGTGTGACATAGAACTTGGGCTGTATGTATTGGTAGAAAGGATCGTTGAGATCGTACTCTTTAAAATAGTCTTTCAGATTGGCTTCGCCGACGATGGACTGAATAGACGGCAACTGAGTCTGAGGGGCGATGGAGAAAGAGACCACCGAGTTTTCATCATAAACGCGGGTAAAGCTTTTGGTTTCGCTGAGGCTGGACTTGAATTTATCAAAACCGTCGGCTTCATTAAGCAATTCCAGGCTCATGTCCAACCCGGTTTGGCTGCTTAAAATTTGCTCTACCTGTTTTTGCCCCCAGGCGGTCAGTCCGTCCTTCCATTTAATGTATTGATCCGCTGTCATGCCCATTTCTGCGGCGGTCAGCCCGACCTGAACATCGATCTTGATCGCGCCTTTTTCGATATATTCGCGCTCAATTTTTTTCTCATCGGCCGACCAGGTGTGGTAGGTGATGCTTTGCGTCACCGATTTGGTGATTTCACTGTCGTAGCTGACCGTAACTTTGGCCGCCGGCAGGGAAGCATCCAGGTTGAAGTCGAAACGAATGCCAACGCTGGAGTTTTTATCGGTGCCTTTCAATACCTGCTCGAACAGGGTGGCACCTTCGCCGGTTAACGACAGGCTGAAAACGGTATTGTTATCACCCAGGCCTGATGGCGACAGCGTGGTGGGGATTTGACGGTAGAATTTCTCGTTGCTGTCCAGAATCAATGAAGCCTGTGCCGAGGTGAGTCTCGGGACTTGCAGCTTGATTTCTGTCGGCGTCAATTCCAGCACGAATTGGTCATTGCCTTTGTTGCTGTCATATAACGCGACAAACCTGGCAGCCTGATCGTCATTTAAACCGGTATTGCGCAACGCGGTATCCATAGCTGCTTTTTTGGTCGCATTTTCGGGGTCGGCCACCGAGGCCTGCTCGGCTTGAACATACTTGACGATCAGGGTGGATTTCGCGATCAGCGGATCTTTTAGCTTGCCGAGCAACTCGATAGCTATCTTGCTTTTCATCTCCGAATCAGGCTGTGGCAGCATCACGGTAAATTGCGCATAGCCACCCTGGTTGTCTTCACCCCGGTACTTGTAGAACATGAAATAGGGGCTTTTGGCATCCCTGGCGACAAACACCGGGATCTCGGGCACCACATAGAAAGTATTCTTATCAATACTGTCGCCATAGCAGGTAAAGGCATATTCCTTAATGCCCAGATATTTATCCGTGGCGATCTTGACCGATTGCTGCAAAGCGGTGGTTAACATAGGGTGTTCCTCTTGTTTATGTCACTTGTTGTATTGCAGTTTGACGGGGCTGGCGCTGGCCTGTAGCGGGCCAGAGTCGTAGGTTTTGGGGAATATCGAGTCGAGTTTGCCTTGCCATTGGTAGTCAACGCGGCCGTTTAAACCGGCGGCATGGGCATTAATCCACCAGTTGGCCTGCCACTGCTGGGCGGCAAATGAAAAGCTGAAGTTTTGTTTTTTTGCCTGACCTGCCGGCTGATAAGTGGCGGTGCCGCTAATCGACTTAAATTTCGCCTTCAGCTGTTCGGCCTCAAACAGCAGGCTATAGAACCCCAGGTCCTGCGGGGTGAGCGCCAGGCTGTCTTGCCAGCCGAGTTGGCTTTCATAGCTGGTGTAGTCGGAAAACGTCACTTTGAGGGTGATAACGCTGACCTCCTCAGTGGTTTTCAAGGTGACCGGGGGGAAGCTGGGCCACTGCATCGGCGTTTGCGACTGGGCATAACGCAGCTCGATCGACATGATGTTAAAACTCTTGGGATTGAACCCCAGACTCACCACGCATTCGCGGTGTTTTATCGGCTTGTCCGGCCGGGTAGGTTCGGGCAACGGCGTCGGCGTAAAAGTGATAATGCTGTCGGCGGGCAGTTGGCCAAGCAAGGCGGCAATATCCTGCTGCTGAGCCAGCAAATAGCGTTGCGGCACGCTATTGCTGTAGCTGACGTCGTAGTTGATCTTGCTGGGGATCTCATCGATGGAATGGATGTTACGCAGCGTATTGCTGACCAGCAGTGCTGCGGTATTCACCAGTGCGTTTCTGACCAGTTCGCGGGTCTGTTGCGAAGGATCGTTATCGAACTGTTCCAGCAGGATGATCACTCCGGCGTCAATTTGCTGATTAAGCAAAATGGCAATGGCTTCCGGCTGGCGTGCCTGCTGTTCGAAGGCCAGGGTTAGAAATGCCACCCAGTCGGTTTCCAACCTGGCAGCAACGCGGCTGCTAACGCTAAACCGGCTGTGAGTCGCCAGATAAACCTGGTTTTTTGCTCCGCGAATGGCGTTGTCCAGCAGGGCGGCTTCGGCATGGGTTAGCGGCATTTTTGACTGTTCGAATTCAACGTTATAACTGCCTGACTCCGGCTGGTGGACAAAGCGCAAAAACAACGACTGACGGATGTCGCCCTGTTGCAGGCTGATTTTCCCTGGCGCAGGGATGAAATGCTGGCGGATATAGGCTTCAATTGCTGCGGTATCCACCGGCAGATTGGGCGCGATAAAGGTCGCCAGGCCGCCACCGGGGCTGGTCAGCAAATGCAGCGCGCTGACCTTGCCTTCCAGCACCACCTGCGGGGTAAAGCTGCCATAGGTGTAACATTCCGGCGGCTGTGTTTGGTCGTGGAAAGCGAAAGCTCGGCCAAGCAGGAAAAAGTTCTGTAGCGTTTGTTGAGGATTCAAATCTTCAGCGTTCATTTTTCACCTTTGATATCAATCGATTGATCGCCGGTCACATACGCCGACCATTGGCCCGAAGGGGGCTGGTAGCGGAATCCGCAGGCAAAGATAGAAGTGACCGTCCACAGGTAATCGAAACTGTTCTGTTGGTGGGTGAAGGTATGCTCCGTAGTGCGGTCGGTGCCCTGGGCTTGAAAGAGCACCGTGGCTTTGAGCATTTTAGTGGGCAGAATGACGGTGATCCGCGCTCGTTGTGAGCCAAACTGCGGGAAGCTGTAAGCCCCGATGGTGGTGGGCTGGGTCATCGGCATCGGCAGCGGCACGACGCCGCTGCCGGCAAGCTGATAGGCGGTTGCTTCGGCGTAGGTTTCTTCACCGAGGATCGGGCAGCTGAAGTAGGGGGCGGCGGCGGTCAAGGCCAAATCCTGCTGCCAGCCGGCAGAATGATAAAGCCCGCTAATTCGGCTTTCCCGGGCAAAACCCGGATCAATATTGATGGTCAGGAACTGGCAGGGTAACGCGGCGTAATCGAGCACCAGAGCCTGTTGTTCGCACGATTGTCGTTCACCGCTTAGCGTGCGCCAGTCGCCATCCTGCGGATAATTAACCCGGATTTGGTAGAAGAAGGGTTCGGTCTCCAGTGAGCTGGTAAAAAAACGGAAGCTCAACCGGCTCTGATCGGAGCGCAACACCTGGGTTTGGCTCTGTTCCAGCGGGTAAATATCCCCCGGTGGCACGGTAAGTTGAATATCTATAGTGACGTTGCTTTTCAGCCCCAGCGGGAAGGCGTAGAAAACGTCTATCTCCCGTTCACCCTGTGGAATTGGCGGGGCGGTAGTGCGGTGAATAATGGTCTCGGGCGAGACTTTGGCAATTTGCTGTGCGGCGGCGAAAGGATCCAAAATAAAGCACAGCGGGCGCTGGCTCAGCACCACCGAGTCGAGTTTAAAGATCACCCGGCCGCCTTGAGCCGGTACCCGCAGGGTGATCATCGCCGTATTGCTGGATGCGGGACCTGCGTAGGCAGAGCCCAACAGATTGTAGAGTCGGTCAAGGAACGTCTGGCTGAAAAGCAGATTTTCCTCGGGCTGGTTCTCCGGCAAGGGGGGGCTGATTTGCAGCGGCAGCAACGCCAGATTTTGGTAGATATATTGCGTCAGCAGGCCATAGTCAAAGGCTACCCGGTCATCGTTAACCAGAGGTGTGCCTTTGGCTCCGTCGGTCAGGAGCAGCATCAGCGCGCGGGGATCAAACTCGACGGAATACGCCAGGCGCGGCGATACCCCCTCAACAAAGCCGTCCAGCCGGGCATTAAAACCGAGGGTATCGTCGAGCAGGGTTTTCTCAATCAGCTGGGTACTGGCCGAGTTCAGCAAAATAATAAACTGGATACACTGAGCCGAATACCAGGTGGCGTCATAGCTTTGCCCGCGAAGGGCGCTGTGATACTCAATCGGCACGTCAAAGCCCAGGCTGCCGGGTAACACCGGCAACACCTTCACCGCTTTATCCGGGTGTTGCTGCTTGAAATTCACCAGACTTTGGCCTGCGGCATACTGCAGTTCGGTAGTGAAATTCAGCCAACCGTAAATACTGTCGGTGCTGGGGCTGCGAACAATATCAAGCGAGAAAGCCAGTGGATCCGCAACCAGAATACTGACGGAGTCCGGGTATAAGAAATAGCCATCATTCTGTTGGTAGGTAGCGATAAACCTAAGTTGATCGCTAATGATAATCTGCTGAAAATCCGGGTAGCCCTGATACATGAGTTATTTACCCGCCGCGTTGAGATGGTTGTGATAATCCTGATGCCATTCTTTTGGCAGTTTGCTCAGGATATTCGCCGGGCGCTGGTAATATTCATCCTCATAGATACGTTGCATCTGGAGGTCACCGACCAATATGCCGTTGGCATACAGGGTGTTGTCGTCGTACTGATCCTGCTCAGCGGGAGTCACAGCCGTTAGTTGCAGGTTATACACCTTCAGGTCGCCTTGCTGTTGCACGAGGCTTATAATTTCGCACTCACTATCCAAAGTGATTAATTTGGTTGAATGGTTTAATTCACGAGCAATCACCACGCCGGCTGAAGTAATAAACGGGTGGCCAAGACTGGAGGTAATGTTTTTTATTTCACCTTTGTTGTTTTTTACGGTTATTTCGATGAAATTACGTTCCTGGCCAGTAGTGATGGCTTCAATTCTGAGCGGTATATTGTTTTTCGATAATACGGACTCACCGACAGCAAGCTCGGAAATCATTTTTTCCCTGCCATCCTGCATCAGGATTTTTGTGTTCTCAGCCAGACAACCATAAACAATACGCATTGGTTTTAATGATTCTGTGTTTAGAAAACGTTGGTCAGGCTCAAGGCTTTTAGGAGCGTTGGTGATAAAGGTCGCAATGCTTTTTCCGTCGACATTGAGAATGACTTTGAAAACATAATAAACCCATTCGCCGGATTCAAAGTCAACCTGATTGAATCTTAGCCAGTCCAGATCCCAGGAGATATTGTCACCATTAATTCTGGTGTTGGCTGAATTGAAAATATTGTAGTTGGCGAAAGGGGTGACAGGATCGCCGCCGGCACGAGTACGTATCAAATAAATGGTATTACTGGCTTTAACAGGCTGCCCCCCGTTGAGCTCAATTTTCCCCAGGTAGGTAATATTGCCTTTAATAGGTACCCTGACCGAACCGTCATAATTATTGCGGTAATCACAGTCGGCCTCATCGCGGGTTAGGCAGATCTTGATTTCATTTGTATTAATAAGACTCCGCGGTGATTCATTATAGATAATTTTCGGATAACTCTGGCTGGTAATGATTTCTGCCCCGTACACCGTCTGGTTACCGATAGTCTGAGCAAAGGTATAAATCACCGTGACCGGATAATCTGCAGAAATCTGGCTACCCGGATAAACCCCGTCGGCACTCAGGGTGCAGTCTGCGGCGTAGACATAGGCCTGGTTGTAGTTAACCTGCCCGACATTGCCGGCTTCACCGTCAAACAACCCAAGGGTCTGCGTGACGTTAGTCGCCGAGACAGGCAGGGAACCTATGGCATTGGCGCGATAAGTTCGACCGTCGGTAGAGTCCAGCCTGACGATACTGTAAACCGGTTGAGCGGAGCCATTACCGGCATCGCTCAACCGGCCGGTACTGAGTTTAAGCCGTTTTGTCTGTTGCCAGCATTGAGTAAACTGCGGAGTATTGCCCGTGGTAAGACCGGCAAGTTTTAATTGAATATCGTAAAAGCTGACCAGCAAAGGATCGCCGGGCTCAATAATAAACAAACCGGCATTGCTATACTTGCTGATGACATTTTTAACAATAGTCTTCTCATCTGACGTATAACCTTGTGTGATCATAATATCAGCACCCAATAAGTTTCAGACATAAACGTGCGTAAGCGATGGTGGCAATGAATAAAACCATAGCTAATTAAACGATTAATAATTTATTTACAGGTTTCTTTGCAATAAGCGTAAATGGCACTCAGCGTGTCGGAACCAAGGTATTCTCCGAATTGACCATCGGTAGGATCTATATGAGGGTCCTGCGTCATGGCATACAGTTCTTGAGCAAACATATCTTTGGTGGCAGAGGGCTTGTTTTTAAAATAGGTTTTTAATTTTCCCTTGCTGACTTTACGTATCCAGGCGAACTCGCCGCCAAGCGCTACTGTACCAGTGAAGGTAAATACCTTGCTGGTATAGAAAGTAATATCATTGGGAAAAACTTTATAGCGAACAACTTGCTGAACTTCAATATTATGCAGGGTTTCTTCCCAGGTCTCTCTTTTGATAACGTTTAAGGCAAAGTTCTTGCCGTCAACCGGGCCGTCTTTGGCATCAGCAGTTCCGCCAAATAACATTGGGCAACCTCTGGCAAAACCTTCATTTTTCAAACCTAATAGAATAAAGTCATCATTCCCAACAGCAGCCGGATTGCTGTCAAGAATGACGTATTTTTTAATCGGCATGGTCTGGTCCTTATACATTGGTGAGTATAAAAATAGAATTTATTTTTCGGGTCGGGAGCGATGAATTACTCAACTTCAACAATAGCAATGGCGACTAAAAAATCAACTGACACTTAAAAATAAATGAAGTATTTTTTTGTTTGCATTGAGATAACCAAGCAAATCACAGCGTTAAAAAAATAAAGAAAAATTTATTTAAAGAATCAAATAAACAGGAGGGTTTTGTTTTTGTTTCGCGACTTCCGATCTTTAATTTCATTAAATCAATGAATTGAACGGCAAGGGTGATAAAGTCTTTTTAGAGTTGTTAAAATAATTCATGACACTTAGCTAAGCAATTAATTGTGTGATAGGAATTTCTTTAATCATAAAGGTTGTGAATAGTTAATTAAACAGTTGAAATAGTCATCATATTAGTTGGGTAATGATATTTATACTTTGCTAATGATATGGAAGGGCGATGATTTGCCAAAGTGTTCGCCAGATTGTTCCGGTGAACACTTTAGCGTCGATGCCATCAGGTACGGTTGGAGCGCCAATAGTGCTGTCGCTGGGTGTCCCACTGGGAACAGTGGTGGGTTGGCGCAGCGCTTTTGGCGTGTCAGACGTTATCCACGCGCGGATTCGAGTGGGTCGGCTGGCTCGGATACTCCACCTGGTGTTTATGCAGATAGTCGCGTATCAGCTGGCGGATCACCTGGGAGGGGGTGACGTCCTGCTGCAAACACAGCTCTTCCAACGCTTTTTTCTTATCAGGATCAATGAGTACGGTCAGACGTGCCGTTTTCTTTTCCATGATGGTGGCTCCAGAGAATAATAATCAAATGACAACAGTAAAAGGGCAGTACCGACTTAGCTAAAGTGCAAGCGTTCAATCTTGCGTGACAGGTAGCCGAGGTCACAGTTAAAACTCGGCCCGACTTCAGCACTAAGCTGGCGCAGCAGGTTTAGCGGCGTCTCGATTTCAGCCAATGTGGCATAGATAATCACGTTGCCGCTGGGCGCAACACAGTACAACACGCTGTTAAATACCCGGTGCAAACTGTGGTACAGCAGTGAGTCTTCATCGGGCACTTCATGGTAGTTCAGCACCAGCCAACCTTGTGGTGAAAGCCGTCCGGCACAGCGCTGAAGAAAGCTTTGCGTACCCTGTTGCGGATCCATGCTGAAAGCGCTGTAGAGATCGGAAAAGATCAAATCATACAGCCGGGTTACCGGGGCTCGTAAAAAATCGCCCGCATCAGCAATGCGCAAGACAACCGTTTCGTCGGTGGGTAAGGTGAAGTAACTTTGCGCAACAGAAACCACCGCCTCGCGCAGTTCTACCACTTCCAGCAGCATACTGGGGTCATAGGCATGCAATGCCCGCACCAGACCGCCGCCACCCAATCCCAGGATCAGCGCTGCCGAAGGTGGCTGCCAGGCCACCGCCATCAGCATGGTTTTGATGTAGTTGTGAACCGGTACCTGTGGCGCGTCGATACACATTTTGCTCTGCTCGCAGATACCGTCAAAACGCAGGGTTCGGTAGCCCTTGTGGTCAGAGACAATAATTTCACCGCAGTGGTCTTGCTCGCGGGCAATCACCTGACCGCGAGGAGAAAAATCCAGGCTATTGAGCAGCTTATCAACCATAGACATAGTAATTTCTTTAAGCCTCCATCAAAAAACGGTGGTGCTACTTACGAGCGCACATAAACTCGGCGGTACAGATACGGCGGCCATTTACCGTGGCACGCCCGGTAAAGCGGGCAAGGCCGGAGCGCTGTCGGACAAAGGCGACATCCATACGGAGCTGATCGCCAGGCCGCGCCGAGCGATAGAAACGAGCGTGATGAATGGCGGCAAAATAGTAATGTTCACCGGGTAATAGCGGGCTGAGGAAGTAATGAGCCAACAAGCCAGTGGTCTGTGCCAGCGCCTCCACCATTAATATGCCGGGAAACACCGTGGTCTGGTGGTGGCCAGTCCAGAAGGTTGGTTCATTGGCAGTGATATTTTTAATGGCACTCAAGCGGCCTTCGGCAACGGCAGTGCCGTCAGGCACAATGCGGTCAACCAGCAGACAGGGGAAGCGGTGCGGCAGGATAGATTGAACATCCTGAAACTGTAGTGGTTTACCATTGAGCGGCATGATTGATTAGGGTCCTGTCAGCGGGACAAAGCTCAGCTTGTGCTGGTGTCTGTGCCTGTCGAAGTGTAATAACATTATAATGTTATTATCATCTGATGCACCAAGTGAAATTAGGCCTATAAGTGGATAAAGGTTTATTGGTGACAATGTCACTAAAAAGAAGATTTTAAAATTCGACTCAATCCATTGATTAATATTAAGTTTAAACAGGAAGGGATTAGCCGTCAGCAAAGGGTGACGGCTAATGGGGGATCATTTTTTGTCGCGTGTCAGTTTATCGAGATAGCCCATCACAAAGGCGGAAAGCACAAAGGTGAGGTGGATGATTACATACCACATCAGCTTATTGTCCGGCACGTTCTTGGCATCCATAAACACCCGCAGCAGGTGGATGGATGAAATGGCAACAATGGATGCGGCCACTTTGCTCTTTAGCGAAGTGGAGTCCATTTTGCCCAACCAGCTCAGCTTTTCTTTGTCGTCGCTGATATCCAGTTGCGAAACAAAGTTCTCGTAGCCCGAGAACATCACCATCACCAGTAATCCGCCTACCAGTGCCATGTCTATCAGCGACAGTAGCGTCAGAACCAGATCCGCCTCGGCTATGGCGAAAATGTTTGGCAGAACGTGGATGATCTCCTGGAAGAATTTTATCGACAGCGCCAGCAAGGCCAGCGACAGGCCGAAGTAAACCGGGGCAAGTAGCCAGCGAGAGGCGTACATGGCATTTTCTAGAAAGCGTTCCATAGTCTTCTGAGTTCGTTACAAAAAGTGGGCCACAGTATAGCGCAACAGGCCTGGCAACTGGCAAGTGGCGCGATTGAGGGGCAACGCCCTGGATTATCCCTGGTCGGCGGCGTTGGGTTATTCGCACTAATAATTGGATATTAAAAAGATGATTACGCCGCGATGAATTATTTCATCAAAATATATTGAGGTATCTGAGAATCATACTAGCATTTAAATGCTGCGATATGATGTTGCGGTAATTCTATATATCGAAATTTTATTTCTATATAACGGAAATGAATTAACCTACTGGAGATGGACATGGACAATTCCCTAAATGGAAAGACCAGCGGTTGGGATGATGTTAATGATTTGCTGAATTATCATAATAGAGGAAATGATTTAATCATCAATAATAAGCCTTCTTTTGGCGTGGAAGAGGCTGGGAAACAAATAGCGCGTAGTGAGCAGACCTGGAATGGCATTCATGTCACCGGCAAAGGTGCCACCGTCACTTATTCGTTCCCTGACTGGGACTATAATCAGAGTAATTTAAATTTCCGATTTGGCACCAATAATCAAGATACCGGCCTTAGCGCCTTTACCGCAGAGCAAAAAGCTCAGGCCAAGCTGTCGCTGCAATCCTGGGCTGATGTAGCTAACCTTAAGTTTGTTGAAGTTGCCCCGGTTCAAAAGTCCAATATAACCTTCGGAAATTATGAGGGTTCTGGCCAGGCTTATGCAATTAAGCCATTCAGCGGGGCGGGTAACGACTATCGTGGACATAATACCGATGGTCAAAGCTGGTTCAACATCAATTACGATTATGCAGATCCCCGTGATGGGGTTTACGCCAACCTGCATCCTGAATTGGGTAACTATGGCCGCCTGAGCATTACCCATGAACTGGGGCATACGCTGGGTCTGGATCATCCTGGAAAATATAATGCCGATGAAAATAATCCACCCAACTACAGCATGGCGAATTATGCCGAGGACACGCGTCAATTCAGCGTAATGAGCTATTGGAACGAGTCACTCACCGGCGGTGATAACGGTGGTCATTTTGCTGCCGCGCCGCTGGTTGACGATATTGCCGCGATTCAGTATCTCTATGGCGCCAATACCACTACGCGCACCGGGGACACGGTGTACGGATTCAATTCCAATACCGGGCGGGATTTCTACACGCTGACGGACAGCAACCAGAAGCTGGTGTTCTCTGTCTGGGATGCAGGCGGTAACGACACGCTTGATTTCTCTGGCTATACGCAGAACCAACGCATCAATCTGACGGAAGGATCCTTCTCTGACGTTGGCGGGTTGAAGGGCAATGTTTCCATCGCCGTTGGTGCTGTGATTGAAAATGCCATTGGTGGTTCAGGTAATGATGTAATTGTCGGCAATGATGCGGCCAATATTCTCCATGGTGGTGCGGGTAATGACGTTATTTACGGTGGCGGCGGGCAAGATCAGCTATTCGGCGGCAGCGGCAAAGATATCTTTGTTTTCTCTGCGGTGAGTGATTCGCCGTTCAAATCCCCAGATAAAATTCTGGATTTTGAAACCGGCATCGACAAAATCGATCTGTCCTTCTTTAATCATGGTGATAATGGCGCAGGGTTTATTCATTTCGTCGACGCTTTTAGCGGCCAGGCGGGAGAGGCATTGCTAACCTATAATTCACAAAGTGATTTAAGTGAGTTGGCTATAAATATAAATGGCCAGGCCACTCCGGACTTCCTGATTAATATTGTCGGGCAAGCGAATACTGCCACCGACTTTATTGTTTAAATCAGTCACGGTGGGTTACGCCCACCGTTTTTTAAGGTCTTCATTCGTCATCCCTCCTGAGCCTCTTCTCTCTGTCCCAGTGTCTGCGCTGCGTTGTAAGGATTTGGTAAATAACAGGGGATTTGTCGGGAATATATTCAATATCACCACAATAGCATTGCTTGTGATAAGCGTTATCATTATCATTCGTGGCGTAAGGTCTACGTAGAAAGACCCTCATTCTAGCATTGTTACATTTTATTAATATTATTGCCCTTGGTTATGTATCGAGGGGAGAAGCAACTGCGAGCGAATACTAATAATTAATGCAGGGTTTACACATGTGCAGAGCTTTTAATTATCAGGGGATTATCGGGCGGTCAGTCCTGTGGGGGACGTTGTTCGCCACCGGTTTTAATGCCAATGCCGAAGTAAATAAAACCTTAATAGAAAAAAACACGCAAAATGAGGAGGAAATAACGGTCGTTACCCCCGTCATTGAGAAGAAAGCCGGAACAATAACCACGATCACTGCGCAAGATATGCAAAAGAAAGGGGGCAATGATTTCGGTTCGATTATGCGTTATGAACCGCTGATTAGTGCCACCGGCGTCAGCGGAGGCTCCTCTTCAGGCAAAAGCGGGTTTGATCGCAGTGGCTACACCGGTTATAACATCCGTGGGTTAGAGAGCAACCGCGTCGGGTTGGATGTCGACGGTATTCCGCAACCGGATGCCACCGGACGCAGTTATGTCAGTCGTGCCGGCCTCAATACTTTTGGCATTGGTCGCGACTATCTTGATCCTTACATATACGGCCAGGTGGATATCGAGTCGGGGGCCACCGCCACCGAACGCAGTAATACCTCAATCGGTGGTGCGGTGTCGTTCTCACCGAAGTCGGCGGATCAGTATCTGTCACCGACCAAACCGACTTACTTTGGTTACCAAAGCGATTACGACTCTGCCAATCGCAGTTGGCATAACGGTATTACCGCCGCCGCAGGGGACGAGCAACTGCGTGGGGTGTTTGTTTATAGCCGTCGTGACGGTCAGGAAACGCGTAACAACAGCGGTACTCACGACGCTTATCCGGCTAACTGGCATTCAAATGCGCTAATGGCCTCTGGTATCTGGCAGCCGAACGACGAACATAAGTTCACCGGTACGGTGGATTATTACGACAAAACCAACCATACCCATTACGACAGTTGGAACTCGGCTGGCAGCACCATCCTGGGTACCGCACAGCAGCAGAGTAATACGCGTCGTTGGGGTGTCAGCCTGAAAGACGAATGGACACCGTACAATGATTTCATCGACACCCTGACATCGAAAGCCTACTACCAGCAAACCCAGGCGCATGACAACACCTACATGCCGACCAGTACCGGCAGCATGGAGCGGGTTTACTCCGACTACAACGTCAATACCTACGGTTTTGAAACACAGGTCGCCAAAACATTGGGCCGGCATACGCTGAGTGGTGGACTCAATGGGCGAGTTACCGATACCAAGCGGCCATTCCGTGAAGAACCTGCCCCCAGTGCATTCAGCGCCATTATGCAGCCGGAATCAAACAGCCGTAGCTACGTGTTGGGTGGCTTTGTGCAAGACCGGATCCAGTTTGATCTCGACAGTCACGCTTTTACCGTGGTGCCGGGTGTACGCGTGGCTCACCAGAGTACGAAACCGCAGGATCTGAGCAGCCTGACCACCGGCAGCACGGTGCTGACGGAGTCCGAGTTGGAAACGCTGTACGGCAAAAGCAACACCGACACCCAGGTATTGCCGTCACTGAGCTTCCAATACGATATCACCCCGGCGTTAATGACTTATCTGCAGTACAAGCGCGGGGCGCAATTCCCGAATGCCAGCCAGCTTTATGGCTCCTGGAACCTCGGTTCCAGCTATGCGGGTACGGCTCAGTATGCGTTGATCGGTAGTGCCGATCTGAAAACCGAGACCAGCAACAACCTGGAATGGGGTGTAAAGGGCGAAGTGGTGGAAGGCGTAACGATGCGTACGTCACTGTTCTACAACACCTATAAAAACTTCATTGCCTATACTCGCTACCAGCGAGCCACCAGTCCGGGAAAATTCAGCAATGTGCCGGCCAATATTTACACGATTTATCAGGCAGAAAACCGCGACAAGGCCTACATCTACGGAGGTGAAGTCAGCACCCGTCTGAATTTTGGCACCTGGTTTGAGCAGGTTAACGGGCTGAGCGCGAATTTTGCGCTGGGGTATAACCAAGGTAAATCCAAGTCCAGCTACTCCGGCGATAAATATGTCGATATCGATAGCGTAGCGCCAATGAAGGCGATTGTGGGCGTGGCGTGGGATGATCCGGCGAAACGTTACGGGGCGGCAGTTACCGCGACCTTTGTTAAAGGCAAGCAGGCGACGGCCACCAATCGTGAAAGCTATAGCAACGCCAGCGGCAGCACACTCACCGACGCGACGACCGAGTATCTGCGCGTGCCGGGTTACGGTCTGGTGGACATGTCTGCCTACTGGCAGGTAGCCCGCAATGTGAAGCTGAGTGGCGGCATGTATAACATCACCGACAGAAAATACCGCGATTACCTGAGCAGTCGTGAACTCACGGACTCAACCAATCAGGATGCTTATGATAATGCGTTGGCTGTGATGCCGGGAAAAACCTTCCAGCTAGGTGTCAACGTCGATTTCTAAGCTTAAACTTAATGCCAACGCCGTCTTTCATCCGAAGGGCGGCAATATCATTGCTGCACTCAGGGGCGAAGCCGCGTCAAATCGATCTGCCACTTATTGATTTTGTTGTACAGCGTAGTGCGTGACAGCCCGAGTATCTGGGCGGCCTGCCTCAAATTGCCGCCATTGGCTTCAATCACCTGAATGATATGAGCGCGTTCATTGTCTTCCAGCCGGCTTGAGGGAATAGGAGCCGGTTCAGGGGCAATGCGGCGGATATCCTCGGGCAGGTCACCTACGTCAATCAGTAATCCTTCACACAGGTTTACCATCCGCTCCACCAGGTTCTCCAGTTCGCGCACGTTGCCCGGCCAATGCCAGGCGTTGAGGCAGGCCATCGCTGGGGGTGAAACCTGCGGCGGGACTTTTTTCAGCCGCGTACTGAGTTTGTGAATAAAGCCGTTGACCAGTCCGGCGATGTCGTCCCGGCGTTCACGCAGCGGCGGAACCGGGATCGAGAGCACGTTCAAACGGTAATAGAGATCGCGGCGAAAGGCGCCTGTCTCCACCGCTTGCACCAGGTCGCAATGGGTGGCGGCAATGATGCGCACATTCACTTTTACCGGCTGCGCCGCCCCAATGCGTAGCACTTCGCTTTCCTGCAGCACCCGCAACAGACTGGTTTGCGCTTCCAGCGGCATTTCACCAATTTCATCGAGCAGCAGGGTGCCCCCGTCCGCCAGTTCGAACTTGCCGGCAGAGCCACCACGGCGCGATCCGGTAAAGGCACCGTCCACATAACCAAAGAGTTCGCTCTGCACCAAATCGCGCGGTAAGGCACCGCAGTTGACGGCGACAAAGGGTTCGTTGCAACGCCCGCCGGCATTGTGGATCGCCTGGGCGAACAACTCCTTGCCGGTGCCGCTTTCGCCGGTCAGCAGTACCGTGCTGTCACTGCGACTGCAGGTGCGCGCCTGCATGATGGCCTCACGCATACGGCTGGAATGGCCATATATCATCTCAAAGGTATAGCTGGCGCTAACCCCCATTACGCGGCGAGTAATGGCACGGATACGCTGATTTTCACGTACTGAAAGCACCCGACCCTCATCCGGCGCGGGCATCAATGAAATCACGCAGGAGAGGGCCGGTTTACCGGCTGGCATAAACACCATTTCACGATCGTTACAAAATGGCATGGTCAGCAGCGAGCCGGACTGCGGGCGCAGCAGGTCATCGATCGATTCGTTGCCCGGCTCCAGAGCGTCAAAAATCTGGCGGGCATAGCGATTGACGGTTTTCAGGCGGCCCTGGCGATCGCAAACCATCACGCCTTCATTCAGGGTTTCCAGAATGGACTGCTGTTCGGCCAACAGTCGCTGCAGCTTGAGCTGTTGACCGACGGCCTCCGCCGCTGCCTGCACGGTGCCCAGCGTGTGGGCATTGAAGTTATCCGGCGTAGCGGTGAGCGTCAGCACGCCAATCATCGTTCCCTCGGCGTCACGTACCGGTGCGGCGGCGCACTGGCGATGGCGTTGCCGCAGACCCATCTTCCAGTTTTCGCCGCTTAACACATACACCAGGCGCTGTTCCAGCAAGCAGCGCGCAGTGCAGTTGGTGCCCTGAACCTCTTCACGCAGAATACTGCCGACCGGCGTCATGTCCGCACCGCAGTAGTGGAGGGTGACGCCGTTGGCATCGGTCAGATTGATGTGTCCGTCGGGGTTGTAGGCCAACAGATTTTCCATGATGCTGCGTGCCACGCCAATCAGCCCGGCGTTGTGCAATAGGATGGCCTGTAGTTGCTCTGCCGGCGGTGCGTGATAGACAAACTCATCGGGGTCAATACCGTACTCGCGCGAGCGCCGCCATGATTGCAAGATTGACTTGCGGATCCAGCCCGGCTGCCCCCCTTCGTTAAATGCTTGCCAGCCTTGCCAAAACAGGCTGTCCCATTCACTGGCCTCCGGCCCTTCGGGCAGACTGAAGATCGGGTCGCTCTCATCTTTGATTGGCAGCAGGCCGGCGGCGGTGTGCATCGGGCAACTCCGTGTTGGAATGTAATGTCCATTTTATTGACATGTGAAATTGACATGTCAATTTAGTTGTCACTTTGTTATGGCTATCTGTGCAACGCCTCACAAATTCCCCGGGTTTTAAGCTGGCATCCCCTTTGCAATACCCCTGGTGAACTCTGTTGCCCGTGAGGGCGTTACCCACATAAGGAATCAAGATGAGTCATTTACCCCAAACCCTGCGTGTTGGTCTGATTGGTGCAGGCCGCATGGGCAGTTTCCATGCAGAGTCGCTGGCGCGGCGTGTGCCGGGCGCGGTGCTGGTCGCGGTAGCCGATCCGTTACCAGGGGCCGCGCAGCGGCTGGCGGAACGTCTGGGTGTTAAGGCCCATAGCGATTTGCAGGCGATGCTGGATGACCCGACCATTGATGCCGTAGTTATCGCTTCTCCGGCGCGGACCCATGCACAATGGGTGATAGCGGCGGCCGGGGCGGGTAAGCACGTATTCTGTGAAAAACCGATGGCCGTCACGCTGGAGGAGGCAGATTGCGCCATCGCCGCCGCCAATCAGGCGGGTGTGGTGCTGCAGGTAGGCTTTAACCGCCGTTTTGTTACCGGTTTTGCCGCGGCCATTGCTGCCGTCAAGTCGGGCGAAAATGGCACCACCCAGTTGTCCCGCTCGGTAACGCGAGATCCGCAGTTGCGCGATCCGGCACCGATCCCTGCGTGGACCATCTTTCTGGAAACCCTGATCCATGATTTTGACACCTTGCTGCATTTCAACCCCGGAGCCAGACCCGTAGAGGTTTACGCCCTGGCGGATGCGCTGGTGCGTCCTGACTTCAAGGACAAGGGGTTGCTGGATACGGCAGTGGTTACCATTCGCTTTGATAACGGCGCTATCGCCACTGCCGAGGCTAATTTCCAGGCGGTTTACGGTTATGACGTACGCGGTGAAGTGTTTGGCAGTCAAGGCATGTTGCAGGCGGGCAATATCAATTTAAACAACTGCGTGCGTTATCACGCCGGGGGTATCGCCATTGAGACTTCGCGCCAGGATACCGATTTGCTGCACGACGCCTACGTGGCGGAGCTGACCGAATTCGCTCAATGCATTCAACAAGGACAAAAGCCACGGGCGACGGGGCAGGATGCGCGCAATGCATTGGAAATCGCACTGGCCTGTATAGCGTCGGTACAGCAGGGCAAACCGATCAGGTTGGGGGATCAATAATGGCGAGTTTTCAGCTGTCCGTTTGCGCAGAAATGGTGTTTCTCGACTTGCCGTTTGTCGAACGCGTGGTGCGTATTGATGCGCTGGGTTTCGGCGTTGAAATCTGGAACTGGGCCAATAAAGACCTTGATGCCTTGGTGGCTACCGGAGCGCGCTTTACTTCGATGACCGGTTATCTCAGCGGCAACCTGACCGACGAAGAGGAAATCGCTCAACTGCTGCAAAGCGCTGAGCAGTCGCTGGCGGTGGCGCAACGCTTGAACTGCCCTAGCCTGAATCTGCACGGCACCGGCCTGGACTCGCAGGGGCTGCCGGTGAAACCGGTGGCGGTGGTGACGGGCGCGATGTGGCTGAAGGCGGCCAATACGTTAAACCGATTGGCACAAATGGGGGAACAGGCCGGTAAAGTTTTCACGCTGGAAAACCTCAACCTGCCGTTGGATCACCCGGGTACGCCTTTTGCCAAAGCTGACGATACTTTGGCCTTGGTGGAGGCAGTTAATCGACCGGGGCTGAAGATGAACCTCGATCTTTACCATGCGCAAATTGGCGAAGGCAACCTGATCGAGCTGATCCGTCGCTGCGGCCCGGCAATCGGTGAAATTCAGGTGGCTGACGTGCCGGGGCGAAAACAACCCGGTACCGGCGAAATTAATTACCGCGCCATCGCCCGTGCGTTGGACGAAATCGGCTATCAGGGGGTGGTAGCGATGGAAGGCTGGGCATCCGGTGACAGCACCGAGGCGCTGCACCAGTTCCGCGACCATTTCACCCTATAAACCGAAGCAAACCGGGTATTGGCCTGTTGCCCGGAATAAACAGTGATGCGTTGATTTAAATAAAAAAACAAACCTCAACCTACAGGATGTCACCATGAAAACCAAAACCTTGTTGTTGATACTGCTGAGCATGGTCATGGCCTTCAGCGCCCAGGCGAAAACCTATAAGGTCGGCGTAGCGCTGGCCAATTTCGATCTTAACTTTGTCTCTATCTTGCGTTCGCAGATGGTCAGTGAACTCAAGCAGTTGAATATGGACGGACAGTTTGTCGATGCCAAAGGGGACGTGGCGTTACAGGTGCAGCAGGTGGATGACTTTATCAACCTCGGGGTGGACGCGATTATCCTCAATCCGGTCGATACCCAGGGCGTTAAGCCGATGATGGATGCGGCCGAACGTGCCAACATTCCACTGATTTTTGTCAACCGCAAACCAGAGGTAAAACTGGGCAAAGCGATGGCGTACGTTGGCTCTGACTCGGCGGCGGGCGGTGAGATGCAGATGGAAGCCCTGGCGAAACAGATGAACTATCGCGGTAACGTGGCGATCCTGATGGGGGCGCTGTCCAACGAAGAGGCTCGCGAACGCACGCGTGCGGTGGAAGCGGTGATCGCCAAGTATAAAGATATGAAGGTGCTGGAAAAACAGACCGCCAAATGGCAGCGCAATGAGGCGGTGGATGTGGTGTCCGGTTGGTTGCTAAATGGCCGTCCGATTGACGCCATTGCCGCCAACAATGACGAAATGGCGATTGGTGCCATCATGGCGTTGAACCAGGCTAAAAATAAAACCATTTTGGTGGCGGGCATTGACGGTACCCCGGACGGCCAGCAGTTTATCAAAAATGGCGGTATGACCCTGACCATCTTCCAGGACGCCAAGGGGCAGGCCATCGGGGCGGTGCAGGTGACCAAAGCGCTGCTGGAAAAGCAAAAAACCGAGCCGTACAACTGGGTGCCTTATAAAATCATCACCCGGGATAATCTGGCCCAATTTATGGCGGGCAACTCGAAGTAAGCGAAGAAATCCTGGCGGCCGGTAGAGTGATTAAGCGTTGCTATTTCATTTATCGGCCGTTATGCCATTGTCAAAATAATGCCCGTCATCTCTCCTCGAAAAATTGATTGATAATTATTTTCTTTTACATCTTATCAATGACCTAAACGACTGCTTTAATGATGAACTAAATTCAGGTTCGTGGTTGGCGGAGTAACAAGATGTTCTCACGTTTTTCAACGTTAAGCCGTATCCCCAAGGGGGTTTGGGTACTGGGTGGCGTCAGTTTGTTAATGGATGTCTCTTCGGAAATGATCCACAGCCTGCTGCCTTTGTTTATGGTGACCACCCTGGGGGTCAGTGTGGTGGTGATTGGCTTGATTGAAGGGCTGGCCGAAGCCACCGCGCTAATCATCAAGGTATTTTCTGGCGTACTCAGTGACTATCTGGGCAAGCGGAAAGGGCTGGCGCTGCTGGGGTATGGGTTGGGTGCCGTCAGCAAGCCTTTGTTTGCTGTTGCCAGCTCATCCGGCGTCATTCTTGGTGCCCGTTTGTTAGACCGGGTGGGCAAGGGGATCCGTGGTGCGCCCCGTGATGCTTTAGTGGCTGATGTCACACCTGCAGAGATCCGCGGTGCTGCTTTTGGGTTACGCCAATCGCTGGATACCATAGGGGCTTTTTTGGGGCCGCTATTGGCCGTTGGGTTAATGTTGCTGTGGCACGATGACTTCAGGGCCATTTTTTGGGTTGCGGTGATCCCGGGTGTTTTAGCTATCGCCCTGCTGTTTTTCGGCCTTCAAGAGCCTAAATCACCGATTGAGCATAAACGCACCAATCCGATTAAGCGTGAAAATCTGCGGCGGCTGGGGAAAGCCTATTGGTGGGTGGTCGGTCTGGGGGCGGTATTTACGCTGGCCCGATTCAGTGAGGCATTTCTGGTATTACGTGCGCAGCAAATGGATATTCCTCTGGCCTTAATCCCTCTGGTGATGGTGGCGATGAATGTACTTTATGCATTATCTGCCTATCCCTTTGGCAAACTTTCTGATCGTATGAGCCACAGCAGTATGCTGCAAGCCGGTTTAGTGGTGTTGATAGTGGCAGATATCGTATTGGCCGTCAGTCACCATTGGATAGGTATCCTGATCGGTGTGGCGTTGTGGGGGGTACATATGGGGATGACCCAAGGCCTGCTGGCCGCCATGATTGCCAACACTGCCCCAGCCGACCTGCGCGGAACGGCCTACGGAATGTTCAACCTGATGAGCGGGGTGGCGTTGCTGCTGGCGAGTCTCGGTGCCGGTTTATTGTGGCAAATCTGGGGCGCGGCCTCGACCTTTTACGCCGGTGCTGCCATCTGTGTGATCACCCTGGTGGGCATGCGTCTGGCACCTGTGGTGTACAAGAACGCCTGACAGCGGATTACGTCGCCGCTGGGATCATAAACAGCGTAAATCCAGAGTGCCAACGGGCAGATTCAGCCTGTTTGACGACGCTATCTGTTTGATAATCGGAGCAACAGTGACCGTTCCTTCAACAGAGAGAATCGCCCATGCACTTTACTCAAGCCATTGCCAGACTCCCTGCCGATAGCTGCGCCAGCGGCCAGACCACCGCCCAGTTGGGGACGCCGGATATTGCCGCCACCGGCCGCCAGTTTTTGGCCTATATGGACACTTTGCTCCGTCTGGGGCTAAAAGTGACAGTGTTACCGGCTGCCCCGGCATTTCCTGACGCCCACTTTGTTGAGGATACTGCGGTCGTGATGCCGGAGCTGGCGGTGATCACCCATCCGGGTGCGCCAAGCCGCCAGGGCGAAGTGACCACCATTGCACCGCTGTTCGAAGGGGAACGCCCGGTAGTGCGGATGAGCCAGCGCGGCCATCTTGATGGTGGGGACGTGCTGCTGGTCGATCGTCAGTTTTTTGTCGGTCTGACGTCTCGCACCGATGAGGCCGGTATCAGCGAATTTGCTGCGGCGGTAGAGCCCTATGGCTACCGGGTCACGGCCATTGAGGTCAGCGCCGGGCTGCACCTGAAATCAATCGTAAACTACGTGGGCCGCAATACCCTGTTGCTGACCGGAGACTACCAGCACCATGCTGCCTTTAGCGGTTTTAACAGCATCGTCATTCCTGAAGCGGAGTCCTACGCCGGCAATACGTTGTGGATCAACGATACGCTGATCACCCCGCAAGGTTACCCACAAACGCTGGCGCAAATCGAAAAACTCGGCATGCCCATCGTTCAACTCGACACCAGCGAATTTAAAAAAATGGACGGCGGCCTGACCTGCCTGTCACTGCGTTTCTGACACTTTCTTTTACCGGGGATCTCAGCCATGAAAAAAACATTCGCAGTTTTACTGACCAGTCTGGCATTGGGCGGCCCAGCCGCGGCTCAGACCTTCGACACCATCAGCTTTGGCGTTGACGGCGGTTATCCGCCGTTTGACGTGTTGGCACCCAGCGGTGAGATCACCGGTTTCGATATCGATATCGCCAATGCGTTGTGTACCCAGCTGCATGCCAAATGCGTGTTCGTCAAACAACCCTTTGAAAGCATGATTGCCGCGCTCAATGCCCATAAGTTCGATGCCATTATCGCGTCGTTAACCATTACCGATGAACGCAAGAAAGAGGTGGATTTTACCGACCGTTATTACCGCAGTTCTGCCCAGTTGGTGGCGCGTAAAGGTAGCGCACTGTTGCCGGACGTCGCCAGCCTGAAAGGCAAAACCGTTGGCGTGCAGACCGGTTCAATTCATGAGGCCTATGCCAAACAGCACTGGGGCGGAAAAGGGGTGAAAATTGTCTCTTACGCCAACCAGGATAATGTCTATCTGGATCTGATGTCCGGGCGCATCAATGCGTCATTGCAGGACAACACCCAGGCTGCCAGCAGCTTTATCGATACCCCACGCGGGCAGAAATTTGCCTTCGCCGGGCCGGTCATTAAAGACAGCACTATCTCTTCTGACGTTGGCATTGCAGTGGGTAAAGACAATCCGGCGCTGCGCGATGCGCTAAACGGGGCTATCAAGGCGATCCGCGCCGACGGGACTTATCAGGCGATCCAGAAAAAATATTTTAGCTTCGACATTTACGGCAACTAAACCGGCTCGGATCCAGTCATCCAGGGGAGGCCATAAATGGTCGCAGAGTATTTACCGTTGCTGGCACATGGCGCGTTACTGTCGCTGTGCGTGATGCTGGTTTCACTGGCGGTGGCGTTGACGCTCGGCATGATCAATGCGCTGATCAAACTCTTTGGTCCGCGCTGGTTGCGTTGGGTATCGACTGGCTACACCACGTTGGTGCGTGGCATCCCCGAGTTGGTGATCATGCTGTTGCTGTTCTTTGGCGGCGAAATGCTGGTCAATGGCATACTTGGCCTGGTGGGATTGGGGCCGCTACGTTTCAACACCTTCATCTCTGGCGTGCTGGCCATTGGCTTTGTGTTTGGCGCTTACTACACCGAAACTTTTCGCGGCGCCTTTCTTACCGTGGAACGGGGTCAACTCGAGGCGGCAATGGCCTATGGCATGCGGCCGGGCCAGGTTTTTCGCCGCGTACTGTTGCCGCAGATGCTGAGCTTCGCCATTCCCGGTATCAACAACAACTGGCTTGGGCTGATGAAAGCCTCGGCGTTGGTGTCAATTCTCGGGCTGGAGGACATGGTGTGGCTGGCGGAGCAGGCAGGGCGGGCCACGCAAAAGCCTTTCCTGTTCTATTTCCTGGTGGCGCTGATTTATATGACGATTACCGCTGTCTCCAGTTGGGGCTTTAGCCGACTGGCACGGCGCTACGCGTTGGCTTCCTCACATTCGGCAGGAGCACGCTGATGAATCTGCAAAATATGCTGGAGGCAGCACCGAGCTTTTTGTGGAGCGACGGTTCCGACGTGACCGGGCTGGCGATGACCGCCAGGCTGTTCTTGCTGTCGGTGGTGCCGGGATTACTGTTGGCAGCGCTAATGGCGATCGGTCAGGTCTATGGCCCGCGCCCGTTGTCGTGGATTATCCGCAGCGTGACTTACTTTTTCCGTAGCACGCCGCTCTACCTGCAGTTGATGCTGATTTACTACGGCCTGTCACAGTTTGACGTGGTGCAACTGGGCTGGCAGAACGACCAGCCTTTCTGGCTGCTGTTTCGCGACGCCACTTTCTGCGCCACGCTGGCGTTGGTACTCAATACCAGTGCTTATGTTGCCCAGCTGTTGGCAGGCATGATGGAGACCTTCCCGCGTCAGGAGTGGATTGCCGGTGAGGCCTATGGCATGAGCCAGTGGCAGATCATCCGCCGTCTGGTGCTGCCGGCAACGCTGCGCCGCGGCATTCCGGCACTGAATAACGAGATGGTCTTCCTGCTGCATGCCACCTCGCTGGCCAGCACCGTCACGCTGCTGGATATCACCGGCGTGGCTCGCGCCTTTTATGCCGCTACCTATTCACCCTTTATTCCGTTTCTGATGGCGGCAGCGCTATACCTGCTGTGTACTTTCCTGCTGATCTTCATGTTCTCACGGGCGGAGCGTCGCTGGCTGGCCTTTATCCGCCGCGATTGAGGCGCTTCAGGATCGTTTGATCGACTGCAGCTCAGTCAGGGTGACGATTTTATCCACCCGAAACTTTTTACTGGTCAGCCAGGTGTCGGCCAGCAGCCGATAGTTTTCCATGCTGCGGCAGCCGATACGCACCAGAAAATCGAAGTTGCCGCTGACCAGCCAGCAGTCCAATACCTCTGGGGTATTGCGCATTTCCTGCTCGAAGGCCGGTTGGGAGTGGCCGTGGTCGGCCAACGCGATCTGCGCCTGGATCACAAAAGCATGCTCCGGCTCCGGCAATTCGATAATGGCGCTGTAGCCACGAATAATTCCGTCGCGCTCCAGCCCGCGAACCCGCTCAAGGCAAGGGCGGGCGGTCAGATTGACCTGTTCGGACAGTTTCTGATACGAAATGCGGCCATCCCGGCACAGTATTTCAAGGATTTTTTTGTCGATGCGATCAAGCCGGGCTTTCTTTTCCACAGATAGGGCGTCCAATGAAAACTAAACATCATAAGTTACCTGAACATGCCCTGGGTGGGCAGCGCCAATTCACCAGTTTTCATTTCGGCCAGCCGGGCAAAGGCGAAAAAATTTACCTGCAGGCCGGTCTGCATGCCGATGAACTGCCCGGCATGCTGGTGCTGCACTATCTTAAAAGATTGCTCAGCCAGGCGGAACGGCGTGGTGAACTGCAAAGTGAAATAATTCTTGTCCCGGTAGCCAACCCGTCGGGGCTGGCGCAGGTGCTGCTCAACACGGGTATAGGGCGCTTTGATCTGGTCAGTGGCCGCAATTTTAACCGTGACTTTCCTGATTTAGCCCGCTTGTTGCAGCAACAGGATTTCAATACCACAGAACCTGCGCATCAGCAGGTGCGCGCCGCAATGCGCCATGTTTTACAGGCGGTGCCAGACACCAGTGAGGTCACGGCGCTGCGCAGACAATTGCTGCTGTTGGCTTGTGATGCGGATGTGGTGCTGGATCTGCACTGCGACGACCGCGCGATCCTGCATATGTACGCCGATCCGGCCTGGAGCGAACAGGCGGAAGTATTGGCTCGTTTTATGGGCATGGGCGCGGTGCTGCTTTCGCAAGACAGCGGTGGCGGCTCCTTTGATGAAGCCTGCGGCCTGCCATGGCACCGGCTGGCAACGCAGCATCCCGCCCTTGATGGGATGACACCGGGTTGCATGGCGGTCACGCTGGAATTACGCGGCCAGCGGGATATCAGCCACCCGTTGGCCAGCGGCGATGCCGAACGCCTCTATCGATACTTACAGCACCGCGGTGCCGTTGCCGGTGCTTCCCCGGTGATACCGCAGCTTGAGGTCGCCATGTTGCCCTTTACTGCGGGGGAGATTGTTATCGCCCCCGCCAGCGGCATTCTGTTGTTACTGCGCCAGCCGGGGGAGTGGGTGGAAGCGGATGAGGCGGTAGCTGAAATTGTTGACCCGATCACCGATACGGTAAAAGCGGTACGTGCTAAAGCGGGGGGACTGATTTATGCCAGCCGCCAGACGCCTTTTGTCATCTTTGGGGCCGAGGTGATGAAGATTGCCGGTAAAACCCCCTACGCAGGTGGCGGCGGGTTGGCGTCCTGATGTGCCTTAAGTGGTTCTAAAGTGTCTTGAGGTAATCTTCAAACAATTTGCCACTCTCAGGTCTGAAATGCAGGCCGGTACCCGCGGCAGAGATGATGTTATCGACCCTCAGATTACGAAAATCTGAACGGGTTTCGCACCATATCGTCAGCAACCACACCGCATCAAAAATTGTCAAACCAAGGGGGCGGGCGATTCGGTGACTCTTTGCCCCTTTAAGATCCAGATAAGTCATATTCAGTTGGAGACGTTGTCTTATCGCAAGGCGCAGGAAAGCCAGATGTTTATTGGCCTTTGCGCTTTCTTCTGTTTGCCGAGATACGGCCCTGAGAGGGAGCCTTTTGTAGATATCTGTCTTTTTGACATCAATCACCGCGCTGATTTTGGCCGAAACCCGGTTCGCGGCAGCAGAGAGCGCATCATCACCGCGAGCCGCAATCAGCCTCATTCCCAGCATAATCGCGTCCAATTCATCGGGGTCAAAACTCAGCGGCGGGAGAAAATGGCCTTTTTCAAGCAAGTAACCCAAGCCAGACTCACCACGAATGGGGGCCCCGATGGCCTGAAGCGTTGCCATGTCTCTGTATATTGTTCTCACCGAGACATTCAAAGCCTGGGCCAAAACTTCTGCTGAGACAGGATGTACGCGACAACGGAGATTATCGAGTAACGCGAATAACCGAATAGTTTTCATAGTTTGAGGTGACACTACCCTGACAAAAACTGTCAGGGTAGTGTCATACGATTAAGACTTCATATCAAGATGATAACGGAGTTTACATGACCACCCCATGTTACGAGATAGTCACCTACAAGGTAAAAGACCCGCAGCAAGCTGATTCAGCAAGAGCTATTGCACAAAATATGCTGAAGCATTTCCCAGGATTTATAGATTGGGTTGCATTTTCAGGCATGGATAGCCCAACTGAGCGTGTCGATCTGGTTATGTGGAATAGCCATAAGGACGCGCTGGCTGCTGCAAAAGCCGTCGAGAGCCAACCTGAATTCTCCAGTTTTAGGTCTTCCGTCAAAAGTTTGGTAAACATGGGGCATTATACGGCCCCCTTGGCTCAAGCCGCGCGAATGGGAACAGGATGTGGCATTGAAATAGGGCGGTTTCGGCTGAAGCCTGGGGTTGATGAGAGCGAAATGCGCAGCGCCTATAACCTGATGGTGGGAACCCATCTTTCTCTTCAGCAGGGGTGGAAGAGTCAGCATCTGGTCAGTTTGGGCAACGGAGTGTTTGTCGATCTTGCATTTGCCGATGATCAACAGCATGCGGAAGCCATCTGTGCGTCCTGGCAAGGGCAAACTGCCTGCGAGGCATTTTTGGACCTGATCGAACCGGTGAGTATGGAATTTGGTTCGCTATAAATGCCCTATAACACGGCAGGCTACTCGCCGTGTTATAGGGGGGCCCTGGCTGGTGTTTATCGCACCAGCACCCGGCTGATTTCCGGGCCATAGCCGGTGACCGAAAGTGTCTCGCCTGCCAGTTCAACCATAGCGAACGGCAGCAGGTCGTCGCCATCGACCATGCCCTTTAGGGTGATAAAGTCGGTGTTTTCCACCCGCACGTAATCCCCCAAATGATAGTGGCCGGCAAAGTAGGCGCGAACCTGATAACGGCACAGCAGGGCCACCAGCGCATCGCAGTTCCACAGGTTGTGTTCATTGGCCGGTGCCAGCGGATAGTGGCCGAACACAATAACGGTTTCGCCTTTGCTTTGTGCATCCGCCAGGCTGCATTCCAGCCAACGTAGTTGTTCATCGCCAACGGCGCCGTTCCAGCTTTGTGCTTGTGGTTGATGCTCGGCACGGATGCGGGCCAGCAGCTGCTGTGCCTGCGCGCGCTCATCACCGTTAGCCTGATTGCAATACAGACTCAGATCGTTACCGTCAATCACGATAAAACGGTAGCCGTTCAGGCTGAATTGATAATAGTGCTTGGGCAACGCCAGCGCAGGGGACTGAGCCGCCAGGTGACGGGAAATGACGTCGGCGTCATGGTTGCCCAACACCACCGCATGGGGATGTAGCAACTGCCCGTATACCGGCAATAACTCGGCGTAGCTGCTCCAGTTATCGTCAACCAAATCCCCGAGCGTGGCAACAAAGGCCAGCGGCAAATCATTCAGTTCGGTAATCGCCTGGCTCAGCTTACCCAGGCTGTTACGGTAGTAACGGTTATATTCCATATTGGGATCGGCATCAGCATATTGCGGATCGGCAATTAGCCCGAAGCGAAGGGTTCCTGGCGGTTGTGATTGCCCGGAAAGTGCTGGGTGCTGGTAAAGCGAACTGACCTGGCCCAGGGCCAGAGACTGTGCTGCGGTGAGATTTGAAGTCATGGGTTACCCACTCAGCGCTAGCGAATGCCGGCGCGCATAAAGGATTGAACAAACTGACGCTGAAACACCAGAAACAGCACCAGCAAAGGTAGGGAGGTCATCAGCGTCGCCGCACCGATCAACGCCCATTGCACACCTTGCTCTGGCGCTGAAAATAGCTGCAGCCCGACGGTCAGCGGCCGTACGTTAACCGAGTCGGTGATCACCAACGGCCAGAGAAAATCATTCCAGTGGAAACTGACTGAAACCAGCGCAAAAGCGACATACACCGGTTTCGCCAGCGGGATATAGATGCGGCGCAGGATGTAAAACCGGCTGGCACCTTCGACAATGGCCGCTTCCTCCAACACCAGCGGGATACTTTTGAAGGTCTGTCGCAGCAGGAAAATGGCAAATGCCGAGGCAAAGTAAGGCAGGGCGATCCCCAGTAGCGTATCGCGTAGCCCCAGCGCGCCAATGGTCTGGTAGTTATTCAGGATCAACACATCGGGGCTGATCATCAACTGCAGCAGCACCAAAGCAAACAGTATGCCCGCCCCCTTTAGCCTGAATCGCACCAGCGCGTAGGCGGCCATGGTGGCCAATATCAGTTGGCAGAACACAATCAGCAGCACCAGCATGATGGTGTTGAGGAAATAACGGCCGAAAGGCGCGGCCTGCCAGGCATTGATAAAGTTCTGGGCAGTCAACGGCGAAAACAAGGAAAAATCGCCCTGTTCAGCAGCGGGATGAATGGCCACCCAGGTGGCGACCAGGATCGGGAAGACCCACAAGATTGCGGCCCCCCAGGTAAGCAGCCACCAACAAAGGCGGCGCAGGGAAATACTGCGCGGCGGCGAGGACGTGATGGAAAGGCTCATTGGTAGTGGGCTCGCTTATCCAGCAGATTGAATTTGATTAACGCAATGCTGGCTAAAATGACCAACAGCACCACGGTCATCGCCGAGGCGTAGGGCAAATCCCAATAGCTGAATGCCGTGCGGTAGATGTAGAACAGCAGCAGACTGGTGCTGTTGTCCGGCCCGCCGTTGGTCATGGCAATCACCTGATCGACAATGCGGAAAGCATTCATCGAAGCATTGATCAGAATAAATAGCGTGGTCGGCATCAGCAATGGCCACTGGATGCGGCGAAAGAAGTAGCTGCGCGAAGCCCCCTCTATCTCGGCTGCCTCGGCCAGTTTGGGATCAATCTGCTGTAGGGCCGCCAGATAAAAGATCATAAAGAAACCGGCCTCACGCCATACCGACACCGCCATCAGGCAATACAACGCGGATTGGGGATCCCCCAGCCAGTTGACCGCAGGCAGAGAAAACATGGCCAACAACTGATTCAGCAACCCTACCTGTGGGGTATAAAAGAACAGCCACAGATTGGCGATGGCCACCATCGGCAGCAGCGAAGGAATGAAGAAGGCGGCGCGGGCAAAAGCCGTACCGCGCATACGCCGGTTTACCGCCAGCGCCATCAGCAGTGCCAATCCTACCGCCAGGGGAATGGTGACGGCCGCATACAGCAGGTTGTTGCGCAGCGCCAGGATGAAGGTTTCGTCGTCCAGCAGGGCACGGTAGTTTTCCAGCCCAACGAATTGGGCCGGTCGGTTATTGTGCGCCGCGTTGAACAGGCTTTCCCACACCGTGGCCAAAGCCGGGTAATGGGTAAAGGTGATCAGAAAAACCAACGCCGGCAGGACCAGCAGATAACCATAAAGCTGCAAAGAAAAGCGCCTATGGGCAGCGGCGGGTGCGGCAGAATGTGCTTGGGTCATGCCGGCTCCGGTTATTGGTAGCGTTGCAGCAGGCGGTCAGCCTGTTTCTGCGCACTTTCCAGCGCTTGCTCAGGCGTTTTGCCCTGCGTCACTGCGGCTTCCACCGCACGGTTGAGCAACTCCTGAATTTGTACGCTGTTATAGGTTGAAAGCTCGGGCTGCGAATATTTCAACTGTTCACGCGCCACAGTCGCCTGCGGCACTTTGACGGCATATTCTTTCATGGTCGCGGTTTCCCAGGCGGCCGGTGAGGTGGCGACATAGCCGGTGGCGATGCTCCAGCGGGCGGCCTGTTCCGGTGCAGAGAGCCAGCGCATAAAGGTCACGGCGGCTTGTTGTTGTGCCGGGCTGGTGCCTTTGAACAGGTACAGGTTGCCACCGCCGGTCGGGCTGCCGCGCTGGGTTTTCTCCGGCAGCATGGCGACGCCAAATGGGAACTTGGCGTTTTCACGCACCGTGGTCAGGTTACCGGTGGTGGTCACCATCATGGCGGTTTTGCCGTCGATAAAGTCCTGCGGCGTGGTGCTCCAGGTAATGGCACCTTTTGGCGAGACTTGATATTTCTGCGCCAAATCGGTCAGCCAGGTCAACGCCTCAACGTTGGCCGGGGTGTTGAAGGTCACCGCCGTACCCTTGCCGTTATCCAAATGGCTGCCATTGGTGGCGGCAATGCCCTGGAAAGTCCAATAGCCAATCGGGGTGGAAGGGATCTCGATCCCCCATTGTTTAACTTCGTTGCCGTTGCGAACGACCAGTTTCTGGCCAAAATCGACCACCTGCTGCCAGTTGGCCGGTGGGGTTTCACCATTCAGTCCGGCTTGCTGGAACGCCTGTTTATTCCAGTACAGCACCACGGTAGAACGCTGGAACGGAATGCCCCAAACCTTACCCTGGATTTTGCGAATAAATGCCGGGTAGAAGCCGTCGATCCAGGCTTTGCCGGCCTGATCTTTGGCCAGATCGCTGACCGGTAAAATGGCCCCGGCGTCGATCAGTGAATAGGCTTCTATATCGCCAATCACGGCGATTTGCGGGGCGTTGCCGCCACGGAATGCGGTTAATGCCTTGGTCACCGTGGTGGCATAGTCACCGGTATAGACCGGCTGAATACTGATATCCGGGTGCAATTTTTCGAAATCTGCCACCAGGCCTTCAACGGTATGGCTGATTTTGCCGCCAACGGCGATCGGATAGTACATTTGCAGTTTTACGGCATCCGCCGCCTGGGCAGAAAGAGTCACACCGGTCAGCAACAGGGCGACAGCGCTTAACCTGGATAAACGGATCGAGACGGACATGGTATTCCCCTGAAATAAAATGATGTTTTTTTGATTATTGAACGGCGTATTGATGAGTCACTGGCTGAAAAGCCTGCTCCATGGCGTGACAACGCTCACCACTGGAGGAAAACAGGTACTGCGCGTATCCGGCCCATTGCAGACCGACCAGGCTGCCTTCGGTAAAGTGTTGCATGCCGGGAGTTTTGACCGTGATTTGCCCCTGAACCGCCGGCAGATGACAAACGACGAGGGTATCGGACCCCATATATTCATAGCTGAGCACCTGGCAGGTAAGATTGCCGCTGCCCGGAGCACACAGGTTAATCTCTTCGGCGCGGATCCCCAGACTCAGCGCCATCTCCTGGCTGCCAAAGACGACCGGCAGCGGGGCGTTACCAATATGAAACCCATCACTTTTGCGCGTTAACGGGATGATGTTCATCGGTGGCGCTCCGATAAATTGCGCGGCAAAAATGCTGGCAGGGTTGTTATACAAGTTGTCTGGGGTGTCGTGCTGCTCAATGCGACCATCATTCAGCAGAATGATTTTGTCCGCCATGCTCATGGCTTCGGTTTGATCATGGGTGACATACAGCATGGTCAATCCCAGCTTACGCTGTAGCGCACGGATTTCCCGACGCATGCTCTGGCGCAGCTTGGCGTCCAGGTTGGATAAGGGCTCATCCATAAGGCACAGTTTGTTCTGGGCGATCACCGCACGGCCCAGCGCCACACGCTGTTGCTGCCCGCCGGAAAGTTGCGCCGGCAAGCGATCCAACAGCGGCTCCAGCTCCATCAGCTTGCTGATATCGGCTAACCGGGCGGCAAAGTGTTGCTTGTCTTCCCCTCTGGCTCGCAGGCCAAACAACAGATTTTCACGCACGCTGAGGTGGGGGAATAACGCGTAAGACTGGAAAACCATCGATAACTTACGTTGCGATGGCGGCAGGGCGGTCACGTCCCTTTGCTGGATCTCAATTGTGCCGCTGTCAGCGGACTCCAGCCCGGCCAGGGTGCGTAGCAGGGTAGACTTACCACAGCCGGAAGGCCCCAGCAGCGCAACAAAATCACCTTCTTTTACGTCAAAACTGACGCCATCCAGGGCGGATTTATCGCCCCAGGTTTTCTTGATGTTACAAAGTGATAAATAGCTCATGGCGCTTCTTGAATTGGCGTGTTCTGCCCACCCTAGCTGGCACGTATTTATCTGGTATGAATAATTAATGACAGTTGTATGTCGTACCGGACGAATGTCCCTGCGGGAAAGATGGCTTGCCGACCGCCGTCCATGTTAAATTTGACCTTTGCCACTCCGTAGCCCCTGATGACAAAGAGAATTTCATATGGAACAACGGCTACCTGTGCCAAAGAAGTCAGGGTCTATGCGCACAGCCAAACCCCGCCGTCCGCACGGACGCTGGGTCTACTACATTCTGCATGAGGATATCCTGTGGCCTTGCCCGGTCAAATGGGAGTGGGAAAGCAGTTACCACGCCTGGTTGCCGTTTTACTACTCGCCCACTCTGGAATTTGTTGCCGGTAACCCTGCCAAAGCGACAAAAATCACTAAAACCAAGCGCTAATCATAAAATCCGCTTAATAACCTTATTTATCCCTGTTGCTGAAGTGATATTTAACCCTCTGTTTTTAAAACAAACGTCGTGCGCCTTGCCCTCCGAGAGTACAGTAACTACATTAACAACTGCACTTCAACTCACCTGAGGAGATGTATCCTATGAAAGCTGCCGTAGTCACCAAAAACCACAGTGTAGATATCCAGGAAAAGCAGCTTCGCCCACTGAAATATGGCGAAGCGGCGCTCAAGATGGAGTGTTGTGGGGTTTGTCATACCGATCTTCACGTCAAAAATGGCGATTTCGGCGAAGTTCCCGGTATCACCCTGGGACATGAAGGGGTTGGGGTCGTTACCGCCGTCGGCGAGGGGGTGACCTCGTTAAAAGTCGGAGACCGTACCAGCGTCGCCTGGTTCTATCAGGGCTGTGGCCACTGTGAATACTGCGTCAACGGTAACGAAACCCTGTGTCGCTCGGTCAAAAACGCCGGTTTCAGTGTTGATGGCGGCATGGCCGAAGAGTGTATCGTGGTGGCGGACTATGCGGTCAAGGTGCCTGATGGCCTGGATCCTTTTGCCGCCAGCAGCATTACCTGCGCCGGGGTTACCACCTATAAAGCGGTGAAAATTTCCGACATCAAACCGGGACAGTGGATCGCGATTTATGGGCTGGGCGGATTGGGCAATCTGGCGCTGCAGTATGCCAAGAACGTGTTCAACGCCAAAGTGATCGCCATTGACGTTAATCAGGGCCAGCTGGATTTTGCCAAAGAGATTGGTGCGGATCTGGTTATCAATTCCAAAACCGAGAACGCCGAAGAAATTATCCAGCAGAAAGTCGGCGGCGCTCATGCCGCCGTGGTCACTGCGGTAGCGCGTTCGGCCTTTAACTCTGCGGTGAATGCGGTTCGCGCCGGGGGCAAAGTGGTGGCCGTGGGGCTGCCGCCAGAGAGCATGGATCTGAGCATTCCACGTCTGGTGCTGGACGGTATTCAGGTGGTGGGGTCGCTGGTCGGTACCCGGGAAGATCTGAAAGAAGCCTTCCAGTTTGCCGCCGAAGGCAAAGTGACGCCGAAAGTGACCAAAAGACCGCTGGGGGATATCAACGATATCTTTGAAGAGATGAAGTCAGGCACCATCCGTGGCCGTATGGTTATCGATCTGACCAACTCTTAATCCCGCCAAAAAATAAAGCCATCTATAGGTGGCCTTGAGGCCGTTGGTCAAGAGCTCTGTTGTTCAATGGTAGGGGCGCTGCATGCTGCGCCCATTTGCATAATCAATGGGTTACATCGGGTCGAACATGTTCGACCCCTACCGATTTAGCCCTTTCGCGGGTTTGTCAGCAATCTGAAGACCACCAAATCAGAACAGTCCAAGCGGTTTGGCATCGTAGCTGACCAACAGGTTTTTCACCTGCTGATAATGCGACAGCGCCACCTTGTGGGTTTCGCGGCCGACGCCGGAGTTTTTATAACCGCCGAAGGCGGCATGCGCCGGGTAGAGATGGTAACAGTTGGTCCACACGCGTCCGGCCTTGATGGCGCGGCCCATGCGGTAAGCGCGGTTGACGTCGCGGGTCCACAGACCGGCACCCAGCCCGAACTCACTGTCGTTGGCCAACGCCAGCGCCTCAGCTTCGTCTTTGAAGGTGGTGACGCCAATCACTGGCCCGAAGATCTCTTCGCGGAAAAAACGCATGCTGTTATTACCGGTGATCAGCGTGGGCTGGAGATAGAAACCGCTCTGCAACGTCTGCTGATGGCTGGCACGCTCGCCGCCGGCGATAATTTTCCCGCCTTCGTTCTTGGCGATCTCGATATAAGACAGGATCTTGTCGAACTGCTGCTGGGAGGCCTGTGCGCCGATCATGGTGTCTGTATCAAACGGGTCGCCCTGGCGAATGGTGGTGATGCGCGCCAGCACTTTTTCCATAAATTGCGGATAGATAGATTCCTGGATCAGGGCGCGTGAAGGGCAGGTACAGACTTCACCCTGGTTGAAGAAGCCGAGGATCAGGCCTTCAACCGCCTTGTCGATAAACTCCGGTTCGGCCTGCATGATGTCTTCAAAGAAGATATTCGGTGACTTGCCTCCCAGCTCGACGGTACTGGGAATAATATTTTCCGCTGCACAGGCGAGGATATGTCGGCCTACCGGGGTGGAGCCGGTAAAGGCAATTTTATCAATGCGCTTGCTGGTCGCCAGTGCCTCACCGGCCTCTTTACCAAAGCCCTGCACCACATTGAGTACCCCAGGTGGCAACAGGTCACCAATCATTTCCAGTAGCACACAGATGCTGAGCGGGGTTTGTTCCGCCGGTTTGAGCACTACGCAGTTACCGGCTGCCAGCGCCGGAGCCAGTTTCCAGGCCGCCATCAACAGCGGGAAGTTCCAGGGGATAATCTGCCCAACCACGCCCAGCGGCTCGTAAATATGGTAGGCGACGGTGTTTTGGTCGATCTCTGCGGCGGTGCCTTCCTGTGCACGCAGACAACCGGCAAAGTAGCGGAAGTGGTCAATCGCCAGTGGGATATCCGCGTTCAGCGTTTCGCGGATCGGCTTACCGTTGTCCCAGCTTTCAGTCAGCGCCAGCAACTCCAGCTTTGACTCCATACGGTCGGCAATAGCCAGTAACACGTTGGAGCGTTCCTGCACGCTGGCCTTGCCCCAGGTTTCGGCTGCGACATGGGCGGCATCCAATGCCAGCTCGATGTCTTTCGCGTCGGATCGTGGAAACTCGGCCACCGTCTGGCCAGTCATCGGGGAGGTGTCGGTGAAGTAGTTGCCTGAAACGGGTTCGACAAATTTACCGCCAATGTAATTGCCATAACGTTGCTTGAATGAAACCAGCGAGCCAGGTAAACCGGGATGAACGTATTTCATGTAAACACCTCTTATGGGAACAGACTGTGTAGGGTTGACGCCTGACTGAGTGACGCCATCACCCTAACCCTAAGCATTGCCTGTGCCACATTGCGGCGATGACGGAGGTGTAAAAATAAAAAATGATTAATATCAGTGCATTGAATAATGAAAAACTCTTTCAGCAGCAATAAAACCGAGGGCTTACTATTCATTTCTATTATTTTTTGTGTCCCATGTCGCAACGCGTGAGACACATTTATGATACAAAATCGCAACACTTTATTGGCGGGAGTTGGGGATGTTGCATAAAGACCAGACCACCCAAGCCGGGTTTGCCTCTGAGAGCGATAACCTGTCTGCATCCAGCCCACTGTCAGAATCCTGGTTACGCTGTCAAGGTTATGGCCTTAACCGGGCCGACGATTTGGTTCCCTTTATCCGACCGACATTGCTCAATGAAGTGCGTGGGCAAAATGGCTGGGTGGCACAACTGGCGCAGCCGCTGATCGAGCGTCTGGGCGGCGAAATTAACCGACAACCCTCAATAGTGGTGATCTCTGATGCCAGGGGGATGGTGCTGGAAACCTGCGGCAATAGCCATTTTTTGCGTAAGGCGTCGCGTATCTCGCTGGCTCCGGGCAATTTATGGGGTGAGCAGGAACGTGGCACCAACGCTATAGGTACTGCGCTGGCGCTCGGTGCTCTGTGCGAGGTCAATGGCGACGAGCATTTTCTTAATCAAAACACCGGGCTTTACTGCGCGGCGGCGCCGATTTACCGGCCCGACGGCCTGATTGCCGGGGTGCTGGACATCTCTACGCCGGCGCAACGCCCTTTTGATAACGCACGATCCTTGATTCTGCAGGCTGTCAGGCACATAGAGCATCAGTGGGTGATGGGGTGTGTGACCGCTCAACACTGGACGCTGCGCCTGCACAGTGATGCGCGGGTGCTCGGCAGCGCCCATGAGCTGATACTGGTATTTCGCGACGAAGTTCTCACCGCCGCCAACCGGCTGGCAATGCAGGAGTTTAATCTTACCGCCGCCTGCTTTGGTTCTCTGAATTTCGCCAGCCTGTTCCCGGAAATGCAGCGCCAGACGCTTAACGCGCCACGTCAAACGCTGGCAGTTAATAATCGCCACTACTATTCGCAGTTGCAGATGCCGAAACGGCATTCGCAGGCGATGCGGCCGCTGCTGTCTCCCGTTGATCGTGACGGTGCCGACAGACAAAAAGCGCTGCGTATTTTGAATGCCGGACTGGCGCTGTGCATTAGCGGGGAAACCGGCTGCGGCAAGGAGTACTTTAGCCAACGATTGTTTGAAGAAAGTCACCGGCGGCAGGGCAACTTTGTGGCTATCAACTGTGCTGCCTTGCCCGAGAACCTGATCGAGTCTGAGCTTTTTGGCTATGCGCCCGGCGCTTTTACCGGCGCCAACCCAAAAGGGTACCTCGGCAAGATCCGAGAGGCCGATGGTGGCGTATTGTTCCTGGATGAGATCGGCGATATGCCATTGAGTTTACAGACCCGGCTGCTGCGGGTGTTGCAGGAAAAAACGGTCACGCCACTCGGCAGCCGTATCAGCTATGCCGTCGACTTTTCGTTGATCTGCGCCACCCATCAGGATTTGGCGCAGCAGGTGGCGGCGGGGGCGTTCCGTGAGGATTTGATGTACCGGATCCAGGAGTTTAACCTGCGCATTTTACCGCTTCGTCAGCGAGCGCACGTCGATGGTTTTATCCTTAATCTGTGGCGTGAATTGGGTGCCGAGCCTCGGAGTATCCGGCTGGCGCCTGAGACCGTCGCAGCGTTGGCTCGCTATCCGTGGCCCGGTAACGTTCGGCAGTTGTTGAGCACGCTGAAGGTGTTGTTGGCCCTGGCGGATGATGGCGAACTGATTACGCCTGACGCACTGCCCGAACAGTTTGGCGTCTTATCGGTGCCCTCCGATCTCCACGCCGCGCCGCAGGAGATGCTGGACGCTATCCGCCACGCTAATGGCAATATCAGCCTGGCGGCGAAACGGCTGGGTGTTTCACGCAGTACGCTTTATCGCAAGATGGAGAAAAGCCGGGGGCGGGCGGTAGAATGACCGCCCAATAGCCAAGGCCCATTTCAGGGCCTTGGCTATTGGGTCAGTTGTCGCCCAGTCCCTGTGGGTTAATTTCAGAATGTTCGATTTTCTCGTCACTTTCCGCCCAACGATCCAACACCTTCAGATAGCTGCCATTGCCGATAGCGCTATTGAGCGAAGCCTGCACCGCATCCACCAGGCCATTGCCTTTTTTCACCGTAACGGCAATGTTGGCGCTGCGTGGCCAGCCGCCCGGCACGATGCCGACCAAGGTGGTTTTTCCGTTCAGTTTTGCCTGATAGGCGCCGGAGACGTTCGGCCCAAAGGTGGCATCAGCCCGGCCTGACTGAATCGCCAGGGTGGCGGCCGCCTTGTCGGTCACGTAGATCGGCTGGAGGGCAGGTAGCCCTTTGGCCTGATTCTCTTTATCCCAGGCAAGCAGCACGGCTTCCTGATTGGTGCCGGAGTCGACGATAATCTTCTTGCCGGCAATATCCGGGGCCGATTTTATCGAGGTGATTTTACTGCCGCTCTTGACGTAGAACCCCAGCGTATCCTGGCGATAAGTGGCGAAGTCGAATTTGGTCTTACGCTCCCGGGTGACGGTAATGTTATAAATCGCCGCGTCGTATTTGCCGGAAGTGACGCCCAACGGCCAGTCCTCCCACGAGGTTGGTACCAGCTTGAGTTTCAGCCCCAGACCATCGGCCACCAGGCGGGCAATATCCGACTCACTGCCAATCACCGTTTTATTATCACGGGCGTACAGCCCAAACGGCGGGCCACTGCCCAGTATCGACACGGCCACGGTCAGCGTGCCCGGCTCGACAAATTTAAATCCGGCCGGGATCCTGGCCGCCGCTTCAGGGCTTTTTTGCGTATGGATCGGCGTTTCGTTGGCAACCAGGTCTATACCCGGTGCGGCATGGGCCAGAGCAGAAAGACTAAAGAGTGCCGCCGCTGCGGTGAGTTTTGCGCTATACATCATTATTATTACCTGCATTATTAGGTGGTTGGGGCGGTCGACTCACTATCCTTTATGCCGCTAAATCTGTGAACGAACAAAATTGGCTAAGTAATTTTAGAAATGTCAGATTGCGTGGGGGTTGGCGTGGCAGGTGATTGAGTGTCTGAAGAAGAAATGCTGAAATAAAAAACCGACCGCCGGCAGCATCGCCGGGCGGTCGGTTATGGGGGATTAGTGAGTGTCAGCGCTTATCTTTTCTTCAACCGCCATCGGGGCCTGAAAGCCCCTGAGACGCAGCGCGTTGCCGAGCACGAAGACGCTGGAGAGCGCCATGGCCGCCGCCGCGAAGATCGGTGAAAGCAATGTGCCGTTCAGCGGGTAGAGCGCGCCGGCCGCGACCGGGATCAGCACTGCGTTGTAGGCGAAGGCCCAGAACAGGTTCTGCTTGATGTTGCGGATCGTCGCCTGGCTGAGTGCAATGGCATTGGGGACGCCGCGCAGGTCGCCCGACATCAGCACCACGTCAGCGGCCTCAATGGCCACATCGGTTCCGGTGCCGATGGCCAGGCCAACGTCGGCTTCGGCAAGTGCCGGTGCATCGTTAATGCCATCGCCCACAAAGGCTACCCGGGCACCGCCACTGCGGAATTTCTTCAGCGCCGCGACCTTGCCGTCGGGCAGAACCTCGGCGGCGACTTCATCAATACCCAGCTGTTTGGCGATCGCCGCAGCGGTGGCCGCGTTGTCGCCGGTGATCATCGCCACCTTAAGGCCAAGCGCATGCAGTGCCTTGATGGCTTCTGGTGTGCTTTCCTTAATCGGGTCAGCGACCGCGATCACCGCCGCCAGACGGCCGTCGATGGCCGCATAAAGTGGGCTTTTACCCTGTTCACCGAGATGCTGAGCCGACTGCTGGAAGCTACTGACATCAAGACCAAGCTGGGTCATAAAGCGGTCTGCCCCGACGGCGATAGTGCGTCCGGCGACGCGGGCAGAGACGCCGAAGCCCGGAGTAGCCTCAAAGCTTTCTATCGCGGCGAGCGTCATGTTCTGCTGCCTGGCTGCCGCCACAATCGCTTCGGCAATCGGGTGTTCGGAACGAGTCTCCACCGCCGCCACCAGAGCCAGAACCTCATCGTATTCAAAGCCTTCTGCGGGGATCAGGTCCGTCAGTTCAGGGCGACCCTTGGTCAGGGTGCCGGTCTTGTCGAGCGCAATAACGCTGACATCGCGCAGGGCCTGCAAGGCCTCGCCCTTACGGAACAACACGCCAAGCTCGGCGGCGCGGCCGGTCCCGACCATGATGGAGGTGGGTGTAGCCAATCCCATGGCACAAGGGCAGGCGATAATCAGTACTGCCACCGCATTAATCAGCGCAAAGGTCAGTGCCGGGGAGGGGCCGAACACCAGCCAAACCAGGAACGTCAGCGCGGCGGCGGCCATCACTGCCGGCACGAACCACATGGTGACCTTGTCAACCAGCGCCTGGATCGGCAGTTTGGAACCCTGAGCCTCTTCGACCAGACGAATGATCTGCGCAAGCACCGTATTGGCACCGATTTTGGTAACGCGGAAACTGAAAGCCCCGGTTTTGTTGATAGTGCCACCGACAACATCGGCACCCACGCCTTTTTGTACCGGCACCGGTTCGCCGGTGATCATGCTTTCGTCTACATAAGAGGTTCCTTCGACGACTTCGCCGTCAACCGGCACCTTTTCGCCTGGACGAACCAGCACGATGTCACCGAGGGCCACTTGATCGAGCGGGATTTCAACGGTTTCGCCATTACGCTCGACGCGGGCAGTCTTGGCCTGCAGGCCGACCAGCCGCTTGATGGCCTGTGAGGTCCGCCCCTTGGCGCGAGCCTCTAAAGTCCGGCCAAGCAGGATCAGGGTGACGATGACCGCAGCAGCTTCATAATAGACGTTGGCGGTCCCCTGCGGCAGCACCTCGGGAATGAAAGTCGTCACCACCGAATAGCCGTACGCCGCCACCGTGCCGACCGACACCAGCGAGTTCATGTCGGGAGCGCCGCGCAACAGTGCCGGGATCCCTTTGCGGAAGAAACGCAGCCCCGGCCCAAACAGCACCAGGGTGGTGAGAACAAATTGCAGATACCAGCTGGTTTGTTCACCCAGCACGCCCAGTACCCAGTGATGCATGGCGGGGATCAGGTGCGACCCCATCTCGAGAATGAACACCGGCAAGGTGAGAATGGCGGCAATAAGCAACGAGCGCCGTAGCCCACGGGCCTCATGCTCACGTCGCTCGGTATCCTGATCCTCTGTGTTGACGCTGGCGGTGGACAGGCGTCGCGGCTGGTAGCCGGCTTTTTCAGCGGCGGCCTCAAGGTCTGTCATAGAGACGACACCGGCCAGGTGACGCACCCGTGCACGCTCAGTCGCCAGATTGACATTGGCCTCAAGCACGCCGGGTATTTGGTTCAGCGCTTTTTCTACCCGGCCGACGCAGGACGCACAGGTCATTTCTTCTATTGCCAGCTCGGTGGTCTCTTCACGCACGTTATATCCGGCGTTCTCAATGGCGCGAACCGCCGCCTGTGGGTCAGCCGCGCCGCTGAAGGTGAGGTCGGCGCGTTCGGTGGCCAGATTGACCGAAGCGCTATCCACACCGGGTACGGCCTTCAGCGCACGTTCGACACGGCCTACGCACGAAGCGCAGGTCATGCCATCGACCGGCAGGCTCAGTCGGCTGACCTGAGACATCGCCGGGGTGGAGTCGGGTTTGAGAGAAACGGAAGTCATTGAGCTGTCCCTTTATGCTGTCTGTTGGTGGAAAGCTTAAAGCTTCCCACCACGGGAAGGTCAAGCGGTTATTTTGGAGGAGGGGCTCTTTAACAACATACTGAGCGCAAGGGGCGCCTCAACGGCCTGGCTAAAAAGAAAACCCTGGCCCAAATGATATCCGGAGTTGCGCAGCGTTTGCCGCTGCTGTTCGGTTTCAATCCCTTCGGCAATGATATCGATGGATAACTTTTGCCCCAGAATACCCATACTTTCCACGATGCCCAAAATAGCTGCTTCGTTGTTCATGCGGCGGATAAAGTCGCGATCGAGTTTTATGCAGTCCAGTGGGTAGTTCATCAGGTGGGTTAAGGAAGAGTGCCCAGTGCCAAAATCATCGAGCGCAATTCGGATCCCCATTTCCTTGAGCATTTGCAAAGCACGCAGCACATACTTCGAACCATGCTTATTGAAGGCGTGCTCGGTCACTTCCAGCTCAATCAGATGGTGAGGGATGTTAAACATCTGCAAGCGCTGCAGGAATGTTTCGGCGTAGCTATCGCGTAAAAATTCGATAGGGGAAGCATTCAGTGACACGGGCAAAACTTCGGCGCCAGAAGCCAGCCAGGCCGAGATATCGGCAAACACCTTCATCTGCATGGTTTCGCCGATTTTGGTTGCCAACTCGTAGTCGTTAAACGCTTCGCAGACGCTATCCGGCGTCTGGATGCCGTTTTGCGGGCAATACCAGCGCAGCAGAGCCTCAAAGCCGACAAGGGTACCGGTTGCCAGATTGACCTTGGGCTGATAGCTGGGGCGGATCTGGTTGTTACGCACAATCTGACGGGCGTGATTAAGCTGTGTCGCACGTTCTCTGGCTTTATCCATCATCTGCGGATTAAACATATAAACGCCGCCACGGCCGCCGTCTTTGAGTTCGTACAGGGCGGTATCGGCACATTTCATCAATTCTGACGCGTCACGGGCATCCTGCGGGTAGAGGGCTCCGCCAATACTCATGCCACAATGAAGCGCTTTACCGCCATGGGTGACCGGTGTTTCAAGCTGCAGCAGAAAGTTATTGGCGATTTTGAAAATATCCTGCTCGTTTTCTACGTCGCTGATCACCACCGCAAACTCATCGCCACCCAATCGGGAGACAAATGAGTTGGGGTTCAAATCAGACTTGAGTCGCCGGGCCAATACACGCAACAGATGATCGCCGGCATCGTGCCCCAGGGTGTCGTTCACCAGCTTAAAGTGGTCGAGATCCAGCAAAATCAGCCCAAGCGATTTATTATTGGCCAGCGAGCGTTTCATTTCCTGTTTTAATCTTTTCTTGAATAACCGTCGGTTGGGCAGACCGGTCAATTCGTCATATTCACTGGCGATCAGTAAGCGTTTTTCAGCTATCCGTTGAGAGGTGACATCGCGCGAAACGCACAATATATTTTGTATCCGGGAGTCCCTGTCGATCACCGGAGTGAGGATATTATCCCAGTGCTGCAAGGAACCATCCGCCTTGGCGCTAAGACCGGCGAATCTGGCATTTCTTCCGCTTAACACCTTGCGTAGCGCTTTTTGGCCACGCTGGCGAACTTCCGGCTGCAGCAGACCCAACCAGGGCATGCCAAACTGTTGCTGGTTCTCATCTACGCCCAAAGCGATGTTGCCGGCTTTGTTCATATGCAGTAATGAACCGTCATTATTAATCACTTTGATACAGTCGACGCTGGCATCAAGCATATTTTTCTGCGCTGCCAGCTTCTCGGCAATGATTTGTTTTTCCAGCATTTGCTGATGGATGTCGGTACAGCTGAGAAACCAATGGTGTTGCGCGGAATTCGGGGCTTTTTTTGTGCCGAACGACAGTAAAAACCAACGATACTCACCACTGCAATGGCGCAGACGGGCCTGATAAACGAACGAGGTGATGGCGGTTATCGACCGTTGCCACAACGAGTTGATATGCGCATAGTCATCCGGATGCAGAGCTTTCAACCAGCAGGCGTCCTGGTTATCAAATGAAGCAAGGCCGGTATATTCACACCATAACCTATTGAAATGTCCCCCGAGGCTATTACCTACGCCAATGAGATTCGGCAAGCCGTCAAATATTTCATTAGCCATATCAACAGGATGATTGTCATCACTGTGCTCGGGTAAAACACTCATTTGTCATTTCCTCTGAAAACCGCTCGGCATTCACGCCAAAAATATTTTTTGCCAGCGGAAATCATTATGTAGCCTGGCCTGTGCAATAAAAAAACCACCAGAGAGAATGAGATATAATCCCGGGCAACACATTAGGAATACTCTCGTATTTATGTTTTTTTACTCATCCAATTTTCTCCGGCTGTTTTCACTGTTAAATATCATTAAACCGTTATATCGACAGATATAAAAAAGCCCCCGTGATTAAGCGGGGGCTGGTGTAATTATAGCTTATGGGAGGATTTATTTATCAAGCGCATAAGCAATGACGTAGTCGCCGCGGTCTGGCGACTGGCGTGCGCCACCGGCGGAGATCACAATGTACTGTTTGCCGGTAACCGGCGAAACATAGCTCATTGGCGTGCCGCCGCTGCCGACAGGCAAACGTGCTTTCCAGACTTCTTCACCGGTGGAAGAATCAAAGGCTCGCAGGTAGTAATCCTGAGTGCCCGCAATGAACACCAGGCCGCCCTGAGTGGCTAACGTACCGCCCAGCGTTGGCATGCCCACCGGCATTGGTGCGCGCATTTTGATGCCGAATGGCCCGGTATCCTGCACCGTACCAGCCGGGACTTGCCACACTACTTTCTGCGTTTTCAGATCGATAGCGGACAGGGTGCCGAAAGGCGGTTTCTGGCAGGGAATGCCCAACGGTGACATAAAGCGGTTCTTGTTCACGCCGTAAGGGGTTCCTTTCAGCGGCACGGCACCCATCCCGGTGTTGACCGACTCACCGCCGTTGCTGGCTGGCGCGTTGGCATCGGTTTTCTGCGGGATCATCTGTACCCACAGCCCCAGACGCATATCATTGGCAAAGATATAGTGGTTGTTGGGATCGGTCGACAGACCACCCCAGTTCATGCCACCCAGCGAACCGGGGAAGCTGAGTGAGATATCGGTGTCTGGCGCGGTGAACAGCCCGTCATAACGCATCGACTTAAAGCTGATGCGGCACATCAGTTGATCGAACGGCGTTGCGCCCCACATATCGGACTCAGTCAGTTTCTGATTGCCGATCTGCGGCATGCCGACAGAGAAGGGTTGAGTGGCCGAGTATTGCTCGCCAGGGATGGTGCGGGTTTTCACCGGCAGTTCTTTAACTTCGGTCAAAGGTTTACCGGTATGGCGATCCAGCACGAAGAGCTGACCGGTTTTGGCACCAATCACCAGCGCCGGTTTGCTGGTGCCATCCTTCATTGGGAAATCGATCAGGCTCGGCTGCATGGGCAGATCGAAGTCCCACAGGTCGTTATGAACGGTTTGATAGACCCATTTTTCTTTACCGGTGGTGGCGTCCAGCGCCAGGATAGAGGCGCCGTATTTGTGATCCAGTGCGTTACGGTTAGCCCCCCACAGGTCAACCGATGAGCTGCCCATTGGCAGGAACACGGTATTCATTGCCGGGTCGTAGGACATCGGCGCCCAGGAATTCGGCGTACTGCGCACGAAGGTCTGCCCCGGTTTCAAAGCTGAATTCGGATCTTGATTACCTGGGTCGAACGCCCAGCGCATTTCACCGGTGATCACGTCGAAACCACGCAGTACGCCGCCAGGCATATCGGTTTGCACGTTGTCGGCTACGCGGCCGCCGACCACGATGGTGGTACCGGCCAGTGTAGGGGCAGAGGTCAGTTGGTATTTGGGATCTGCAGCATCCCCCAGACCGGCCTTAAGATCGACCACACCCTGCTGGCCAAAGTTCTGACAGAACTCGCCGTTATCGGCATTGATCGCCACCAGACGCGCATCGATGGTATTCATCAGAATACGGCGCTGGCAATGGTCACCGGCCGCCAAAGCAGCAGGTATGGCAGGGGTTGAACCCGGCACTGTCGGTGCCGGTAGTGGCTTGGTGACATCAAAGTAGGCCAGGCCGCGACAACGGTTCCAGACCTGAGATTTCGCGTTGATCTCACGCTTCCAAATCTCTTTACCACTGTCGGCATCGACGGCGATGACATTGTTATGCGGCGTACACAGGAAGACGCGGTTACCGACTTGCAGCGGCGTTTGTTGATCTTCGGCACCGTTGCCGTCCGGGCTTAGCGGAGTATCGCCAGTGTGGAAGGTCCAGGCGACTTTCAGCTCTTTAACGTTGTCGCGGGTGATTTGGTCCAATGCCACGAAGCGGCTACCGCCTGGGGTGTTGCCGTAGTTGTCCCAGTCTTTTTGCTGTTTGGCTTTATCCACCGGGATCAACGGCAAGGGTTTTCCGCTGAAAGCAACGGTAGGGTGTGGCTGGAACATCTGCACAAAGGTGCCAACCATGCCCACCACCAGTACCGCGCTGAGCAGGTAGGACAGCTTTGCCAGCGGCGCTTTGCCTTCCGATTTACGCAGCGTGGGCCAACCAAGAAAGGCCAGCAGCATCAAACCGGCAGGGACCATTAACCGTGAAACCAGTGGCCAGAAATCGAAACCGGCATCGTACACCGACCAAATCAGCGTGCCGATAAACACCAGCAGGAACAACAGTACCGCTGAAGATTTACGACGGAAGAATTGCACTGCACTAAGCAGGGTGACGATCCCGGCAATCAGGAAGTAGCTGCTGCCCCCGAGCGAGACCAGCTTGCCACCGGCAATGGCAAAGAATAAGCCGACCAGAGTAAGGATTATCCCTAATAAACAACACCATAGTTTAAGTTTTATACCCGGGCGGGCATTTGATTCAGGCATGGCTGATAGACTCCAAAATAATGTTTTTCTTCATGTTTACCTCGATGACCACGATCATGCGTCCTCCCGATCAAAACGGAGTTGCAAAGCGAGGATCAAACGACGGAATGAACATATTGTACCATTTGATTCGTTAGCAAGTTAAGGATATGTTGCTTTTTGGCGGTAATTGTCAGTATGGAGTGCGCTCAAAACGCCCTGTCGGTATCTATGCTATGAGCGGGCAGTAAAACTATGCCGTTGACCGAATCTTGAATAGCTTGCCAGGAATAGGGGTTCCCATGGCGACGGAAGCCATTAACGAAAACCTCAATATTATTTGTTATGACACACGGACTGGGTACAGGACTGCACTATTAATATCGGGCTTAAACCCTGATGTATTTAGGGATAATAAGGGTTGCTAACTTTTATGCGCAGAGAATAGCCGGATCCGTGTTTATATTTTGAGTGGCTGTTATTCCGAGTGAATTAATTGTCACCTTTTCGATTTCTTTAGTTACATAAGGTTAGGGATTTTAATTCAGTACGTTAATATTCGCGTTCCACTTTGCAGTGTTTCGATTGATTGGGCGTCATCGTTTTACCTGCACTGCATAGTGGACGCTAACCTGATTCACCCCCCTTTAAAGCTAAAGGTGAAAAATCTTGGGGTAGGTTTAATAAGTATTTTCCTCTCTCCCATTGTTAACCAATAAGCTCAACGTTCCCTCCGGCATTAATGAATGCGCCCGATATCGAATCCTTAAAACTTCCGAATTTCAAAGCGCTGTTTAACCACACGCAAAACCAACTGCCGCAGCCAGCGATGAGCCGCATCGGCTTCCAAACGGGGATGCCACATTTGCGAAACGGTAATGCCCTGAGTTTTGACCGGCAGTTCAAAAGCATAAAGTGTGGAAGCATCGTCATTGCCTACGGGGTGATTGATCAGGAAAGAGGCCGGGACCAGCGCCACCAAATCAGAGGCCTGAGCCACCGCCAGCGCGGCGGGGAAGCCAGGCACCACGGCGGCAACCTTGCGCTCCAGTCCCAATTCGGTCAGCGCCTGGTCTACCGGCCCGGTTAATAGCCCACGGCGTGAGGCAACCACATGACCACAGGCGGCATACTGTTGGGCCGTAATCTCGGGTTGTTGTTCAAACGGATGGCCTTTGCGCACTACCGCGACAAATCGGTCACGGAACAGGGCTTGCAATCGAATCTCCGGCCCCATGACCCCCAGCACGCCAATCTCAAGATCGACCAGACCTTCGCGCAAATGGGTTGAGCTTTTCTCTGGCTTGGGGGCAAAACACAGGCGTACCAAAGGGGCTTCCTGTGCAGCCGCCGCGATCAGCACGGCGCCAAAGGCCTCGACAAAACCTTCGTTGGCGCGCAGGGTAAAGGTTCGCTCCAGGCTGGATAAACTCAGATCTGATAGCGCAGGGCGAAGCACCGCACGGGCTTCGAACACGGCGCTTTGCGTTCGCTCGCGTATCTCTTCGGCATAGGGTGTCAACACCATCTTGCGGCCGGCACGGACCAATAAAGGATCCCCGGTGACCGCTCGCAGGCGGCTCAACGTGCGACTCATCGCAGAGGCACTTAGCTTAAGGCGACGGGCAGCCCCCGCCACGCTGCCCAGGGTAAGCAAGGCATCGAGAGCAATCAGTAAATTGAGATCGGGTTCTGTCATGTCGAGCATCCTGAACGGTCAATGAAAGCAGGCGTTTGCTGCATGTTATAAGTGCAAATGCTGCGTCTTCCGCAATCTATTCTGCATAGTTATATTTTCTGAATCACAACACAACTGAAATGCTGAGGAAATAATCCATGCCAACATCTCCTTTATCACCCAAGACCATTCTGCTGATCGGCGCATCCCGGGGGCTGGGCTTTGCGATGGCAGAAGAACTGCTGAAACGCGGCGATAAAGTGGTCGCCACTGGCCGCGAATCATCTAAAGAGTCACTTTATCGTCTGGCGGGAAAATACCCTGACAGCCTTGAGGTGGAGACTGCCGATATCACCGTGCCCGAGCAGGTTAATAGTTTGCATCAGCGACTTGCCGGCAGACGTTTTGATCTGTTGTTTGTTAACGCCGGGGTCAAAAATGACGATCGTGAGACCATCGCGGACGTTTCGACCGAAGAGTTCAACCGGGTGATGGTCACTAACGCGCTCAGCCCGATGCGGGTGATAGAAACCTTTAAGGATCGGGTAACACCGACCGGGACCATCGGCGTGATGTCATCCGGGCAAGGTAGCCTGACTAACAACACCAATGGCAAGTTCGAGGTTTATCGGGCCAGTAAAGCCGCACTAAATATGTTGATGCGTAGTTACGCCGCGCGTAATAGCGATGATCCGCGAACCTTGCTGTTGATGGCACCTGGCTGGGTGCGGACCGAGTTGGGCGGGTCAGAAGGGCGTCTGAGTATCGACGAGAGCATTCCGAACCTGCTTAACACCATTGCGGCATATGCCGGACGTCCGGGACTGCATTACCTCGACTATCTGGGTAAAGTCGTGCCTTGGTAATAGCACTGACGCATGAGACAGGTCAGTTTGCCAGCGCTACTGAAGCGCTTTAACCAGAAAATCGATAAAGGCCCATGTTTTCGCCGGCAAGTGCGGGTCAAAAACCGCAGATTGATAAATTGATGTATGTCATTTGGTAGAGCTATCATCAAGCATTATATATAACGGATTATGGCAAATGCTCAGAAGAGATGATGTGATACCACGGGCCTACAAACAGGTGGATGTATTTACCACTTCACCCTTGCAGGGGAATCCCTTGGCGGTGATCCTGGAGGCGGAAGGGTTGAATGAAATGCAGATGCTTTCATTAGCCCGCTGGACCAACCTTTCGGAAACGACGTTTGTTTTCAAGCCGGTTAATCCGGCTGCAGATTATCAAGTGCGTATTTTTACCCCCGAAAAAGAGTTGCCCTTTGCCGGACATCCGACATTGGGTACGGCTCATGCATTATTGGAAGCTGGCCTGGTGACCAAACAGCCGGGGGTTATTATGCAAGAGTGCGGAATTGGACTGGTTGCGATTAATATCTTCCCTGAAGGAACACTGGCGTTTGCCGCACCTGAAGTCACGTTTCGAACGCTGGCTATTGAAGAAAGGGAACGGCTAATAGCGGCTTTTCAGCCTGCGGTTATTGATACAGACCTGATACCGGTGATTGCCGATATGGGCATTCGCTGGCTTATGGTACGTATGCCAAACGCTCAATCCTGCCTGACAATGACGCCGGATCAAGCCATGATTAAAAAGCTGCAAATTGATTGTAATGTTGATGGCGTGGTGATTTATGGTGCCTATTCATCTGGTAGTCCAGCCGATTACGAAATGCGCGCGTTTCTGGTTGAATGGGATAAGTTGGTAGAAGATCCAGTGACTGGCAGTGCTAATGCGTGCCTGGCCCGTTTGTTGAAGGCGACCAACTTCCCCGACGGTGGCCAGACAGCACAGGGGTATCAGGTTCGACAAGGTACCCAACTACATAGAGAAGGCCGGGTTAGCGTTCATTTTATTCACGATGAGCCATGGATTGGCGGGCAGAGTTGCACGCTGATTAATGGCTGGTTGAACATTTAGGCGTAGAGTAATTCACTGATAGGCATCATTGATTTCACAGTGGGTGTTCATCAATAAATAAAAAGCCGATAACCCGCAAAGGTTATCGGCTTTTCGCTTGGTCAGGGCAGGTGGATTAGGCGGCAGGCAATTGCTGCGCGGTTTTTTCCACCAGTGCCAGCAGGACTTTGATATCGTCCAGGCTGACCGTTGGGTTTAACAACGTCATTTTCAGGCAGGTTACGCCATTAAATTCGGTCACCCCGACGTTGGCACGTCCTGACTCCAGCAATGCATCACCAATTCGTTGGTTCAACAGTGCCACTGCGGCATCGCCGCTGGTCGCTAATGACTGCGGACGGTAGCGGAACAGCACGCTGGCCAACTGTGGCTGCATCACCAGTTCCAGCGCCGGTTGGTCGCCGATATAGTGGGCCACCTGTTGCGCCAGCGTCACGCCGTGATCGATGATCGCGGCGTATTGCTGTTGACCCAACGCCTCCAACCCCATCCACAGTTTTAACGCATCAAAACGGCGAGTGGTCTGCAAGGATTTGGACACCAGGTTAGGCACGCCCTGAGCTTCGTCGAACTCGGAGTTCAGGTAGGCCGCCTGATAGCGCATCAGCTCATAGTGACGTGCCTCTTTCAACAGGAAGGCACCGCAGCTGATGGTCTGGAAGAATTGTTTATGGAAGTCCAGGGTAATGGAATCCACTAATTCAATGCCGTCCAGATAGTCACGGTACTTCTCGGAAAGCAGCAACGCACCGCCCCAGGCCGCATCCACATGCACCCAAATTTGGTGTTCTGCCGCCAACTGCGCAATCGCACGCAGTGGGTCGATAGCACCGGCATCGGTAGTGCCTGCGGTAGCGACAATCGCCAGGATCTGCTCGTCATTGGCCTTGGCTTGCGCCAGTTTTTCGGCCAGGTCGTTCACATCCATCCGTGCAAATTGATCGGTTTTCACCAGCGTGACGGATTGGTAACCCAGGCCGAGCAACGCCATATTCTTTTGCACCGAGAAATGGGCGTTTTCAGAACACAAGACTTTAATCTTGCGCAGGTTACCGACCAGGCCATCCTGTTGCACAGAGTGGCCCTGCTTGGCGAAGAAGGCATCGCGTGCCAGCATCAGCCCCATCAGATTGCTCTGGGTACCGCCGCTGGTAAACACACCGGCATCGCCTGGCTGATAACCGACCTGGGTACGCAACCACTCGATCAGCTTCATCTCGATGATGGTGGCTGACGGGCTTTGGTCCCAGGAGTCCATGCTCTGGTTGGTAGCGTTGATCAGCACTTCCGCGGCTTGGCTAATCACCAGGCTTGGGCAATGCAAATGCGCGACACACTGTGGGTGATGCACCGACAGGCTGTCTTTTAAAAAGTACTCAATCGCGCGTTCGATTGCGGCCTGGTTGCCCAGGCCCTGAGGATTAAAATCAAGCGTAATGCGTTCACGCAGTTCGGCAACGGTTTTCCCCTGATACATCTCGGGTTGTTGCAGCCACTGCACTACTGCCTGGCTGCTTTGCTCGATTGCTTGCTGGTAGGCTTCGGTGCTTTGCGCCGAAGCGGCCAGAATCGGGTTTAACCGGGACATCGAATTCACTCCATACCTACAGGCTTGACGCCGGCGGCTAACAGGGCCTGTTCAAACTTATCCAGGAAAATGCCCAGTTCGTCGTTGGTGATCAGCAGGGAAGGCAGCAGACGCAGTACGTTACCATTACGGCCGCCACGCTCCAGGATCAAGCCGGCGTCGAAGCATTTCTTCTGCAACAGTGCAGATAATGCGCCGTCAGCCGGGTAACAACCCATATGATCTTGCGCTTCGTCCGGTTTAACGATTTCCATGCCAATCATCAAGCCCAGGCCGCGCACGTGGCCAATGGCCGGATAACGTTTTTGCAGCTCGGCCAGTTTGGCTTTCAGCCATTCGCCTTGTGCGGCGACCTTAGCGGCCACGTTGTTATCTTTAAGGTGCTGCAGGGTGGTCAGGCCGGTGGCCATCGCCAGTTGGTTACCACGGAAGGTACCGGTATGGTGGCCAGGCTCCCAGGCGTCAAATTCTTTTTTGATACCCAGAACTGCCAACGGCAAGCCGCCACCGACCGCTTTGGACATCACGATGATGTCCGGCTCAATACCGGCGTGTTCGAAGGCGAACAGTTTACCCGTACGGGCAAAACCGGCCTGAACTTCGTCGATAATCAGCAGAATGCCGTGTTCCTGAGTGACTTTGCGAATGCGCTGCAACCACTCGGCCGGAGCCGGGTTAACGCCGCCTTCACCCTGAACCGCTTCCAGGATCACTGCCGCAGGTTTGCGCACGCCGCTTTCGACGTCGTTAATCAGGTTTTCAAAATAGTAGGTCAGTGCCTTGACGCCGGCTTCGCCGCCGATGCCCAGTGGGCAGCGGTATTCATGCGGGTAAGGCATAAACTGGACTTCCGGCATCATGCCGTTAATGGCTTCTTTCGGTGACAGGTTGCCTGTGACCGCCAGCGCGCCATGGGTCATGCCATGATAACCGCCGGAGAAGCTGATCACGCCAGAACGACCGGTGTGTTTTTTCGCCAGTTTCAGTGCGGCTTCGACCGCATCTGCGCCCGACGGGCCACAGAACTGCAGGCAGTATTCCTGGCCTTGTCCCGGCAATAATGAGAGCAAATACTCTGAGAACTGATCTTTCAACGGTGTTGTAAGATCGAGGGTATGTAACGGCAAGCCGCTGGTAATGACATTTTGGATGCTTTGGAGGATGTCAGGATGGTTATGACCCAGAGCCAGCGTACCCGCACCAGCCAGGCAATCAAGATATTGATTATTCTCAACATCGGTGATCCACACGCCTTGGGCTTTCGCAATTGCCAGCGGCAATTTACGGGGGTAACTCCTGACATTCGATTCAAATTCGGCTTGTCTCGCCAAATATGTTTCGTTGTTTACATTTTCTAAACTCACACCGAAATTATCAATACGGACTTTATCCGTCATCATATCTCTCCTACAACTGGGGGTATTAATAACGCCCTAGTTGAATTATTAAATCGAATAGGTAACTACCGTGAAAAAACGCGCCCAATATATGGCTTTTTACCCCCCGGCTCAATAGTTATTTAGCCCAAGGGAATTTATTGTTTTTTCTATTAAAAACAATAAATTGGTGATTTATTGGCCAATAATGCCATCACATGGCCGTAACAGGGGGCTTGACAAGGCACGAAAAACCCCCTCAGAAAAAGTATGGGTACCTGTTCAATCTGTTTGTTTTTTGGACAATTTCCGCGATATCAGGGAAATAAGCCAATGGCAGCGGATTGCAACATGCTGTTTCAATAAGCCAGGCTTTTTTCCACCATTTTCCTTTGCCATCGCCGGAATACCGGGAAGTTCCCGCCTTCTAACCGTCATTACCCTGTCATCCGAGCGTCATCTGCCATTGTTAATTTTGCGCAATGAGATCGATCTCATTGCCAATCAGAGAGGTGTTATGTCGGATTTAATCAGTGTCGCAAAACTGGCGGGGGTGTCACGCGCTACCGCTGCGCGGGCATTTTCTGCTCCATCCTTACTGCGTCCGGAAACCCTCAGCAAAGTGTTGGCAGCATCTCGTCAGCTTGGTTTTCGGCCCAACAGGGTGGCGCAACAGTTGCGCACTCAGTCCACTCGCATTCTGGGCGTCGTTGTGCCGACCTTCAGCAACCCGGTGTTTGCCGAACAGCTCCAGGCAATGGAAGTGATCGCCCAGCAACAAGGCTATTCGCTATTGGTCGCCACCACCGATTACCAGCCGGAAAACGAAGTGCGCATTGTCGAAAGCCTGCTACGTCAGCGCGTCGATGGACTGATCCTGACCGTGGCGGATGCCGAAAACAGTCGGGTACTGACGCTGCTGGAACAAGAGGATATTCCCGTGGTGCTGGTGCACAACCCGGCAGTGAGTGCCGGCGTGCCTTCGGTCTGTGTCGATAACTATCGCGCCATGTATGACGTCACCACGCATTTGCTGCAGCTTGGGCATCATCATATTGGCATGTTGACCGGCCCGATGTGGCAGTCGGACCGCGCTCGCTTGCGTTACCAGGGACATCAGCAGGCGATGCGCGATGGCGGGCTGGCCTCGTTGCCGGTGATTGAAATGCCGGGGCATACCCGCAGCCATTTCAGCCGGCTTGAACCTTATCTGCAAGGCCCGCAGGCGTTGACCGCCTTGCTGTGCTCCAACGACTTGCTGGCATTGAGCACCATTGGCGGGTTGATGCGCGCGGGATACCGGGTGCCGGATCAGGTTTCGGTCGTCGGATTTGACGGTATTGCATTGGGGCAGTCGCTGTTCCCCTCGTTGTGCTCGGTGGTGCAACCGCAGGACGAACTGGGTCGGACTGCCATCACAAACATGCTGGCGCTGTTAGCCGGCGATCCACCCGGTAATGCGGTGATCCCTCATCACTTGCGGCTGGGTGAAAGCCTGGGTCGTCCTCCGGCGCAGACCGGTGACGATCGTTAACTTTTCCATACACACAACACCAGGAACTCTCATGCAAAACATTACCCTGACTCGTCTGGCGACAGCTACGCTGCTGCTTGGTGCCTCGCTGACCGCCCACACCGCACTGGCGGCAGAGGCGGTTTGTTATAATTGCCCGCCGGAGTGGGCCGACTGGGGCACCCAACTGCAAGCGATAGCCAAAGATACCGGTATTCAGGTGCCGCAAGATAACAAGAACTCCGGCCAGTCATTGGCGCAATTGGTTGCCGAGAAAAACAATCCGGTGGCGGACGTGGTGTACTACGGTGTGAGCTTCGGCATTCAGGCCGCCAAATCCGGGGTGGTTACCGATTACAAACCGGCTCACTGGGATCAGATCCCCGAGGGTATGAAGGATCCGCAAGGCAAGTGGGTGGCGCTGCATTCGGGCACCATGGGGTTGATGGTGAACGTCGATGCACTGGGTGGCTTGCCGATACCTCAGTCGTGGAACGACCTGCTAAAACCCGAGTATAAAGGAATGGTCGGTTATCTTGACCCGTCCAGCGCCTTCGTGGGCTACGTCGGTGCGGTAGCGATTAATCTGGCGGAGGGCGGCAATCTCAATGACTTCACCCCGGCAATTAACTATTTCAAAAAGTTGGCCAATAATGCGCCAATCGTACCTAAACAAACCGCCTACGCGCGTGTCTTGTCCGGTGAAATCCCCATCCTGCTCGACTATGACTTCAATGCCTATCGTGCGCGTTATAAAGACCATGTCAATGTTGCCTTCGTGATCCCAAACGAGGGCAGCGTGACCGTTCCTTACGTGATCAGCCTGGTGAAAGGCGCGCCACATGCAGATAACGGCAAGAAAGTGATCGACTACGTGCTCTCTGATAAAGGCCAGTCAATCTGGGCCAATGCCTACTTGCGACCGGTACGTAGTGGGGTTATCTCGGCTGAGGCAGGGTCACGTTTCCTGCCGGACAGCGATTATGCACGGGCGAAAACCGTGGATTATCAGCAAATGGCCGATGCGCAAAAAGCCTTCTCTGCACGGTACCTCAGCGAGGTGAAATAATGTCTTCGCCGAATCTGACATCAAGCCCCCGGAGGGGGGCTGTTTCGTCGCCCAGACGGAGAGGGCGTATTTCTCCGCTGCTGACGATATCACTGGCACCGGCGCTGGCATTTTTCAGCGCTTTTTGGCTGCTGCCGTTTGGCTATCTGGTGGTGATGGGAGCTGGGCCGGATAACAGCACCGGTATTAATGCCTACTGGACGGTACTCAGCCGGCCGCAATATCTCAGCAGTTTTGCCGTCACAGTGACATTGTCACTGATGGTGGCCGTCTGCGCGGTGGCTATCGCCGCTGTCAGCGGTTGTTTTTTGGCGCGCAACGCTTTTCCCGGAAAGGCATTGTTACTGGCGGTCCTGACCTTTCCACTGGCGTTTCCCGGCGTGGTGGTCGGTTTTCTGGTGGTGATGTTGGCCGGTCGCCAAGGGTTGCTGGCGCAAATAGGGCTGTCATTGTTCGGTGAGCGCTGGATGTTCGCCTACTCGCTGAGCGGGCTGTTTATCGGCTATCTCTACTTCTCCATTCCCAGGGTCATTATGACCATTGTCGCCGCCTGCGAAAAACTCGACACCAGCCTGGAGGAGGCGGCTCGCTCTCTCGGGGCCGGTACCTGGCGCATCGTTTGGGACGTGATCGTGCCCGGCATCGGCCCTGCGCTGATCTCCACCGGCGCCATCTGTTTTGCCACCAGTATGGGGGCCTTCGGTACCGCTTTTACGCTGGGGACGCGTTTGAATGTGTTGCCGATTGGGATTTACGGCGAGTTTACCAATTACGCCAACTTTGCCACTGCCGCGGCGCTGTCGGTGCTGCTCGGCGTGGTGACCTGGCTGGCATTGGCGCTGGCACGTCGTCTGTCCAGTGGCAGCATGGGGGCGGCAGTATGAAACGCCCGATTCTGTTTTACAGCCAGTTGGCGTTTACCCTGCTGGTATGCCTGTTCATGATTGTGCCGGTATTGCTGTCGATGCTGGCGGGGATCACGGAAAACTATTTTATCGGTTTGCGCAGTGGCCTGACGACACGTTGGCTGGTTCAGGTATGGCAGATGTACGGCGATACGCTATGGCTTTCGTTCTATTTGGCGCTGGCCTGTCTGCTTTGTACCTTGCTGCTGGGAGTACCGGCGGCCTATGGCCTGCTGAGATCATCCCGGCGTTGGGCGCATTTCATTGAAGAGTGCCTGTTGATGCCGGTCGCCATTCCTGGGTTGGCAACCGCGTTGGGGTTGTTATTGGTCTACGGGCAATTTCAAGCGTTACGCGGCAGTTGGGTGTTTATTCTGATTGGTCATGTGCTGTTTACCTTGCCGTTTATGATCCGCCCGGTGTTATCGGTGATGCGCGCCATGGATCTGCTGCGCCTGGAAGAAGCGGCGGCCAGTCTGGGTGCCGGTTTCCTGCGGCGTTTTATTACGGTGGTGGTGCCGAACTGCACCAGTGGGATCCTGGCAGGGGCCTTTATGGTGCTGACGCTGTCGATGGGGGAATTCAACATTACCTGGATGCTGCACACGCCCCTGACTAAAACACTGCCGGTGGGTTTGGCGGACAGTTATGCCTCCATGCGGCTGGAAGTCGGTTCCGCATACACCCTGATTTTCCTGCTGATGATTGTTCCGTTGCTGCTGGCGTTGCAATGGATCGGCAAGCCACAAAAGACCAAAGAGAAATTGTCATGACACAACCTGTAGCTATACATCTGCGCCACTGCTCGCGAACTTTTGCCGATGGCAATACCGCACTGCATCCGCTGGATTTAGAGGTGAAGCCAGGTGAGACCCTGGTGCTCCTGGGGCCGTCGGGCTGCGGTAAAACCACCACGTTGCGCATTATCAGCGGACTGGAAACGCCGGATAACGGCGGCGAGGTCTGGTTTGACGAACGCAACGTGACTCGCTTGCCGATCGAAAAGCGCAATGTCGGGATGGTGTTCCAAAACTATGCGCTGTTTCCCAACCTGAATGTCGCGCAGAACGTCGCTTATGGGCTGAAGATCCTGCGGATGCCCGCCGCGCAAATTCGCCATCGGGTGGCGGAAATGTTGGAGATGGTCGACTTATCCGCGTTTGCCGACCGCTCTATTCAGGCGTTGTCTGGTGGGCAAAAGCAACGCGTTTCACTGGCGCGTGCGATGGCGGCACAGCCCAAAGTACTGTTGTTCGATGAGCCTTTGGCGGCATTGGACGCCAAGCTGCGGGAACGGCTGCGGGTAGATATCGGTCGCCTGCTGGATACGCTGGGGATCACCGCCGTCTACGTTACTCATGATCAACAAGAAGCCATGGCGTTGGGCGATCGGATCGCGGTGCTGCACCAGGGACGCATTGTGCAGATTGCCACCCCGCGTGAAATTTACCATCAACCGGCGAACGCCTTTGTGGCGGATTTTATCGGCTCGGTTAACTGCGTGCGCGGGGCCGATGGGACAGAACGCTATTGTCGGCCGGAAGATATTGTCCTGGGCAGCCATGAGCTGTCGACGCTGCGCGGCACGGTGCTCCACAGCGTGTTTTTGGGACAGAACCAGCGTGTATTGGTCGATATTGGTACCGCCGTCCCCTTACTGGCAGATTGCAATGCGCGTCAGCATTGGCAGCCTGGCCAACAGGTCGGCGTGCAGGTGGCTCCGCAAGCCTGGTTTACCCTTTAAAACATCAGGAAATGGTTAATATGACCCGCTCTTTTTTACTGGCTCAAATAAGCGATTTGCACATCAAGGCAGGCGGCCGCCTGTCTTATAAGAAAGTGGATACGTTTGCGGCATTGCACGTGGGTATCCAGCGGCTCAATCAACTGGAACCCCGCCCGGATGCGGTAGTGATTACCGGCGATTTGGTAGATTTCGGGCGCGACGATGAATATCAACAATTGCGTCAGGCACTGGCAACATTGACGATCCCCTATTTTGTCATCCCGGGGAATCATGACGATCGTCCGGCCCTGCGGCGCGCATTCGCAGATCACCCGTATTTGCACCTTCAGGATGAGTTTATCCAGTGGGTGTGCGATGACTATCCGGTACGGCTGATTGGTCTGGACTCGACCGAGCCGGGTTTACCCGGTGGACGGCTTTGTGAACAGCGTCTGGCGTGGCTGGATGCGCAGTTGGCCCTGGCCACAGAGCGTCCGACGGTGGTGATGTTGCATCATCCGCCGTTTATCAGCGGTATCACGCATATGGACCGCCAAAGGCTGGCCAACCCGGAAGCGTTGGCTGTGGTGCTACGCCGCCATCCGCAGGTGGTCCGTTTGTTATGCGGCCATTTGCACCGCAGTATCCAGAGCCTGTTTGCCGGGACACTGGCATGCAGCGCGCCGGGGTTATCGCACCAGGTGGCGTTGGATTTACGTCAGGATGGGCCGGCCAATTTCGTGCTCGAACCTGCCGGTTTTTTGCTGCACCGTTGGGCTGCAGGACAAGAGATGACCACTCACCACTGTGTGTTGGGGGAGTATGACGGGCCGTACCCGTTTTACGACGAACAGGGGCTGATTGACTGATCCGGCGCTGGCCGCGGGGCGGTAATTTCGCTCTCCCGCGGTTTTCTGCAATACCGATTTGCATTGAAACAATCCAGAGAGGCACTCCAGGGTGATGCCGGCGTCAGCTAAGGTGTTTTGTGCTCAACCCATGAGTTTTTGCTACTGGGATCCAATTGAGGCAAGAAAACGACTAAGCTGAAAGCAAATAAGTCATTTATGACGCGCGGTTACAACAATGAACCCAATGTCGCGCAGAGATCCCAAGCCGGAGTGCACATGCTCGAACCCTGTTTTGCAGAAAATGAAACCGAACGCCTGTCGGTTTTGAACTCGCTGAACGTACTGGATACGCGTTCGATAGAAAAACTCGACCGTATCACACGGTTAGCCGCAAAGTATTTTGGGGTCAACATTGCCTTGATCTCGTTAATTGACCGTGAGCGTCAGTGGTTCCTGTCACGTTTTGGCCTGGATGTGCGAGAAACCCCGCGCAACATTTCGTTTTGTGGCCACGCCATTTTACAACGCGACGTGTTAGTGGTGCCGGACACGGCCGCTGACCCGCGGTTCTTTGATAACCCGCTGGTGACCGGTGGACCAAGGATCGGTTTCTATGCCGGGCAACCCTTGTTCTCTCTGGATGGTCTGCCGCTCGGTACTCTGTGCATCATCGACAGTCATCCGCAGCCGTTCGCTGCCGAGAAGGTGAGTGACTTACATGATTTTGCCGCCATTATCGAAGAGTATTTGCACAGTATTGAACGGGGTATCCATACCGAAAAGCTCAGATCCAACCTGCAGCGCACCGAAGCCTTATTTGAGCAAACCTTCTCTCAGGCGGCGGTGGGTATGGCCCTGGTCTCACTGGGCGGTTATTGGCTGCGCGTCAACCCGCGTATTTGCGAGATGTTGCAGTACTCTGAGCGAGAATTGCTGGAGTGCACCTTCCAGGACATCACCTTTGCGGAGGATCTGCACGCCGACCTTGGGCTGTTGCAACAGCTCCTGGCCAACGAAATCGACACCTATTCGATGGAGAAACGCTATATACGCGCCGACGGCTCCATGATTTGGGTTCAGCTTACCGTGGCACTCAACCGTTTGCCCAACGGGGAGCCTCACCATTTCATCTCAGTTATTGTCGATATCAGCGAGCGTAAAGCGGCCGAGGCCGACCTCTACACATTGCAACATGAGCTCGAAGATAGGGTAGAGGCCCGTACCCGTGAGTTGAATTTCGTGGTTAACAAACTTAACCAGGAAATTAAAAGCCGGGTACTCACCGAGCATCAACTCAGCACGGAAAAAGAGCGTCTGCGTGCGATTACCGACAACATGCCGGCGCTGATCAGTCAGATTGATGCGGACGAGCGTTATCTGTTTGCCAACAGCGCCTACAAAACCTGGTTTGGTCTGGATGAAGAACACCTCAGCGAAATGACCGTCCAGGCATTTATGGGGGAGGAGGCCTATGCCATGGCCAAACCGATGATCCTGCGGGCGCTGGCAGGCGAAACCGTCAGCTTTGAGAATGAATTCCAAACGCGGCAGGGCTTATTGATGATCCACACCACTCTGGTGCCCAGTGACACCGGCGGGTTCTATATTCTTTCCATGGATATCACCGAGCTTAAACGTTTACAGCGGCGGCTGGAGTACGATGTCAGTCATGACATGTTGACCGGGTTAACCAACCGCCGTGCCTTCCTGCAGCGGCTGGCGGGCACATTGCAGGCCTGTTGTCCTCAACATCCAATGGCGTTGCTGTTTATCGACCTCGATGGTTTCAAAGCGATGAATGACAGCTTTGGTCATGACTTTGGTGACCAGATCCTGAAAACCTTTGCCCGCTTGCTCAGTTTCTGTGCCGGTACCCATCACAGCGTGTCGCGCCTCGCCGGAGATGAATTTACGGTGATCATGTGGCCGCTGACGGATCCGCACCAGCAGGTCAGTGCTTTCTGTGAAAAGCTGTTGGCGCAACTAGCGGCAATAGGGCAGATAGGCAATCAAAGTGTGAACCTGTCTGCCAGTATCGGCGCGGCGATCGCCTGTGATGCCAATACTACGGCCGAGGCGTTGCTGACAAAAGCGGACAATGCCATGTATCTGGCGAAATCCGCAGGGAAAAGAACCTACACCATCTGTTGATGATGGGGCGTTGACCATGGCATCACCGCTTGGGGATCGGCGTCAGCGAATCATAGTTCTTGCGCCGGTAATTAAGCTCGGACAATGCCCACAACACCACAAACAGCACGATGGCGGCGTAGCCGACGCTGCCCATGTTGTCATTGAGGGTTTCAACGCCGCGCCACAGGCCGCCTTGTAACCCCAGTTTGTCGGCGAGTAACCCCAAACCTTCCAGGCCGCCGATCACCAGCGCAATGGCCACGCTGGCGGCGGTAATAGTCATGTTGTAATACAGCTTGCGGATCGGCTTATTGAAGGCCCAGCCATAAGCGCCGACCATCACGAAATTATCCAGCGAGTCAATCAGCGCCATGCCGCTGGCGAACAGCAATGGGAACAGCATGATCGACCAGACCGACAGGCCGGAAGTGGCACCCGCTGCAGAGATCCCCAACAGGCCGACCTCGGTGGCGGTGTCAAAACCCAGACCAAACAAAAAACCGACCAGATACATATGCCAGCTTTTATTCACCAGATTAAAAGCGAAGCGATACAGGCGCGTCATCACGCCGCCGCTGCCGTTAACCAGCAGGGCCACATCTTGTTCCACCAGTTTTTCCCCGCGTTTCACCTGGCGGAAAATTCGGTAAACATCGCGGAAAATCAGCCAGTTCAATAGCGCCATGGCCAACAGGAACAGCGAGGAGATCAGCGTGCCCAGTGTCGCGCCGTACTGATGCAGCCAGCCAATGCGATCGCCAAATGCCAATGAAGTGGCGGCAATGGCAATACACGCCAGGATCACGATGCTGGAGTGACCCAGCGAAAAGAATGCCCCAACGGAAACCGGTCGCTGGCCTTGTTGCATCAGCTTGCGGGTGACGTTATCGATAGCGGCGATATGGTCAGCATCCACCGCATGACGCAGCCCGTAGCCATAAGCCAGTAAAGCGGCAGCGATTAACGCCGGGTAGCGATGAAAGGCGGTAAAAGCGGCTCCCCAGGCCAACAGATTTAACGCCACCAGCGCCAGTAATAACCAAAAGGCGCGGGTATTAGTGCGGAAAAACTCGCGGTTTAACATATCAGGTCCTGTCAAAGGTAGAAGAAGAAGCCGGAGAGTGTTGGGCGCAGGCGACCAGCGCCTGGCCCAACGCCAGCCCGCCGTCACCCGCAGGCAGTTGTTGTGGCAGCAACACCTGCAAGGGGGCCAGATGGTGCTGCAGGCGTTGACGCAGCAAGCGGTTATGCAGCACGCCACCGCTTAACGCCACATGCTCAATGCCATACTGCAGGGCAAAATACCTGGCCAGACTGGCAAAACCCTGTGCCAGCGCATCGTGAAATGCCCAGGCCTGTTGTGGGGCGGGCGCTTGCCAGGTCAGCCACCGTTGCCAGAATGCGGCCAAATCAAATTGTCCGTCTATCAGTGACAATGTCACAGGATGTGGGCAAGGCCCACTTTGGTGCGCCAGTGCTTCAAACCGGCTGGCGGCTTCTCCCTCCCAGCTTTGCTGTGCCGGGGCACAGCCCAGGCTGGCGGCGGCGGCGTCAAACAAACGGCCACAGGAGGAGGCCAGTGGGGCATTAATACCGGCGTTAATCGCTTGCAGCAGCGGTTGCCAGGGCTGTATCAACAGCCGTTCGGCCTGAGGATAACTTTGCCAGTCCGGTACAAAACGCGCGAAGTGCGCCAACTGATTACGCCAGGGTTGCTGTGCCGCAAGGTCGCCGCCGGGCAACGCCACGGCGGGTAATCCCCCCAGGTGGCGACAGCGACGATAATCAACCAGCAGACACTCGCCGCCCCACAGGGCACCGTCCTGGCCGTAGCCGAGACCATCCAGCGCCAGGCCGATCACGGCGCCACCCTCCAGTGGCCATTGATGTTCGGCCAGACAAGCGGCCAGATGTGCATGATGATGCAGCACCGGGGTCACCGGCAGTGACTGCCGGGCCGCCCATTGATGACTGACATAATGAGGATGGGCATCGCTGGCCAGCCGTTGTGGCTGACAATGGTACAAACCGGTGAAGTGCTCGATGGCCTGTTGCCACTGTTGCTGAATATCCTCTTGCTCCAAATCGCCAAAATGCGCGCTGAGCAGGGCCTGATGGCCTTGCACCAGGCAAAAGGTATTTTTGCGATCGCCACCTACCGCCAGCAGCGCCTGCTGAGCAGGGAAGCCGGGTGGCAGCGGCAGGGCGTCGGGAACGAACCCGCGCGCCCGGCGCAGCATCTCATGGCCTTCGGGCAGCAAACGCACCAGCGAGTCGTCAGCGCGTTGCAGGATCTCGCGATCGTGCATCAGCCACAGATCGGCAATCTCGACCAAATCAGCCAATGCCTGGTCATTGGTTAACGCCGGGGCCCGGCCACTGGCATTGCCTGAGGTCATCACCAGCGGGCGCGGTATCGCCTGCATCAGTAAATGTTGAACCGGGTTGGCCGGCAACATCAAACCGACTTCATCCAGCCCCGGAGCCACGGCGGCAGACAGCGGCGAATAAGGGGATTGGGGGATCAGTACCACAGGCGCGGTGGGCGAAGTTAACAATGCCTGTAATTGCGCCTGATCAACGCCATTGGCGCAGCGTACCAGCCAATCCGTGCCCGGTAACATCACCGCCAGCGGTTTGCTGGGCCGCCGTTTACGCAGCCGCAGACGCTCGACGGCCTGGGTATTGGTAGCATCGCAAGCCAGATGAAAGCCCCCCAGGCCCTTGATCGCCACAATCTGCCCGGCGGCCAACGCCGCCGCCGCCTGTTGTAGCGCTTCATCCCCCTGATGTTGCGCTGGCCCTGGCGCCAGACAGCTAAACAACTGTGGGCCGCAATCGCTGCAGGCCACTGGTTGGGCATGAAAACGTCGGTCCTGCGCAGAATGGTATTCCCAGGCGCAGTGCGGACAGAGGGTGAAGGGCGCCATGCTGGTCGCCGGGCGATCGTAAGGCATGGCGCGAATAATGGTAAAGCGCGGACCGCAATGAGTGCAGTTGATAAAGGGATAACGGTAGCGACGATCCTGTGGATCGTTCATTTCCTGCAGGCATTGTGGGCAGGTCGCGGCATCCGGCACGATCTGGGTCGCCATAGCGCCGTTTTGACTGGGGCGGATACTGAAATCGGTGGGGGCTTGTAGCCAGGTAAACGCACACTGCCCAATGCGGTCGATTTGTGCCAACGGGGGGGCCTGTTGGTGTAACACGTGCAGGAACACTTCAAGATCGACCGGTTGTACCAGGCGAATTTCCACCCCGGCGCTGTCGTTCCAGACTTCACCACGCAGGTTGAGCTGTTCGGCCAGTTGCCAGACAAAAGGCCGGAAGCCGACGCCCTGTACCTTGCCGCTGATGCGCAGCAGTAATCCTGAATGGGACACTTTTTATTACTCTCTGTGGGTGAATCGGGGCGAATTTATTCGCCCCTCTATAAAGTGACAGTGCAACTTTACATCACATCTTCAGCCGCGCGACGCAGGCGGGCCTTCATCTCGCTGTAGCTCTGCTGCGCATAGTTTTCCGCCCAGTGCTGATCGGCAATTGCTGCCAGTTTTACCGCGCAGTATTTGGTTTCCGGCGTTTTGGAGATCGGGTCCAAATTCTCCTGAGTCAGTTCGTTACAGGCACCAATCCACCACTGGTAGGTCATATACACCGCGCCCAGATTAATACGCTCGTTATAGTTGGCACGGCTGATCACTTTGCCGCGGCGCGAACTGACCCACACCAGTTGCTGATCGGCAATGCCCAGCGCTTCGGCGTCCTGTGGATTGACTTGCACGAACCCAGGCTCATCCGCCAGGGTTTGCAGCGCGGCGCAGTTGCCGGTCATCGAACGGCAGGAGTAGTGGCCGACCTCACGCACGGTACAGAGCACCAGCGGGTAATCTGCATCCGGCACTTCCGCCGGAGCACGCCAGGTGGTGGCGAACAGCTGGCCTTTACCGGTCGGGGTGGTGAATTGGTTGCCCTGATACAGGTAAGGGGTGCCCTGACTTTCCAGCGTGGTGCAAGGCCATTGCACATGGCCCAGTTCACCCATTTTTTCGTAGGTGGCACCATAGAACAGCGGGCAAAGCTCACGCATTTCATCCCAGATTTGCTGGTTATCGTCGTAATGCATCGGATAACCCATCTCGGTGGCCAGCAGGCTGATGATCTCCCAGTCGCGCTTAACGTTGTACTGCGGCTCAATGGCCTTCTCGAAACGCTGGAACCCGCGATCGGCACAGGAGAACACGCCACCATGCTCACCCCAGGAGGTGGCAGGCAGGATCACATCGGCCTGTTCGGCGGTTTTGGTCATAAAGATGTCTTGCACCACCACAAAGTCCAGTGCTTCGAACGCGCCGCGCACCAGGCTCAGGTCAGCCTCGGTCTGTAACGGATCTTCCCCCATGATGTAGTAGGCTTTTACTTTGCCCTCATGCACCAAATGTGGGATCTCGGTGATGCGGTAACCGACTTCCGGGTCCATCTTGGCGGCGTCGATGCCCCAGGCGGCGGCGAACTTGGCGCGTACCGCGGCGTCGGTGACCGCCTGATAGCCTGGGAACTCATTGGGCAGCACGCCCATGTCACAGGCACCCTGAACGTTGTTTTGTCCACGCACCGGGCCAACCCCCACGTTGGCCCGACCCAGGTTACCGGTCAGCAAGGCCAGGCTGGCGAGCCCTTTGACCACGTCGACCGCCTGGCCGAACTGGGTGACGCCCATGCCCCACATGATGGTGGCAGAAGGGGCGCTGGCGTAAGTACGCATCGCCTGGCGAATTTGCTGGGCGCTGACGCCGGTCAACGGTTCTACCGCTTCCGGGGCGTAATCCGCTAACTGCTGGCGGTAGGCCTCGAACCCTTCGGTGTATTTCGCCACGTAGTCGCAGTCATACAGATTTTCTTCAATCAGCGTATAGGCGAAGGCATTGACCAGCGCCATGTTACAGCCGTTTTTGATCTGCAAATGCTGGTCGGCAATGCGCGCGGTTTCGATACGGCGCGGGTCGCAGACGATAATTTGTGCGCCTTTCTCTTTGGCCTTCAGCACCCGGCGAGCCACAATAGGGTGCGAATCGGCACAGTTATAACCGATGACCAGCAGGCATTTGGAGTTTTCGATATCGCCAATCGAGTTGCTCATCGCGCCGTTGCCCAGCGTGGCCTGCAAACCCGCCACCGACGGGCCGTGGCAGACGCGGGCGCAGCAGTCGACGTTGTTGGTACCGACTACCGCACGGGCAAACTTCTGCATTACGTAGTTGGTTTCATTGCCGGTACCGCGTGAAGAGCCGGTGTGCATGATGGCGCTGGCGCCGTGCTTATCCTTGATCTGCTGTAGCCGCTGCGCGGTGTAGCTAATGGCCTCGTCCCAGCTGACGGCCTCAAATTTGCCGCCTTTTTCACGGCGGATCAGCGGCTGGCTCAGACGCGGGGTCAGCAGCTTGGTATCGTTAAGAAAGTCCCAGCCGTAATAGCCTTTCAGGCACAGTTCACCCTGATTGGTCACGCCATCAGCCGCCTCGGCGCGAATGATTTTGCCGTTGTCGACCACCAGTTTCATTTTGCAGCCTGCACCGCAGTAAGGGCAGACGGTTGTGATTTTTTTCATCGGTTCAGTTCCTAAAACAGTGACGACAGGGTGTCGAGCGCGGCGCGACGACGTTTCTCGGCGTTCATTTCCTGCAGCATGTTGCGATCCACACAGTGCAGTGCATTGGTTGGGCAGGTTTGCATGCAGGCCGGGCCGCTATCACGGCCGATGCACAGGTCGCATTTATGGGCTTCGGCTTTCTCGGTGGTGGCGCTCATCACGGCGCCGTTCTGGCGGATAACCGGGCGGGTGATCACTTCCATCGCGCCGTAAGGACAGGCCACCACGCAGGTTTTGCAGCCGATGCAGCGTTCCTGCATCACCAGTACCATGCCGTTGGTGCGGCTAATCGCGCCATTGGGGCAAACGTTAGAGCAAGGCGCGTCCTCACACTGGCGACACAGCACGGCGGTGCTGACGTTAACGCCTTTGATCACATGCAGGCGCGGGGCGAAGCTGGCGGCGTTGAGCGCTGAAATATCCTGGCTTTCGCTGTGTGCCATCACACAGGCGATTTCACAGGTACGGCAGCCGATGCATTTCTTGGGATCGGCGATGATAAACCGGTTCATCAATAACTCCTGAGTTACCCTTCATCCGGGTATGACTATGGATAGGTTGTGCCCTGGGTTAGGCATAAAGCGTGCCAACCCTTAAAATCAAGTAAAAGCAGAGGCTTAGGTTAACGGTGACGAAATGACCGACGGCATGTCGACACAAATGACGATGCCGCGTCAGACATTCGTCACCACCAGTGGCGGGTAACCGCCATTGATTGGCCAGTCATGCAGCCGCTGATGCAGGGTGGTCACCGCCTGCCTTACTGCCGCGCCGATCGGGTAGTAAAACGCCACCACCTCCGGCTGAATGCCGATAAAGGTAATATCCGGCACCGTTTCGCGCAGTTGGTCGATCAGGAAATTGAGCGGCAGGTTATGGGTAGTCATGATGAACATGTCGGCAATGTCTTTTTCATCGATCACCCGGGTTTCACCCGCGGCCAGCCCCATGTCGGTGGCATCGACAATCACCAGACGCGCAGGATGCAGTTCGCGAATATGACCGATGTCATTTTCCGGTGCGGCACCGCCGTCAATCACCGTCCAGCCGGCGGGGGGATTGCCGGCACAGAGCTCCGCCAACAGCGGGCCGGCGCCGTCATCGCCCATCATGCAGTTGCCCACACACAATAAAACGTCAGTCATCATGCCTCCGGACCATCAGATAAATGGCGGGTTCGTTTTCAATCGACTGCAGCAGGGCGATCAACTGTTGGCTCCAGTCTTGCTGCTGGGGGTTCATTTGCGGGGCGGCAGCGCTCAACGCGCTGGCCAGCAGGTGGGTGTGGCTACTGTCGATACAGATTTCACCAAAGCGATCGACCCCTTCCAGCTTGCGCCGGGCGGTGCTGTCTGCGGGCAGTTGGGCTACCCAGGCGCGGAACCCGGCCAATGGACAGCTGAGTTTGGCCTCCAGGCAGTCGATCACCCCCAGATGGTGGCCAATCGCCAGGCTGTAATAGATCACCTCCTGGGCTTTGGGCGGGGCCTTTTTCTCTTGCACGAATTTGCGGCTCAGGGAGTAGAACACCACCTGGGCATGGGAGTGGCTCATAGTCGCAACTCCCCCCGCAGTACCCGCTGATAGATCCCCTGCAAGTTGCCGACAATTTCGCTCAGACGCATATCGTCCTGCTGTTGCAGGTAAGCGCTAATGCGCTGTTCGACCGGCAATGGGCTGTCTGCGGCCAACAGTTGCATAAACTGGTCAGCTATCTGGCGGCCATAGCGATAACCGGCCATCCGCCGGGCTTCGCGATCCAGCAACACTCGCAGCGACTGGGGCAGTGCCGGGTGTAACAGTTGGGTGGCTTCGCCCTGGGTTTCGTCATGCTGGCGACCTTTGATTTTCTGATCCAACAGGCCGAGTGCCATGGCAAAGCCATAAATAGTGGCGGCCGGCGTCGGCGGGCAGCCGGGAATATAGACATCAACCGGTACAATGCGATCGGTGCCGCCCCAGACGCAGTAGAGATCGTGGAAGATGCCGCCACTGTTGCCACAGGCACCGTAAGAGATGCTGATTTTCGGATCGGGCGAGGCCTGCCAGGCGCGGATCGCCGGGATACGCATGGCGCGGGTGACTGCCCCGGTAAACAGCAAGATATCGGCGTGACGGGGTGAGGGAACCACTTTGATACCGAAGCGTTCGGCGTCGAACAGCGGGGAAATAGCGGCGAAAATTTCAATTTCGCAGCCGTTGCACCCGCCGCAGTCCACCCGGTAAACATAGGCCGAGCGGCGGATATCTTTCAGCAAGGTGGTTTTCAGCTTGGCAATACTGTCGTCGAGGGTAATCGGCACCGGCAGGCCATTTTCGTCGCGCGGGCCAATCAGTGGCGGATTCATAAGATGACCTCCCGGGTCAGATGGCGGCCAACGTCAATGCGGTCAGCCTGGGTCAGGTTTTGCTGCTGTTTGCAGGCCGGGCAGGTTTCAAACTGCGTGCGGCGCGCGGCGGTTTCTGTACTGCTCAGCCCAAGCAGCGCAATGGCATAGTCAATTTCCTTCTGCGATGCATAGGCTTTGCCACACTGGCGGCAATGGCAGATGGCAAAGTCGGCTTGCTCGTACAAATCTTCTTTGCGCCACACCGCCAGTTCGAACTGCTGTGAAAGCCGGATGGCGGCGGTAGGGCAAACCTCTTCGCAGCGGGCGCAGAAGATGCAGCGCCCGAGAAACAGCTGCCAGCGCACCGTGCCGCTGGTCAGGTCGGTCGTCATGCTCAGGGCATTGGACGGGCAAGCGTTGGCACAGGCGCCGCAGGCAATACACTGCTGCGGGTTGTATTCGGGTTTGCCACGAAAGTTCGGGTCGACAACCAACGGCTGGGCCGGATAGGCGACGGTGGCCGGCCCGGTTTTCAGCACTTTTTTAATCAGTTTCAGCATGATGGGCTCCGGTTAGAACGGTTTGTTTTTCCGTTCGATGCCATAACGCTCAATCTCTTTGTACGGCACTATGATGGACTGGCGCTTGCGCACGTCGACGATGGTCATGCGGTCGGTACAGGAGTAGCAGGGATCCAGGCTACCGATGATCAGCGGAGCGTCGGAAACCGTGTTGCCGCGCAGCATGTAACGCAGGGTTGGCCAATTGGCGTAGGTCGCAGCCCGGCAGCGCCAGCGGAACAGTTTCTGGTTGTCGCCGGTCATGCTCCAGTGGATATCGTCCCCGCGCGGGGCTTCGGCAAAGCCCAGGGCAAAGCGATGCGGGAGATAGGTGAAACCGTCCACCGCCAGCGGCCCGCTTGGCAGGCTTTGCAGGCCGAACTCGATGATGCCGAGCGAGTTGAACACTTCGTGAATGCGCACTTTAAGCCGCGAATAGACGTCGCAGCCGTCTTCCACACAAAGTTCCACCGGCAGTTTGGCGTAACCGGCAAAGGGGTGATCGAGACGGGTATCGCGGCGGTGGCCGCTGCCGCGGATCATCGGACCGACGTTGCTGTAGTCACGAGCCACCTGCGGATCGAGACGGCCAACCCCGACGCTGCGCTGTTCGGTATTGGGAGTACTGAGCAAGATATCGACCAGATCCACCAACTCACTGCGCATTTGCGCCGCCAGTCGCAGGGTTTGCAGCATGTCGTCTTTCATAATGTCGCGGCGGATGCCGCCAATCAGGTTCAGACCATAGGTTTTGCGCGCGCCGGTCAGGATCTCCGCCATCTTCATCGACTGTTCACGCACCCGGAAGAACTGCATAAAACCGGAGTCAAAACCGACGAAATGGCAGGCCAGCCCCAGATTCAGCAGGTGGCTGTGCAGGCGCTCTACTTCCAGCAGGATTGAGCGGATCATCTGGGCGCGTTCCGGAACCTGAATGCCCATCGCGTTCTCCACCGAACTGGTGTACGCCACGCTGTGGGTAAAACCGCAAATGCCACACACCCGGTCGGACAGGAAGGTCACTTCGTTATAGCCCATGCGGGTTTCGGCCAGCTTTTCCATGCCACGGTGCACATAGAACAGCCGGTAGTCGGCATCGATGATGTCTTCGCCGTCGACGAACAGGCGGAAATGCCCGGGTTCATCCGAGGTGATATGCAAGGGGCCGATCGGCACCACGTTGGCTTTGCTACCGGCCAGGCTCTGGAACGGATAGGTTTCCACATCGGTGGTTGGCGCGGGCCGTTGGCGATAATCCATGGCGTCTTTACGCAACGGGTGGAGGTCATCCGGCCAGTCGTCCGGCAGTACCAGTCGGCGTTCATCCGGCAAACCAATCGGGCGCAGGCCATACATATCGCGCACTTCACGTTCACCCCAGACCGCAGCAGGTACCCGTGGCGTAACGGAAGGGAACTCCAGCGTTTGGGCGTCAACTTCGGCGCGTACCGTGATCCAGCATTTGGTGCCTTGCTCCATCGACAGCACGTAATACAGCGCGTAATTGCCGCACAGCGTGCGTTCGTCGTTACCAAACAGCACCGACAGCCAGCCGCCCTGTTGGTAATACAGCCATTCCACCACTTCCGGCAGCGCGTTGAGTTTAACGGTCACCGTCAGTTGGTCGGCCGTTTGCCATTCTGCTGCCAGCATGGCAGCGGGGAATTGTTGCTGCAATGCCGCCAGATAGTGCTGGCCTTGATGTTCGTTAGTCATTATTGATTGCCTTAATCATTGTTCAGCCGACGACCAGCCAGGAAACCAGCGCCAGAAAAGCCAGCCCAAAACCGGCCCAGGTGGTGCGGCCCGTCTTGAGGAAGCGCAAACGTGCCACGCTGTTTTCGAGAACCGCGATCAGCACCACCGCACACAACAGCTTGAACAGCGCCAGCACCAGTCCAGTCAACAGCTGCGGGGCGGTGAGCTGTGCCGCTTGCCCCCAGGGCAGGAACACACCGAGGAACAGTTGCAACACCACCAGTTGTTTGAGGCTGATACCCCATTTGATGATGCCGAGTTCGGCTCCGGAGTATTCCGTCAGCGGGCCTTCCTGCAGTTCTTGCTCGGCTTCCGCCATGTCGAACGGCAGCTTGCCCATCTCGATATAGGTGGCGAACGCGCAGGCCAAACCGGCCAACAGCAGTGGCAGCCAGGCCTGATGCGGTAAACCCAGCAGGCTTTGCACCATGGCACTCAGTTGAGTCGAGCCGGCGACCAGAGCCGTTACCCAAAGCCCCAGCAGCAGGATCGGTTCAACCAAAATGCCCAGCACCGCCTCGCGACTGGCACCGATAGCGGTGAAAGGGCTTCCGGTATCCAGCCCGGCAATGGCGAACACAAAGCGCACCACGGCGAACAGATAGATCAGGGTGATCACATCGCCGATGGCGGGCAGCGGGGAGGCGGTGGTCAGCATCGGCAGCGCGCAGGCGATGGCCAGCAAGGTGCCGGTCAGTAAGTAAGGCATGGCGCGAAAGGCCAGACTGGAAGCACCCGGAGCCACGCTTTGGCGCTTAAGCAGTTTGGCGATATCTCGGTATTCCTGTAATACGCCGGGGCCGCGTCGGGTATGGATGCGGGCACGCAGCATCCGGCTGATGCCGGCAAACAGCGGGGCAACGGCCAGTAACAGCAGGGCCTGCGCCAAACCGAGTAACACATAGGGATAGGTCATCGTTATCTCCTCAGGCAAAAGCCACGACCAGCAGCACCGCCAACTCTACGGCGGCCAGGCCGCGGCAGAAGGCAACGAATGCGTTACGGTGTAACCCATCACTGACCCTTGCAGGCAGCCAGCGGCGCAGTTGATACAGCGGGGCAAACATCACTCGCAACGGCTGAGCAAAGCCGGTGGCGGTGATCACCATCGCGTCTTCATGGCCGTAACCGCAGGCCCAGGCGCTGCCTTGCACCCGATGCGGTTGGCGGTGTGTTTGATAGCGCGCTGCGATTAACAGCGGCAGCAACGGCATCGCCAGCAATAAAATGGCGATCAGTGGGGTAGAAACCATTGAGCCGCTGACAGAAAGGGTATGTTCTGGCGTGACGCCAATCAGGCGGGCAAACAGCGGGATTGCCCAGGGCGCTCCCAGGCCGCAAACCAGGCACAACAAGGCGGGCAGCGCATGGCTCAGCGTCAGCCAAACATTGGCCTGTACGGCATTCGCCGCGGCGCTGCAGCGTGGCGCACCCAGACAGGCAACGCCAAAAACCTTGCTGACGCACATCACCGCCAGCGCACCGGTCAGGGCGAGAGCCACGGCCAGCAGTGGGCCAAACAGGTGGCCAATAAAACCGGGTGCTGCGCTAAAGCGGAACAGCCCCTGGTAAATCAGCCATTCACTGGCAAAACCGTTGAGCGGTGGCAGTGCGGCCATCGCCACCAGGCCAATCAGCAGCGAAACGGCGGTCCAGGGCATCAGCCGTGCCAGACCGCCCATTTTTTCCATGTCCTTCAGCCCGGTCTGTTGCTCAATGGCGCCGGCTGCCAGTAGCAATGCGCTTTTAAACAGGCTGTGGTTCAACAGATGGAACAGGCCACCGATCAGGGCAAATGCCGTCAATAGCGGTTGTTGCAGCGCCATGCCGACCATCGCGCCGCCGATACCCAGCAAAATGATGCCGATATTCTCCAGCGTGTGATAAGCCAGCAAGCGGCGCAGGTCGTGTTCCATCAACGCATATAGCCCACCGAAAAAAGCCGTACCGGCAGCCAACAGCAGCACCAGTAATCCCCACCACAGCGGCGGCGTACCCAGCAGATCCAACCCTATCTTCAGGATGCCCAGCAGGCCGACCTTCATCAGCGCGCTGGAAAACAACATGGTCGCGGAAGCGGGCGCACTGCTGTGGGACTGTGGCACCCAGGCATGTAACGGCATCAGCCCGGCAAAAATGCCAAACCCGGCCAGCGCCAGCAGGAATACCGCGTTACGCAAGGCATCCGGTAATGGCGTAGCGCGGATCACGCTGAACTGCAGGCTGTGGCTATGGCAATAGATCAGCGCGAAGGCGGCAACCAACAGCAGGGTGCCCAAGCGCATCAGCAAAAATTGGCTATGCCCGGCGCGCAGGCTTTTAGCGCTCGGGGCATGGACTATCAGGAAATAGCCGCACAGCGCCGCCAACTCCAGCAGCAACAGCAAAGCCAGGGCGTTATCGGCCATGACTGCGGCGCTTAATGCCGCCAGCATCAGATTGCTTAGCCCTGCCAACCGGCCACGAGCGCGCGGGTTCAGCCGGGATAAGCTGCCTGCGTGATACAGCGCGGCAAAGACTCCGCAAAGAGCCATCACCAGCAGTAACAGGGCGTTGATGCCACTGATTTCCACCGCGTAATGCAGCCACGGCAAACGGGCGCTGTGCAGTGGCGCAAACAGCATTTGTACCGCGGCCAACAGCGAAGCGACAGCACAGAGCAAGGTGCCGCCGCTCAGCAGAGTGCTGACACGCGACCAGGGGGCCAGTAACCAGCCCAACAGGGCGCAGAGTAAATACCCGACCAGGGCTGATGTCAGCAGCAACAAAGGGGCGGGCAAAAGGGCATAGATCATCAATTTGGCTCCTTGTGGGATCCAGGGACGGCCGCAAACGGCAACTCGGCGCTGAGCGCCTGCATCGCATTGCGCCTTTTCTGTTCGCTGGCATTGCGCACGTCTTGGTCGGTCACCAGCCGGATTGCCTGGGTCGGACAGGTACGGATACAGGCGGGGCCTTCGGGGCTGAAGTCGCAGAGATCGCACTTCACCGCCACGGCACGGACGCCGGGTACACAATCCAGGAAGGGGCTGATTGGGCGCGGTACTTTGGGCGCAGGCAATGCCAGCGGTGTGTTGCAGTCCGCAGGGATCGCCAGTGGGCTGCTGCCGCCGAAACCAATGGCACCGAACGGGCAGGCAATGCCACACAGCTTGCAACTGATGCACAGGCTTTCATTCAGTACGATGGCGTCATCCTGATGGCGAATGGCATTGACCGGACACACCTGCGCGCAGGGGGCATCTTCACACTGGTGGCACATCGCCGGCGCAGAGTCGCGGGCGTTGCGGATCACCTGCAAGCGGGGTAATGCCTGTAATCCCTGTTGCCGGTGCTCCGCGGAACAGCTCGCCATACAGGTATTGCAACCAATACACAATTTAGGGTCCGCAATAATAAAGCTGTTCATGCACACTCCTTGCTTCGTCATTTATGACGAAATCGTCAGTAAAAAATGACGCTTCGACAGATTTCTGTCGGTGATTAACGCCGACGGTCAGACGGGTAAGGTTATTTTTTTCAGTGCGTCATGAATGGCGTGGCCATCATGCATGGAATCAAACAGGCATTGATAAATAACGGCGATCTTTTCCAGGTAATGTTCAAATACCGCCTGCATGTCGCGGTTATTTATTACTTCGTCGATATTGCCGTTTTCATCCAGCGTGGCATGGGCGAAAGGGACAAAATTTTCCGGCTCATGGGCTGTGGCCAAATTAATCCGGTAGCAAATATCCTGGCTGTAAAACCCTTCGCTCAACTGGATGCTAACCGTAAAGTGGTTGAACAGCACAAAGCGCAGATCGCTTTCCTGGCCGTAGGTAAATTGATGATTAATCTTCTTTTTGGTGGTGGTGACTGCTTTGACCAGCGTGCTGTGGTAGGTCTGCCACTGCGCCATCAGACGATTGCTTTTGTTGGCGATATAATCGGCCTGACTGGTTACTTCACTGATTGTACTCATTGTCCTCACTCAAAATTGATGGTCGTTGTCGAAATAGCTCCGGGTCAGCGAGTTAAAGCATAAAGCGTGCCAAATTCCGGTAAATTTCATTATTTCCTTTCAATTCAATAGTCAGCGTTAAATTGATCTGCCAATCCGCTTGGGAATGACTGATTTAATGACTGACGATGACAGCCGCTTCGACAAATATGTCATTGGCGGCTTGGCATCATATTTGCAATGTGAGGGGAATAACGCGTTTATCGCCATTATCGGAGGCCGGATGCACGAAATAACCTTGTGCCAACATGCGATGGAAATAATGCAGCAACAGGCCCGCCAATATCATGCGCAACGTATTACCGCGGTGTGGTTCGAGATTGGCGCATTTTCCTGCGTCGAGGCCGAATCGCTGAGGTTCTGTTTTGACATGGTGTGCCGCGACACGCTGGCCGAAGGCTGCGAACTGCATCTGGTGGAACAGAAGGCGCAGTGTTGGTGCCATGACTGCCAGAGCGATGTCGAGCTGCTGATACCCCAGGTGCTGGTTTGTCCGCGCTGTAGCGGACGAAACCTGCGGGTACAGGCCGATGACGGCTTGCAAATAAAACGCCTGGAAATTGAATAACAGAGGGGAATGAATATGTGCAGTACCTGCGGTTGTGCCCAGGGTGAATTAACCATTGAAGGGGACGTGAAGGTGCCATTCCGCCCACAACGCAATATTAAGGGCGATCTGCATTACGGTTTGGGGCTGGCAGGCACCCATGCACCGGGTATCAGCCAGCGCCGGATGCTGGAAATTGAAACCCGGGTGCTGGATAAGAACGATCGTCTGGCGGAAGGTAATCGCCAGTATTTCGCCGAGCAACATATTCTGGCGCTGAATCTGGTTTCCAGCCCCGGCTCCGGCAAAACCACGCTGCTGACGGAAACGCTGCTGCGGCTGCGGGGGCAACACCCGTGCGCAGTGGTGGAAGGTGACCAGCAAACCACCAATGACGCGGAACGTATCCGCGCCACCGGCGTGCCGGCGATACAGGTCAATACCGGTAAAGGCTGCCATCTGGATGCGCAAATGGTTCACGAGGCCGCCCGGCGTCTGGAACTCAAACCCCACAGCCTGTTGTTCATCGAGAACGTCGGTAATCTGGTTTGCCCGGCCAGTTTTGATCTGGGGGAACGCCATAAGGTAGCCGTGCTGTCGGTTACCGAAGGGGAAGACAAGCCACTCAAGTACCCGCATATGTTTGCCGCCGCACGGGTAATGCTGCTGAACAAAATCGACCTGCTGCCGTATTTGAACTTCGATCTGGCGACCTGTATCGACAATGCCCGCAAGGTGAACCCGGCCATTGAGGTGATTACCCTTTCGGCGACCAGCGGTGAAGGCATGGAACAGTGGCTGGCCTGGCTGGAGAAACAATTATGTGTATAGGCGTTCCAGGGCAGATCGTGGCGCTGGATGAAAAACAGCCCCAGCACGCCTGGGCCGAAGTCTGTGGTGTGCAACGGGAAGTGAATATTGCGCTGGTGCGACAGGAAGGTGAGCCAAGGGAAGCAATGCTCGGCTGCTGGGTGCTGATCCACGTGGGCTTCGCCATGAGTCGCCTCGACAGGCAAGAGGCCGAGGAGATGCTTTCGGCATTACAGGCGATGGGAGAAGTGGAACAGGACGTGGCGCTGTTTTTGGCGGGGGAAGGCAACCATGCATTACGTTGATGAGTTCCGCGATCCGCAACGGGTAAAAAACCTGTTGCAGCATATCCGGCAGCGCGCCACACAGTTGCCGTTTACCGCAGAGCGGCCGTTGCAAATCATGGAGGTTTGCGGCGGTCATACCCATGCCATTTTCCGCTTTGGCCTGGATAAATTGCTGCCGCCGCAGATTGAATTTATTCATGGTCCGGGCTGCCCGGTATGTGTGTTGCCCATGGGGCGTATCGATGCCTGCTGTGAAATCGCCGCTCACCCGGAGGTGATTTTTTGCACCTTCGGCGATGCGCTACGGGTACCGGGCAAACAAGGCTCGTTACTGCAGGCCCGCGAGCGCGGGGCCGACGTGCGGGTGGTTTACTCACCGCTCGATGCTTTGATGCTGGCGCGGCAAAGCCCGCAGCGCCAGGTGGTGTTCTTTGCCCTGGGGTTTGAAACCACCATGCCGGTCACCGCCATTACCCTGCAACAGGCCCGGCTGGAAGGGTTGAATAACTTCAGCGTGTTTTGTCAGCACATCAGTCTGATCCCCACCTTGCGCAGCCTGTTGCAACAGCCGGACGTGCGCATCGACGGCTTTTTGGCACCTGGCCATGTCAGCATGGTGATCGGTACCCAACCTTATGACTTTATCAGCCGGCAATACCATAAACCCCTGGTGGTAACCGGCTTTGAACCGCTGGATATCCTGCAAGGGGTGATGATGCTGGTTGAGCAGTTTGTGGGCCGGCAGAGCCAAACCGAAAACCAATACCGCCGGGTGGTGCCGGAACAGGGCAACCTGCTGGCACAGCAGGCAATGAGTGAAGTCTTTGTGTTGGGCGGCGGCAGCGAATGGCGCGGCCTTGGCACCATTGCCGATTCGGGCATTGCCTTAACCCCGGCCTATAGCGTCTTCGATGCAGAGCGGCGTTTCCGCCCGCAGCACCGGCAGGTGGCTGACGATCCTCGTGCCCGCTGTGGGGAGGTGCTGACCGGACGCTGCAAACCGCGTGATTGCCCGCTATTCGGTGGTGGTTGTACGCCGCAGAACGCTTTTGGCGCGCTGATGGTGTCTTCGGAAGGTGCCTGCGCCGCCTGGTACCAATACCGCCGTGAAACAGAGGAAACCCCGGCATGAATAACGTGATTACTATGGCGCACGGCAGCGGCGGCACCGCGATGCAGCAACTGTTGGATGAGATTTTCTTACCGGCCTTTGCCAATCCGCTGCTGGATCAGCGTGAAGACCAGGCCCGACTGAATTTGGCCGAATTAACCCAACTGGGCGATCGGTTGGCCTTTACCACCGACAGTTATGTGATTGACCCGATTTTCTTTCCGGGCGGTGATATAGGCAAGCTGGCGGTCTGCGGTACGGCTAACGATCTGGCGGTCAGTGGCGCGTTACCGCGTTATCTTTCCTGCGGTTTCATCCTTGAAGAAGGTTTACCACTGGCCGATTTACAGCGGGTGGTGGCTTCGATGGCCGCTACCGCGCAGCAGGCCGGTATTCGCATCGTCACCGGGGATACCAAGGTGGTGCAGCGCGGTGCGGCCGACAAAATGTTTATCAATACTGCCGGTATTGGGGTGATCCCAACGGAACTGGATTGGGCGGCGACCCATATCCGCGCCGGTGACGCTGTTATTGTCAGCGGTATGCTCGGCGATCACGGGGCGACTATCCTCAACCTGCGGGAAAAGCTGGGAATGTCGCTGGACGTGACCAGTGATTGCGCGGTGTTGGCACCGTTAATCGCACCATTGCGTGCCATTAACGGCGTGCGGGCATTACGCGACGCGACCCGTGGCGGGGTGAACGCCATTTTGCATGAGTTTGCTCGTGCGGCGGCTGTGGGGATTGAAGTTGAAGAGAACCTGTTACCGATAGCACCGGCAGTGCGAGGCATTTGCGAGTTGCTGGGGCTGGATGCCATCAACTTTGCCAACGAGGGCAAACTGGTGGTGGTGGCCGCGCCGGAAGCCGAACAGGCGGTACTGGCTGCGTTACAGGCGCATCCGCTGGGCAAGGCCGCTACGCTGATTGGCCGGGTGACTGCCGGGCGGCAAGTGAGACTGCAGGGCACTTATGGCATCAGTCGCCTGCTGGATTTACCGCATGCCGAGCCTTTGCCGCGCATTTGTTGATCCTGTCGGGGGAGAACCTTGTCGCCCAGCGTTACACTTTGTGACGTGACTCACTAAAATCATCATCGCGACTCAGGCAAGTGATAAACAATGTCGAATGCACAATTAGAAAAACAAGAATTACTGGAAACCACCCGCATGCTGCTCAGTCAGCACAGCTTTGCCGACCTGTTACGGCAACTGCGCCAGGTGCTGCAACGTCAGCAACTGGCAGACCAGGTAACGCTGGTGCTGTTTGATTTGCACAGTGAGCGGGTCAGCTTTCATGGGCTGGATGCGCAGCGGCAGCCGGTCATCTATCAGGATGAAACTCTGCTGGCTAACGGGCCGGTGAGCCGACTGCGACAAAGCCCGTTGCCGCAGCGCTGGCAGAGCGAAGATCTGCATGCGCGTTACCCGCAAATCAATGCCCTGGCGCTGTATCTGCCGTTTAACCAATATTGCCTGATGCCGTTGCACGCTGGCGGTAGCTTGATCGGCGGTTGTGAGCTGTTACGCAGTAGCCCGCAACCCTTCAGTGATGCCAATCTGGTGCAGTTGCAGACGCTGATGGAATTGGTTGCGCTGGCGGTGGAACAGATCAGGTTGCGTGAGCAGGCGGAAAACCGCCAGCGTCAGTTATGCCATGAGCGCGACGATTTCCGCGTCTTGGTTGACGTCACCAACGCGGTGTTATCGAAACTCGATCTTGATGATTTGATCGGCGAAATATCCACCGAGATCCACCGTTTCTTCAAGATCGATGCCATCAGCATGGTGTTATGCGTCGATAAAACCGATCAGGTGACCATCTATTCCACCCATTATTTGCAAGACGACGTGGTAGAACGTCAGCAGTACAGCGTAGCGCTGGCCGGCACCTTATCCGAGCAGGTGATGCAGAGCGGGGAAATGCTGCTGCTCAATCTGAAACATTCCGATCGTCTGGCGGCTTATGAACGCCAGCTGTTTGACCTTTGGCATGATCAGATCCAAACGCTGTGCGTGTTGCCGCTGGTGTTTGGCAACAAGACCCTGGGCGTATTAAAGCTGGCGCAATGCCAGCCGGACAACTTCAATGCCGCCAATCTGCGGGTGTTGCAGCAGATCGCCGAGCGTATCGCCATTGCGGTGGACAACGCGTTGGCCTACCAGGAAATCAGCCGACTCAAAGAGAGCCTGGTGCATGAAAACCTCTATCTGACTGAGCAAATCAACGGCAACAATCCGGATTTCGGCGAGATTGTCGGACGTAGCGTGGTGATGTCTGCGGTACTCAAACAGGTTGAAATGGTGGCGAAAAGCGACTGTTCGGTGTTGATCCTCGGCGAAACCGGTACCGGTAAAGAGTTGATTGCCCGCGCTATCCACAACCTGAGCGAACGACGTGACCAGCGCATGGTGAAAATGAACTGTGCGGTGATGCCGACCGGGCTGTTGGAAAGCGATTTGTTTGGTCATGAAAAAGGCTCTTTCACCGGCGCAACCAACCAGCGGATGGGGCGCTTTGAGCTGGCGGATAAAGGCACACTGTTTCTGGACGAGGTGGGTGAAATCCCGGTAGAACTGCAGCCCAAGCTGTTGCGGGTCTTACAGGAAAGGGAGTTTGAACGGGTAGGCGGTAACAAGGTGATTTCGGTGGATGTACGCCTGATTGCCGCTACCAACCGTGACCTGCAGCAAATGGTGGCCGACCGGGAGTTTCGCAGTGACCTTTTTTACCGGCTGAACGTGTTCCCAATCGTCATCCCGCCATTGCGTGAACGTCCGGAAGACATCCCGCAATTGGTGAAGTTTCTCACCTACAAAATCGCGCGCCGGATGAAACGCACCATCGACAGTATTCCGGCGGAGACCCTGCGCCTGCTGAGCCAGATGCCCTGGCCGGGCAACGTGCGTGAGCTGGAGAATGTCATCGAGCGGGCAGTCTTGCTGACGCGTGGTACGGTGCTTAACCTGGAATTGCCGGAACTGCGCTATCCGGTGCCGTCGATGGCTTTACCCTTGCCCACGGCAGAGCCTGTGCAGGCGGGTGAAGACGATCGTCAGCGGATTATTCGCGTACTGAAAGAAACCAACGGGGTGGTTGCCGGCCCACGCGGTGCCGCGCAGCGTCTGGGTATCAAACGCACTACGCTGCTGTCGCGCATGAAGAAGTGGGGGATTGTGGTCAAGTAGAGCATTAAAAGGCCCGAGTCCGGTGGTGTATCCGGCTCGGGCCTGGCAGGTTACTTAATTTGAATTAAGTTATGGCGTCATCCATCTCCAGCGGCTTTTGCTTGCTCAGCAGATGCAGCAGCAAAGACACCCGTCGCTCTGTCCGCTCCGGCGTGTCCGGCGGCAAGTTATAACGCAGGGTATAGCGCTCGTTTTTTTCATTGTAGAAATCGAGGGTAAGCACCGGTACAGAGGCCCCGACAACTTTACGATAGTTTAATGAGATGGATGACAACTCCCGCTTGGTGGAAAGGTCCATCTTCATTCGCTCACAACCAGGGTACGACGCGTTGATACCGCAATACGCCCGATAGCAAAACTCAGCCCGGCACCCAACAGCAGCATCAGCAAGGAGCCCCAGGCGGCACGGGATACCTGTTTGGCCGCAACGTCAGCCGCTTCACGCGCTTTCTGCTCGGCCTGAGCCTTAAGTTGTTCCACTTTTTGTACCGCCTGCTGATAAGCCTGCGCATAATTGTCGACAATTTGGGTCGCCTCAGCGTGGCTCTTGCCGGTACGTGCAGCGACGATGTTCACCAGCGCGTCTTTATCAGCGGCATTCAGGGTAGGTTCACCGGATTGTTTAACGCGTTCGAACCATTGCTTAAGCTCTGCTGCCGCCTGTGCCGGGTCGCTGGCGGCATCGGTCGCCGATTGCTTGCCATCTGCACCGGCCTGCTCGGTTTTTTGTTGCAGGTTGGACGGATCCAATTCAGCCTTGCCGGTTTGCTTGAGCGTGGTAGCCAACTGATTTTGCAGGTCATCCCAATTCAGGCTGATGCCTTTCTTATCAAGTTGCTGTTTCACGCTGTCACCAATGCCCGGCGCTGCCGCCGCCACACCGTTGCCCGCCAGAGACAACCCTTTGCCAACCGCACTGCCGGCCAGACCGACCACGCCGCTCGCCAAGGAAATAACCAGCCAGGTGGTCAGCAAGGTAGTGACTGCCCAGCTCAACAGGCCATGCAAGCCACCGCGGTTGGGGGCCGTTCGGCCAGCGACAAAGGCACCTGCGGCCAGTGAAAGCAAGGTGGTGACAAACAGCCAGATGCCGGTCCCCACACCGAAGCCACTCAGGGGATTGCCTGCGTGCAGCGGATCCACGGCCGATGCGCCGACAGCAGTACCCAGTACACTCAATATCAGATAGGTCACCAGCGCCATGGCACTCCCGGCCAATATTGAGCCCCATGAAACATTAAACGCCAGGCGATTGGATTCATAGACAGTGGTCATTGTTATTCCTTATATTTACTGGACAAGTGGTTGTACGCGCAGCACTCCGCTGCGCCGACAGAATCAGTCTGCCGCTGTGCACCACTGAACGTCCCGGTTCATTTGCACCCATGGAGCTAGTGCATTCACACCCCGCGAATGAACTACTTAAGCACTATGCTGGTGGGGAAGTCGTGTCATTGTCAGGAGTGCCGATCGCCGCCCGGTGGCCTGAGACCTTTTGTCTTGTGGAGAAATAATGAGCCAGTCCGTTCTTGCCAGCGAAACCAACCGTAGCCAACTACAACAGATCATCTCAGGACTGACCGAAGGGGTGATCCTGACCGAAGTCGACCGGACCATTCTGTGGGCCAATGAGGCTGCACTGAGCATGCATGGGCTGACCAGCCTGAGTGAGCTGGGTGCCAATGCCCAGGAGTATGAAGAACGCTTTGCCTTGCGTTATCGCAATAATCATCCTTTGAGCTCAGAGCAATATCCGCTTAACCGGGTGGCTGCCGGCGAGGAGTTCAGCGACGTGCTGATCGAGGTCCGGCCCGCCGGCGAGCCGGACTTTCTCTGGGTTCAGCGTTTACGCAGCCTGATTATCACTGATGCCAAAGGGCAACCCGAGCTGCTGGTATTGATCCTGAGTGACGCTACCGAGTGGGCCAGCGCCGAGGAGCGCTTTGAAAAAACCTTCAATGCCAATCCGGCACCTGCGGTGATCTGTAGCCTGAGCGACCTGCGTTACATCAAGGTTAATCAGGGGTTCCTCGATATGACCGGCTATAGCCGCGAACAGGTAATGGGTAACTCGGTGTACGCGTTGGATGTGCTGGAGCAAGCGGAGCATAAGGAGCTGGCGGTGCAACGCCTGAGTGAAGGGGCAACCATTCCGCAAATGCAGGCCGAGTTAAAATTGCCAGCCGGAGGAACCAAACTGGTGATCGTTGCCGGTCAGCCGCTGGATATTAACGAAGTCGATTGCATGCTGTTTACCTTCACCGATCTTGAACCTCGCCGTAAGGCCGAGTCGGCGTTGCGCGAGAGTGAAGAGCGGTTCGCCAAGGCCTTTCGTTTGAGCCCGGTTCCCACGCTGGTGTGCACGGCGGACAAGCAGCAGGTGCTGGATATTAACGAAGCCTTTATGAAAACCACCGGCTATGTCGCTGAGGAGCTGATTGGCAAGAGGGTCGAGGATATCAATTTCATCGACGGGCAAGGGGAATGCCGGCGCTTGTTTACCTTGCTGGGAAAAACCGGCAACGTAGAAAGTCAGGATCTTAAACTCCGCAAGAAGGGTAACGAAGTGATCGACTGTGTGGTATCTGCTGATGCCGTCAGTATTCATGACGCTCCCTGTTACCTGCTGGTCATGATGGACATTACCGAGCGCAAACGTTCGGAGCTGGAGTTGGTTTCCGCCATTGAGGAAGTGATGCAGGACGCTTCCTGGTTCAGTCAGACGCTGCTCGAAAAACTGGCCAATGTGAAAAGCATCAATAAGCCCAACCTGTCCGGATTTTCCTTCACCGATCTTACCGCCCGTGAGCGCGATGTGTTGGGGTTGATCTGCGAGGGGCTTCCCGACAAGAAAATCGCCACGCGACTCAATCTTGCCCCCAATACCGTGCGTAATCATGTGGCTATGGTGTACTCAAAACTCGACGTACACAGCCGCAGCGAAGCCATTGTCTGGGCCAGGGAACGAGGGCTGTTTGCCGGTGAGCGGCAGCCTAAAAAAGGCTAACAGGATACCAATGTACTGGATATCGCCCGCATTCTGCGGGCGCTTTTGCTATTCCCGCCAATCACTTTGTTACTCCATGTCAATGGCATCTGCAGGGATATAGCTTGGCTATGCGACGTCATCGACGCTAAGATAAAAATCCTTGATTACTCACCCATTAGGGGAGATTTTCGTGAACCAGGAATCAACTTCACCACTGTCGTTGGCGCAACGTGCGCTGGAGACCGAACCCCAATACATTGATGCACCCATGACGGCCGCTGCCGCCTTTCTTATCCTCAAGATCAAAGACGATAGTGCATCACTCGCCACCGCCCGAGCCGTGATCGCCAGTACCGAAGATCTGATTAAAAATGTCCAGATACGATCCATTGATGTCAGCTTCACCTGTAACGTCGGCATTGCGCATCGTGTCTGGGAGAGCCTTAGCGGAAAACCCGCCCCCAAAGAGCTGACACCGTTTAAGGAAATCAAAGGCGCCAAACATACGGCCGTGGCCACCTCCGGCGATTTGCTGTACCACGTCCGTGCAGGCGCGACAGACTTGATCATTGAGTTCGAGAAAATGTTGCTGGAAGCTTTTGGTGATTCGATCACTGTCGTCGATGAGGTCGCGGGATTCCGTTATTTTGACGGACGCGATCTGCTGGAGTTTGTCGATGGTACCGCGAACCCGGTGGGTCTGGCCTTGCCACAGGCGACTATCGTGGGTGATGAGGATCCTGACTACGCGGGTGGCAGCTATGTGGTGATACAAAAATACTTGCACAATATGGCCGCCTGGCGTGCACAGAAGGTGGAAACCCAGGAGGCCATTATCGGACGCACCAAGTTTGATAACGTCGAGCTGCCGGATGCGACAGAGGGACAAAAATCACATAAGACTCTGTGCACCATTGAAGACGAGCAGGGTGAACACGACATTTTGCGCGATAACATGCCCTTTGCCTCTCCGGGGCGCGGCGAATATGGCACCTATTTTATCGGCTATTCACGTCACCTCTGGGTGATTGAGAAGATGCTTGAGCGAATGTTTATCGGCAATCCGGCCCCATTGCATGACCGGATCCTTGATTTCTCCACGGCCGTAGCCGGCGTTAACTTCTTTGTTCCTGCCCGGAAATTCTTAAGCGATCTGGCTGATTGAGTTCTCAAAAGTGAGTTTTTGCGTATGAGGCATACGTCCTATATATTTATTAACAGGCCGATAGGCCGTTAGGGAATTGTGATACTTGATCCAACTAATCACCGATTACTAGGAAGCTATCATGCATAAAAGAACACTGGCGACACTGCACTACGAGAAAATGCCTTACGATGGAGTGTATTACCATATCTTGAAACGTGAGGCGCAAGGGCACACGGCGCTGTTGAAACTTGATGCTGGCAGTCATCAGTCAGCCAGAATGCATCCGGGCTGGGTCAAACTGATGGTCCTGTCCGGTGAACTTAAAATCGGGGACCAGACGTTGCAGGCTCATGAGATGTTGATGATCCCGGCTAAAACTGCCTACACGGTCGACGCTATCACGGAAGTTTTCTGTCTGGCCATCTCTGAACTCGATGGAGTGGAACTGGCCCGCTAGGTGAGTACAGCAGATGAGCCACACTGGCTTATCTGGTGGAATTCCCCGTTCTCCACGGGGAGTTCTGATTCAAAACATATTCTTGATTTTATCGTGACGCTGTAACCTTTTGGGAACCTTTCCCCTCATAAGTAAAAACGTGCTGATAAAAGAGATTAGGGCGATTGAGTAATATATACTCCCCATCCCATCCCATCCCATCCCATCTTTGTTTTTGTCATGATTGCCATCAAATAATTTCCAAATTATCTTCTGGTTAGGATTTTTTACTTAAAATAAGTTTGACTTTATTTATAAAGCGTCCAAACTTCACTCCACAATAAAATATCAATATTAAAACCATTTCTTAATACTGACTTGTTCATTGATTAGCGTTGCAATTAATTCAACGGCATTAATTCCCTCACGGAGATACCATGTCGTTCTTATGAAATAGTTGCAGTGCGTGGTTATCTCATTTTTAAACGAGCACGTGAGATCTTTAAACCAATCTTTGTAACGAGCTAATGATTATGATTTTTTGGAATCACATCATTGAGTTAATTACACTTCACCAGGCGGCCCAGGTTGGTTTGCGTACAATGTTATTTGTACGATAATCATCTTAAGCAGTGCTGTTATTTGATAAGTTCTTTTTTTAATTTATTTTAACGAATAGTTAAATCGAGGAAATAATATCATGGTGAATGATTCCAATTGTATATCTGAGCATGCCGATGCCGCGGTATATTTATTAGAGCAATCAATGGCTTTTACTTATCAGGGGGCGCTTAGGGCTGCAGCGGTCTTAGGCATCGCCGATTGTCTCAAGGAAGGCGCAAAGAGCGCAGATGAGCTAGGGAAAATTGTCAATGTCGACGGGCAGAAGTTGTACCGTGTTCTGCGCATGCTCGCATCGAAAAAAATATTTGAAGAAACCGAAGGTGGCCAGTTCGCACTGACGCCTGCCGCAGAGTTTCTGCGTTCCGATGTCCCTAACTCATTGCGCTCTGCGGTCATGATGCTGACTGATGAGACATTTTGGTTGCCGCTGGGTAACCTCGTCGATAGCTTGCGCCACGAATCTTCCTTTAAAAATCTATACGGCTTGTCCTTCTATGAATATTGGTCGAAGGCCAGTAATCAAAGGGAAGAAGGGTATGATTTTCATACCGGTATGTCTTCCATGTCAGCAGTGGAAAACATATTCTTAACACGCCGCTATACCTTCCCTGAAAATGCAACCGTCGTCGATATTGCCGGCGGCATGGGCGGACTGCTGCTGAACGTTTTACGCAGTAACCCAACGCTGCACGGTATTCTATTTGATCGTCCGGAGATATTGGCCAGAAACCGCCTTGGGGAGTTGGGCGATGATTCGCGCTGGAAAACTCAAGCAGGGAGTTTCTTTGAGTCCTGTCCAACAGCAGATTTTTACTTGTTAAAATATATCACTATGGACTGGCCTGACGATCAGGCAAAAGCCATATTACGCTGCTGTCGAAATGCCATGCATGAGAATTCAAAACTGTTGATTATGGAGCCGGTGATCCCGAAAGGTAATAGCTGGCATGGCGGTAATGAAATTGACTTATTACTGCTGGCGAGTTTCGACGGTGGGCAAACACGCACTGAGGATAAATTGCGTTCGATGTTGGCCAGTGTCGATTTAAAATTAAATCGCATCATTGATACCGACTGTTACGTCTCTATCGTTGAGGTCGTTATTGCTTAAATTCGCATTCATTAATGACTTGATATATCAGCGGTAATAATAGAGTTATTCCGGTGATATCCATATAGATATCGCCGACTCGCCGCTTGATATTCGTCATGGTGCGGATCCTTCCCCTCATTTTGAGTCATTTCTAACATGCTGATTAGCCGCTAAATAAACCGGTGATTAGCTATCAGGAGCACAGTATGGGCCAAATTTCAGGCAAAGTCGTTGTGATTACGGGCGCGAGCAGTGGACTGGGCGAGGCAACCGCACGCCATTTGGCCACCCTTGGAGCCACGCTGGTGTTGGCTGCCCGCCGTAAGGAACGCCTTGATCTGCTGGTGGACGAATGCATCGCCGCCGGCGGTAAAGCGCTGGCGATCAAGGTCGATGTCACTGAGCGTGAAGAGGTTAAGGCCATGGTCGCCGCCGCCGTGGCGCAATTTGGTCGGATAGACGTCTTTATCAATAATGCCGGATTGATGGCGATTGCGCCGATCACTATGACAAAAGTTGATGAATGGGAACGAATGATAGACATCAACATCAAGGGGGTACTGTACGGTATCGCCGCAGTCTTACCGGTGTTCGAGCAACAAAATGACGGGCACTTCGTCAACATTTCTTCGGTAGCGGGGGTAAAGGTTTTTAGCCCGGGTGGGACAGTTTATAGCGGGACCAAGTACGCGGTGCGGGCGATTTCTGAGGGGTTGCGGCATGAGGTTGGGGCGAATATCCGAACCACAACCATTTGTCCGGGAGCGGTGGATTCAGAATTGAAGCTTGGCAGCTCGGACGCCGAGAGTGTGCAGTTCGTGCAGGACTTTTATAAACAGGCCATTCCGGCGGATTCGGTGGCACGCGCCATCGCCTATGCAATTGAGCAACCTGCCGACGTGGATATCAATGAAATCGTGTTGCGTCCAACGCAACAGGTTTTTTAACCGTGCTTTTTCTTTTAAAGGCAGAGAGTCGTCATGACTAACAACTATACCGTTGCAGATTATCTCCTCGACCGATTGGCTCAGATCGGCATTCGTCATTTTTTCGGGGTACCTGGTGATTACACGCTACAGTTTCTCGATCATGTGATCGCTCATCAACATGTCACCTGGGTTGGCTGTGCCAACGAACTTAATGCGGCCTATGCTGCTGATGGTTACGCGCGTTGCAATACGGCGGCAGCACTGCTGACGACCTTCGGCGTGGGGGAACTGAGTGCCGTGAACGGCATCGCCGGTAGCTATGCCGAATATGTACCGGTGATCCACGTGGTCGGCGCGCCGGCCCTGCGTGCACAGCAAGGCGGCCGTTTACTGCATCATTCGCTGGGCGATGGTGATTTCGGTCACTTTGCCCGTATGGCAAAAGAAGTGACCATTGCCCAGGCTTGTCTCACCGCAGACAATGCGGAGGCAGAAATCGATCGCCTGCTGACCACGGCACTCTTTGAACGTCGTCCTGTGTATTTGCTGCTGCCCTGCGATGTGGCAGAAACCCCGTTGGCTTCACGGCCCTTATCATTGAAACTGCGTCAGCCCTGCCTGTCGGAAGCGTCGCTACAGAGTTTTATCGTGGCGGCAGGTGAGAAACTGCAAGCGGCTCACCGGGTTTCGGTATTGGCGGGGTTGTTGGCGGAGCGCTTCAATGTTGATGTGGCATTGGATCAATGGATGAGTGAGGTTCATTTACCGCATTCTACCTTGCTGCTGGGCAAGAGTGTGATGGACGAAACCCGCCACGGTTTTACCGGCACCTATGCCGGTGCTGCCAGTGACCCGCAGGTTAGACAAGCGATAGAACAGGCGGATGTGGTGATCAACGTCGGTGCGGTGTTCTCCGATATCGTCACGGCCGGATTCAGCCACCAGTTACCGGCGGAAAAATGCATCAGTATTCATCCGTTCGAAGCCAGGGTTGGGCAACAAGTGTTCAGCCAGATCCCGATGCAGGAAGCGGTTAAGGCGTTGCACCAGCTCAGTTTATCTCTGGTAAAACAGTGGCTGCCGCCGGTAATTCATCGCCCGGTGCAGCCGAATGCTACCCATAGTCGGCTTGATCAACAGGTTTTCTGGCAACAGATTCAAGGTTTTTTGCGACCCGGCGATATTATTTTTGCAGATCAAGGGACGGCTTGCTTTGGTGCGGCAGCGCTGAATTTGCCGCAGGGCTGCAAATTTATCGTTCAGTCGTTGTGGGGCTCGGTGGGCTATACGTTAGCGGCAGCTTATGGTGCTCAAACCGCTGAGCCGGAGCGGCGGGTAATCTTACTTATCGGCGACGGTTCTGCACAGTTTACCGCGCAGGAGTTGGGATCGATGCTGCGCGATGGGTTGAAACCGGTCATCTTCTTGTTGAACAACGAAGGATACACCATTGAACGAGCGATTCACGGCCCTGAGCAATGCTACAACGATATCGCGCAGTGGAATTGGACATTGTTGCCACAAGCACTGGCTGAGAGACATTCGATGCAGGCGCTGCGCGTCACTGAACCGGAACAGTTACAGCAGGCGCTGCTTGAGGTGGCCAACAGTCGCCAATTGGCCTTTATAGAAGTCGTACTGCCCAAGATGGACATTCCGGAGTTGCTGAACGCCGTCTCGTGCGCCCTTCATCGTAATAACGCGGCGGGCTAAGCTGTTGCGCTATTGTCGAAAAGGCTTTCAACTTTTGATGGTGCGGGAAAAGGGTCACGTTGATGGAGGTAAAACTCCCGGCTCCCGCAATAAATCCATTACCCACGGCATGCTGTTCTCCCAACTAAACCTATACTTCCTAAACGGCCGAAATGAGACCGTCGGCGAGCCGTTACTCAGGCTCCAGGGTTCCCCCTGCGTTCAGGGAGCCGGCCATCCCGGCGGTGTGCAAACACACATCGCCCTGACAATTAACTGAGTTGGAGAAACAACATGGGTTACGTAACGACTGGTGATGGCGTCGATATTTTCTATAAAGACTGGGGGCCAAAAGAGGGGAAGGTGATTTTCTTCCACCATGGTTGGCCTCTGTCTAGTGATGACTGGGACATCCAGATGCTGTTCTTCGTCAGTAAAGGGTTCCGGGTTGTCGCGCATGACAGACGCGGCCATGGTCGTTCCAGCCAGGTGTGGGACGGCCATGACATGGATCACTACGCCGACGACGTGGCAGCGGTAGTGAAACATTTGGGCGTACAGGGTGCCATGCATGTGGGCCACTCGACTGGTGGCGGGGAGGTTGTGCGCTATATCGTGCGCCATGGCGAGGATAAAGTGTCCAAGGCCGTGCTGATAAGCGCAGTGCCACCGTTGATGGTGAAAACCGACAGCAATCCGCAAGGCACGCCAAAAGCGGTATTTGATGATTTCCAGGCGCAGCTGGCCGCCAATCGACCCCAATTCTATTACGATGTCCCCGCCGGCCCTTTCTACGGATACAACCGGCCTGGTGCCAAACCCCTGGAGGCTGTTATCTGGAACTGGTGGCGGCAAGGCATGATGGGAGGGGCCAAGGCGCATTACGAAGGGATCATTGCCTTCTCGCAAACGGACTTCACCGAGGATCTTAAACGTATTTCCATCCCGGTGTTGGTGATCCATGGCGATGACGACCAGGTGGTCCCTTACCAGGACTCAGGTGTGTTGTCGGCCAAACTGCTCAAAAACGGCAAGCTTAATACTTATAAAGGGGCTCCGCACGGCATTCCGACCACTCACGCCGACCAGGTAAACGCAGATCTATTGGCATTCATAAATAGCTGATTGATGCCAAAACAACCAAAGCAGACCCCAGCACCCGTGGATCTCGCCACAGGGCTGGGGTTTGAATTGGCTGAGTCAACTATTTAGATCCGCAAGGTATTCTTTCTCTCAATCCCGTTTCACTTCTATCTATTACATCAGCCTACCTTCCATTTTCACTCAGGCTGACTGTCGCCGTACGTCCGGCGATTAAGGTGACACCGCTGGGTACCTGGTCAATAGCGACTCGTACCGGAATGCGCTGGGCCAAACGGATCCAACTGAACGTCGGGTTGACGTTGGCGAGGAGATTGCCGGTGGCCGTGGTACGTTCGCTGTCGTTGATACCCGCGGAAAGCCCGTCGACGTGGCCATACAGTGGCTGCTGTTCACCCATGATGCGGATAATGACCTTATCGCCGTTTTGAATCTGGCCCAGTTTGGTTTCCTCAAAATAGCCGGCGATATAGAAACTGTTGGAATCCACCAACGCCATGATTGGCTGGCCGGCGGTCGCGTAGGCACCAGGCCGTAAGGAGAAGTTGGTCACTACGCCATCCACCGGCGCATAGAGATCGGCGCGTTGCAGGTTGATACGCGCCAGTGCCTGATCGGCCAGCGCCTGATCAAGATTGGCTTTGGCCAACGACTGGGCGTCGCGGTGGTTATCGCGCTCCTGCTGGGAAATAGCCGATTGCAACGCCTGATAGCGCTGGTTTTCACGCCGCGAGGAGGCCAACTGCACATTGGCACGCTCCACGGCTGCGTCAGCCTGTTCCAGCGCGTTACGCAGACGCTCTTTATCCAGACTGAGCAGAAGCTGTCCTTTATGCACTATCTGATTATCGTGGATATGCACGGCGTCCACCTTACCGGAGACATCTGTGGCCAATGGCACAACGTCAGCGCGGATCTTGCCGTCGCGGGTTTGCGGTGCGTAGGTGTAATAGAGATAAAGCTGCCACAGCACCCATATCGCGGCCAGCACGGCAACAAAGGTCAGCAATGGGCGCAGCAGGGCAAGGGTACGTTCACGAAACATGGCGTCCTCAGGGGGTGGTTAACAATTTCAGGCCATGGAAAAACAGTCCGGCCAAAATAAGAAACAGGGCGGTGTCGAATAACGGGCGCTGTGCCACCAAAGGGTAAAAGCCCACCTTATTCAACATCCTGGAAAGTGCTATGCGCAGGAAAAACGCGCATATCAGACACAGCAGCAACGGCGAAATGAAAACGCCATCAATATTGATTTCACCGATCATGTTATGGGTTCCAGTGCAAAGCCGCAGGGAAATGGAGCAGCCGTAACCGAGTGAGCGGCCGTAATATGCGCCGATCGTTCTGCCGCCAGGCCTGTTGCAGACTGGCATCCAGCTGGCCCAGCAGTGCCGGTGGTGTCTCCGCAGTCAGGGAGAGTTGACGGAATGCCGCCAGTAACGCGGGCATTCGCACAGCACCGCTGTTCAATTCGCCGGCCTGCTGCAACCGAATAAGGTTGATGCCGGTTTTTAATCGCAACAACAACTGCGGGCTGCGATCGGCCTGACCAACGCTGGCCAGGCGGCTGCCCAGGGCGGTAATGCGGTCTAACACTCGTGCCTGATAACGTTGCAAGTCTCGTTCGGATAGGTGCCGGTTGATAGCTAACATCTCTTGCGCATCCTGTCGTATTAGCCGCACCACCACCTGGTCGGTGCCCCAGCGCCGGAACAGCGCGGCACACAAGAAAGCAACATAAACACCGGTCAGCGTGGCAGTGGTACTTTCCAGATATAGCCCCATATTATTCGGCGCGTAATGCCCCTGAAAGTTGACGTTACTGAGCGACAGCGCAATCGCCAGCGTAGCCAGCGGATTGCTCGCTGCCCAAACGCCTAACGGCAGCAAAAAGAGGCCCATCACGATCAGGAAGCTGCCGAAATCTCCAGCCATTGGCAACAGCACGTAGCTGAGCAGGGCACCAAGAGCCATGGCGATGGTGGCGAAACGGCCAAAGGTGGCGATAGTGGTACCGGGGTTGTCGCCGGCACCGAAGAAAGCGATGGCCACGATCCCCATCAGCACCATGTTGGCGCCCTGTTCCCAACCGGTGAAATACCACAAGCCACACAGCAGGACGTAGGTCGTCAAAATACCGGCGAACATGCGCACCGCCGTGCCCGTGTCCGGCGGTGGCGAGAATACGCGGCTGCGCATCATCTGCGCCTGCAGCGCCGCAGGCAAATGCTCGCCTTCCAGGAAAGCATTCAATTGTTGAACCTCGGTCCACAGGGTCAGCCACTGCTCAATCTGTTCCGACAGTTCGTCGACGATCAGTTTTTCCCACGGCGAAAGCGACTCGTCTGGCGGCATCAGGGCAGTCAAGCGCGCATGATGCAGCGTATTTTCACCGGCTTGCCGGCGTACTTCATCCAGCCAGGGCTGCAAAGCGGGGCGCAGGCTTGTCGGCAAGGCGGCGATGCTGCTGCCAATAGAAGAGAGTAGCGGTACGATCTGCAATACTCGCTGCTGTACCGATATGGCCGCCTGCCGGGTGCTTTTATCGACCGAACTGTCATAGCCGAGGGTAGTCATCATCTGATTGAACGAGGCGATGTCGCTCAACAAGCGAATGCGATCCGCTTCGGCCTGCGCATCACCGGCCTTGCCGTCGAGACTGTCTTCTTGCCAGCGCGCAAGATCAGACAACCAGCCCGTTAACCGGGTGCGCAAGACCGGCGCCAGAGATGAGGGGAACAGCACGCTGTCTACCAGCGTCACTGACAGGATCCCCAGACAGATCTCCGTCACCCGGGTTATCACCATCGTGAACATGGTGTCCGGATGATTAATGTAGGCGATAGCGACCAACATCATGGTGATGGCGCCCAACTGAAAGAAGTAAGCGCGTGGCGTGCGGTCGAGGTAAGAAATACCCAGCATCACCGAAGAGGACAAACCGGCAACAGCGATCAACAGCACCGGGGTATTGCTGAGAAATGCCGAGATCGCCAGCGTCAACACGCCGGCAAATAGGGTGCCGCAAAAACGGTAAGTAGCACGGGCGCGCACGGCGCCGCTGACCGGATTGCTCAGCACACAGCAGGTCACCATTGCCCAATAAGGGTTCTGTAGCCCGATGTTTTCCGCCAGCGCAAAAGCCAGCATGGCGGAGATAAACAGCTTTGTCGCATGCAACAACTGCGGTTTGCCCACCTTCATGGCTCATTGCCAGCCTGTTGCAAGTATTGACTGGCGCGCTCTTCGAACAGGCGCAGAACGCGCGTAGCGGTTTCTATATCTTCCAACGGCACGTCGTGCATCAGTTCGACCCGCAGTTTGTCTGCTGCAGCTTCGATCTTTTTGGCCAGTTCGGCACCGGGGGGCAGGATTCGCAGGGTTTTAAACCGGCGATCGCCCGCTGACTCCTGCCGCTCGAGAAAACCTAACGCTGACGCCTGATCCAGCAGGCGCACCAGCGCGCCGGGATTGACACCGACTTCTTCCGCCAAATCACGTTGATTAATACCCTGAGGATTGCGGTGTACCCATACCACGACCGTAGCCAGCGACATGGAGATGCCGGATTTGGCTATCACCAACGTCGCGGCCTGCTTCCATACTCGGCGAACCGGTTGCAAGGCGTTGGTGAGGGCATAGAGGGATTTTTCTTTAGAAGACATGGATTACCTCGGCAAATAGTGCACATAGGTTAAATGGCAATAGTTGCTTTGGCAATTGATTTTGTATCATCGCAGGCAGGAGATAAAGACCGTAATAGTATTTACTTTATAGGTTTCATATACCTAAGATTATCAATAAGTAGAGAAAAGGCAGATCCCGCATGGCGTCGGTGTGGATAGTAAAGATGGTATCCCGGCAAGTCGGGAGTGAACTTGTCCAGGACTCGCACCAGTCGTTTGTCAGCTATTGCGGCCTGTACCTGGTCATACGGCAAATAAGCCAGCCCGTGCCCATCGATGGCTGCATCCAGGATCAGGTCTATGGTATTGAGCAAAAGCTGTCCGTCCATACGAACACGGACTTCCCGTCCGCCACGGATTAATCTCCAGCGGTTAGCGGTGCCGGAGGTGGGCAGGTACAGGTTAATTGCCTGATGATCGATAAGTTGGGCTACTGAAGTCGGTACGCCACGCTTTGCGAGATAGTTTGGTGCTCCAACGATTGCCATTGGAATGTCTGGGCCGATGCGCACGGCGATCATGTCCTTATCCATTTCACCGCCCAGGCGAACGCCGGCGTCGAAACGCTCGGACACAACATCGGTCAGACCATAATCGATAATGATTTCTACGTTGATCTCAGGATGGGTACTCAGCAGCGTCCGCATGGCTGGCAGCAAAATCGTCTTTGCAGCATGCTCAACGGTAGTAATGCGTACCCGGCCAGAAGGGCGATCGCGTAGATCGCCCAATGAAGTCATTGCCGAGTCCATATCGTGAAGCATGGGGCCGAGAGTCGAGAGTAAATGTTCACCGGCTTCAGTAGGCACCACGCTGCGTGTTGTTCGCGTTAACAAACGCAACCCAAGGCGCTCTTCTATACGGCGAACTATTTGACTCAACGCTGACTGAGCCATTCCCAGCCGTGCTGCGGCACGGGTGAAACTCCGCTCTTCAGCGACCGTCACGAACGCCACCAAGTCCGCTATCTCATCGCGTTTCATTGCCGATCTCTCTCCCAATTAATCATTTAAATGATAAGACCAATCACGATTTTGAGTCTAATCATCTTAATCGACAGCGTCTATAGTGATATCTCCAGCACGACTACCGACAGAACCACACTGATGAGGAATTTGATGATGAACAAGAAGATTAGCTTCAGTAATACCAACAATCCGGCGATCTCTTTATCCGCCGTTATCTATTTCCCAACTGATTTTGACGAGAATCGTCAGTATCCGGCGATCGTCGTTTCACATCCTGGTGGTGGTGTTAAAGAGCAAACCGCCGGCACGTACGCCAATAAATTAGCGGAACAGGGATTTGTCGCCATTGCTTATGACGCCTCTTATCAGGGCGAAAGCAGTGGTGAACCACGTCAGCTGGAGAATCCTTACATCCGTACCGAAGACGTCAGTGCGGTGATTGACTATCTGACTACGCTGCCTTATGTCGACAACGCGCGCATCGGCGCCATGGGGATCTGTGCAGGGGCCGGTTATACCGCTAATGCTGCGATACAGGATCGCCGCATTAAGGCGATCGGTACCGTCAGCGCGGTGAATATCGGTTCCATGTTCCGCAACGGCTGGGAAAACAACGTTAAATCCATTGACGCGTTGCCACTGGTAGAAGCAGGCTCCAATGCACGTACCCAAGATGCCAACAGCAACGAAATGGGTACCATGCCTCTGGCACCGATGAAGGAGTCTGATGCACCGAACGAAGAGCTGCGTCAGGCCTGGGAGTATTACCACACGCCGCGTGCGCAGTATCCGACCGCGCCGGGTTTTGCCACCTTGCGTAGTCTGAACCAAATCATCACCTATGACGCTTATCACATGGCAGAAATCTATCTGACCCAACCGATACAGATCGTGGCCGGCAGTGCGGCCGGCAGTAAATGGATGAGCGACGATATCTACGATCGTGCAGCCAGCGATGACAAGCGTTACCACATTGTTGAAGGCGCGAACCATATGGATATGTACGATGGCGAAGGTTATATCGCAGAAGCCGTTTCAGTCCTGGCACCTTTCTTTAAGGAGACACTGTAATGAAAAATGTTCAAATCCAAAACGCGGATATGGCCTGGCATATTGCGGCCAACATTCAGTTTCCGGCGGGCTTTGATGAAACGAAAAAGTACCCAACGATGGTGAGCGTTCATCCTTTCGGCAGTTGCAAAGAGCAGACTTCCGGCAATGTTTACGGCAGAGCATTAGCTGAAGCCGGCTACGTGGTCATTGCTTACGACGCCAGTTTCCAGGGAGCATCCGGTGGTTCTCCACGTTGGGTAGAAGATCCGACCCAGCGTGTAGAAGATATCAGCAGGGTTATCGACTATGCCGTGACTCTGCCCTATGTTGATGCTGAACGTATCGGTGTATTGGGGATTTGTGGTGGGGGCGGCTATGCAATCAATGCCACCTTGACGGAAAAACGCATCAAGGCTGTAGTGAGCATCACGGGGGTCAACGTAGGTCGGCTGTTCCGTGAAGGCTTCAGTAATTACGATCCGCTCGGCGCGTTACAGGCCATGGCAGCACAACGCACGGCTGAATCACGAGGTGGTGAGCTCCAGGTCAATGAATTGTTGCCTGCCAGCCCAGAAGCGGCCAAAGCGCACGGCCTGACCGAACGTGATGTTTTTGAAGCCACGGATTATTACAAGACGCCGCGCGGGCAACAGCCTGGTGGAGCCACCCGCATGCTGTTTTCTCATGCGCAGAAAACGCTGGCTTGGGATGCTTTTGCGTTCGCAGAAACGTTGCTCAATCAGCCAATGATGGTTGTTGTTGGCGAGAAAGTCGGTGCCTTTGGTGCATTCCGTGATGGCATGGAAGTGTATGGCCGGGCAACGGCATCGACGCACCGCGAGTTGGTTTCATTGCCTGACTTTTCCCATTACGAACTGTACGACAAACCGGAAGCGGTACGCGCGGCATTGGAGAAGGTGATCCCATTTCTGAGCACACAGCTGGCCTGACACCGTTAAAAGTGGAGGAAGAAATGTCTTCCTCCATATAGAGCGTAGCTTAGCAGTTTATCGTTTTGCTGCGTGGCATGGAGGCAGGGCGTTTCGTATCAGACTTGTCGACCGACATCACCAGCGACGCCAGGAATTGGGGTGTTGAGCAGCTGTTGTTCCCACATTAAGGCGATGCCGCTGCCACCTACATGATATTTCAGTATGTCCGCCAGAGCAGCTGCATGCTCTGTGCGGGCCCAGTCGCGCTGCCATTCGGAAGCAACAGCCAGCCAGGTCATGATGTTCGCGCCGGCAGCGATCATGCGCTGAATAGCAACTTCATGAGCCTCGACGGACACGCCGCCTGAGGCGTCGGTAACGACGGTCACAAGGCGGATAACGGGATAGCCTTGGTGGAAGCGGCACTCGCAGGGATCGGCATTGCTTATCTGCCTGATTGCCTTACCCATGAACATATAACCTCGGGAAAGCTCATCCCCCTCATGGCGCGTCATTCACCTCCGCCGGCGGGCGCCTATATCATCCGTCCACCAGGGCGGTATCCTGCACGAAGGATACGAGTGCTGACCGAAATCCTGATCGAGCATTTCGATCACTCGGCTCACTTTGCAAGAAGGTATCAGGAACAGCCAGATGATAATGGGCAGTAATCTTTAGGATGTATTAACGGTGCATTTTGACGAAATCTGCAAGGTCATGGCAGCCAATTCATTTCAGATTTCACGTAGCGCGATCAAAAAAGGAGGGCGTTTTGACCGATTCGATACCACTATTGGCATTAATCCAATCCCTGGAAGTTAAACTGCATCAGCCGGCAACGCGAAACAACATTGCTGTGGTCAGTGAGTTGCTGCATGACGACTTTGAAGAGATTGGGCGTTCAGGTAACTACTATGATAAACAGCAAACCCTGGCGGCACTTCAAATAGAAAGTGGTCAGGCATCGATTTTCTCCGAAGGGTTTAAGCTGGCCATCATTGCCGAAGGTGCGGTGTTGCTGACATACCGTAGTTTTAATCGCAGTAATGATGATGGTGTTACTCAGTGCACATTGCGATCGTCAATCTGGTTGTTATCTGCAAACGACAATGGTGGTCAATGGCAGATGCGTTTTCATCAGGGCACACCGACCAATTGTTGACACAGAGGATGTTGAGTCACCATCAATGAACAGGCATTAGCTGCTGAAAGAACCTGTAAGGAGAAAGGCGAGGTGAGCTATGGCCAGGTTGGACAGCCTGGTGCGGAGTCATAAATGCAATTTAACATAATATACATTATGCGCACCTAGGTGGATATACGTAGAATCTGAGGTTCTGGGCTTTATCATGGCCCTTATCAGGATATCTCTAAGTTGGCAGCCAGCCAGCCCACCTGATGAATTTCTATGGCTAAATCGACTCGAGTATCTCAGCTATGTTTTGTGGGTAGACAATCTCATACGTTGTTCTTAACTCTTCGATACTCCACCAGTGATGCTCGCTGATAACACGCTTTTCTTCACCGCTCCAACGGTCAGTGTTGATCTCGCGATGTCTCACTCGCACAACGTAAAAATTTTCCTGCGCTTCAACCATCTCGCCATTCGGCAACATCATCTCAAAGTTTCTTTGCGCTACACACTGACCAACTTCATTGCACACAATGCCCGTTTCTTCCTGCAACTCTCTGACAGCGGCTTGCTTATAGGACTCACCTTGTTCAACACCGCCGCCTGGTGTTGCCCAATATGATTTTCCCGCCAACGCGCCAGAGCTGTGCGTAAATTTAAGCAATAAAACCTTTCCTGTCGGTTCAATAATCAAAAGCCTGGATGCGGGTCGCGATCGCATATCATTTCCCACCTTTTACCGAACAGAGCTCTGAAGCTTGAGCCATTACCATGGACAAAATACCTCTGCACGCTTTGGCCATTCTATGGGATAGTCAGGCCAGTTTTCACACAAGGAACTCAGTATGTGTACCACAGAGAAACACATGATTGTTATCGGCTCGGGAATTATGGGTGCATCCATCGCCTATCATTTGGCAAGTCGCGGGATAAAAGTGACGGTCATCGATAAAGACCAACCTTCTTCTGGCGCTACCGGCAGCTCTTTTGGCTGGATCCACACGACTGTTAGTGATGACGCACCCGATGCTTTCCTTCGCCGCGCATCGGTGGCCGATTGGCAACGGCTGGAAAAAGAAATCCCTGAACTTTGGGTGAACTGGACTGGTGCACTGAGTTATGACGATGAATCGCTGAAAAGTCAGCCTGATGAAAACCTGCTTCGACAGCCTGAGATATCCCAGCTTGAACCCGCGTTTAACAACCCGCCACAGCGTGCATATTATGCGGTTTATGATGGTGCTGTCGACCCTATAGATGCCACGCACGCCTTGCTGGAAAAGGCTTGTAGCCTGGGAGCTACGCTGAAAAGTCAAACGCCGGTCATTGGTTTTATCCAAAATGGCAACCATGTTACAGGCATCCAAACCCCGGAAGGCGTATTAAATGCGGATGCTGTTATCCTCGCCTGCGGAACGGGTATAACTCCCCTACTTGATACCCTTGGGATCCCGTTGCCGATCCTGGCGTCACCGGCAATTTTGCTACGGTTCAGTACCGAAAAGCATTTAATTAACACCCTGATTTCTGGTCATGATGTAGAAGCCCGGCATGCCCGTAATGGTGATATCTTGGCTGCGGAAGACTATCCGCTATCGGGTAATACCGATAATGTCGCTGCAGAGACATTGGCAGCGATGAAGACAGGATTGAATGGCGCAGCTTCGGTGCACTTACTGAGTCAATCGGTGGGACAGCGCCCAGTGCCGGAAGATGGATGTCCGGTCATCGGATTTATCGACGAGGTGCCTGGCGTTTATGTTGCCGTCATGCATCCGGCGGTAACCTGTGCGGCTACCCTGGGCCGAATGGTTAGTGAAGAGCTGATCAGCGGTAATAACCCGGAAATACCTGCAATTTATCGTCCTGCACGCTTCACTGCTGATCAAAAACAATCTTAATAACGGCAATCGTCGCAGGACAGTGCCTGATGACGATTGCCGACGGCATCCTCAAATAATGTATGAAAGCAGGAAGGTCATGCCCAGCGCCAATACCGATGCGATAAAGGTGGCCGTAGTGTAATACTTGAAGGTTTCATTCAGCGTTGCCCCACAATATTGCCTGACCAACCAGAACAGTGAATCCGTCACTATGGTGCAGCCAATAGCGCCAGAACCGATGGCAATGGTCACGATCTCCGGGCTAACATTGGGATAAAGCGACAACATCGGCGCGACTATCGCCGTGGCGCCCATCATGGCTACGGTGGCGGAACCCACGGCGGCATGCAGAATAAGGGCGACCAGCCAGGCTAACAGAATAGGATGCATATGCAGATTTGACAGCATCAGCGCCAGAGTATCGGCCAGGCCGCTGGTCTTCAAAATACTGTTAAATGCCCCACCTGCACCGATGATCAACAAGATATTGGCGATGGAGGAGAAACCGGACTCAGTATGGCTCAACAGCGCGCTCATCCCCATATGACGACGGATCCCGAGAACGTAGTAAGCCACGAATACCGCAATAAACATGGCAATGATCGGGTTACCGATAAACTCCATAGCGGCAAACAAGTGCCCTTCTTTACTCAGATTCAGCTCGGCGACCGTTTTGACCAGCATCAGCACTATAGGCAGCAAAACCGTAAACAGCGTTGCCCCCAGTGATGGCAGTGAATGTTCTTCCCGCACGGCCAGGTTGGAAAACTCCGGCGGTACCGCTTTGAACGGCAAGCGTTTACCCAACAATTTCAGGAACAATGGGCCGCCTACCAACGATGCCGTCAGCCCGACCAACAGGCCATAAACAATCACCGTGCCCACATCGGCTCCCAGCTTGTTGGTAACAAACAACGCCGCCGGATGGGGAGGAACCACACAGTGCACCGCCATCAATGCGGTACACAGAGGAATGGCCAGCTTGAGCAATGAAGTCCCGGTTTTTCTGGCGATGGAAAAAGCCAATGGGATCAATAGCACTACGCCCACTTCAACAAACAGCGTGATACCGCAAACCAGGCCGACCAACACCATAATCACGTCAACAGACAGCCAGCGGCAGCGCTGCAACGCAATGCCAATACGCTCTGCCGCGCCGGATACTTCCATCATCTTGCCCAGAATGGTCCCCAGCCCAATAACCGCAGCCAAAAAACCTAGCGTACTGCCGATGCCATTTTCAATGGCATTGACCATATCAATTGGGCCCATACCCATCATGCCGCCGACAAAGAAGCTCGCCAGCAATAACGCCAAAAAAGGGTGAAACTTAAACTTCACGATGGTCAAAATGATGATCGCGATACTGGCGATCAGCGTGCCGGCAACCCAAACTTGCGAATTCATAGCCCTTACCCCCGTCATTAACTGACTGTCATTGGACAGGAAAACGACGATCGGTGACAAACGATAAAAATCCGCCCTCACATGAGTGAAACAGAATCAAACGAGTGACTTCTGCCAGAAAATGAGGCAATTTAGCGATATGGGTCAACTTTACTCATCAAATCGGTGTGTAAATCGTGGGCGTTTTTAAATTTCCAGGGGGGATTATGACGGTAAATCATTTGCCAACGGGGCCGCATCGGTCACTGAATGGCTGGCAGTTATCGCGGCTATTTACCTTTGAAGTGGCTGCGCGGCATGAATCTTTCGCCATGGCGGCCGACGAGCTTTCTGTCAGCCCCAGCGCCGTCAGCCATAATATTAACCAGCTTGAGGCCAATCTGGGTATCCAGCTGTTTGTCCGCTCTCACCGCAAGGTGGAACTCACGACAGAAGGCAAACGGGTTTTTTGGGCGCTAAAATCCTCACTCGGCACCCTGAACCAGGAAATTCTGGATATCAAAAATCAGGCGCTATCAGGTTCGTTAACGGTTTACTCCCGTCCCTCAATTGCTCAGTGCTGGATTGTGCCGGCGTTGGCGGATTTCTCCCGCCGATACCCCGCCATTAATCTGACCATTCTGACCGGCAACGAATATGTGAACTTCCAACGTGCCGGCATTGATTTGGCGGTTTACTTCGATGCCACGCCATCATCACAGCTTCATTATCAATACCTGATGGATGAAGCGATCATTCCGGTATGCAGCCCGGAGTACGCCAGTCAATTTGAGCTGGCCAATTTTCCCGGCAACCTCTCCCATTGCACCCTGCTCCACGATCGACAAGCCTGGAGCTATGATTCCGGTACCGATGAGTGGCACAGTTGGGCTCAGCATTTCGATATCAATCTGGATACGTCACCGGGTATAGGTTTTGATCGTTCCGATCTGGCCGTAACCGCAGCCATCAATCATGTTGGCGTGGCCATGGGCCGCAAACGGTTGATCCACAAACGACTTAGCTCCGGTGAACTGGTCGCCCCCTTCCCGAAAATGGAGCTCAAATGCGACCAGCACTACTATGTATCGACACTTTCCGATCGCCAGTGGCCGAAGATTGACGCCTTCATTGTTTGGTTAAAAGCCCTGGGTGAACCCCCTGTGTAAGCATCGAACTCTCACGGGAATGTGGATGCAGGCAGGTAATATCACTCAACTGTCTTTCTGTTTCATGGACGATATTTACCGCAGGGTAAATGATGAACCAGATATACCCACTTCGTCACTGCCAGTATTATTTATCGTCAGATCCAAGATATATCACAATGGTTAAATTGGTTGAGAATGTGAGACAAACGGCAATTCACTTTATCAATAGGCTAACCCCAGATAAAATGTTTTAACATTTGCCAGATAAAACAGTACAATTCCGTCCGTTAATTTCGCACTATTTTAGGGTCTCTGTGTCGTTAATTAGGACTGCCACATCGCGAAGCCGTCTCCCCGCCTGTCTGGGGATTTTTGCGATACTGATGTTGTTCATTGCCCCGGTGATCTCCCGATCGCTGGAGCATGCGCGCGTCGGGCAGTCTGAAACCGCCAGCATGGCTGACTGCGGCATGGATATGTCGGCGCATATGCACCACCCGCCAGCGCCGTCAGCCAAGGGCGGCATGCCTATGAGCATGCAGACCGGTAGCCACAATATGGCGATGATGATGGATGACAGCGCCTGTGGTTATTGCGTGCTGTTAATCCATGTGCCGTTGTTGGATCTGGCCTATTCACCATTATTCTGGTCAGGCTCGTTGCTGTCCCGCGCCCCGCCAACGCATTATACCTTCCCGTTATTCGCCTATGTGGCCCACTCTGAGGCACAACCTCGTGCCCCACCAGCATCACTTCCTCTGATTTAAAAATTAATAGACTGCAGCCAAATTATTCCTGGTGGGATTATTCAACCAGGTGGTTGACGCACGCCTGTCAGATTTACTGCTGCAGATCATTATTTATCGCAACTCGACTGGCGTTATTAATCCGCTATGGCGAGGACGCCCCCTATTTACGGCGGCATGATGCTCCGGGCACCACCACGTCTAAATAATAACCGGTCGCGATATAAAAATACGTTTAGCGTTAAAATTTGCATTAAGTTTAGCGTTAAAATTTGCATTAAGGAACGATGATGTCTGGTAAAACCAAGAATTATAAAAAGCGCCCTCTGCCTCTGCATATTACCGCAGCGATGCCGCTGTTTATCCTGGCGGCCTTCAACAGTCATGCTGCGGAACAACACCAGCATGATGTCGCCGTCAAAGCTAACGACGGTGACGTGATCACCGTAACTGCACCACTCTATTCACCAATGACCATAGTGACGTCACCTAAAACACCGCGTCAGCCGGTGCCCGCCAGCGACGGCTCGGATTATCTGAAAACCATTCCGGGCTTCTCGCAGATCCGTAACGGCGGCACCAATGGCGATCCAGTGTTTCGCGGCATGTTTGGCTCGCGGTTAAAAATCCTGACCGACGGAGGCGAAATGTTGGGGGCCTGTCCTTCAAGAATGGATGCCCCGACTTCCTATATTTCACCCGAAAGTTACGACTTGCTGACCATTACCAAAGGGCCGCAGACGGTGCTCTGGGGGGCCGGATCATCGGCGGGAACGGTACGTTTCGAACGTGAGCGCCCACGCTTTGACCAGCCGGGTATCAAAGGCAATGCCAGCGTATTGGCCGGATCCAACGGACGCTGGGATGAAAATATTGATGCCAGCCTGGGGGGCGAGCAAGGCTATCTGCGCCTGATGGGCAACAAGTCACGTTCCAACGACTATCAGGACGGCAACAGTGACAGAGTGCCTTCGCGCTGGGACAAATGGAATGGCGATCTGGCGCTGGGCTGGACGCCAGACAGCGATACCCTGCTGGAAGTGACCATGGGCCGGGGTAATGGCGAAGCACGCTATGCCGGGCGCGGCATGGACGGTTCACAGTTCAAACGTGAAAGCCTGGGTATGCGGTTTGAAAAATCCAACATTGGCGAAGTGTGGGACAAGCTTGAAGCTCAGGTTTATTACAACTATGCCAACCATATTATGGATAACACCACCCTTCGCTCCCCTGGCCAGGGCGGCATGGCGATGGGACACATGGGCATGGGGCATATGAATATGGGAATGACGATGCAGCTGGATCGTCGCACCGTCGGCGGCCGTGTAATGGGTACCTGGCTATGGCAGGATTTCAAATTGGAAAGCGGTATGGATACGCAAACCAACACTCACCGCAATAAACAGGGTGACGGCTGGCAGAAAGATGCGCAATTCCATAACTACGGTGCCTTTGGCGAGTTGACCTGGACCGCGACCGAACAAAGTAAGGTTATCAGCGGCGCGCGTCTCGATCGTAGCCTGGTGGATAACTATCAATCGGCTAATGAGCGTGAACGTTCCGATACCTTGCCGAGCGGTTTCACCCGCATTGAACATACCCTGGTCGGCATGCCGCTAATGGTTTACGCCGGGATTGGCTATACCGAACGTTTCCCTGACTACTGGGAGCTGTTCTCCCCGACATTCGGACCGGACGGCAGTAAAAGCCCGTTTGATAGTGTGAAGAGCGAAAAGACCACGCAGATCGATATCGGCGCACAATATACCGATAAGCGCTTTAACAGCTGGGTATCCGCCTACCTGGGTCATGTGAATGATTTCATCCTGTTCAAGTACGATCCACACCATGCACGTATCAGCCAGGCCGATAACGTCAACGCCACCATTATGGGCGGTGAAATGGGGATGGGTTACCAGCTTGCCGAGCACTGGAAAACCGATGCCAGTCTGGCCTATGCCTGGGGTAAAAACACCACAGACAACCAGCCGCTGCCACAAATTCCCCCGTTGGAAGCACGCTTTGGCTTAACTTACGAGCGTGGCGACTGGAGCAGTACCGGCCTCTGGCGACTGGTCAGCAGTCAGCATCGTGTGGCGATCAATCAGGGCAATGTGGTGGGTAAAGACTTTGCCGACAGCCCGGGCTTCGGTGTGCTTTCCGCCAATGTGGCCTACAAGGTGAACCCGCATGTCAAACTCAGTACCGGTTTGGATAACATTCTCAACAAAACCTACAGCGAGCATCTCAATCTGGCAGGCAACAGCACCTTCGGCTATTCATCCAATACTTCGGTGAATGAGCCGGGGCGCACTCTCTGGGCCAAGGTTAATGTCACCTTCTAACTAACGGAGCCGGGTGGTGATGAGCATCGCCCGGCAAAGCCCCTTTCGAGCCTGTTCGCACTCCCTCAGTATTATTGCCTCCCCATGCCAAACTCGCTAAGATTGCATAAAATATATTTGAAAAAATAAACAAAATGAACAAGTCTATTGTAAAGGATGCGCCGCGTTTCCTCGATTTGCCTGCCGGCTACTTTGGCATGGTATTGGGTATCATTGGCTCGGGTTTTGGTTGGCGTTATGCGGCCACTATCCTGCCTGTTCCTTCAATGATTGGCGAGGCACTGGTCGTTATCGCCATCACTATTTGGTTTTTGCTGGCCTGCGCATTTTTATACCGCCTGCTGCGTTTTCCGCACAGTGTGAAAGCTGAAATAGAGCATCCACTGATGAGCAGCTATATCAGTTTGTTCCCCGCCACCACTATTCTGGTTGCCATAAGTGTTGCGCCCTGGTGGCGTTCACTGGCCGTCGCGATATTCACCCTGGGGGCCGTGGCACAACTGAGCTATGCCGCCTGGCAAAGTGCCGGTTTGTGGCGCGGGGTTCATCCTGTTGAAGCCACCACGCCTGGGCTCTATTTGCCAACGGTTGCCAACAACTTCATCAGCTGCATGGCCTGCGGAGCATTGGGCTATCAGGATCTGGGCCTGCTGTTTCTGGGGGCGGGGATCCTTTCCTGGTTGAGTCTGGAACCGACCATTTTGCAGCGGTTGCGTAATCAGGGCGAAATGCCGGCACCGGTTCGCCTTTCCCTCGGCATCCAGTTGGCTCCGGCTCTGGTGGCATGCAGTGCCTGGCTGGCGATTAATGGGGGGGAAGCGGACGTACTGGCCAAAATGCTTTTCGGCTATGGTCTGCTGCAACTGTTGTTTATCATGCGTCTGCTTCCCTGGTATCTGAAAGGTCCCTTCAATGTCTCGTTCTGGAGCTTCTCATTCGGGCTTTCAGCCCTGGCGACCACCGCCCTGCATCTGGGACATGCAAGCCAGGAAGGAATATTGTCTGCGCTCGCATTACCCCTTTTTGTCTTCAGTAATGTGCTGATTGGCTTATTGTTCGTGCGTACGTTGATGTTGCTGCTTCAGGGTAAACTATTGAAATACAGCAGCCACCCCTAAGCCTCAGCCAACCGAGGCAACAATATGCTCACGCAGCCATTGGTGTGCCGGGTCACGATGGGAGCGTTCATGCCACAACATGGTCATTTCGAACCCCGGCACCTCAACCGGTGGTTCAACCACCTGCAGCGTACTGTTGTTGCGTACCAGCCGTGAGGGCAGCATCGCCACCAGATCTGAATTTGCCAGCACCGACATCACAAATAAAAAGTGCGGCACCGAAAGCACCACGCGCCGGGTTAACCCGGCTTCTGCCAGTACTTTGTCGGTGATACCGAAAAAACCGCCGCCGTCCGGCGAGACAATCACATGCTCCAGCTCGCAAAACTGGTTCAGCGACGGCGGATTTTGCAAACCTGGGTGTCCTGCCCGCCCAACCAGCACATAACGTTCACTAAACAGAGTGCGTTGACGCAAGTTTTCCGGTGAACCTTCACGGGTATGGAAAGCCAGGTCGATCTCGCCCTGTTCCGCCTGTCTGGCGATGCGCGAAGGCACCGTTTCAATAACGGCCAGTCGGCTGTGCGGTGCCGCAGCCCGTAACCCCATCAGCGCCGGTTGAACAATGGTCGACTCACCGTAGTCGAATGCCGCGACTCGCCAGGTATTATCCGCCACCCTGGGATCAAAAGGTTCTGAAGGTGATACCGCACGCTCCAGCGCCTCGAGTGCCAGACGCAGGGGTTCACGTAACTCGTCACCCCGCGCGGTCGGTCGCATGCCGCGTGGCCCCGGCATCAGCAAAGGGTCGTGAAAGATATCCCTGAGTTTGGCCAGATGCACACTGACCGCAGGCTGCGACAGGTTTAAGCGCTGTGCCGTCCGGGTCACATTGTGCTCGGCCAGCAAGGTGTCCAGCGTCACCAGCAGATTGAGATCCAGTCGTCTGATATTATTCAAAGTAATACCTGCAATATTAGAAATTCATTTCTAGTATACCTGAGAACCACCTACCCTGACTTTCATTAACCCATGGAGGTCACACTATGAATGTTTTACTGGTCTATGCTCACCCTGAACCGCAGTCATTAAATGGTTCACTTAAGGATTTTTCAGTCCAACGTTTGAAGGCTGCCGGGCATCAGGTACAGGTTTCCGACCTGTACGCCATGCAGTGGAAAGCCACGCTCGATGCCAATGACAGCAAGGTTCCGCCGATCGGTACGCGTTTTGATCCATCACTCGATTCCCAACATGCGTTCGCCAACGGTTTGCAAAGCCAGGACATTGAATTGGAGCAGGAAAAGCTGCGCTGGGCCGATACGGTTATTCTGCAGTTTCCACTGTGGTGGTTTTCGATGCCGGCGATCCTTAAAGGCTGGGTAGAACGCGTCTATGCCTACGGATTTGCCTATGGTGTCGGGGAACACTCCGACTCACGCTGGGGAGACCGTTACGGCGAAGGCAATATGGCGGGGAAACGGGCAATGCTGATGGTCACTACCGGCGGCTGGGAATCACACTATGCTGCGCGCGGCATCAATGGTCCGATCGACGACATTCTGTTCCCTATCCAGCATGGCATCCTGCATTACCCTGGTTTTGAGGTGTTGCCGCCTTTCGTCATCTATCGTACCGGACGGGTGGATGAAGCAAAATTTACTGAAATCAGCGCCCGCTTCGGTCAGCGGCTTGATGACCTGGCGCATACCGCACCAATCCCCTTCCGCCGACAGAATGCGGGGGACTATGAAATTCCGGCATTAACCCTGAAAGCCGATATAGCCCCCGGACGGAGTGGTTTTGGTGCACATATCGAATAGTTAATATGTGCACGCCATTATTTATGGTGTGCACAGTATTTTAATCCAGCGCAGCAATAAAGGACCGATATTCCACGACGCTGCGGGCAACTTCATTATTATTCACCTGTTCAGCTGTCACATCTGAAGCGGACTCTGTACCGTAGAAAGCATAATAAGACCCATAGGTTGCATTTACATAGTTAGTAGTTATTTCAAAGGGGAGTAATATTTCATCCAGCGAGTATTTATAACGACCGGTGCTCGAGTAGTCCTGCTCTTTGATCCCGGCGGTCACGGCCAGTGCCACCTTGCGATTTTGCATCTTGTACCCGCTACCAGAGCCGTAGGCCCAGCCATACGTGAGGACGTCATCCAACCATTTTTTCAGTAGCGGCGGTGAACTGAACCAGAACACCGGGAACTGCAGCACAATTTTTTCATGTGCCTCGATCAGTTTCTGTTCCTGCGCCACATCTATCTGCCAGTCGGGATAAACATTATATAACTCATGAACAGTGTAGAGTTCAGGATATTTTCTTAACTCCGCCAGCCAGGCTTTATTGATTACCGAAGTCTCTATATCCGGATGAGCCACTATCACCAGTGTTTTCATTTGCTCTTTCCCTTTCGATTAGTTCAGTGGCGTATCATATGTTATGCTTTTAAAATGTAAAGTACGCACCAAAACGATATATACTAACCTTCAGGAAAGTATCAAATGGTCAATAAAGAATTATGTAGCCCAACTGGCATCAATCTTGAAGACACCGGATATGGCTATACGCTGTCGGTGATCAGCGGGAAATATAAGATGATCATTATGTACTGGCTGGCGCAGTATAAACCGGTTTTACGCTTCAATGAGCTGCAACGCTGTATCGGTACTGTCTCGTTTAAGACCCTCAGCTCGACGCTAAAAGAGCTGGAAAGAGACGGCATCATCATCAGAAAGGAATACCCGCAGATCCCACCGAAGGTGGAGTACAGTCTTTCAGAGCGTGGGAGATCGCTGATCCCGATTATCGATATGCTGTGTGCCTGGGGGGAAAAACATCGCGGGAACTTGCAGACCACCGAGGAGGCCCGGTAAACCGGGCCAGTTGCAAAATTACTTCTCCAGCGGATAAATGGTGCCGGTGTTCATAATGCCGTTGGGATCGTAAACCTCTTTCAGCGCCTTCAGGATGTAATAGGCACTGCCGTGTTCGTCTTTGGTCCAGTGTGTACGGTGCTTGCCGATACCATGGTGATGCACCATAGATCCGCCCTGTTTAAGGGTTTCCTCGACGATAATCTTGTTCAACGGATTGTGGTACTTGTCGATCTCTTCCTCTGGCTTGCAGCCCACCACGTTGTAGTCGTAAACGAAATACATATTGGTGCCATTGATATAGCTGTGGGAAGAGTGGCCACCCAGCATGGTGATGTCAGCAACATGGGGGAATTCTGTACGTATCCGGTGGATCACGTTTTCATAGATGGTGTTGATACTCGCCCAGTCACCAGAAACCTCGGTGGTGAACCCCATATTATTGGTTTTCATAATCTGTACGCGTTCGGCTTCTACTTTCTCCGGCCCCCAGTTCAGATTATTGAACCACTCTTCGATCAGTTTGCTGTCCACTTTGCGACATTCAGCATGGCGCTGTACGATCGCCTCAATACCGGCACCGGTCGCCTGTGCGATACCTTTTGCCCCTTCAGCCATGAAGATCAGCACGCATTTCCCTTTGGCAAAATGAGTAAAGTGCTGAGTGCCGTCTTCCGCGTCATACAGCCGGGCGATGGAGGGACGATAACCATCGACCATCACTTCACGCAGGATGTCGAAACCGGTTTGCATATTGTCGAGGGTATAACCGTAGAACAGGTTGTTTTCCGGCGTGTATTTGAAGATTTTGACCGTCACTTCGGTGATGTAACACAGCGCCCCTTCGTTGCCGATAATCACATGGCGAATATCCGGCCCGGCGGCGCGGCGTGGCACATTTTTGATCCGGGTAATGGTGCCGTTAGGGAACACCGCTTCAAGCCCTACCACCATGTCTTCAATTGCCCCGTATAAGGTGGACAACTGACCGATGCTGCGTGTCGCCACCAGCCCGCCCATTTGTGCCAGCGGTTTGGACTGTGGCGAATGTCCGGTGGTGTAACCCTGAGCCCGCAATTGATTCTCCAGTACTTCCAGCGGCACGCCGCACTGGGCCGTGGCCTGCATATTGCGGATATCGATGCTGACCACCTGGTTCAATCCCGAACCATCCAGCACCACCGAGTTTTTCACCACCGTCTCCAGCCCCCCCTCAGTGGCAGACGCGCCGGTACGGGGTACGCAGTTGATGTGATTTTCATTCAAAAACTTCAATACGTCAGCCACCTGCTGGGTATTTTCCAGCTTGACGACCGCCGCAGGTAACGGCTGGGTGAAGACACCGTGGATATCGGCATATTTGCGGAAACGATCCACGCTGTTTTTTTTCAGCACCTCTTCATCAGTAATAACCCGTGCCGGGCCAACGATTTCTTTTAAATGAGTGACAATAGCTTCGCGAGTCAGAGACATGGTTATTCCTTCCTGATAATAGAATATAAAATTTGTTGCCTGAGATAAAACGGGGTTTCCCCGTTTATTTAACGAACCAGATAACCACCATCGACCACCAGCAAGTGGCCATTAACATAATTTGATGCCTTACTGGCTAAAAAAACCATAGCCCCCATTAAATCCTGAGTGTCGCCCCAACGGTTGGCGGGAATATGTTCCAGCACGCGGCGATTGGTTTCCGGATTACTGCGTGTCTCTGCAGTAATATCGGTGGCGTAATAACCCGGTGCAATACCATTGACCTGAATATTATATTGACCCAGTTCATCACAATAAGCTTTAGTAAAACCAGCCAGCGCATGTTTGGTCGCGGAATAAGCCGGCGACCATTGCCCGCCGAGATAGGAGAAAAGTGAACAAATATTAATGATCTTGCCCTGCTGGTTGGGGATCATCACCTTGGCGGCTTCGTAGCTCATTTCAAAGGCGGCGGTCAGGTTGATGTCGATCATCGGATCCCAGTCCGCCCGGCCAAAATCCAGTACCTTGTTCAGTTTGCAGATCCCTGCGTTGTTAACCAGGATATCTACGCTGCCAAAGTCCGCCATGCATTGCGCGATGACCCTTGCCGGTGCCCCTTTTTCGGTGATATCCACTTGCATAAACTCAACACGAACGCCCTGCTGCTCAATGATCTCGCGAGTTTGCCCCTTGTCCATCGCAAAGCTGGGAATAAACAGGTTGGCACCGGCCTTGGCAAGGGCAACGGCAAACGCCTGTCCCAGACCGCTGTTGCCACCGGTGACAATGGCGGTTTTGCCCTTCAGCGAAAAGAAATCCAGTGAGAACGCATTCAATGCATCTAGTGACATGTGCTAACTCCTTAGCCTGAAAAAAATGCAAAAAAAATGAGAAAAGTAAGCTCCTCTGCGGGTGGCAGAGAAGTTACTTTTCTCATCGGCTCTAGTAACTGAGAAGCAAGCTAACATGCCGTACTAATGCCATTCCGTGACTTACCTCACAAAATCATTTCATGCCTAAAAATACACTAATAATCCCGATTTTTAACAATTAGCCCCGCCGTTGTTATTTTAACCTTTTGTGATAGGAGTCACTGTTAATATTATCAGCGGCATGCTATTTGTTAGTGCAGTTACTGAATGAGCCGAAGAGAAAAGTAACTTCCCGTCATGCGGGAAGCTTGCTTTTCTCTTTTTTTGTTTGACATTTTCACGGGAATGCCGCATGAAAAAATCCAATTTCCACCGCTGGCTAACGCTGGCGATAATAAGTATTAGCGGCGGTGTAAGTTTTGATTTGGCCTACCTGCGTTATATTTATCAAATACCCATGGCGAAATTCATGGGTTTTTCCAATACCGAAATAGGGTTAATAATGAGCACCTTTGGTATTGCCGCCATTATTCTCTATGCACCCAGTGGTATTATCGCCGATAAATTCTCTCATCGTAAAATAATGACTTTCGCCATGGTCGCCACCGGATTACTGGGTGGGCTGATGGCATTATACCCCCCCTTCTGGGTGATGATCCTGATCCAGGTGGCGTTCGCCATTACCACTATTCTGCTGTTGTGGTCCGTTTCCATCAAGGCCGCGTCTTTACTGGGCGATCATGATGAACAGGGGAAAATCATGGGCTGGATGGAGGGCTTGCGCGGTGTTGGTGTTATGGCGCTGGCCGTCTTCACCATGTGGGTCTTCTCTTTATTCGCCACCGAAGATCCTAACAGCCTCAAGGCGGTGATTTTGATTTACAGCGGTGTGTATATTCTCCTCGGCATTCTTTGTTGGTTCTTTGTCACTGACGGGATCAACAATGCGGCGGACAACGCTGAACCCTCGCGCCAATTTAACCTTGGCGATATCCTCAGAGTGCTGAAAGTCAGTACCACCTGGTATTGCAGCATGATCATTTTCGGCGTTTACACCATCTATGCCATCCTGAGTTACTCCACCAATTATCTGACCGAAATGTATGGCATGACGTTGGTGGCCGCCAGCTATATGGGCATTGTCATCAATAAAATTTTCCGCGCCATGTGCGGCCCACTCGGCGGTTTGATCACCAGCCACAGCCGGCTGAAATCGCCTACCCGGGTGATCCAGCTGCTGGCATTGGTCAGCCTGATCACTCTGGTGGCCCTGTTACTCACCAATCGGCAACCCGCGTCGGTCGCCGTCGGTATCGGCCTGATCCTGCTGTTGGCGTTTACCTGTTATGCCTCACGCGGGCTGTATTTCGCCTGCATAGGTGAAGCCCGCACACCCAAATTCATTATGGGCACCACCGTCGGCATCTGCTCGGTGATTGGTTTCCTGCCTGACGTGTTTGTTTATCCGCTGGTCGGGCACTGGCAAGACACCCTGCCCGCCGCCGAGGCCTACCGCAATATGTGGCTGATGGGCCTGGTCGCCACCGGTTTGGTGGTGGTGTTTACTTATCTGTTGTTCAACAAGATCAAAACTGCCGACGCTAAAACCATAACCCCAAAACCGGCCGTCGGGTAAGGCATTTTTCTTAAGGAGCGATCGCATGAAGAAGAAGTATCTGATGGGTGTGGATGTTGGCACCCAAAGCGCAAAAGTGGTGATTTTTGATTTGGACGGCAAGGTGATTTGCGAAGGCAAACAGCAACTGCGCAAACTGGATATTCCCGCACCGCTGTTGGCGGAGCATCCTGATGACGACCTGTGGAATGCGTTAAAAGTGGCTTTCCGCCGCGTGATGCAGCGTTTTGCCGACTATGGCGGTCAGCCGCAGGACATTGTGTCGATGGGCGTCTGCATCATTCGCTGTTGCCGGGCGTTGCTGAAAGAAAACGGCGAACTGGCCTACCCGGTCATCAACTGGATGGATAAGCGCCTGAACAAGCCCTATGAGTATATTGATGCCTACCGTGGCGTGCGCTATATCACCACCACCTCCGGCTATATCACGCACCGCCTGACCGGCAAGTTTAAAGATACCTGCGCCAACTATATCGGTTGGTGGCCAATGGACAATGACACACTGGACTGGAGCACCGACCCGCAAGTCTGGCAAAGCTGCAACCTGACGCGCGATCAGGTTTTTGATGTGGTGAAGCCGGGGGAAATTCTCGGTCATCTCAGCGAACGCGCGGCGCAACAAATCGGCTTGCCGGCGGGTATTCCGGTGGTAGCGACCGCACACGATAAGGCCGTAGAAGCGCTGGGGGCCGGCTCGCTGGATACCGGTGTCGCACTGATCTCTCTTGGCACCTATATCGGCGCCATGGTGCACGGCCAAACCAATGTGAAGCATGCGCAGAATTTCTGGCCGTTTCAGGCGTCGATCCCCGGTCGCTATTTGTATGAATGCATGGGCGTACGGCGTGGTATGTGGACAGTCAGCTGGTTTCGCGACCAGTTTGGCGCTGCGGCGCTTTCTGCTGCTCATGACGCCGGGGTGAGCATCGAAGAGTTGCTGAACCATGAAGCAGAACGGGTGCCTGCCGGGTGCGAAGGCTTAATCACGGTGCATGACTGGGCTCCGCCGCCGGAAGCGGAATTCCGCAAAGGGGCGATGATCGGTTTCGACGGCCGTCACACGCGGGCGCATATGTATCGTTCCATCCTGGAAGGCATTGCCTTCACCATGAAAAACCACATGGACAAGATGGCGCAGGAACTGAATACGCCGTTCCGCAGCCTGATCATTTCCGGCGGCGGCGCCAACAGCGACCTGTTTATGCAGATTTTTGCCGACGTATTTGGCATTCCGACCAGGCGTAATTTGATGAGCGGTTCTGCCGCGGTGGGTTGCGCCATCAACGCCGGTATGGCGGTAGGCGCATTCGACAGCTATCAGCAGGCAACCGACACTCTGGTGAAGGTAGGCGAGAGCTTTACGCCGAATCCCCACAACCACCGTTTTTACCAGCAACTCAATCAGCAGGTTTATCAGCGGGTGAACGCACAGCTCGATCCCCTGTTACGTGCGCTCAGCCCTTTGGTTGATGAGTTAAAGCTTTAATTTCCACACGTCATGGTTAGTGGTGGAGACGGCAATCGCCCCGGCTTTTAATGCCGTCTGGGCGTCGTCTTCATCACAAACCAAACCACCGGCAATGATCGGCAGATCAATCTTGTCTGCCACCCATCCCAACACTTTCGGCATACAGCCCGGCAGGATCTCAATACAGTCCGGCGTGGACTGCGCCACCTGTTTGTCGACGTTATTAAAGGAGATGGAGTCGAGGATAAACAACCGGTGAATGGCATAGAACCCTTGCTGACGCGCGGCTTTCACCATTGAGGTTTTGGTGCTGATGATGCCGTCGGCAGCCGTCACAATCTTCAGAAAGTTAATCACGATTTCTTTGTTGGAACTGCCTTCCAGCAGATCAACGTGCACAAAGGCGTATTTCCCAGCTTCTTTAATCTGCTGCACGATGCGCCCGATATTGCAGATGTTGCCGTAGAGCACCGAAATAATCCGGCAATCCGACTTCACTGCGGCCTGCAGGCTTTCATTATCTTTTACTGCGGCAATCACCGGATGCAGTTTTAACAACTCAACAATTGAAGACACGTCTTTCCCCTGGTAGGCCCGTCAGGAGTGGTAACGGGCAATGTTCATTAACAATAAGATAACACACCCACACACCGGTATCCCCACGTCTGCTCATACCACCGCCATCATGCCTGCCATCGGTTCAGGAAGCTGTGATAACTGCACAATTTCCTCCTGTAGCCAGTCATGAAAGTAACCTACACGGGGCAAATCGCGCTTGCCGGCAGGAATTTCCAGCCAGTAACCGTTACGGCTTTTCAACTCCAATGGTGACAGTAACACCAACAGCCCGCTTTGCAGCTCATTGCGGATCATTAACCGATCCAGCACCGCATAGCCAGCACCGGTAATACAGGCGTTAATCACCTGATCCTGAGTACTGAACTCCAGCCCGCTCTGCTGGCCGGCAATCACTTGCCCCGCCGCCGCCAGCCAGCACGCCCAGTTATCCAGCCGGATATCGCCGTTCAGAATGTGCAACTGCGTCTGAGTATGCAACGGCGGGAAGACCTCATTGACCATCAATAAAGGGCTACCAACCAGCACCAGGCGTTCATGGCATAGCCATTCCCCACTGGTGGCGCAATCTGCCGGTTCGCCAAAACGAATGGCACAGTCAAAATCGCAGTATTTTTGTCGGGTCTCGCTGATCAGGGCGATCTGCAACTGACTGTTACGACGACGTAACGCCACCAGTCGCGGTGCCAACCAGCGGGTAGCGAAGGTCGGCGCTACCTGTAACCGCAGATGCTGCAACGGATTGTGCAACTGTACCTGTTGGATCCCTTCTTCGAGGATATCCAACGATTGGCGTACCCGCGGCAACAACAAAATTGCATCCTGGGTCAATGCCAGGCCGCTGTAGCTGCGGATAAACAGCAATTTCCCCAGAAACGCCTCAAGCTGTTTGATCTGACGGCTGGCCGCACTTTGAGTAATAAACAACGCCTCTGCCGCCTTGCTGAAACTCAGCGTACGGCAGGTTTCTTCAAATACACGCAACATACTGAGTGACGGAAGTTTTCTCACAATCCACAGCGCCTCTGTTCAGCAACCTGCCTGTTAACTATATGTTGCTAATTTGCAGTTATTCGCCAGCCTCTGTGGCGCTTATTTCTGTAAAACCAGAAGCCGATCACATGCATTTTCCACCTGAGGGTATGACTAAAACGCACTCGCCGAATACCCCGTTCTGCTGCCACATTGTTCACGCATTCAAAACAAAAATCTAACAATAACCCTACACCGCTCCTACCGGAGGACAGGTCAATGCAAAATCTGACATCGCAACAAATTCGTATGGATGACGTCCCTTTAAACCGATTCCATATCAAAATCGCCGGGCTGACGTTTGGTGCCCACTTCACTGACGGTTATGTACTGGGCGTCATTGGTTTCGCTCTGGCACAAATCAAGCCACAAATGGGGATCTCCGCCTTTTGGGAAGGCATGCTCGGTAGCTCAGCGTTGATCGGGCTGTTTATCGGTAGCCTGGCCCTCGGCTGGATCGCCGATCACATCGGACGGCAAAAAATATTCTGCTTCAGCTTTGTGGTGATCACCCTCGCCTCGGCGCTGCAGTTCTTTGCCACTACGCCGGAGCAACTGTTCTTGTTACGGGTCATGGTGGGCATTGGATTGGGCGGAGACTTCTCTGTCGGCCACACCATGCTGGCCGAGTTTTCCCCGCGTAAACATCGAGGCGTACTGCTGGGATCTTTTAGCGTGATTTGGACCTTCGGCTATGTCGCGGCCGGATTTGCCGGTCACTTCTTGACGGCAATGGGGCCGGATGCCTGGCGCTGGCTACTTTCTTCCTCCGCTGTGCCGGCATTCATCATCCTGATCATGCGTATCGGCACGCCGGAATCCCCCCGCTGGCTGCTGGGCAAAGGCCGTCGCGAACAGGCCATGGCGATTGTTCACCGCTATTTCGGCCCGAATGTGATGCTGGTCGGTGAAGCGCCGACCCTCAGCAAACCGCGCTTTATGTCGCTGTTTGGCCCCCTTTATCGTCGCCGCACCGCGTTCAACAGCCTGTTCTTTGTCTGTTTGGTGATCCCGTACTTCGCGATTTATACCTTCTTACCGTCCATTTTGCAGGTGATGGGCCTGGATCAAAACTTCTCTACCGACCTGCTGCTCAATGGTCTGCTGATTGTCGGCGCGCTGCTTGGCATTGTGTTGACGATGTTCTGCTCACGACGGGGTTTCCTGATTGGCGCCTTCGTGTTCCTGGCTGCCTGTCTGGTGCTGCTGAGTATTATTCCCGGTAGCCAATCGGCCTGGCTGATTGCCCTGTTTGCGGCCTTCACACTGGTGATGTCGGCAGTCAGCAATCTGGTCGGCGTTTTCCCGGCGGAAAGCTTCCCGACGGAAGTGCGCTCGATGGGCGTCGGCTTCGCCACCTCAATGAGCCGCCTGGGATCGGCTATCGGCACCGGTCTGTTGCCGCTGGCGATTGTCCACTATGGCATGCCCGCCACCACCGGCATTCTGGCGGTAATTTTAATTATTGGCGCATTGGTCTCCATTGCCTGGGCGCCGGAAACCAAAGGGTTAACCCTGGTTGATGCCAGCCAGGATCCAGCCCAGCGCGCAGAAAATGCTTTGCTGACATCAGCTAAATAACACCATCTTACTGAAAACAGGAGTAATGACGTGGAAATGTATATCGGTGAAGGGTTTGAGGGAAATGGCATAAACGCCTCGCATATCAATATTATGATCGGGCCGCGTAATGGCGTGGTCGGCCAGGCATTCTCTTCCAGCCTGGCGTCCCCCAGCCAGGGGCATTGCCCATTTATGGTGGTGGTAAAGCCTAATGTGCCGACCAAGCCGATGACCCTGTATGTCAACAAGGCTGAAATCAGCGGTGAACTGCATGGCAACGCCACCTGGGGCGCCTCTCAGGCGGCGATCGCCAAAGCGGTGGCCGAAGCCTTGCTGGAAGGTATTTTGCCGCCGGAGGCCGAAGACCAGTGGTGCATCGTAACCGCCAACTGGGTCAACCCGGCCTGCGACAATCTGGACGAGGTGTACCGCAATAACTACCGCGCTTGCCGTCAGGCGATCCATGCCGCAATGAATCGCTTGCCCAACCGCAGCCAGTTGGCCGACGCCCTGCCGCAATTGGCTAACCCCTTCTATACGCCACGTGCCTGAGGAGAACCCCATGGAATACATCAATCTTGGCAATTGCGGGCTGAAAGTCTCCCGTTTGTGTCTCGGTACCATGAACATGGGCAGCAAACAGTGGAAACCCTGGATCTTCGACGAACAGCAAAGTGAACCGCTGATCCGCCATGCACTGGAACAAGGCATCAACTTTATTGACCTGGCGGATTTCTACTCCAGCGGCGCGGGTGAAGAAGTGGTGGGCAATATCGTTGCGCGTTTGGCTCCGCGCGACGAACTGGTGCTGGCCACCAAGGTCGGTTATCCGATAGGGAGTGGCTCCAATAATCAGGGGCATTCGCGCAAACATATTATGGCGAGTATCGACGCCAGCCTGCGCCGCCTGGGGACCGATTATGTCGACATTTACATGCTGCATTACTTTGATGTAAACACGCCGATCGAAGAAACCTGGGCGGCGATGAACGATATCGTCCGCTCCGGCAAAGCCCGATATGTCGGCGTATCGACCATGTACGCCTGGCAGTTGGCCAAAATTCTGTGGATCTGCGAACGCCACGGCTTCGTCAAACCGATCAACATGCAATTGCAGCTCAACTGCGCCTACCGCGAAGAGGAACGGGAGATGATCCCCCTGTGTCGTGACCAGGGATTGGGTGTATCGGTATTCAGCCCGCTGGCGCGCGGTTTATTAAGCTGCGATTTCAACTCGGTGCGCAACCAGACGGATTTCTTCACCCAGGAAATGTATGCCGACGCCACTTCGCGCAATGTCGCTCAATCGGTCAGCCTGGTGGCGTCGCTACGGGGTATCCCGCCGGCGCAGGTTGCCCAGGCCTGGGTGCTCAGCCACCCGGGGGTCGACTGCATGCTGGTCGGGGCCGATACGGTGCAGCAAATAGACAGCGCCGTCAGTGCCTTGTCTACCCCGCTCAGTGAGGATGAGCGCTACGAACTGGAACGCCACTATACCCCCTGCGATGTCATCAATGATTACACCGCCGGCAAGCGTATCGCGCGTGAGAGCCGCCCAGCCAACGGGCTATTTACCCTGGACAATACCGACACAAGGAACATTGCATGACTGACTATTCTTCTTTACTGCGCAACGGTTGGTACTGTGACGGCCAATGGCGCACCAGTACACAGCACTATCAGGTCAGCAATCCTGCCACCGGTGAATCGGTCGCCGAGGTTGCCTCTGTCGGCAGCACCGAGACCAACGCCGCCATTGCTGCGGCTGCGGCGGCCCTGCCGGCATGGCGTGCCTTGCCCGCCAAGGCACGGGCGCAAATTCTGCAGCGCTGGTTTCAACTGATCATGGAAAATCAGGCGGCACTGGCTGAGCTGATGGTGACCGAGCAAGGCAAGGTATTGAGTGAGGCGATGGGTGAAGTTGCCTATGCCGCCAGCTTTATCGAATGGTTTGCCGAAGAAGCCAAACGCGCTTATGGACAGACGATTCCGGCAACCAAAGCCGGTAACCAAATCATCACCTTTAAAGAGCCAGTCGGCGTGATTGCTGCCATCACTCCGTGGAATTTCCCGCTGGCAATGCTGACGCGAAAATTAGGCCCCGCACTGGCGGCCGGTTGCACCGCGGTGATCAAGCCCGCTAACGAAACACCACTTTCCGCCTTTGCGCTGATCGTACTGGCCGAACAGGCCGGGGTTCCGCCAGGCGTGATCAATGCAGTATCCGGTGATACCCCGGCCATCGGTAGCGCACTGATGGCCAGCCCACTGGTGCGCAAACTGTCCTTTACCGGCTCCACGGCAGTTGGAAAGCTGCTGATGCGCCAGGCGGCGGATACGGTGAAAAAACTGTCGCTGGAGTTGGGCGGCAATGCGCCGTTTATCGTGTTTGACGATGCCGATCTGGATGCCGCGGTAGCGGGCGCCATGGCGGCCAAATTCCGTAACAGCGGCCAAACCTGCGTATGCGTCAACCGCTTCTACATTCAGGACGGCATTTACGACCGCTTTGTCCAGCGGCTGACCGATGCCGCGCGGGCATTGAAAGTGGCTCCCGGCATGACGCCAGGCGCGCAGCAAGGCCCGTTAATCCACCTGAAAGCGGTAGAAAAAGTGGAGGCTCATCTGCAGGACGCTTTAAACCTGGGGGCACGTCTGATGTGTGGTGGCGAACGGCATCCGTTGGGAAGCTCGTTCTTTCAGCCAACGGTGTTGGCCGACGCCGACGAACGGATGCAGTTGGCGCATGAGGAAACCTTCGGCCCATTGGCCGCCTGCTTCCGCTTCCACGATGAAGATGAGGCGATCCGCCGCGCCAATGACACGCCCTTTGGACTGGCGGCATATCTGTATACCCGAGATCTGGCGCGTGCATTCCGTGTGACGCGCCAGCTCGAAAGCGGCATGGTTGGCATCAACGAAGGCATCATCTCGACCGAAGTCGCCCCGTTTGGCGGCGTCAAAGAGTCTGGGCTGGGCCGGGAAGGCGCCGCTGTCGGACTTGATGAGTACCTCGAAACCAAATACGTCAACCTCGGGCAGCTTGAGGGCGAATAAATAGCTGTTCGGTCATCAATTGACCCCATTGTGTGCCCGGCTGCTCTTCTGCCAGCGTGAAACCAACGCTTTCATACAGATGCCGGGCCGCATCTAGCCCTTTGAAGGTCCACAAATGGGTTTCATCAAAGCCTTGTTGATCGCAAAAACCGACCGCCCGGTTCAACAGTTGGCGGCCGACGCCGCTGCCACGCACGCTGTCATCGATGATAAAGGTACGCAGGTGGGCGCGATTTTCCCCCAGGGTTTCCCCATCAATTGAAACCGATCCGACAATGCGTTTACCGCTCAATGCAGACCAGGTCTGGTTTAGCGGATGGGACAGTCGCCCGGCGAGATCGGCCAGCGCCGCGCCAACGGCAGCTTCAAAAAAAACACCGAAACCCACAGTACGCGAGTAATACTGCATGTGCATTTCCAGCGTTCTGCCGGTAAATCCGGGCAGATAACCGCTGACAATCTCGATTGACGGCGCAGAAATCGACTCTTCACCCAAACGGTGGGCGCGTAGCGCCGCAGCATAGCTCTGTAACCCTTCGGCAATGCCGACGCTGGCATTAACCGGCAGTTGGTGCAGCGCGTTAATCACCTGATGATCGGCATACCGGTTAATCCCCGCCAGAGTCTGTCGCCCTTTATCCGTTAACCGTAGGATTTTTTCCCGCGCATCGCGTTCACTGGGCAAAGTCACCAGTTCTCCGGCGTTGATCAGCTTGGTCAGCATCCGGCTGACGCTGGATTTTTCCAGATTAAGCACGTTGCAAAGATCGGCGGCGGTATCGACATGTCGATCGCCGATTTCAATCAATGCGTGTACCGCAGACGGCGGCAAGTCTGTGCCGGCCAGGGTATTGCCCATAAAGCCCAGCTCACGCACCAGATGGCGCGAGGCATCCCTGATAGGTTGCAAATACGGATTCGGTTTGGTTATTGGCATACAGGGCGCTCTGATATGGTTGTATATTGCAACTATATCGAATTAATCCAAGAGTTCAAGCGAACTTTGGGGCGTGCCAGCAAAAGACCCGCGATAGCCATCGCGGGTCAATTATCGGTCAATGCCCGTTGGGCTTATTCATTACTCGGCCTCGCGGCTACTTTGGTAATAAACGTAATCGTCTTGGGCCAGACTATTTTTGATTCTGAAGCGCCAAACGATGCCCAGGGCAATAAACCACAGCGGCATACTGCACAGCGCTATCAGCGTATCCCGGTCAAAGACCATCAGCACCAGCGTGAAAGCGAAGAACGCCAACGTCAGCCAGGTCATGATCACCCCGCCCGGCATCTTGAAGCTAGAACGGGCGTGCAGTTCGGGTTGTTGTTTACGATAAACCAGATAGGCCACCAGGATCATGCCCCAACTGTAAACCACCAGTATCGCCGCCACGGTAGAAACAATGGTAAACAGCGTCATCACATTCGGCATCAGGATCAACAGCATGGTGCCCACCACCATACAGAAGCAGGAGAACATCAGGCTGCGGATCGGAATAGCCGTGGTGCGTGACAGTATTTTGAACTGTCCATGCGCGTGTTTCTCCATCGACAGGCCATACAGCATGCGGGTACTGGAATAAACGCCGCTGTTGGCCGAAGACATGGCCGAGGTCAGCGCCACAAAGTTAATCACCGCCGCCGCCGCAGGTAAACCGGCCTGATCGAATAACATCACGAACGGGCTGCTATCCGGCGAAACGTGGCTCCATGAGGTCACGGCGATAATCGCCAGCATTGAGAACACATAGAAAATGATGATCCGCACCGGGATCACGTTGATTGCCTTGGGCAGCACCTTTTGCGGGTTCTTGGTCTCAGCCGACATGGTGCCCAGCAGCTCAATGCCGGTGCAGGAGAAGATGGCAATCTGGAAACCGGCAAAGAAGCCGAATATGCCGTGCGGCATAAAGATATTCGGGTCGGTGATATTACTGACCGAAGCTTTAACCCCGTCCGGCGAGGTCCAGCCAATGAACACCATCCAGCCACCGGTCAGGATCAGCGCGATGATGGCAATCACTTTGATGATGGCGAACCAGAACTCCGCTTCACCGAACATTTTCACCGACAGCATATTGAACAGGCACAGCAGACCCAGTGTCAGCAACGCTGGCAGCCAGGGTGAAACTTCCGGGTACCAGTACTGCACGTAACCGCCGCACACCACTACGTCGGCAATGCAGGTTACCACCCAACTCAACCAGTAAGACCAACCGAGGAAGAAGCTGGCTTTAGGCCCGAGGTAGTCGGAGACGAAATCGGCAAACGAGCGATAGTCGAGTTTGGTCAGCAATAACTCGCCCATCGCCCGCATCACCATAAACATAAAGAAGCCGACAATGACGTAGGTCAAAACAATAGAAGTGCCGGAAAGCGCGATGGTTTTACCCGAGCCCATAAACAACCCGGTGCCAATGGCACCGCCGATGGAAATAAGCTGAATATGACGTTCGCTCAGACCTCGCTGCAATGTTTGGGCGCAGTCGTGCCCCTCGGTTGAAGGGGGATTCAACCGATGTTGCTTACTTTTTGTCATGGTGTTACCTGTCCGTCATTAAGGCGATTAAGCAGCTTTCACCGCTGCAGCAGGAGTGAAACGCCGTTGGCGTTCTACCGGCAAAAAAGAAATTCAGGTCAAACGCTGCCTGCCCTTTTGTTAAAGGGAAGTAAATATCTGTCCTTCTCAGAAAACGACTGTTCGAACTGAGCGCTAGCCCACATTTAGCATGCGAAGCATGAGCATGGAGGATAAAGACCTTGATATCAGTGGGTTGTGATTATTCCCATTCAAGGAAAAAACGCGACCAACCAAGATTTAACATGAATTTAACTCTGGCGTCAGGAAACGGCATTGTCAACACGACACTTAAATAAAATGAAACTTTTTGATCACATTCAAGGTTCTGAAAAATAGATAAAAACGGATTTTATGCATTTTTTATGCATAAAGTATGCGTAGTCAGCAAGCCCCTCCTGAAAAAGTAATTAACTATTCATTTTTGCGTCGAAAACCCCGCTGGAAACCGGCCCGCAGCCCGCTATGGGGGGGCTAACAAGCCGCGTTTTTAATGGTAAATTTGGCGTCGCAAAAGTGTTATGCACTTAGTAATCCACGGTTAAACAAAATAAACACCTCTATATAAAAAAGGTTGGTTATGGAAAAGCTATCCTACGCTTCAGAAAGCAGCACAACGGCCTGGGCCACCTATCTGCAACAAATCGACCGCGTTGCGCCTTACCTGGGTGATCTGTCGCGTTGGGTTGATACCCTGCGTCACCCGAAGCGTGCGCTGATCGTTGATATCCCACTGCAGATGGACGACGGTTCAATCCGCCATTTCGAAGGTTTCCGCGTTCAGCACAACCTGTCGCGCGGCCCGGGTAAAGGCGGTATCCGTTATCACCCAGACGTTGATCTCGATGAAGTCATGGCGCTGTCAGCCTGGATGACCATCAAATGTGCGGCAGTCAACCTGCCTTACGGTGGCGCCAAAGGGGGGATCCGCGTCGATCCTTTCAAACTGTCTGAAGGCGAGCTGGAAAGATTGACCCGCCGCTACACCAGCGAAATCGGTTTTATCATCGGGCCACAGAAAGATATCCCGGCACCGGACGTCGGCACCAACGCCAAAGTGATGGCCTGGATGATGGATACCTACTCCATGAACCAGGGCACTACCATCACCGGCGTGGTTACCGGCAAGCCCATCCACCTGGGCGGTTCCCTGGGTCGTGAGAAAGCCACCGGTCGCGGCGTGTTCGTTACTGGCTGTGAAGTGGCGAAACGTCTGGGCGTGCAAATCGAAGGTGCCAAGGTTGCGGTTCAGGGCTTTGGTAACGTGGGCAGCGAAGCGGCCCGCCTGTTTGTTGGTATCGGTGCGCGTGTGGTAGTGATTCAGGACCACTCCGCTACCCTGTTCAACGCCAACGGCATCGATCTGGCTGCGCTGACCGAATGGCAGGCCAAGAACAAGCAAATCGCCGGCTTCCCTGGTGCCAGCGAAATCGAAAGCGAAGCTTTCTGGTCGGTTGACATGGACATCCTGATCCCGGCCGCGCTGGAAGGTCAGATTACCCGTCAACGTGCAGAAATCCTCAGCGCCAAACTGGTTCTGGAAGGCGCTAACGGCCCAACCTACCCGGATGCGGACGACGTGCTGCGTTCACGCAACATCACCGTGGTACCTGACGTTATCTGTAACGCCGGCGGCGTAACAGTCAGTTACTTCGAATGGGTGCAGGACATGGCCAGCTACTTCTGGAGCGAGAGCGAAATCAACGAGCGTATGGACAAGATCATGACCGACGCCATGATCCACGTTTGGAACAAGTCAGAAGAGAAAAAATGCAGCCTGCGCACAGCGGCCTATATCGTCGCCTGTGAACGTATTCTGACCGCACGTAAAGAGCGTGGCATTTACCCAGGTTAATGCGTTATCTCTCCCGGCTTGCGCTGCAGGCCGGGATTATCTCAAAGTGCTTCCCTTCAACGCAGCAATCGCTTCATCACCTTGCCGGTACTGGTCATCGGTAACCGTTCGACAAACTCAACGATTCGCGGATACTTGAACGCCGCCAGCCGCTCTTTGGTCCAGGCGATCAGTTGTTCTTCACTCACCGGCTCGTCCACATCCTTCAACACCACCACCGCTTTGATCTCTTCGCCGAGTGACGGATGCGGAACACCAATCACCGCCACCAATGACACCGCCGGATGGCGGATCATCAGTTCTTCAACTTCACGCGGGTAGACGTTAAATCCGCCACGGATTATCACATCTTTCGACCGGTCGACGATAAAATAGAAGCCATCGGCATCACGGCGTGCCAGATCACCGGTTCTGAACCAGCCCTTTTCCAGCACCTCGGCCGTGGCTTCAGGGCGGTTAAGGTAGCCCTTCATCACGTTATGGCCACGCACTGCAATCTCGCCAACCTGATCGATGCCTGCTACCGTTTTACCGGTGACATCAACCAGGCGAACTTCTACGCCCCAGATAGGCTGGCCGATGGAGCCGACTTTATTGACCCGGCCCGGATGGTTAAAGGTGGCAACCGGGCTGGTTTCCGATAAACCATAGCCCTCCAGAATATTGACGCCGAAGCGCCGGGCAAAGTCCTCGATGATTTGTACGGGTAAACTGGCACCGCCGGAAACCGCCATGCGCAGATTTTTACGTAACAGGGCAAGATCCGCCGTCTCGTCCAGCGCATTCAGCAATGCCCAGTACATGGTGGGAACACCGGCAAAAAAGGTGATGGCATGCTTTTGCATCAGCGCAATGGCCTGTTTGGCATCAAAACGCGGTACCAGCACCAGCGTCGCCGCCAAAGCAAAACCGGCATTCATCTGTACGGTGGAACCAAAAGTATGAAATAGCGGCAGCGTCACCAAATGACGATCGGGGTGTTCCACCGAGCTGTTGAACAACTGCACCGAACCCAACGCATTCAACACCAGATTGGCATGGGTCAATTCCGCCCCTTTAGCGCGGCCGGTGGTGCCACTGGTGTAAAGGATGACGGCGGTATCGGATTCCAGCGTGACCGCCGTATCAAAATCACTGGATTGAGCACTGATAGCCTGGCGGAAACGATCACCCGACAGCGGCAGGCTGTCGCCGATAATAATAAAATCACGGCAATGTTCTGTGGTCTCGAACGCACGTCGCGCCTCTTCTCCCAGAGTTAATCCATTACCGCCCTCAAAACAGAAGAACAGCACCGACTGAGAATCTTGCAGGTAATACTCAAATTCCCCCGCTTTTAACAAGGTGTTCAACGGCACCACCACGGCACCGGCTTTGAGAATGCCATAATAGATAGCCGGGAACTCCCAACTGTTCGGACAAGCCAGCGCCACCCTTTCTCCGGGCTGCACGCCCCGGGCAATCAGCAAATTAGCGACCTGATTGGCACGTTGATTCAACGTGGCATAGCTAAACTGGATATCTTCCTGCACCAGCGCCAAACGGTCGGGAAATGAGCGCGCACTCTCTTCAAGTAATGTAGCCAAATTTAGCATGTGATTATCTCGTTAGCAGAAACCGGAAGCCTCCGGTGAATCAATGGATGAGATACTGCGCTACCTCGCTGAGGTTGCTCTCCCTGAACAGCCTGCGGCGAAAATGACCACGGCAAAAATGAGTATAGAAGAGGTCACACCAGTGTAAAGGTTCGCGCTCCACGTCCCGATGGGCTATATGTTAGGGATCGTTTCCCTCCCGGAGAGCCTCTGATGAGCAAGAAAAAGATCCTGATGCTGGTTGGCGATTACGCCGAAGACTATGAAACCATGGTGCCGTTTCAGGCATTGCAAATGATTGGCCACCAGGTGGATGCCGTATGCCCCGATAAGGCCATAGGCGACTACATCATGACGGCGATCCATGACTTTGACGGCGCACAAACCTACAGTGAGAAACCGGGTCATCGTTTCACCCTGAACGCCGATTTTTCGGCAGCCAAAGAAGCTGACTACGACGCCTTGTTGATCCCCGGAGGCCGAGCGCCAGAGTATCTGCGACTGAACCCGCAGGTCATCAAGCTGGTGCAAGCCTTTGACGCCGCACGCAAGCCAATTGCTGCCGTTTGCCATGGGCCGCAACTGCTGGCCGCCGCTGGCGTGTTGAAAGGCAGAACCTGTAGCGCCTACCCGGCTTGTGCGCCCGAGGTTCAACTGGCTGGCGGACACTTTGCCGACATTGGCATCGATCAGGCCCATGTTGATGGCAACCTGGTGACCGCCCCGGCCTGGCCGGCACATCCGCAATGGCTGGCGAAATTTGCCGAACTGCTGGCGGAGTAACGCAATAAAAAGGCCCGTAATCAACTGCGGGCCAATATTTTATGTTGACTGTTCGGCGGTTAATTATTCCGCCAACCACCCAGTTTTACTTTAATTGTTCAATCAGAAAGTGAATATCATAGAGCCAACGTTTTGCGCGGGCAGATCGCACCAGCATATAAACATACAAGGGTCGGATCCTTTCCATCTCAAGATCCCAATGCTTATTTCGCCGATTGGCGGAGGAAAACAATAACGCCGATTTAGGCTCCTGGCGAAAATACAGCTCATGATTGTAATTACAGCTGTCTATTTGGAAGGCAACGAAGTAGCCATGCATCAGCGTCTCCGACATCGGCAAAGACAGGTTTAGCTCTTTGTTTATTTCGGTATTGAGAGTTACGTCTATGCCCCTTTTGAGGAGGCCCGGTGCATTATAGCGGTCGACCACTGAAATGACCTGCTGCTGAATATCACTTTCCATTTCAACCTCAAACTGTTTGGCCGCGAGAATGATGCAATAATATTCAGACCTTGCTTCATGTGGCGAGTTCTGCATGGGAAAGTTATTTTCCTTTTCTTTACACTTTCACCACAGAGTGAATATAAAAATACGCAGAATGTTGTCACCATCCTGCGTATTAGCCTTGTTGCTTGCAGTAAATCTTATTGGATCAGGGTGCCATTATTGGCAATAACCCCATCGCCCTGCTTCTCTGCGCTAATACCACCGCCCAGCACCTTATACAGCGTGATCAGGTTTTGGTATTCGGTTTGCTGGGTGGTAATCAACGACTGACGGGCGCTATATAAGGTACGCTGCGCGTCGAGCATCGTCAGATAGGTATCCACCCCGTGGCGATAACGCAGCTCTGCCAGGCGGTAATATTCCTGTGAAGCCGCCACATAGCCGGTTTGCGCCGCTAACTGTTCCTGAATAGTGCCTTTACGCGCCAGGGCATCGGCGGTCTCCTGAAATGCCGTCTGTACCGCTTTCTCGTAGGTGGCAACGTACAGATCTTTCTGCGCCTTGGTGTAATTCAACTGGGCGGTGTTATAGCCGCCGGTGAAGATCGGCAGGCTGATACTCGGTGCAAATGACCAGACACCCGCCCCCTTGCTGAACAGTGATGACAATTCCCCGCTGCCTATGCCACCGCTGGCCGTCAGGCTGATAGACGGGAAAAATGCCGCGCGGGCAGAACCGATATTGGCGTTGGCCGCCTTCAGGTTATGCTCGGCCTCCAGCACGTCCGGGCGGTTCAGCAATACCTGGGATGACAGATTCGCCGGGATATCTTTCATTATGCCGGACAATGCTGCGATATCCGTGGGCAACAGGCTCTCAGGTACACTTTGCCCCACCACCAGATCCAGAGCATTTTTCGCCTGTGCGGCGCTGGTGGTGTAGCTGGCCACGTCCGAGCGAGCCTGCTGATACACCGTGTCTGCAGTAGCGACATCAACCATCGACAGAATGCCGTTTTGTTGGTTTTTGCGCGTCACCGCCAGCGACAATTTGGCGCTTTCCATGGTGCCTTTGGCGGCCGCAAGGTTACTGCGCTCAGCCGCTACGTTAACCCAGTCGGTGACGATATCGGCGATCAACGTCAGGCGGGTGCTTTTGGCCGCCTCCGACTCCGCCAGATAGGTTTCAAAGGTCGAGCGTGACAAACTACGGTTCTTGCCGAACAAATCCAACTCAAATGCACTGGTGCCGGCCGTGGCTTCATAGCTCTGGCTGATCGCGGTGGCGTTACCGTTACCGGTCAGTGCCCGCCCACGGCTGCCGTCCACACCGGCGTTAATGGTCGGGAACAAATCGGAGCGTTGCTCGCCGTAGAGCGCCCGCGCCGATTCAATATTGGCAATAGCTTCGCGCAAGTCGCGGCTGCTGCTCAGCCCCATCTCTACTACCTGCCGCAGTTTGGCGTCGACCACATAGTCACGCCACGCAATGTCCGGATAGCTCAGTGATAATTTACCGGAAGGCGCAGTATAAGCCGCCCCCTGTGGCAGGGTGCTGGGTACCGGTGCCTGCGGGCGCTGATAGTTCGGATCCAGCGAGATACATCCCGCCAGTAACAGCGGGAATGTCAGAATGATTAAACGTTGCAACACATTACTCTCCTGCCTGTGGCGCAGTGCTTTCCAGCGGTTTGGCGACGATGGTTTTGCGTGAAAACATCCGGCGCACCAAAACGTAGAACAACGGAACAAAGAAGATCGCCAGTAACGTCGCCGTGATGGTGCCGCCAATGATCCCGGTACCGATGGCGATGCGGCTGTTGGCGCCGGCACCGCTGGACACGGCCAGTGGTAGCACGCCTGCGGTAAACGCCAGAGAGGTCATCAGAATCGGGCGCAAACGCATGCGGGATGCCTCAACCGCCGCAGCGATCAAGGTTTCACCCCGCTGGTATTTCTCTTCGGCGAATTCGACGATCAAAATGGCGTTTTTGGCCGACAAACCAATGATGGTCAACAGTGCCACCTGGAAGTAAATATCGTTTTCCAGGCCACGCAGCGTGATCGCCAACAACGAGCCAACCACGCCCATCGGCACTACCATCATCACGGCAAACGGAATTGACCAGCTTTCGTACAGGGCCGCGAGGCACAGGAACACCACCACCAGTGAAATGGCATACAAGGATCCAGCCTGTCCGCTGGTCAACCGCTCCTGATAAGACAGACCGCTCCAGGAAAAACTGCTGGCAGAAGAGAACTTCGCAGCCAGCTTTGCCATCTCATCCATTGCGCTGCCGGAACTGGTGCCAGGCGCGCCCTGGCCGGTGATCTCAAACGACGACAGGCCGTTATAGCGCGACAGGTTTTCCGGCCCGTAGATCCAGTGTGACGCGGCAAAGGCCGAGAACGGCGTCATGCTGGTGGTACCGCTGCTGGAAGTGCCACGTACAAACCATTTATCGAGGTCTTCCGGCTTTGAGCGGTACTCGACATCCCCCTGCATATAGACTTTTTTCACCCGGTTGCGGTCGATAAAGTCGTTGACATAGGTGCTGCCGAAGGCGCTGGTGAGCGTGCTGCTGACGTCGCTATTGCTCAGCCCCAACGCCTGCAGTTTGTCATTGTCGATCTCCACCTGCAGCTGCGGGGTATCCGGCAGGGTGTTGGCGCGTACCGCGCTCAGACTCGGGTTTTTCCCCGCGGCTGCCACTATCTGGTCGCGCATCACCTGCAGCTCTGCGCGGGTCGTTGCGCCTTTGGCCTGCAGTTCAAAGGTGAACCCGTCAGACTGACCAAAACCGTCAATCGCCGGCGGGCTCATCGAGAACACCTGTGCGTCACGGATCCTGGCGAAGTGCGCCATCGCACGCTTGGCAATGGCATCGGCGGTATTGGCACTGCCGGAGCGTAAACTCCAGTCTTTCAGGCTGACAAAGGCCATACCGGCGTTTTGCCCACTGCCGCTGAAACCAAAACCGTTAATGGTGAAAATGGTGCTGACGTTGGCCTTCTCATTGTTGAGGAAATAATCTTTTACTTCATCGCTGACCACCGAGGTACGGGCATTGGTGGCACCGGCCGGCAGCGTGTACTGCACCATCACCACCCCCTGATCTTCATTGGGCAGAAAGCCGGTCGGCAACCGCATATACATCACAGCGGCGGCAATCAATAACAAGCCGTACAGCAACAGATAGCGCATTGGGCTGTGGATCACCCTGCCGACCTTATCGGCATATTTCTCCTGCAGGCGGTTATAGCCGCGGTTAAATTTGCCCAGCAGCCCTTTGTTGGTCAGATCATCGTGCGCAGGTTTCAGCAAGGTGGCGCACAGTGCCGGGGCCAGCGTTAACGCCAGGATCACCGACAGCACCATAGAAGCCACGATAGTGACCGAGAACTGGCGGTAGATCACCCCGGTGGAACCGCCGAAAAACGCCATCGGCAGGAAGACCGCCGACAGCACCATGGCAATACCGACCAGTGCGCCGGTGATTTCCTTCATCGATTTTTCGGTTGCCTCACGCGGCGGCAGTTTCTCTTCCCGCATTACGCGCTCGACGTTCTCCACCACCACGATGGCGTCATCCACCAATAGCCCGATTGCCAGCACCATGCCAAACAGCGTCAGGGTGTTGATTGAATAGCCGAAGGCGGCCAGCACGCCGAAGGTGCCCAACAGCACCACCGGCACGGTAATGGTCGGGATCAGCGTGGTACGCAAATTCTGCAGGAAGACAAACATCACGATCACCACCAACACCACCGCCTCGATCAGCGTTTTCACCACTTCTTCGATCGAGATATTAATAAAGTCGGTGCTGTCTTTTGGGTAGGCCACCTTGTAGCCGTTCGGCATCGAAGTTTGGTATTCCGCCACCTTGGCCTTGACCAGTTTGGCGGTATTGAGCGCATTGGCCCCGGCGGCCAGCTTGACGGCAATCCCTGAGGCCGGGTGGCCATTCAAGCGGGCGCTGGAGGAATAATCCTCGTTGCCCAGCTCAACCCGCGCCACATCACCCAGGCGAACCAACGCCCCGCTGCTGTCGCTTTTCAGGATAATGTTGCGGAACTGCTCCGGTGTTTGCAGCCGCGACTGCGCCTTCACCGTGGCGGTCAGTTGCTGATCGACACCGGAAGGCAAATCGCCGACTTTACCGGCAGAAACCTGGGTGTTTTGCGCCTCAATCGCCGTTTCCACATCGGACGGCATCAGCGAATAGGACGCCAGTTTGGTCGGGTTCAGCCAGATACGCATCGCGTATTCTGACCCGAATACCTGCACGTCGCCGACGCCGTCAATGCGCGACAGCGGATCCTGAATGTTGCTCACCAGATAGTCGGAAATGTCCGCCATGCTGGCCTTGTCGGTTTCATCATACAGCCCGACGATCAGCAAGAAGCTGCTCTGGGATTTCTTGACCGTTACCCCTTGCGCGGTCACCTCGGTCGGCAAACGACTTTCCGCCTGCTGCACCTTGTTCTGCACCTGCACCTGAGCAATATCCGGGTCAGTGCCCTGATCAAAGGTCACATTAATGCTCACCGAACCGTCGGAGCTGCTGGTCGCTGAAAAATAAAGCAGCCCGTCCAGGCCGGTCAGTTGCTGCTCAATCACCTGAGTAACGCTGTTTTCCAGGGTTTCCGCATCGGCCCCCGGATAGGTGGCGGAAATGGAGATCTGTGGTGGGGAGACGTCCGGATACTGCGAGATGGGCAGCGAGTTGATCGACATCAGGCCACACAGCATGATGATGATCGCAATCACCCAGGCAAATACCGGACGGCGAATAAAGAACTGCGCCATGGTTATTGGTCCCCGCCGTTAGTCGCAGCCGTATTTGCCTGCTGTTGGACTTCAACTGCCTTGACCTCAACGCCAACGGCCACCTTGCTGGTGCCTTCGACGATCAGTCGGTCGCCGGCATTCAGCCCTTTGCTGACCAGCCAACTACTACCGATAACCTGTCCGGTGGTGAGGGTGCGTTGTTCCACTTTGTTTTGCGCGTTTACTACCAGCGCAGTCGCCTCGCCCTTGGCATTGCGGGTAATGCCCTGTTGCGGTGCCAGAATGCCTTTGGGATCGACCCCGTTGTCCAGGGTGGCATGAACATACATGCCTGGCAGTAATTCGTGCTCAGGGTTAGGGAACACGGCACGCAGGGTGACAGAACCGGTAGATTCATCCACCGACACTTCCGTCAGTTCCAGCTTGCCGGGGTGACTGTAGGGCGTGCCATCTTCGAGTTTGATCGCGACAGGCGTGACATTGTCACGCTGCAATGAAGCCTGCTGCCTGCGCAATTTGAGCAGTTGACTGCTGGACTGAGTGAGATCGACATAGACAGGATCGAGTGCGCGAATGGTTGCCAGTGCATCGGTTTGGCTGGCGGTGACCAGCGCCCCCGGCGTGACCGAAGAAATACCAATACGGCCAGAAATCGGCGCGCGTACCTGGGTATAGGCAAGATTGATTTTGCTGGTCTCCAGCGCTGCCTGATACTGCGCGACGGCGGCAACGGCCTCCAGATAGGTTGCCATCGCATCATCTGCATCCTGTTTGGAGACGCCATTTTCCTTCACCAGAGCGGCGTAGCGCTGCGCCTTAAGGCGGCTGGACTTCACCGTGGCCTGGGCACTTTTCAACTGGGCAGCGGCCTGATCGTAACTGGCCTGGTAGGTCGCGGGATCGATTTGATACAGCACCTGCCCGGCTTTGACCTCCGCACCTTCGGTAAACAGGCGTGCTTTGATAATGCCTTCTACCTGCGGACGGACATCCGAGGTCATGGTGGCATTGACCCGACCCGTCAGGTCACTGCTCAGCGTGACCGGCTGGCTGTGCAATGTTGCCACACCAACCTCCTGTATGTTGCCAGCCCCGCTGGGGGCTTTGCCGGTCTGGCCATCACAGCCAGCCAGCAGCAACAACAGACTGACCAGTAAAACCTTGTTCCTTTGCATCGACTTTCTATCCTATTGAGAACGTTTATTCTCAATATATAGAAAGTGACGTTTTTAGTCTGACAGGGTTACGTAAGGATTCAGTAAAAGTGCATCGCAGAGCATGTGGAAAGCCGGTGCGCACGCATTTCACGCACCGGCTCAGGGTTTATTTCTTGCGCAGAGGCACGTCTTTCAACAGCCAGGTCAAGGCAAAGGCCAGCGCCATCACCCCCGCCGCAATCTGGTAAACCGAGTGGATCGCACCTCCGAAAGCCTGCAAGTAGTCGTTTTGCAATTGCATCGGCAAATGGTGCACGGCATCAGCCCCCAGTGAACGCGGCAGTTCTGCGCCCTCGGGCAGTAAGCTAGCCAGGCGGCTGTGCAGCACATTGGTAAAAATCGCGCCAAACACCGCCACACCGATAGAGCCGCCAATAGAGCGGAACAGCGTGGCACTGGAGGTCGCGACCCCCATATGCTTTGGCTCTACGCTGTTTTGCGCCGCCAGGATCATCACCTGCATCACCATACCCAGCCCCAACCCCAGCAGGCTGATGTAGAGGTACAGCAAATGCACCGGGGTCGAGTTTTTCAACGTCCCCAGCAACACCATACCTGCCAGGGCGCACAGGGTGCCGATAATCGGGAAAATGCGGTATTTGCCGCGCTTGCTGATCAGCCGACCGCTGATAATCGAGCTGAGCATAATCCCGCCCATCAGCGGCAGCAGCTGCATCCCGGCCTGGGTAGGCGTGGAATCCTTCACTACCTGCAGATACAGCGGCAGGAAGGTCACCGATCCAAACAGCGACATCCCGACGATAAAACCGATCAGGGCGCACAAGACAAAGGTGCGGTTACGGAACAGACCGAGCGGAATGATAGGCTCACTCGCCAGTCGTTCTTCGTAGATAAACCCGCCTATCGACACCAGGCCAAAGGCCAGAATGCACCACAGTTGGCCATCCGACCAGGCCATCACCGTACCGCCCTGGCTGGTGAACAGGATGATGCAGGTCAGTGCCGCCGCCAGATAACTGGCCCCGAGAAAATCAATCTCATGTTTTACCCGATTGACCTTCGACTGGAACACCGCGCCAATCACCAGCAGCGCGAAAATCCCCAGCGGCAGATTGATATAGAAAATCCAGCGCCAGGAGAAATGCTGTACCAGCAATCCGCCGATCAGCGGGCCGACTACCGTCGCCAGGCCAAATACCCCGCCAAACAGCCCCTGATAGCGTCCACGGTCGGCCGGTGGGATCACATCGCCAACCACCGCCATGGTCACCACCAACAAACCCCCGCCGCCCAGCCCTTGCAGCGCACGCATCAGGATAAGTTCCGTCATATTCTGCGCCAACCCGCACAGCACCGAACCGAGCAGGAACACCACAATGGCGATCTGCAACACGATCTTGCGACCGAACAGATCGCCAAACTTGCCATACAGCGGCACCACGATGGTGGATGCCAACAGATAGGCGGTCACTACCCACGACAGGTTCTCCAGACCGCCGAATTCACCGACGATGGTTGGTAATGCGGTAGACACAATGGTCTGATCGAGTGCTGCCAGCAGCATAACCAGCAGCAGAGCGGAGAACAGCAAACGGATTGAGGGCGCCTGTTCAGACGCCCTGCCGCTATCTTCGTTGCCTGCTACGTTATCAATACCCATTTAGCCGAGCCTGCTTGTAATTAATTAATCGAGTAATTAATATATGGGTTATTCTTTTCCCCGGTCAATGGATCTCACCGCGATGACAGCACAAAACGTTCAAAAACCACGCCGCCCCGGTCGCCCCAGCGGCAGCGCTAATGGCGTAGAAAAGCGCGAACACCTGCTCAACACGGCGCTGAATATGTTTGCCCGTCAGGGCATTGCCGAAACCTCACTGAACGCCATCGCCCGTGAGGCCGGCGTGACCCCAGCCATGCTGCACTACTACTTTCATAACCGTGAACAGTTACTGGATGTGTTGATCGACGAGCGTTTTCTGCCGGTGAGGCTCGCTGCCAGCAGCGTTTTTGACGCCAATGCCGACGATCCGGTGGCCGCATTTACCCAATTGGCGCAGCGATTTATTGATATTTCCAGCGAGCATCCGTGGTTTCCCCCGCTGTGGCTGCGTGAGGTGATGAGTGATAACGGTGTACTGAAGCAGCGCATGAACGAGCGTTTTGGCGATACCCAGCGCAAAGGTGCGCTGCAATCGATCATCCGTTGGCAGGCGGAAGGGAAATTGAATGCCGGACTGGAACCCTCTTTGCTGTTTATCACCCTGTTTGGCATGACGCTGCTGCCGTTGGCCACCGCACCCAAATGGCACCGTGATGACAGTAATCCTCTGAGCGCCGATGTTATCGCCCGTCACGCCATTACGCTGCTGACCCACGGCCTGGGGCCACAAGTGTGATTGCAGGGCCAGAACCAGCCCTGCGTGGTTACCTGACTTAGACCGCCGGCAGTTGATTGGTCACACAGTGAATGCCCCCGCCGCCTGCGGCAATGGCGTCGATATTCAACTGCACGACTTCACGATCCGGATAAAGCTCGGTTAATAATCGCAACACTTCGCCATCCGCTTCCGGGTCGCCAAATTCGGGGGCGATGACCGCGCCGTTGATCACAAAGTAATTGATATAACCCGCGGCAAAATCCGGATTTCCCTTGCTGAAACGGCTACGGCGCGGATCCATCGGCGGCGACATGGTGTGTACCTGCAACTTGCGGCCATCGGCATCGGTCGCCTGTTTGAGGATCGCCAAATGCGCCTGGGTCACTTTATGGTCGTAAGAGTCGGGATCGGTGTCCAAATTGGCCACCACGACTCCCGGACTGGCAAAACGGGCGTAAAAATCAACGTGGGCGTCGGTGATATCTTTCCCTTTAATCCCCGGCAACCAGATAATTTTGCGCAGCCCGAGCATCTCTTTCAACTCTTGCTCCACACGATCACGGCTCCAGCCTGGGTTACGGTTCTTGTTGACCCAACTGCTCTCGGTCATGATCCCGGTGCCGTGGCCATCCACTTCGATGCCGCCGCCTTCCCCCACCAGTCCGCTACGCCATATGTTGGCCACACCGTAATGACTGGCTTCAAACGCCGCCAAACGCGCATCGTATTTGTGCTGCTGTTTGTTGCCCCAGCCGTTAAAGTTAAAGTCCACCGCCCCCAATTTGCCCGCCTGATTGACGACAAAATTGGCGCCAATGTCACGCATCCAAATATCATCCAGCTCGGTGACAATAAAGGTCACATTGTGGCTACCGCATTTCTCTTCCGCCAGCCGACGTTCACTCTCACGGCAAAATACGGTTAACGGTTGATACTGAGCGATAGCACGCGCGATGCGCCCCAAAGCATCCTGCACACCCGCGGTATAATCAGCCCAAATGGCCCGCTGCGCCCCGAAGGCGATAAAAGCGCGTTGCTGCTCTTCGCCTTCATCAGGCATGCGCCAGCCTTTCCCCCGCACCGCTGGTGCGGCATGGGTCGGTAATGTCAGCCCCATGGATGCCGTCAGGCTCATGCCGGCAATCAGGGATGCCTGCTTAATAAATTCACGACGCGTTGACATGGTTTGCTCCTGTATTGCCGTCATTGAAATAAGATATTCTGTTCAGTGAAAGACGGCGTGATGTCGATGTAATACATGTTAAAGCTTCCAGTACTGCCATAACAAAGGATACATTTAGCAGACACCTGATTAGATAGGCTTATCGATAATGCTAAAACACTGGCCCCCGATGAACGCGTTACGTGGTTTTGAAGCCGCTGCCCGCCTGGGCAGTTTCCACCAGGCCGCCGACGAGCTGCACCTCACCCAGTCGGCAATCAGCCAGCAAATACGCAGCCTGGAAGCCTATCTGGAACAACCGCTATTTTTCCGCAGTGGTCGCAGCGTCAGCCTGACCGACGCCGGACACGATCTCTACAGCACCGCCCAGGTGATGCTGCAACAACTGGCGGTCGGCATCCGCCGTCTGGATCAATACCGCAAACCCAACCAACTGATCGTCAATACCACTCCGGCGTTTGCCCGCCACTGGCTGGTGCCGAACCTGAAGAGCTTTCATCGGCAGCACCCGGCTATCGACCTTTGGCTGTTCACCACCTTTGAGCCGCCGGAGATGGCGACGGAAACCGTCGATCTGGCGATCCGTGACGATCTCAGCGCGCAAGCCGAATGCAGCCTCCAGGTATTACATCAGGACAGACTCTATCCGGCTTGCCATCCTGACCTTCTGAAACTGGCAGCTGAGCAACGTACCACCCTGCACGGTGAACGCGAGATGGACTGGAGCCATTGGGCCGTTCAGGGCGGCGTCAATGTGGGTCAAAGCAGCCACGGACTGAATTTCTCAGACCCTGGCCTGTTACTGGACGCCGCCTGCGATGGCCTGGGTATCGCGCTGGTCAGCCAATTGCTGGCACAGCAGGCACAGGCAAAAGGCGTGTTGCAACCGCTGACGGAACAAAGCGTGCGCGGCCCCAACTGGGCCTGGCTGGTTCATCGCGACAGTGAACATAGCCCGCATACCCGGCAGTTTTGTGAGTGGTTGCTAACACAATTACCGTCCACCGTTTAATGTTCCAGCTCACGGATCCATGCTGCGGATAAAGCATGGCGGATTGAGCGGTGCTACCTTCAATCAGGCGCCCGAAAACCTGCACAAAATGGCGCTAAGTAATTGTTGAGATTGAAGTCACCTGCCATCGTTCAATTCGAAAAGGAACCGCTATGCATTCTGGCTTATTGAAAACCTTAGCACTCAGCGTGGCACTTGCCACCCTTAGCCCCTCGGTGTTGGCCGCAAATCTGAATGCCGGCGCCGTAGCGGCACCGGATCAATACGGTGCCAAAGTGGCCGCTCAAATTTTGCAGGCCGGGGGTAACGCGGTCGATGCGGCCGTCGCCACCGCTTTTACCCTGGCGGTGACCTACCCGGAAGCCGGTAACATTGGCGGCGGCGGCTTTATGACGCTGTACGTCGACGGCAAGCCCTATTTCCTCGACTACCGTGAAATCGCCCCCAAAGCGGCCACCAAAACCATGTACCTGAACGATAAAGGCGAGGTAATTGAAAACCTCAGCCTGGTGGGAACCAAGGCCGCCGGTGTACCGGGCACGGTGCTGGGACTATGGGAGGCACATAAACGCTTTGGTAAATTACCCTGGGCGGAGTTGTTGACCCCGGCCATCGGTTACGCGCAGCAGGGTTTTAAGGTCGCTGACCAGCAATATCAGTACCGTGAAGACGCCAACAAGCTGTTTGCCGGAAAAACCAACTTTGGTGATTATTTTGGCAGTATGAAACCCGGCGCGGTGTTTAAACAACCGGAGCTGGCTAAAACGCTGGAGCGTATCGCCAATAAGGGCGCCGAAGACTTCTATCAGGGGGAAACGGCCAAATTACTGGTGGCCCAGATGCAGCACGATGGCGGCCTGATTACCCAGGCCGATCTCACTGACTACCGGGTGAAATGGCGTGACCCAATGCAAATCTCCTGGCGCGGCAACACCCTTTACACCGCCCCGCTGCCCAGCTCTGGTGGCATTGCGCTGGCTCAGTTGCTGGGCATCAAAGAAGACCGCGCCGCCGACTTCAAAGGCGTAGAACTCAATTCGGCACGTTATATTCATCTGCTGTCGGAAATTGAGAAACGCGTGTTTGCCGATCGCGCCGATTATCTCGGCGACCCGGACTTCGCCAAGGTCCCGGTAGCTCAACTGGTCGCGCCGGACTACCTGCAAAAACGCGCTGCGGAGATCAACCCCACCGCCATTTCACCAACCGAAAAAGTGCGTCCTGGCTTAGAACCGCACCAGACGACCCATTTCTCGATTGTTGACGCTCAGGGCAATGCGGTCAGCAACACCTATACGCTGAACTGGGACTTTGGCAGCGGCGTGGTGGTGAAAGGTGCCGGCTTCCTGCTGAATGACGAGATGGATGACTTCAGCGCCAAACCGGGCGTGGCCAACGCTTTTGGCGTGGTCGGCAGCGATGCCAATGCCATTGAACCGGGCAAACGCATGCTTTCGTCCATGAGTCCGACCATTATCACCCGTGACGGTAAGGTCAGCCTGGTGATTGGTACCCCCGGCGGATCGCGTATTTTTACCTCGATTTTCCAGGTAATCAACAACATCTATGATTATCAACTGCCATTGGACAAGGCCGTGGCTGCCCAGCGCGTTCATCACCAACTGCTGCCAAAAGACACCATCTTCTTCGACAGCTTTGCCCCACTGACCGGCAAAGTGGCGGAACAACTGAAAGCCATGGGCTATAAGCTGGAAGATCAGGGCTGGTATATGGGGGATATTCAGGTGATCCGCGTCAACGGCGATACGCCAGAGACGGCGTCTGATCCTCGTGGCCGCGGGATGGGATTGGTGGTGAAAAAGTAATTGAAAATGGCCGGTCCGGTGACAACAACCGGCCGGCCAACATGCTGTTATTGCTTACGCGTCCACCCGTCCTTTTGGTCACTCTTCACCACTTCAATGAAGGACTCAGGCAGCAGATTACGGAATAAACCGTTCTCTTCTTCGATAACGCTGACCATTTTGTCCACCATCTCCTGCGGATCGAACTGATCGAAAGGAAACTTGAGCTTGCTGTGATCAATAAAGTTCACCTTGGGGTCGTACCACACTCTGAAGCTTTCCATCATGCGATCATTGAAACCCGTCAAATAAGGCCCGGGATTGACCGTAGCCACCTTCACGCCAAAATCGGCCAGTTCCATACGCAAAGACTCGGCTATCGCTTCCAATGCATGTTTGGACGCACAGTAAGCGCCGGTAAAAGCACCGGTCAGTAAACCGGCAACGGAAGAAACGAACACGATCTTGCCGCTCTTGCGCCCCACCATTTGTTTAATAAAGCCCTGAGTCAGCGCCATGCTGGAAAACACGTTGGTCTCAAACTGGGATCGCAGCACGTCGATAGGCATTTCTGCCACCGCGCCCGCTTCGGCAATACCGGCATTATTGAACAACACGTCAATATCCCATTTCCACGCGAACTCGCGATCCCGGCGGTCTAAAATATCCAGCTTTTCAACCTGCAGCGTAACGCCGCGCTGTTTGGCGGCCTCAAGCAACTGGGTGACCTGGGGCGTGAGCTGGACACCGGCGATCACCTTATGCCCACGGGCCGCCAGCGCCAGCGAAACTTCCCGGCCAAAGCCGGATCCTGCGCCTGTCACTAATATTGTTTTATTAACCATCTGATGATTTCCTTTGTTCACATTAATTGGGTTGGCACTCACGGTCATAGCGGGTAATACCGACGACGCCGCTACCACGCCGCTGCTGATGATAAATTTCCTGCGGGTTATTTCAGGCATACAGCCTCCTTCTGCCAGAGGCAGAATGGTCTATTTTATTAATTAGCATTTGATTTAATGAATGCAGTTAAATATGGGCACTGCGTTTATTTCAAACAGCTCTCTGCAATATAAGCATCCTCATGGGATTTGGCGCCGGAAATGCCAATTGCGCCAATAAATTCATTCGCAGATGAATAGACTGGCAGTCCGCCGGCAAAAGAGGCCAGCCCCTGGTTGCTGTGTTCAATCGACCACAACTCTTGTCCTGAACCTGAGAGCCGACCCAAATCGGCACTGGGAATACGAAATAGTGCCGATGTTTTCGCTTTCCTTTGGGCTAAATCAATGGCCCCCAGCGGGGTATTATCCATGCGGGCAAAGGCGATCATATTGGCGCCGTCATCATAGACACAAATACAGACCGCCAGCCCCTGCTGCTGTGCGGTGCTGATCCCTTTGGCAATAATTTGCCGGGCATAATCCAACGAGAACGATCCTGACATGGCAAGTAACCCCGTTAATACGAAACTGGGGAAAACTATAAAGTTGCGCTAGGATGTGAACAATACCCACTCACCTGACAACAGTTGTTAGTTTATCTTATGAATAGACAAGATCCGCTTAACGGCATTCACCTGTTTTTGACCGTGGTCGAAGCCGGCAATTTTTCCAGAGCGGCTGCCATGCTCAGCGTTACGCCGGCCGCAGTCAGTTTGAGAATTGGGCAACTGGAAACCGAACTGGCGGTGAAGCTGTTTCATCGTTCGACGCGTAGCGTTAGTCTCAGTGAAGCCGGTGAGTGGTTCTATCAAAGTGTGGCGCCTTTTTATCAACATATACTTAATGCCCGCGAAGGCCTGCATCAGAGCCAGGACCTGCCTTCTGGCCATCTGCGCATTACCGCCGTACAAATGGCAAAAGAATTGCTTAAGGCACCTTTGCTGGCCGAGTTTAATCGGCGCTTTCCACAAATCACCCTGGAAATAAATTACGAAGACCATTTGATAGACATTATTCAGGAACGAATCGATGTGGGTATTCGGCTGGCAGATAAATTGCAGCCCGGTATGGTTGGCGTACAAATAACTCCAGCACTGCCTTGTGCCCTTATCGCCTCACGCGATTATATTGAAAAGCATGCGGCCCCGACGAATATTTCGGAATTGCAACAGCATCGTTGCATACGCTTTCGTTTCCCCGATCGTGGCATATTGCATAAATGGTCGCTGACCGATGGTGAGCAAGATCATGATATTGACCTGCCAGGAGTTTTTATTACCGACAATACCGAGGCTATTATCGAGGCCGCTCGAGCTGGAATTGGCATTGCTCATGTATTTTTACGTCACAGGATAAAAAAAGAGCTTGAGGCGGGAACATTGATCGAAATAATGTCGGGATATTGTCGCCCACTGCCACCGATGTGGGTTTATTACGCCAACCGTAAATACGTGCCAAAAAAAGTCAGGGTCTTTATTGATGAATTAAAACGCCACAGTCAGACGCTGTCGTGGTGAAGCATGCCCCGTCATGACGGGGCATGCTCAGGGTTATCCGCCGGCTTTATTCAGCGCAGCATTCGACAATTCGCCATAAACCACCTGCCCACGGAAACCACGCCGTACCTGCTGGAACAGCTCGCGGAATGCCGGGTAATCCTGCGGCTGGCAGAGTGCATCCTTGCCGCGAATGGCATTCATCTGCAACCGATGGTTAACCACCACCTGTCGCCCTTCCAGCTGCCATGTCACCCGGTATTCACCGGCGGTATTATTGAACTGCTGGTTCTTTGGAACCGCAATGATCGGCACGCCAGCGGGTAAATTCAGCCGGTAGGTTTCGTCATAGCGCTGTGCGGTGCAATAGAACGGCGTTTCGTTGGTCGGTGCCGACGTCGTGGAGTAAAGGGTACGGAAAGATTTCCCCCCTGGCGGCGTTGGCACCGTCATCCCGCCTACCACGCCAAAATCGACATAATCCTCGGCCTTGAAACGATAGCTGTAACCAAACTGCTTTTTGAGATCGAAAGGATCGCCGTGTAACGCAATTTCCCCACGGCCATCAATACCGGAGGAAGCCATAATGGTTTCTTCTACCCGCGCCTGGTTTTGCTGGTTGAGTTGGGAAAAATAGCCCCTCAGGTCAATCTCATCCACCTCACCCAGTTTGCGCTCCGTCTGCCCACGCATATTGCCCGCTTTATCGAAAACAAAGTCCACGCTGAGTGACGTGTTATTGCGCAGTTCGTCATTATCCGGGGTGCGCGCTAATTTCGCTTCGCGCGTGAGCAATACCGGCGCCCCGAGGTCAGCCCCCGGCAGTTGACCAAATCGGGCCCAGGGATTGGTGGAATCCAGATACAGCTTGAATTCCGGCACGTAGGTGATCGCATGGTTGAAGCGCCCCAATAGCGGCACCGTTGGCAGAGTTGGCCCTTCATCCATGCCGATCAGCACCGGCGAACTGACGATGCCCTTGGCCGCCAACAATGCCTCCAGCAGCACTACGTGATCCTTGCAGTCCCCGTAATGGTTATCAAGGATGCTCTGCGCCGAATTGGGCTCCAGCCCGCCGTTGCCCAAATACACGGCAACGTAGCGAATATTTTGTGCCACCCAGCGGTAGATCGCCGCCGTCTGCTCACGACGATCGCTGATACCGCTGGTGATTTTGTCCGCCAGGGTTTGCACTGCCGGGGTGACTTTCGCCGCCTGGCTGGCCTTTAGTTGGTAGGCTTTGGCCAACTGTGGCCATTCGCGGTAGGTGCTGGCCATGATGGTTGGGCTGAACGTCCAGCTGTTCGCCGACCAGTTCTGGGCCTTCAGCGGATCGCTGCGCTGATAATGCCAACGCCAGTGTGCCTGGCCATCGCGCACCTGCGGTGCATTGCCACCTTCCACGCCACGGGTAAACACATGCATTGGCAAATCTGCCGGCGCCTGCAGGTTAACTTCCGCGTCATCAAATTGATCGAATACGCTGAAGGTTTCCCACAGGCCGAAGTAGTCCGGGAAATACGGCGTGTTTTGCGTGCGACGCAGTTCATACACCACGCGCGAACCCGGTGCCAGGTTGGAGAAGACGATGACCCGCACCTTGCGATCGGCATACAAGGGAGCCGAGGCACTGGAATAACTTTCCTGGGTATAGATACGATCCGGGGCCACATCATGCCGCTGGCCATCGGCAGTCAGTGTATAGGCGGAGACGACCTCCAGCGTTTCCATTTTCTCGCTGTAACTCAGGCGAATTTGGCTGAATTTTTCGACCGCGGCTTTGGTTTTGAGCAGGACTTCGTAGCTCTCGGTCTTCACGTTGCTGGCGTTGGCCCGCACTTGATAATCGGCGCGGTAACGCACAAAGCTAAAGTCATTACGGGCAGCGTTTTCCTGCGCGGTAGTCGTCGTGGCCTCTGCGGCCAGCAGCGTTGCCGGTTGCGCGGCAGTCAGACCGGCAAGTAACAATATTGAGGGAATAACAGTTTTCATCTTCATTCCTTGAAGGTTTTTAAACCATGACGATGGCCTTAATCAGGCGTGGGTCACCGTCGCAATGGGCGGGCACAGTAGTATAAATGAGAAGCGTTTTCAATAAAATGCCGGTTCGCCTGACAGGATCCGAGGTATCATTCAGGGCTGCAAGTTTCAAAATACAAAGGCCACGTTTCAAAAGGAAGGCTATCTATGGAAAATATCATTATCGAAAAAGCGAAAAAAACCGATGCCGCAGAAATTGTAAGGCTCATCTCCCTGGCAGATAAAGATGCCGTACTGGCGCTTTCCGGTAAGGATGATATTAACGATGCCCTCCATCAGTATGAAATAAATTTCAGTCGTGATGATATCTACTTCAGTTACAGAAACATCTTTGTCGCCCGCAGCCAGAGCGGGATCCTGGGCTGTATCCTCTACTTTCGCGGTGAAGATGAGTCCGGCTTTGAGTCCATCACTGAATCTCTGCCCGAGATGGAAAATGAGTCGGATCCGGATGAAATCTATATAGATTCTTTGGCGGTGTTACCGGAATGCCGGGGTAAGGGGATCGCAAAGCGGCTGATTGTTCAGGTCACTGATGAAGCCAGAAAACAGGGTTTCCAAAAGGTCGGCTTGCTGGCCGACAAGAACAAACCCTATCTGGGCAAAATGTATCAAACGCTGGGGTTCAACGTGACGGCGGAGGTTAATCTGCTCAACGACCACTACGAAAAGATGACCTTTTACACAGAACCCCCGCTTGAGTGAGCCAATGGGACTAGCCTTGTTCTATCAGCATCACCGCCGTGGTATCCGCTGCCAGGGCTTCGAAAATGTGCTCCCTATCGGCGGAGTAGCTGATGTAATCCCCTGGACTTAACTCCACCGCATGGTCCTTCGGCCCGACCAGCGCCCTGCCACTACTGATAATCACGTGCTCAATGGTGCCCGGCATATGCGGGCGCGAAATGCGTGCTTCGCCCGGTTGCACGTTCAGGCGGTAAATATCGCGCTGCGCGCCCGGCGGACAGGTTGCCAACAAGGTTGCGGCGTAATTGGCCTGCTCGGAAACGGTGGTCACCCCTTCATTGGCGCGGATCACCTGAACGTGCTGACGTGGCTGGGAGATTAACCGGCTAACCGGCACATCCAGCGCCATCGCCAACGCCCACAGCGTTTCCAGACTGGGGTTGCCGTTGCCGGTTTCCAGCTGCGAAAGCGTCGATTTTGCTATACCCGCCCGCCGGGCCAACTCGGTAACCGACAGCCCCAGCCGCTCACGTTCGCGACGAATGGCGCTGGAAAGCAGGCCAATGGGGGTGAGGTTACTGCCGGTATTATCGCTCATTGTTCACCATATCATCCGATTGTTCGACTTGACGAACGATTGCAACCTGTTCATCATAATGTTCAGTTGTTCATTTTAATGGTAACCGCCGGTGTCGGCAAGCGATGAGCGCAAACGGAGATAGGGTAAATGAAAGTGAAAACCAGCGGCGTATGGCAGATGACGCTCGCCATGATGATTTCCGGCACCGTAGGCTGGCCGGTGGTGATGCTGGGGCAACCGGCTACTACGGTGGTCTTCTGGCGTTGTGCCTTTGGCGCACTGGCAATGCTGGTTGCCTGCGCCCTGCTCGGGCTGCTGAAAAAAGACCGGTTAACCCGGCGACAGGCCGCAATAGCGGTACTGGGTGGGATCGCGCTGGTGTTGAACTGGACGCTGCTATTTGCTGCCTATTCTTACGCCTCTATCGCCGTGGCAACGGTCACTTACCACGTGCAGCCCTTTATGTTGGTCGGACTGGGAGTGTTGTTCTTTGGTGAAAAACTGACGGCGAACAAAATCGGCTGGCTGCTGTTGGCCTTTGGCGGCATGCTGCTGATCATTACCGGTAAACATAATGGCGGTGCTCCCGGTTCCCATTACTTTACCGGTGTGATGCTGGCGCTGGGCGCGGCTTTTATGTATGCAGTCGCGGCCGCGATCGTCAAACAGTTAAAAGGGGTGCCACCGCATTTGATCGTGTTGATTCAGCTTACCGTGGGCGTGGTGCTGTTGGCCCCCTTCGCCGGGCTCGGCGCCCTGCCGTCAACGGCCAATGCCTGGCTGCTGCTGGCAACCCTTGGCCTGGTACATACCGGGTTGATGTCCTCGCTGCTGTACAGCGCAATCCAGAAAATCCCGACCAGCCTGGTGGGGGCTTTGTCGTTTATCTATCCGATAGTCGCAATTATCGTCGACTGGGCGGTGTTCGGCCACCGCCTGAGCCTGATGCAACTGTTGGGCGCTGCGGCCATCTTGCTGGCGGCGGCGGGCATGAACTTTGGTTGGCGGTTGATGCGGGCGAAGAAAAAGCCCTGTCTGGCAGACGAGAGTTAACCTGCCTTAAACCGAATTTATCACCGATAAACCCAGGCACGGTTATCCCAGAAATATCAAAATCTCAGCAAATTAACGTATTCGCCCCGTTCAGAAATAGCTGTTATTTATTAAGACAGACATGGCGGAGGAACAAACGATGACGCTTTATCTGTGGAATAACCGACTGAAACAGCGCGTCCGTTTCAGCTACTGGAATGAGCTGTGCGTGACTCAGTGACTGCTCCCCGCCGTAAACGGCGAGGCTTCCCACTTCTCAGGCCACTACTGTCGATATGACAGATTTACGCTGGCCTCCGTGGGCAGAAACGACGAGTCCCGCCGCCTGCAAATCCGTTATACCCTTGCGTTGGATGTTAATGGCCGCGTTAATATCGCGGTCATGCTCAACACCACACGCCGGGCATGGCCAGATACGTTTATTCAGCGGCATTTCCGCCATTTTATAACCGCAACAATGGCAGGTTTTAGAGCTGGCAAACCATTGATCGATTTTCACCAGATGTTTGCCAGCCTGCTCCGCTTTGTATTCCAGTTTCATCACAAACCCAGACCACGACGCATCCGCAATGTGCCGCGCCAGCTTGTGATTTTTTATCATGTTTGCTGCTTTCAGTGTCTCAACAATGACCGCTTGGTTTTCGTCAACCAGTGTACGAGACAATTTATGCTGGAAGTCAGCGCGGGCATTCGCCACATGCTCGTGGCATTTCGCCACAAGTAAACGCGCTTTTGCCCGGTTTGCACTGCCTCTTATTTTCCGGGATAGCGACTTTTGTTTGCGCCGCAGATTACGGCTGGCGCGTACCAGGGGACGCGGGTTGGCTGTTTTTTCGCCATTAGACTGAATGAGGTAATGGGACAGCCCCAAATCACAACCGGTTACGCTGGTTATCAGTGCGGGTTTGGCTGGCGCGGCCAGCCCATCGTCACAGAGTATGGCGGCGTAATATTTTCCTGTCGTGCCACGGCTGACGGTGATGCTGGACACCTTCCCGATAATACCGCGATGAATGATGGCTTTAATCGGTGCCATTTTTGGCAACTGAATAGCATCAGTTAACACTTTGCCGTTGGGGTGATAGCTGGATTGTTTGCCATGCTTGTGCTTAAAGGTGGGGAAACGAGCACGTTGCCTGAAAAAGTGTCCAAATGCGGTATCAAGATTAATCACCGCCTGCTGTAACGCCAGTGAATCATAGTCTTTCAGCCAATGGTAACGACGGGATCTTTTTCCTACCGCCAGTAATGGTTTCAGGTCTCGCTTAACACTGACCGATACGCCGTGCCGCTGGTACCTGTGGCGGCTGATATGCAGAGCTTTGTTGTACGCAAAACGCACCGCGCCGAACTGAGCATTCAAGAATGCCTCCTGTTCGGTCGTCGGGTACAGGCGTACTTTAGTGGCTCTTTTCATCATGGACGCTCACCGATAATCAGCTTGTACTGTATGACCTTAGGAAGCCTTTGACCAGAAAATGTGCATCACTATAAGTTGACCGGTTATCTTCGCCGTTGCCATTGGGGCAGCAAATGAGTTGTCCATTCTGGACGAGTTTTTATCTCACTGCAGCGCAACAATCGAAACACTGAAAACCTATGTACCATCGCAGAAAATACCTGATTAGCTCCCCTTATATCCCCGCCCGAGGGGGCGAGAGTTTACGGGGCAAATGCTAAATCGGGGGCTTGCAATGGCCCCCGCCAATTTATCTATCTTCAGTTTCGCTGCGTATGCGGCTGACTTGCGCCTGCAGGTCAGGCCACGGCGCTTTCCCGGCGTAACTTTGCCGCAGGAAATCAAGCAACGCCGCAATCTGCCCATCGTTCAGGTTATGGCGGAATGCCGGCATATATCCCAGATTGATATTGGCCGGCCGCTGGATCCCGTCCAGCACCACCCGTATCGCATTGTCTGGCGTATCGGCAAACAGATTGGTGTTCAGCGCCAGTGAAGGCCGGATCCCGGCCATTTGCGCGCCCTTTTCCTGAGCATGGCAAGCCATGCAGGCACCGGAGAAAATACGCGCCCCTTCGGTGGTTAACGGTTCCGTTTTTAACTCGGCCCAGTCATTCAACCGTTGAGCCTCTGCGACCCTGGGTTGCTGCGGGTGATAACTGCGAAGATAGGTGGCAATGGCCTGCAGGTCCTGCTCCGGCAGGCGTGAAAGCCCCTCTTCGATTACCGGTGCCATCGGCCCTGCCGCTACGCCGTGATTGGCCGAATATCCGCTGCGCATAAAGCTGAGCAAATCCTGCCGGGTCCAATCCAGCGGTGCCGCAGAACTGCCGGTAAGCGAGGGCGCAGTCCAGCCCTCCGCCACACCGCCGGTCAAGTGCGCACTGCCGCCTTTTTCGCCAAACATCAGATTGCGCGGTGAGTGACAGGCGCTGCAATGACCGAGCCCTTCGGTAAGATAGGCTCCCCGGTTCCATTCGGCGTTTTGCTCAGGGTTGGTTTTCATCGCGCCCGGCGTCAGGAACAGCCAGTTCCAGGTCACTATGCCCTGGCGAATGTTAAACGGGAAACTCAGTGCGGTAACGGGTGGCTGGTAGCTCACCGCCGGTTGTGACATCAGGTAGGCGTATAAGGCCTGCAGATCTTCGTCACTGGTACGGGTAAAGGCGGTATAGGGGAAGGCAGGATAGAGATAGCGCCCCTGGCGATCGACCCCATGCCGCATTGCCCGTTCAAAGGCGGCATACGACCATTTGCCAATGCCGGTTTCGTTATCCGGGGTAATGTTGGTGGTGTAAATGGTGCCGAAGGGGATCTCCATCGCCAGTCCACCGGTATTGCGTTTACCGCCCGGCCGGGTATGGCAAACCGAACAGTCGCCGAGATCGGCCAGCATTTTGCCACGGGCAATCTGTTGCTGATTAAAAACGTGGGTCTCGTTTGCATCACGCGGCGCAATTTCCGGCTGCCAGCTGATAATAGCACCGGCGACCGCTACGGCGATGACGGCCAGGCTGCCCCATCCGGCGACTTTTTTTAATTTGCTCATAATGACTTATCCCTGGTTGCTGCGTTGCCGGGAGCCTGCTGTTTTAACGCTTTCAGCACCTGCTCGGGAGTAAACGGCACTTCCCTCAGACGTACCCCCAACGCATCGAATAATGCATTGGCGATGGCGGCTGCACTCGGCACCGAGGCCGATTCTCCCGCTCCCATCGGCGGCTCATCGGGGTAATCCAGCAGTTGAACATCCACCTGCGGCAATTCATCAAAACGCAGGATCGGGTAGCCGCCCCAGTCCAGCGACGTCACCGCCGAAGCGTCAAAGGTGACAAACTCTTTCAGCACCCGGCTGGCGGACTGCAGAATATTGCCATGCACCTGATGGCGCACTCCGGCCGGGTTGATGATGCGTCCGCAGTCATGGGCAACGAAGATTTTATCGAGCTTGATCTGGCCGCTGTGGCGATTGACGCTAAGGTCACACACCCAGGCCGCCCAGGCGGCGCCGAAACCGGGGAATTTGCTGTGGAAGTAACGCGCATAGGCAAAGCCACGCCCACTGACCCACGCCTGCGTATCGGGTGCCGGGTTGCGATGCGACGGACCCTCTTGCCAGTTAGCCTGTTTCTTCAGCGCATTGATCAACGCGACCGCGCGCGGGTCTTTCAGGTACTGCAGGCGGAAAGCGATCGGATCCTGCCCGGCATGCCATGCCAGTTCATCAATCCACGACTCGTGGGCGAACACGTTGGGCAGCGCCGAAACCCCTCGCATCCAGGAAGCCCGCACGATCGGCGCAGCGTCCTGACAAATCACCCGCATATTCGGATATTCATACTGCGGAATGGCGGTTCTGTCGCCCATCTGCTGTACGTCGGCCCGATTGGCTACCTTGCCGGTCAACACCAGTGACAACGTCACTGCATTATTGGAGGGATAACTGGTTTTCAACTCATAGGCCGCCACCTGCCGGTGCTGATCCAGCCCCCCGCGCACCTGCATTAACTGCCCGGTACCTTTGGGCTCCCAACCCGACTCCTGCTCACGCATCAACTGCACCCTGACCGGTTTACCGGTCGCCTGCGATAACAGCGCGGCGTCTGCCGACACGTCGTCGGCACAGTTGCGGCCATAACAGCCGGAAGCTTCCATGCGATGGATATGCACCTGCTCCGGTTGCCGGTCGAGCAAATGGGCAATGTCTTTACGCAGGTCATGAGGGTTTTGCGTGCCCGACCAGATTTCTGCATGTTCGCTGGTGACATCGGCCACCGCACAGGAAGGCCCGATGGAGGCATGCTGATGATAGGGCCAGACGTAATCGGCATTAACCTCGGTATGCAGCGAAGCCAACGCGGCATCGACGCCAGCATCGTCACGCAGTACGCGGTCGGTTTTCGGGTTAGCCACCAACGCCGCATGCAGCCCATCCCCCGAGAGATCCGGCAGCCCGGACCAGGGTCGCCATACGGTCTTCAATTGGCGCATGGCGTCGATCGCCTGCTCTTCGCGCTCGGCCACGATGCCGATGAAATCGTTAATCACCACCAGTTTTACGATGCCTGGCAGATGAGAGATAGAAGCTCTGTCCACCGACAGCAGCCCGCTGCCCAGGGGGGCGCTGCTGTCCGCCCCGGTATAAGGCGGCCGCACCACTCTGCCGTGCAGCATGCCCGGCAGGCGAAGGTCGTGCACATAGGTCAGTTGGCCGGTAACCTTGGCCGGGATATCCACCCGTGGCACTGCCTTGCCGACGTAACGGCTCTCCGCCACGCTTCTCAGCTTGACCGTTTTATCCAGCGCCACCTGTAAGTTTTGTCCGCTGGCCAGATCGCCATAACTCAGGCTGACATGGGGTTTATCCACCGCGAACACCCGGCCATTTTCTGCACGCAACTTATCCACCGGCAACGCGAAAGCGCGAGCGGCCAGCCCTAGCAGCAATTGCCGCACCTGAGCCGCCGCTTGACGCAACGGTATTGAGGTCACCTGAATGGTGGCACTGGCGATGGTGGGGCCCTGATCCGGCGTGCGCTGGGTATCCCCCAGAATGACCGTAACATGGTCAAAAGGGACGCTGATTTCATCGGCAACGATTTGCGCCAACGCCGTGCGAATGCCGGTACCTAGATCCACATGGCCGTTAAAGGCGGTAACCCGGCCGTCGGCGGTCAGGCCGATAAAGCTGTCCACGCGATCCAGTGGCAAGTTGCCCTGGGTGGCCGATGCGGCGGCAAGGGCATCAAGTGAAACCGGCAGCAAGCTGCTGACCATCACCACGCCCCCAGCCTGTAACAAACGGCGGCGGGTTATTTCCAGGTGGTTCATGCCTGCCCCCTTTCAGCCAACAGCTGTCTGGCTTTGGCGGCGGCGCGCAAGATCTCAATATGGGTGCCGCAGCGACACAGGTTATAGGCCAGTTCGCTTTTGATTTGTTGCTCGTCGGCCTGCGGGTTGCGCTCAAACAGCGCCACCAGGGTCATGATCATGCCGTTGGTGCAATAACCGCACTGCGCGGCCTGTTCATCGATAAACCCCTGCTGAACCGGATGCAGTTGCCCCGCTTCGCTGAGGCCTTCCAGCGTAGTAATGGATTTATTGAGCACCCCGCTCAGCGGGATGGAACAAGAACGGGCAGCAATGCCATCAATCAACACGGTACAGGCACCACACTCCCCCAAACCACAGCCGTATTTGGGGCCGTTTAGGCCAAGATCGTTGCGTAACACGTAGAGTAAAGGCGTCTCGGGCGAGACGTCGTCAAGGGCGACCATCCGGCCGTTTATTTTGATTTCCATGGTGAAATATATCCTTAACCAAACGGATTTCTCCGTAATATCACTGCGATGAATAATTCACAGCCTGCTAATTATAATCATTAAAAGACTTAGCAATGTTAAGGTGATGTAGCGCAAATTGCTTTACCGAAAAGTGGGTATTTATTATTAAATTCTGATAGATGTCCGTAATCGTATTCACCAATCCGAATACGAAAGTTTTACCTTTCGCTCCGGCATGTTACGGCTTGCTGTTACCGCTTTTCCCCCGTCGATCACATTCCGGGTAACACCCTTTTTTAACATCCTTCAGCGTGATATCTGTCGCAAAACCACCTGCGGAAAACCGCTTTGATAGCCATAACGCATCAACGCTATTTAAACAGGTGACACCATGACGACCGCCATATCCAATGAAGTGCTGTTAATTGCCCCAGTGATGGAAAACCTGCAGGCCCGCCTGGAAGCCAACTTTGTGGTACATCGGCTGTATGAGCAGGCTGACCCGGTCGCTTTTCTGGCCGCCAGGGGGGAGACCCTCCGCGCAGTTATCACCCGTGGGGATGTCGGGGTCGCCACCCCGGTTCTCGAACAACTGCCCCGGCTGGGCCTGATAGCGGTATTCGGCGTAGGGACCGACGCCATTGACCTGAGCTACACCCGTCAACGCGACATCGCGGTCACAATCACCTCCGGCGCATTGACCGAAGACGTGGCCGATATGGCGCTGGGTTTACTGCTGGCGACCGCCCGCCAGCTTTGCCTCAATGACCGCTTTGTCCGTGACGGGCACTGGCTGCAACAGGCGCCGGGCTTGTCGGTGCAGGTCAGCGGTAAGCGACTGGGGATTTTTGGCATGGGCAACATCGGCCGCGCCATCGCCCAACGCGCAGCCGGTTTCAACATGCGTATCCAATATGCCAGCCATCATCAGGACACCACGCTGCCCTATGTTTATTACCCGGACTTGTTGGCGCTGGCACGGGAAAGCGATTTTCTGGTGATCGCCATCTCCGGTGGCAAGGACAGCGCAGGCCTGGTGGACAAAACGGTGTTCGACGCACTGCCGACGCATGCACTACTGATCAACATTGCCCGTGGCAGCATCGTCAACGAAAAAGACCTGATCGCCGCGTTACAAAACGGTGATATTGCCGGTGCCGGGCTGGACGTTTATGCCCACGAGCCACAGGTGCCTGCCGAGCTGATCGCCATGGATAATGTCGTGCTGCAGCCGCATATCGCCAGCGCCACGCAGGAAACCCGGCAGAAAATGAGCGACATTGTGTTTACCAATGTTGAAGCCTTTTTTAACCAGGCGCCGCTGCCCCACGCCATTGAGTAATTAAGCCGTTTCTTTCGAATTTATTATCGCCGTATCACAGAACCTCTTTATTGAATTGAGAGGTTCTCCCTGCGCCTTATAAAGAGAGATCGCCATGGATAATAAAATACCCAACACCCGCTGGCTGCGGGTTATTGCCCCGATCCTGATCGCCTGCATTATTTCCTTTATGGACCGGGTCAATATCAGTTTTGCCCTGCCCGGCGGGATGGAAAGTGATTTGGGCATCACCAGCCAGATGGCCGGTTTGGCCAGCGGCATCTTCTTTATCGGCTATCTGTTTTTGCAGGTTCCCGGCGGGCGCATTGCGGTTAACGGCAGCGGCAAACGTTTTATCGCCTGGTCGCTGTGTGCCTGGGCGGTGGTTTCGGTGGCGACCGGTTTTGTCACTAACCACTATCAACTGCTGATCTTGCGCTTTGTGTTGGGTATTTCCGAAGGGGGGATGTTGCCGGTGGTGCTGACCATGATCAGCAACTGGTTCCCGGAAAAAGAACTGGGCCGCGCCAACGCCTTCGTCATGATGTTCGCCCCGCTGGGCGGCATGCTCACCGCCCCCATTTCTGGCGCCATCATTAACCAGCTTGACTGGCGCTGGCTGTTTATCCTCGAAGGTTTGCTGTCACTGGTGGTATTGGCCGTCTGGTGGCTGTTGATCAGCGATCGTCCGCAGGAGGCGCGCTGGTTACCAGCCCGCGAGCGCGAGTATCTGATAGCTGAACTGACACGCGAACGTCAGGCTCGCAGCAGAACCCAGCCGGTCAGCAATGCGCCACTGAGGGACGTGTTCCGCAACCAAGGGTTGATGAAGCTGGTACTGCTGAATTTCTTCTACCAGACCGGTGATTATGGTTACACCCTGTGGCTACCGACCATTCTGAAAAACCTGACCGGTGGCAATATGGCCTCGGTCGGTTTCCTGGCCATTTTGCCATTCGTCGCCACCCTGCTGGGGATTTACCTGATTTCGGTGCTGACCGATAAAACCGGCAAGCGTCGCCTGTGGGTGATGGTTTCCCTATTCTGCTTTGCCGCCGCGCTGTTGGCCTCGGTGGTGTTGCGCCATAACGTGGTAGCGGCCTATATCGCCTTGGTGGTTTGCGGCTTCTTCCTGAAGGCGGCAACCAGCCCGTTCTGGTCAATGCCCGGCCGTATCGCTTCGGCGGAGGTGGCCGGTGGCGCACGTGGCGTGATTAACGGCCTGGGCAATCTGGGCGGTTTCTGTGGGCCCTATCTGGTGGGAGTGATGATCTACCTGTACGGTCAAAACATCGCAGTTTGCGCGTTAGCGGTATCGCTGATCATCGCCGGCATCATCGCCTGGCGCTTGCCGAAGGAATGCGACCTGACCAGCAGTGAGCCGGCGCATGATGCACTGCTGGATAAGGCCAAACGCGCCTGAATAACAACGAAAACCACGAGCGGGCAACAGCAAAATTTGCTATGTTAGCCCGCTGATTAAGGTCTGTTGTTACTCGCCGGATAGGTCTATGTTTACCCATAAAGCCATTGCCGAACTCAATTCGCTGGAGTTGATGATTTATAACTACGTCATCAAAAACAAAAACGCGGTGATGTATATGACCATCCGCGAGCTGGCCGAAGCCGCCGGCGTCTCCACCACCACCGTGCTGCGTTTTTGCAAGAAAATGGGCTGCGCGGGTTATTCCGAATTCCGTATTCGCTTTAAGTTATATCTTGAACAAAAAGAAGCACCGCCGGTAGATTTTGGTACCAGCGAAATAATCAGTTTCTTTAAGAGCATCAACAACGACGAATTTAATCAGCTGCTTGACCAGGCGGTGCAACATATTGCCGCCGCCGAGCGCATTATTTTTGTCGGTGTCAGTACCTCGGGGACATTGGGTAAATATGGCGCGCGATTCTTTTCCAACGTGGGAAAGTTCAGCACCCATATTGATGACCCTTATTATCCGATCAATAGCGACATGTATAAAAGCGCGGTGGCAATTATACTTTCGGTTTCCGGTGAGACCGAAGAGATCCTGCGCCTGGCCAGCCAGTTCAGCCTGCACCACTGCAAAATCGTCAGCATCACCAACAACGAAACCTCGTCGCTGGCACGTATGGCGGACTTCAACCTCTCCTATCACGTTCCCCCACAGCTGATCGCCGGGCAACATAATATCACCACCCAAATCCCGGTTATTTACATTATTGAAACTATCGGCAAACGCCTGAGCCATATAAACGCCGGCGAATAAAACAAGCTGTTTTTTTAATGTGACAAGTTACCCGATCGGCAATTTGTTATATCGTGACATTCTATTCCAGCTTGCTAGTATCTTCTCATTACCTTTAATAAGCGAATGAGAAACCAACGATGAAACAGCAACAGTTACCGAAAGATTTTCTGTGGGGTGGCGCAGTCGCCGCGCACCAGGTTGAAGGTGGTTGGGATCAGGGCGGTAAAGGCCCAAGCATTGCTGACGTACTGTCTGGCGGCGCGCACGGTGTGGATCGCGTCATGACCGATGGCGTACTGGAGGGTTATCGTTATCCTAACCATGAGGCCGTGGATTTCTATGGTCGCTACAAGCAGGATATCGCGCTGTTCGCCGAGATGGGCTTCAAATGCTTCCGTACTTCTATTGCCTGGACGCGCATTTTCCCTAAGGGTGATGAACTGGAACCAAACGAGGCCGGTCTGCAATTCTATGACGATCTGTTCGATGAACTGCTGAAATACAATATTCAGCCAGTGATCACCCTGTCCCACTTTGAAATGCCTTATCACCTGGTGAAAGAGTATGGCGGCTGGAAAAACCGTCAGGTTGTCGATTTCTTTGTGCGTTTCAGTGAAGTGGTAATGCGCCGCTATCAGCACAAAGTTAAATACTGGATGACCTTTAACGAAATCAACAACCAGAGCAACTACCAGTACCCGCTGTTCGGTTACTGCTGCTCCGGCGTGGTCTACAGCGAAGAACAAAACCCGGAACAAACCCTGTATCAGGTACTGCACCACCAGTTCGTCGCCAGCGCCAAAGTGGTAAAACTCGGCCACCAGATTAACCCGGACTTCAAAATCGGTTGCATGCTGGCCTGCGTGCCCTTCTACCCGTTCTCCTGCAAGCCCGATGACGTGATGTACAGTGTTGAAGCCATGCACCAGCGTTATCTCTACACCGACGTTCAGGTACGCGGTTACTATCCGTCGTACCTGCTGCGTGACTGGCAGCGCAAGGGCTTGCAGATTGAAATGCAGCCACAGGACGAACAAACCCTGCGTGAAGGTTGCGCAGATTACATCGGTTTCAGCTACTACATGAGTAACGCCCTGCAGGCGGATGCGGTGAGCAGCAGCGACCCGATGTTCGGTTTCCCCGGCAATGTGCCTAACCCGCATGTTAAAGCCTCCGACTGGGGCTGGCAGATTGACCCGGTTGGCCTGCGTTATTCGTTGAACGTGCTGTACGAGCGCTACCAGAAGCCGCTGTTTATCGTTGAGAACGGCTTTGGTGCCTTCGACAAGGTCGAGGCCGACGGTCAAATCAACGATGACTACCGCATCGATTATCTGCGCGCGCATATCGAACAGATGAAAAAAGCGGTGATCGAAGACGGCGTGGATCTGATCGGTTACACCCCGTGGGGCTGCATCGACTGCGTTTCCTTCACCACCGGTGAATACGGCAAGCGCTACGGTTTTATCTACGTCGACAAACACGACGACGGCACCGGCACGCTGGAACGTTCACGCAAGAAAAGCTTCGACTGGTACCGCACCGTGATCGCCAGCAACGGCGAACAGCTTTAATCATCTGCCCAATAATCCATTATGAGCCACATTCCTGTGGCTCATTTTTATGGTGTTATTGTTAAAACATCTGCACGTTAAATGCCCCAAACATCTCTTTGAAATCTATTCCAACCAATGCTTATGATATCCGCCAATGAAAAACTACTGGCTCCACCAGATGGCTGCCATGGACCGAGCAAACTGGGGTTATAATTAGGGTTATAAGAACCAACGCCTTGAGTTACCCCTGGTGCAGTTTGGTATCCATTTGAAATACCATCATAAAGTTCACCCGCAACATAACCAGCGGCAAGTGATGCCTGGCCATTTTTTGTAAGGGCGAGAACTGCACCACCAGCCCCCCACTGAGCGAGATCTCTTCCACCTGCTCCACCAATAAACTTTAAATCATTAGTATTAATTTCCTTCATTTCAAACCTCCATATTGTTGGATAATCAAACGCCTTTTTTTGACACTCTCACTCGCTCAATAAAAACAACGCAAATACCAATAAAAAGAGAAAATAAACACATTATTGAAAACGCTAAAAAACCTTCAAATCCATTCATGGAATTAATGTATTTCAGGGTACATATGGATGTAATCATTATATAAGCATAATTTAATACTTCTTTAAGACTTTTAGTCATGAGTTACCTCATTTTATAATCGATTCTCTATTGACGAATGACGTCGAATTTATACAAGTGAGTTACACGTAGGATTAAAGTACTTTATTACTTTCCTATGCGCAGATGGTGAAATGATTATCATCCCTATTTTTTTGTAATATTGATTATCACAAATAAAATGTCAATAATTTAAATCTAGTATTTCACACATTAATAATATGTATGAATTCTAAAAAGGAACTGAACCAGTCTATCACTTGCTTTCCTTTGAATAGCAAGATGAACAGTGAGCAGGTATCTCAGGTTATAAAGCCATAAACGTTTGCAAACACCACCCACCTCATAACCTCAGGTTATGTAAAACACCGCTAAATTTCACTTTATCGTAACACTCTGGCTTGCGAGACTCGGGATAGGGAAAGCTATTCTCCCCTTCGTGCTGACATTAAATCAAAACAGATCAGCCCTCTGCACCCTGCCTACGCCATGAGGATTTCCGCATGAGCCAGATAGATGAACTTTACCAACGTAACTACGATCGCCATCCGCCGGTGCTGGCACCGGAATATAAAACCAGCGTGCTGCGATCACCGAAAAATGCGCTGATATCGCTGCAGAATTCACTGTCCGAGATCACCGGCCCGGTATTTGGTCAGCATGAACTCGGCCGCCTTGATAATGACCTGATCCTTAATTACGCCAAACAAGGCTTGCCGATCGGCGAGCGAATTATCGTGCACGGCTACGTCCGCGATGAAAATGGCCTGCCGATGCGCAATGCACTGGTTGAAGTATGGCAGGCCAACGCCGGGGGCCGTTATCGCCATAAGAAGGATCAGTATCTGGCACCGATAGACCCCAACTTTGGCGGCTGTGGTCGGGTATTGACCGACGACAACGGCTATTACTACTTCCGCACCATCAAGCCCGGCCCCTATCCCTGGCGCAACCGGGTCAACGACTGGCGACCGGCGCATATTCACTTTTCGCTGTCCGGCAGCGCTTTCGCCCAACGGCTGATCACCCAAATGTATTTTGAGGGCGACCCGTTGATTGCCAGCTGCCCCATAGTTCGCGCCATCAAAAATGACGATGCGGTACGCACGCTGATCGCCGGACTGGACAAAACTGCTGCAGTACAGCTGGACAGTCTGGCCTACCGTTTCGATCTGGTGTTACGCGGTCACCGCGCCACCTTGTTTGAAAACCGTCTGCAGGGGAAAGCATGATGCCGCACAACTACCTGTCGGAAACGCCGTCGCAAACCGCCGGCCCCTACGTCCATATTGGTTTGGCTCCTCTGGCCGCCGGTTTTGAGATTTTTGAAAATAACTTCGGCCAGGTGCTGACCCAGCCGGACACGCAAGGCCAGCGCATCACCCTGGAAGGCCGGGTATTCGACGGCAGCGGCAGCCTTATCCGCGACGTCCTGCTGGAAATCTGGCAGGCCAACAGCCACGGTCGCTACAACCACCCAGGCGACCAGCAACAAAACAAGCCGCTGGATGCCGCCTTCCGGGGTTGGGGGCGCAGTTGTTCCGATTTTGAAACCGGTCTCTATCGTTTTGAAACCATCAAGCCGGGCGCAGTCTGTGGCCGCGATGGCCGGATGATGGCACCGCACATTAACCTGTGGATTGTCGCACGCGGCATCAATATCGGCCTGCATACCCGGCTGTACTTTGCCGATGAAGAGGCGGCCAATCAGCAGGATCCGGTGCTGAATCTGATTGAACTGGAGGTGCGGCGTAAAACGTTGATTGCCCAGCCAGAACGCCGGGGTGATGAGTTGGTCTACCACTTTGACATTGTTATCCAGGGCGAAGGCGAAACCGTATTCTTCGATCTGTAAACCCGCCTGCCTGCGGCCGCAAAAACTGTACGCCAGTGCAAATATGCGGCCGCCATCACTTGTGACCCTTGGGGAAAACTCCCTACACTGGGGGATGAAAAAAGCCAATTTATTTATCCAACGCATGCGTTTACGCCACATCAACGGCTTTGTCGCCGTGGCACAGGAACGCTCGCTGAGCCGTGCGGCCGATAAACTGAGCCTAAGTCAGCCTGCACTGTCAAAAACGCTGAGCGAGCTGGAAGCGCTGACCGGCAACCGCCTGCTGGTGCGTAACCGCCAGGGTACCCTGCTGACCGAACAGGGTGAGCAGTTTCTTGGCTATGCCACGCGGGTGCTGGAGGCGTTGACCGCAGCCGGCAACGCGCTCGAGCGTCTCGACGATGAACCTGCGCGGGTGTTGCGTATCGGCGCACTGCCGACCACTGCATTGGGCATGTTGCCGCAGTCGATCGGACAATATCAGCAGGCGCACCCTCACTCTCGCATTCAGGTGGTCACCGGCAAAAATACCGAGTTGCTGGCACAGCTCAAGGCAGGTGAAATAGATGTGGCGATAGGTCGCATGGCCGACCCGGAAATGATGAGCGGGCTGGCTTTCGAACTGTTGCTGTTGGAGTCGCTATTAATGGTGACCCGACCGGGCCATCCACTGTTGAGTGAGACCATCACTCTGGAACGCGCGCTACATTACCCGGCCATTGTCTCGCCAAAGGGCACAGTGCCGCGCCACAACACCGAGAGTCTGCTTTCGACTCAGGGCTTCAGCCTGCCCAGCCAGTTAATTGAAACGCTGTCTGCCTCGCTGGCACGCCAGATGACACTACAGTTTGACTACCTTTGGTTTGTGCCATCCAGCGCGGTAAAGGCCGATATCGCAGGCGGTCAGTTGATCCCGCTGCCGCTGCCTACCCAGGGCATGGAAGAAGCCGTGGGCATTCTGACCCGCAACGACGGTGAGTTGAGCGAGGCGGTGCTGGCGTTTATCGCCACCGTGCGCCGCATAGCCGGTGCGGCACGCTCCGCTTAGTCAGCTTCCTTGTCCTGTTCGGCGAACACGGCCGCCGCCAGATGAAATGCCGAGTTGGCCGCCGGCAAACCACAATACAGCGCACTTTGCATCAGCACTTCTTTAATTTCTTCACGAGTTACGCCATTGTTTACCGCCGCCTTCAGGTGCATACGCAACTCGGCCTCACGGTTCAGGGCAATGAGCATCGCTATGGTAATCAAACTACGGGTATGACGTGCCAGCCCAGGCCGGGTCCAGATCTCCCCCCAGGCATAGCGACTGATAAAATCCTGGAACTCTTCGTTCAGTGGGGTGAGTTGGCTGAGACTGCGATCGACGTGACTATCCCCCAGCACCGCCCTGCGCACTTCGATGCCCTGCTGATAACGCTGTTCGTCATTCATGGTGATTTACTCCTGAAATTGCCGTCGTGGCTTGCTCCAACACCCGCTGGGTAAAGGTTCTGGCACTGCCAAGATACTGCCGGGGATCCAGCAGCTCAGCCAACCGCTGAGCAGATAAATGCGCCATGACGACAGGGTCATCCCGCAATACCTCATGTAAAGTGAGCCGCTGCGCCAGCGCCTGATGGCACTGTTTTTCGATATGCTGATGCGCTTGCTGACGGCCAATCGCTTCGCCCAGCGCCATGGTGACGGCCTCGGCCATGATCAGGCCGTGAGTTAACTTCAGGTTATATTCCATCTGTGGTGGAAACACCTGCAGCCCGTCAATCAGATCACCGGCGGTGTGCAAGGCACCCGCCGTCAACATCACCAGTTCCGGCAGGCTTTCCCATTCGGCGTGCCAACCGCCCAACCCGCGTTCGTGCTCCTGCACCATGGCGGCATACAGCCCGCCAACCAGCGCAGGTACCCGATTGGCCGCAGCCAGGATCACCGCGCAGGCTACCGGATTGCGTTTATGTGGCATCGTCGAGGAGCCGCCACGCCCAGCCGCCGTCGGTTCAGCCACCTCTGCCACTTCGGTTTGCGTCAATAGTGAGATATCGCGCGCCAGTTTGCCCAGCGTGCCGCATAACCCGGCATACCAGCCGGCAATCTCCAGCAGGCGATCGCGCTGGCTGTGCCAGGGGGTGTCGGCGGCAGTCAGTTGTAACCTGGCGGCCAATGCAGCCACCAGTTGGCTGCCTTGTTCACCCAGCGAAGCCAGGGTTCCGGCCGCCCCGCCTAATTGCAGCGCCAACACCCGGGGACGCATTTCTTCCAGCCGTTGCCGGTAGCGCAACAAGGCATCCAGCGTGCCTGCCAGCTTTAACCCCAGCGTGGTGGGCAAAGCGTGCTGCATCCAGGTGCGGCCGATCAGCACACAATCCTGATGACGCGTAATTTGTGGTACCAACGCGGCGATCAGCCGGTTCAGGTCACGGTGCGTTACCGCGATGGCTTGCCGCAGTTGCAGTATCAACCCGGTGTCGATGGCATCCTGACTGGTCGCGCCCCAATGAACGAAGCGCGCGGCTTCGGCATTATGCTGTGCCACATTATGGGTTAGCTGTTTCACCAACGGAATGGCCAGATTACCGGCCTGCGCTGCCGCCCGCGCCAGAGCAGGCTCATCGAATATATGGCTGTGGCAAGCCGCGCCAATGTACTGCGCGGCATCAACGGGGATGATGCCCAACCCGGCCTGTGCGGCGGCCAGCGCCGCCTCGAAATCCAGCATCCCCTGCAGGGTGGCGGAATCGCTAAAGCAAGGGGTCACCGCTGAAGATCGCAACAGCGGCGTCAGTAATTCCATAGTTCCTCCGGGCAAAAAGGCGATTTCCCGATGATGGCGCGACGCGGTCGGCAGCGTCAAGAACGACAACCGCGAGCTTGGCCGATTATCGAAACAAAGAGCAATTTTGTTGGTTTCTGTGATATCGCCGGGGTTACATCATCAAAAACGGCGAGCCGACATAGTTTTCCGCCAGTACCCGCATGGCACTGCGCGATTTCACGGTGTATTGCAACTCCGATAACTGTAAGCGTTGCTGGAAGGCACTGTCGTCATGATGAGTATGCAGCATGTTGGTCATCCACCAGGAGAAATGCTCCGCCCGCCAGACGCGTTGCAGTGCGTCGTCACTGTAGCTGTCCAGCCTCTGCCAGCGCTGGTGGCGATAAAACGCCTCCAGTGCCTGCGACAGCAGGCAAACATCCGCCATCGCCAGATTCAGCCCCTTCGCCCCGGTCGGCGGCACAATGTGTGCTGAGTCCCCCGCCAACAACAGGCGTTTGCAGCGCATGGGTTCGGTGACAAAGCTGCGCATGCCGACCACGTTTTTTTGGAATATACGGCCCTTTTTTAGCGACCAACCGTCGTGATTCTCCAGCCTGCTCTCCAGCTCGTTCCAGATGCGATCGTCCGACCATTGGTCGACATTTTCCTTCGGGTCGCACTGGAAATACATCCGCTGTACGCCCGGTGAACGGGTGCTGATCAGCGCGAACCCTCGTGGGTGCCGGGCGTAGATTAATTCGTCGCTGGACGGCGGGGCCTCTACCAGAATGCCGAACCAACCGAAAGGATAAACCCGGGTATAGTCCTGACGCAGCCCGCCGGGCATCGCCGCCCGACTGATGCCGTGAAAACCGTCGCAACCAATGACAAAATCGCAGTCAATGCGCTGTTGTTCGCCCTGATGACGGTAATGCACCTGTGGCCGCTCGCTGTCCAGCGCCTTGAGTTCCACCTGTTCCACCTCAAAATGCAGTTGGCCGTTCGCGGCCTGCCGTGCGGCAATCAGATCTTTCAGCACCTCATGCTGGGCATAAACGGTGATCGCCCGGTCGGTCAGTTCGGTCAGATCGATACGGTGCTGCTGACCACCAAACGCCAGTCGGATACCCTGGTGCTGTACCCCTTCTTTGCGCATGCGTTCGCCCAGCCCGGTTTGATTGAGTAAATCGACCGTTCCTTGCTCCAGCACGCCGGCGCGAATGGTGGACTCCACGGCCTGCCGGCCACGCGTTTCCAATACCACCGACTCAATGCCTTGCAGATGCAGCAGATGTGACAGCATCAATCCGGCCGGGCCGGCGCCAATAATCGCTATTTGTGTACGCATGGTTATCTCCTTATAGGGCTTTGTTGAGCGGGCCGGACAATGCCGCCGCCCTGGCAGAAAAGTGTTTGACCATCAGCGCGACCGCCGCCACCAACGCCGGGATCGCCAGCAGGGTGAAAATGGTGCTGAAAGACAGTTGCATTTGCATCAGCACCCCGCCACTCATCGCGCCCAGAATGCCGCCGAAGCGCCCCAACCCGAGCATCCAGGCGACGCCGGTCGCCCGTCCCTGGGTAGGGTAAAATCCGGCTGCCAACGCGGGCATGGATGACTGCGCGCCGTTCATGCAGGTACCGGCGATAAATACCGTCAGCGCCATCAGTATCGGGTCGCTGTAGACATAGCCAATGGCGCAGACGAACAACCCGGTTAACAGGTAGCCCACTGCCACCACCTTGTGCGGATTCATGCGGTCCATCAGCCAACCGATGATCAACACGCCGATGCCACCGCCCAGAGGAAATAGCGCGGTAATCAACGAAGCCTGACGAATGGAAGCCCCCGTTTCGCGAATTAACAGCGGCAGCCAACTGGTCAGCAGATAGAAGATCATCAGGCCCATAAAATAGGTCAGGCACAGCATCAGGGTGCCCAGCAGATAACGCGGGGAGAAAATCACCCCCAGTGCCGATTTGGCCTTCACCTGGCCTTCTTCGTTCAGGCTAAAACGTAACGGCTCGGCCAAATTGAGCGGTGCAATGCGTTTGAGCACGGCGGCGATGCGTTGCGCCGGGTACCCATGCACCACCATAAAACGTGCTGATTCCGGTAGTGCAACAATCAGCACTACGGCCAATAGCAGCGGCATCACGCCGCCCAGCACCATCACGCTCTGCCAGCCGAAATGCGGGATCAACCAGGCGGAAACGAAACCGCCCATCGACGACCCGAGCGGAAAACCGCAGAACATCAGGTTTACCAACAGCGCACGTTTACGTTCCGGCGCATATTCCGACATCAGGGTGGCCGCATTGGGCATCGCCGCCCCCAGACCCAGACCGGTCAGAAAACGCAACAGCGTCAACATGGATAATGAGGTGGCGAACGCCGTTAACAGACTGAAACCACCGAACAGGAGCAGCGATAGCACCAGTACCTTCTTACGGCCAATGCGATCCGCCAGAGGGCCCGCCGTCAGTGCGCCAACGGCAAGCCCCACCAGAGCAGCACTCATCACCGGCCCCAACGATGTCTTCTCTATTCCCCAGTCCTGTACCAGTGAGGTAGCGATAAAACCGATGATTGCGGTATCGAAACCGTCCAGCGCCACGGTGAGAAAACACAAGACAAGGATCAGCCACTGATAACGCGAGAAAGGTTTGTTATTGATAAACGACTGAATTTCTATGGTGTTTTGCTGGGTCATAGAGCGCTTCCTAGGTTGGCCTGGCGAGATAAACCCGGCGGTAACGGCCAGGCGTTAGCTGGCAAAGTCGCAATTTGTGCGATTATCGAAACTTGGTTCGTTAATCGCCTTTCCATCAAAGCATCGCCAACAATAAGTTTCAATATTGTTAAATTAATTAGCGTGCGATAACCGAACGAGAAAATTACGATATTGCAGGAAGGCTTTTATTATCAGTTTAATAGCTTGCTTTTACGTGAAATGGTGCCGTTGGGGTTCTGTGATCTGACTAACATTGACGAAACATACCTTGCCGATATTCTCAGAAGCGGAATTTGCCCGGTCACAGTCCCTTGAAAGCGCAGTCTTCTCAGCTAAGCTGAAACGGATGAGGGTAAAAATAACAATTAGTTACTGACTGGGCAGGTATCCATGAGCAAAAGCGTGAGTGGTATTGTTTGCTGTCTATTATTTCTGATGTCATCCCTGTGCTTTGGCGCTGAACCACGTCAACTTGCTACCGACCAGGAAAAAGCGCGCACGCTTTATATTTTTCATCAGCCGATCGTCATGCTGCAGGCAAAATTCGGTTTTACCACTCCGGAAGAACGCGTGCTGCGTATCCGTGGCATGTTGCGCTCCCTCACAGAGGACGACATTCGCCAACCGGTGCAAGTCCATGTGATAACTCGCTATAACCAACAAGGACGGCTGTTTACCATTAACGGTAAACCCTTGATGTTATTAACGCAGGGGGATCTGGATGAAGGGGATGATCTCACGCTCGATCAGGCTTCCCTTCGGGTGCTGACAAGACTCAATACCCAGCGCGCAGCGCTGATAGAACAATATTCGTCTTCTTATCTGGCCATTGCGGTGGTGAAAGGTCTGGCCGGAACCCTGGCACTGGCGCTGGTATTTTACGCTGCATTCAAATCCTGGCAGCGCGTTAAAAAGTTTTATGCCACCAGAATAGCCCTTAAAAAGGGTTGGGTTCCGCAAAGCTGGCGCGTGCTGCTCGGCGCGTTTGAATCCCGCTTGTATGCCCTGCTGATGATTTTGCTGAGCATTGGCGCCTCTTATATTTGGTTGAGCTGGCTGTTTCGGTTATTTCCGTGGACGCGCATTTGGGGCGAGTCCTTGGGTGACTGGTCCGTCGGCGTGATACAGCAAGTCACCTTATCCATTGTTTCCGCGTTCCCTGGACTGGTGATTGTCGCCATCATCTTTTTACTGACGAGTTTCATTCTCAAGCTGCTCAAAGCGCTGTTAAAACGCGTCGAAAGTGGAAGATTGGTGGTGCCCGGCCTGCATCCTGAAACGGTAGGTGCCACGCGTAAACTGATTTCGGTGATGGTCTGGCTGTTTGCCCTGTCGGCCGCCTATCCCTTTTTACCGGGTGCCAACTCTCTGGCATTTAAAGGCGTCAGCGTTTTCTTTGGGCTGATGTTAACTCTCGGCTCTGCGGGGTTGATGAATCACGCCATGAGTGGGCTGGTACTGACCTATTCACGCGCGTTGCGCAAAGGTGACTTTATCCGGATTGGGGACAATGAAGGCCTGGTCAGCGAAGTCGGGATGTTGGCGACCAAAATCCTCACACGTGAAAGTTACATTGTCACCGTACCCAATGCAGTGGTCGTCAGCGGTAAAATCACCAATCTCAGCGCCCTTAACCCCGGTGATGGCATTAATCTCACCACCAGCGTGACGATTGGTTACGACACCCCCTGGCGGCAGGTTCACGCGATGCTGGAACTGGCGGCCAATCGTACCAAGGGCATCGACAACCGGGTTCGCCCGTTGGTTCGCCAGCTCAATTTAATGGACTGGTACATCGCCTATGAATTGCAGGTCAGGCTCGGTGCCGGCGAATCGGTGCCCAGCGTCAAAAGCGAATTGCATAGCCATATTCAGGATGTATTCAACGAATTTAACGTCCAGATTATGTCGCCGAACTTCGTTCTTCAGCCCGAAAACGCCGTGATGGTCGCTCGAGAAAACTGGTACACCGCGCCGGCGGCGCAACCGGATAAGCAGCCATGACCAAATTGGGCGCCCTGCTGGCTCTGGCTTCCTGCCTTGCCTTCCCCTTTGCCGTTCAGGCCGCAGGGATGACAGACGCGGAAGATGGCATGCTGGATATGGGCGAAAACATGAGCGATAACCACTACGGTTTTTTGCCGGTCCCGGTGGTGATCACCGAACCGGCCGTGGGCTATGGCGGCGGCATGTTTGGGCTTTTTTTGCACGATAGCGGCCAACAAAATGCCACGCCCCGTGCCGAAAGGCGCAGCGCGCCACCGCCAATCAGCGCCTTTGGTGGCGGCGCTACGCAAAATGGCACCTGGTTTGTCGGTGGAGGGCATCGGCATACCTGGAATAACGACAGCATTCGTTATCTTGCGGCCGCCGGTTATGCGGATATCAATCTGGATATTTACAGCGGCGATATTGCCGGTTTTGGCGGCGGTCATGGAGTCAGCACTCAAACCAAAGGCTACGGCGGAATGCAGAAACTGCTGTTCCGCCTTGACGATACGCCGTTCTTTGTCGGCGCTTCACAGTTTTACGCCAATACCACAATCTCTGCCGATAAACCTTTCATCAATCAGGCGTTGCATAAGCTGCTGGGGGAGTCCAGCACCAGTTCCGCGCTGGGACTGGTGCTGGAATATGACACGACAGACAACTTTTTTTACCCCCGTCATGGCTTATCCGCCTCGGCGGAATACCAGTTTTTCACGGATTTTCTCGGCGGCAATTACCGCTATGACACCCTGACTTTGGACGGTAAATATTTCCATCCGCTGGGCCGTGATTTCACCCTGGCTCTCGCCGGTAACTACCAGTCATTATCAAATAACGAAAGCCATTTACCCCCGCTGGCGCGCCCCTACATCAAACTGCGTGGCATCCCGAGTTATCGCTATCAGGGTGACTACGTGGCTGTTGGACAAACTCAATTAGAGTGGCAAATGACGCCGCGTTGGGTGGTGCAAGGATTTGTCGGAGCCGGCAGCGCCAGCCGCGATAGCCAAACGCTTTTCGACAAGACCGAAATAGCCTGGGGCGGCGGCTTTCGCTATCTGATCGCGCGAAAGTTTGGCTTGCATACCGGGATTGACGTCGCCTTTAGCGGCAGCGATCAGGCGCTCTATTTTAATATTGGATCTGGGCTGTAAGCCGGTTTAAACCGGCCTTCTCTCACTTTGCCTAACGTGGAGAACCAAAAAATGAAAAATCATGGGCTTTGCCCGGCAGGCGGCAAAAACATCTCACTTCGTTACGCTAAACGAGTGGTTTTTTCCCTGCTGTTTTTATCGGGCGCCGCCATCGGGGGCACCACTAACGACTCAAACCAAAGTGACAGTACCTTTCCCATTTGGGGAGATGAAGCCCGCGCCCGCGGCTATAGCATTCCGCTGCCGTTCGGCGTCAATCTCAGTTACATGAACATACGCCAGAATATTGACGTCGACAGCATTACGTTTTCCGGCCTGAAACTCGGCGATCACCCGATCCCCAGCGATCTGTTCAATATTGATGTCGGGAAGACACGCCAGCGCAGCAAAAGCGAGAACCTTCGGCTGGATATGTGGGTCTTCCCGTTTTTGAACATCTATGGTTTGGTCGGGCACACCAGAGGGTCATCTTTATCCCAGGTTTCTGTCGATGCCGACCCGTCTAAATACACCGGCATCGACCGGATCATCGCCTCTGCGGTACATAACCTTAATCAAAGTGGCGATCTTCAAAATATTGACTTTGCTCTCGACTTTAAAGGCACCACCTGGGGCACCGGGTTTACCCTTGCGGGGGGTTATGAGAAATGGTTTGCCCTGGTCGACACCAACTATACCCGCACGGACTTTGACATTCTGGATGGCAAAATTTCAGCCATCACGGTTTCGCCGCGTGTGGGTTATCGCTTTGACATGCCAGCCATCTCCGGCCCCTCTCACCTGAGCCTGTGGATAGGCAGCATGTATCAAAATGTGGATCAGGAATTTAAAGGCAACCTTTCGGATTTGCATATGCCGGCGAATCTTCAGCCACTGATTGACTCAGTGAATAAGGACAACGGCGGGCGCTTTGATGTCAAACAGCACCTCTCTTCACCGTGGAATACCCTGATTGGGGCGCAGTACGAACTTACGCAGAACTTCAACGTGTTGGCCGAAGTCGGTTTCAATGAGCGCAACAGTTTTTTCCTGGCGGGTGAATATCGATTCTAATGAAGCGACATGTGCTGCTGTTGGGCGGACTATGGGGCCTGTTGGCGGGCCCTGTTGATGCGCAGTTGCTCACGCGTGAATCCATCGACCAGTTTCTCGGTACCATGGGGGCTGACGATCAATTCAACGCGGGCAAAGGCGTGAACTGGACGGTGTTGCCAGGGCCTTTTTATACACCGGAGTTAAAGCTGGGCCTGGGGGCGGCAGTCGCCGGGCTGTACCGTGTCGATCCCAACGATACGCTGACGCAAAACTCCTCCATCTCCTTTACCGGTTTTATCAGCACCAGCGGCGCTTTGGGTCTTGGCCTGAATAATTACACGTTCTTTAAGGACGACCAGTGGCGGCTGTTTGTTGAAGGCTCGGTGACGAAAGTCCCAACGGAATTTTGGGGTGTGGGCTACGACGCGGCGCAGGGTTCCGGCCAGAAATATACACAGGATTCGTTCAGCATTCATCCGCAGGTCTTTTATCGGCTGGTCGATAATCTTTATGCCGGTGTGGGCTGGGATTTTTCTACGTTGAATGCCAAAATTGATGATCCGCAGCCTGGCGACACGTTTTCCCGCTATACCGACTCAACGTCGCCACTGAGCTCTGGCGCAACCTTCGCCCTCAATTACGACACCCGCGACGCCATCACGCAGCCAAAAAAAGGGCAGTATGCCAGCGTACAATACAGTGTCTTTGACCCGGCGCTGGGTTCGGATACCCATTTCACCGCCCTGCAGTTGCAATACAATTACTACTTCCCGCTTAACGAGCATGACGTGCTGGCGTTTGATGCCTGGGGGCGTTTTGCCCAGGGAGAGGTACCCTGGGATCGTCTTTCACAAGCCGGCGACGACCGGCGGTTGCGCGGCTATTTTCAGGGACGCTACCGCGACAACGATGTCATCAGCACCCAAATTGAATACCGCAAGAAACTGAACTGGCGGCACGGCTATGTGCTCTGGTTAGGGGCGGGAACCTTGGGTGGCAACCCGAATGAAATGGGGCAACATCCTATTTTACCCACGGTAGGTATAGGGTATCGTTTTGAAATTAAACCAGATATGAATCTGCGGCTCGATCTCGGCGTTGGACGCGAGAGCGCAGGGTTTTATTTTCAGGTCGCGGAGGCCTTTTAATGCGTTGTTTTCTTCTCGCCTTGTTGTTGGGTGTCACCACGTTTAGCCATGCGCAATCGGGTAAAGGCGATATTTTACCGGTTGAGCAGGCAAGACGCGTTTGGCCTGTTGCGCAAAACCTTGCCGCACCTGAATCGTTGCGCCCTTGCTGTGCATTTGGCTACAACCTCCAGGTGCGCGCGGCAGGCATTCCGATCCCCGTGTATCAAATTGGCAACGTGCTTTCACTCAGCACACTAGGCCACCATCATTACAATGACAGTGCGCTGGGCGCGGTAAAAAATATCATTGGCCTGAGTGATGAAGCTAACGGCCTTATCTATACGCGACGCGGTGGGTTTATTGATATCGCCCATGTGCGCGATACTGCCGATAACACCTTCTACCTCTTCACCCGGCTGTACCCGCAATTGGGTCGGGAATGGCGTCTGTTTTACAGTGAAGAATTAGGGTTAAGACGCGCTCAGTTCCATACGTTTACCCTGCCGGCTTCGATGGTGGACAGGTACAATTTGGCGGTGTGGCTGGCCGGGCATGTGGCATTTCAACTGGCGCAGTGGCATGAGATCGCCCAGTGGTACGGTTTTCAGTCGGTGCCTGGCTTTTCTGAGGAAATCTCCGCCTTCTCACCGGAAGATCTCTACGCCAATTTGCTGGGGGCCAGGCTCGCCGTCAATGTGATTTTGCAGGGCCACGGCGGCTCTGTGGAGAATTACAATCTGGCGATGGACCAGGCGCTTTCCCAGGCGTTAATTAATCTTGAGGCCGTCAATAAGGCCGAAACCGAACGCCAGTTCCGCGAAGTCGACGGCGATTGGTGGAATAGCAAACGCCGGGTGCCCGATAAATTCTTAGTCCTTAATCGTAATTACGATCTCAGTGAAAACCGCATTCCTACCCCAGTGCCTTTTGAAACAGCGATACCGTACCGCTTGACCATGCCGGTGAAAGTGGCGGGGTTAACCTTAAGCCATCTGGGAGAACTGCAAATTCATAAGGGCAGCGATATGCGCCGCCTGCCGGCCCCCAAAACATTCTATCGCCCGGCACAGTTTTCCTCACTGGCAGAGCAGGCGCGGCAGGCCGATCAAGTCCAATTGCAACGCCTCAGCCATTGAGCTTAAAGGCCTTTGGCGGTTTCCTGGCTGACCAACTGCGCCTGACGGTTATACCCTCTGGCACCTTTGATAAAGATGGCGCAGGCGGTGATCAACGCCGGAATGGCGATAATGGCAAAAATACGGTCGAATCCCCAGCCCAGCGCCAGCATTTCCGCCCCGGCGAAGGCACTCAGGATGGCACCAATACGCCCAACGCCGTGCATCCAGCTAGACCCGGTGGCACGCGCCTCGGTCGGGTAATAATGCGCCGATAGCGCGTTCATGCCGGTGTTGGCACCGTTCAGGCAAAAACCACAGGCCAGTGCCAATACGCCGAGCATCAGGCTGCTGTGGGACGCCAGGCCGATCAGCAGTGTCAGCCCCGCCCCCAGCAGGTAAATCATGCCCAGCGCCCGGTGTGGATTTACCCGATCCATCAGCCAGCCGGCGAACAGCGAGCCAAAGGTGCCACCCGCCTGGTACAGCGCGGTGATCACTGCCGCCTGCGCCACGCTCATGCCAATGCCTTTCACCAGCGTCGGCAGCCAGCTACCCAGCAGATAAACCAGAAACAGCGCCATAAAATAGCCCAGCCACAGCATCAGGCTGCCAAAACGGTACTGCCGCGAGATCACAATCTGCATGGCCCCTTTACCGGGAGCCACCAGCGGCGGCAGGGTATAACGGGTGTTGGCATCGGTACTGCCCGGTGCCAGCTTTTCCACAATGTTGCCAATACGCTGATTGCTGGCGCGTTTGGTAACCAAGAATCGTACCGATTCAGGCAGTTTGGCCATCAACAGCGGCACACTGAGCAGCGGCAATATGCCACCGAGCAACAGCAGCGCATGCCAACCCATTTGCGGAATGACCCATGACGCCGCGAACCCGCCCAGCGCAGCACCGAAGGTAAAACCGCAAAACACCACGGTGATAATGAAGGAGCGTTTCTTTTCCGGCGCATATTCGGAGATTAAAGTGCCGACGTTCGGCATTGCCGCCCCCAGCCCCAACCCGGTCATAAAACGGAAAAATATCATTTGATCAATATTGTGCGAAAACGCAGTAACCAGCGTCCAGATGCCAAAAAAGAACACGCTGTTAATAATGATCACTTTACGCCCGAGCCAGTCCGCCAGCGGCCCGGCCAGCAGTGCACCTATCGTCAGACCGACCAGCGCCGCACTGATCACCATGCCCAATTGCTGATTGCTGACGCCCCACTGGCTTTTCAGCTCAGGGGCGATAAACCCCATCAGGGTAATGTCGAAACCATCCAGCGCGATAACGATAAAGCCGAGCAAAATAATCAGTTTTTGATAACCGCAGATGGGACGATCGTTGATCAGCGTTCGAACATCAATTTCGTTTGAAGCCACAATTTTTCCTTGCTACCGACGCCAAAAAAGCCAATGTTCGAGGAACGAACTGACAGGTGGCTCTACTGTAAGAACTCCCGTGCGGCTCGGCAACGGAGATTATCGATAACCTGGCGCTCATTGAACCCAATGGTACGTTCTCTCACCATCAAAAAAACCACTGCATCTTTTACCGACAAGACAATACGCTGAGATTGAGCCATAAATCCCCTTTACTGCCCGGAAATAGCCCCCAGGCACGTGAAAAATAATGTTGTCAAATTGTGAGAGGGATCTTCCCAACCCTGCGATTACCGCCGTCAGGGTTTACATGTGAGCAATTTGACGTCGTTCACAAAAGCGCAGCGGCAGCGGATTGTATTACCGGGTGACCCCAGTTACTCTTAACCGGTGTTCCTCCAAGATAAGTGACTGATGTTTTGAACAATGATGATATCCCCGCGACTAAACGCAAAAACGATCCTGTCGGGCTGAAACAACGTATTTTCGCTGCGGCGCTGACCGAGTTTGCCGAGGCCGGTCTGAAAGGTGCCCGCATGGAGAATATTGCCGAGCACGCAGCCACCACCAAACGCATGGTGGTTTATCATTTCAAAACCAAGGAATCCCTGTACCTGGAGGTGCTGGAACACGTGTATCAGCATATTCGCGCACACGAAACCGGGTTGGATCTGCAAGCCCTGGCGCCCGTCGCCGCCATGACTCATTTGGTAGAGGAAAGCTTTAATTACCATGCGGAGCACCCCGACTTCATTCGGGTGATCTGCATGGAAAACATGATGCGCGGCCAGTATATCCGCCAGTCGTCGCGTATTAAGGCGTTAAATCAAAGTGCCTTGACCCTGCTGGAAGAGATATTGCAGCGCGGCAAGCAAGAAAAACTGTTCACGCCGGACGCCAGCGCCGCCGACGTGCATCGCTTGATCAGCAGCCTGTGTTTCCACTACGTTGCCAACCAGTACACCTTCAATGCCCTGTTTGAAAGCCATGAAACACCGGAAGAACAGGTTCGCCATATTCGTCAGTTGGCCGTCGCGGCGACGCTGCGCTATCTGGCGCGGTAAACACGGCTTTTTGGGAGATTGCGATGACCAAGACCTCAGTCGGTGAAGAGAAGACGGCACCTGATAGCTTAGTGTCCGCCGCCAGCGGCGATCCCTTCAAGGGCGACCCCAATTTTATGGCCTCGCTGGCCCGGGGCCTGGAGGTGATCCAGGCTTTTACTCCGCAGCGTCGTCTGATGTCGATTTCACAAATCAGCCAGAAAACCGGCATTCCACGCGCAGCGGTGCGTCGTTGCCTGTATACCCTGAACAAGCTGGGGTTTGTTTACGCGCAGGACGGCAAAAACTTTGAACTGCGCCCACGGATCCTGACGCTGGCCCATGCCTATCTCGGTGCCACGCCGCTGGCGAAAGCCACCCAGCCGGTACTGAAACATATCAGCCAGCTGTTGAATGAGTCCTGCTCTATCGCCACGCTGGACGGCGACAATATTTTGTATATTGCCCGTGCCTCTGCCGAGCGCATCATGACGATAGATCTGAATATTGGCAGTCGCCTGCCGGCGTTCGCGACCTCAATGGGCCGGGTGCTGTTGAGCCATTTGCCGGTTGATAAGCGGGAGGATTACCTGCAACGCATCACCCTGATGCGCTACACGCAATACACCATTGGTTCGGTCGATAAACTGCGTGAGGAACTCGATAAGGTGCGCGCCCAGGGCTACGCGATTAACGATCAGGAATTGGAAATCGGCCTGCGTTCCATCGCAGTGCCGATTGCCTCGGCTAATGGCGGCGTCACTGCCGCGTTAAACGTTGGGGTGCAGGCAGGTCATGTTCCGCTTGGCGAACTGACCGAACGTATCCTGCCGATCCTGCTCGAAGGCGCGCAGGAGCTGTCGCTGCTAAACCATTAAAGCGACTGCTGCGCGGTGGCCAGATACTTGGCCATTTCCGTCTCGGGCACCATGCCACCACCGGTCGCCCACACCAGGTGGGTAGCATTGCTCATCTGTTGTGCATTCAGCCCCTGGGCCGCCAACCACTCACTGGCCGCCGTAACCCGCCACGGCCCTGGCATACCTGCCAATGCTGAAGGCTCAAGCCGAATATGCTCATGACTGTCCAACAGCCCCAACAGTGCAAACATCTCGCGGTCGCCAAGGGTGTAAAAGCCGGAGAGCAAACGCTCCATAGCACGGCCGACAAAACCGGATGCACGCCCCACCGCCAGCCCGTCCGCCGCGGTCTGGTTATCAATGCCCAGATCCTGTACCGCGATACCATCGTGCAGGCCGGTATGCACGCCAAGCAACATGCAAGGCGAATGCGTCGGTTCGGCAAAGATACAGTGCACGTGGTCGCCAAAGGCCAGTTTCAGCCCAAAGGCCACCCCACCAGGCCCACCGCCAACGCCACAAGGCAGATACACAAACAACGGGTGCTGAGCATCAACCTGGACACCACTTTCGGCAAACTGACGTTTCAGGCGGCCACCGGCCACGGCATAGCCCAGGAACAGCGTCTGAGAGTTCTCGTCATCGATAAAGAAACAGCGCGGATCGCTCGCCGCCTGCAAACGGCCCTGTTCAACGGCAACGCCATAGTCCTGCTCGTACTCCACCACGTTGACGCCATTCTCGCGCAGCTTCTGTTTTTTCCATTGGCGTGCGTCCGCTGACATATGCACGCTGACACTAAACCCCAGCCGGGCGCTGATGATGCCAATCGACATGCCCAGATTGCCGGTAGATCCAACGGCAATGCGGTAACCGCTGAAGAATTCGCGAAATTCCGCCGAGAACAACTTGGCGTAGTCGTCCGTCAGTTGCAACAGCCCGGCCTCCAGCGCCAGTTTCTCCGCATGCGCCAGCACCTCGTAGATACCGCCGCGCGCCTTGATCGAACCGGAAATCGGCAAATGGCTGTCTTTTTTCAACAGCAAACGCCCGGCTAGCGGCAAGCCATAACGCTGGTCGAGCGCAGTTTGCATGGCGTGAAGCGCGACCACTTCAGATTCAATCACGCCATTTGTGGCGCGGGTTTCCGGAAAGGCGGCACTCAGATAAGGGGCGAAACGCGCCAGACGTTGTTCTGCGTCGGTCACGTCTGCGGCACCGAGCCCTACAAACGGCAGCCCGACCTGCAAAGTGGTCGCGCGTGGGTTGAACCAGGCCACAGGTTTTAACTCGATCAGTTCCTGCACCAGCGGGAATTGCGTAACCAACTGCTGAATCTGTGTCTTTTCCATGGTTGTTCTCTGCGCTGCATATAAGGTTATGCCTAGGGTGCAGCGATTTACCCAGGCTGACAAATGATAATAATTCAGCCTTGAGTGAGCAGGATTGATTCAAAAATATGATTTACTTCAATTTATCACTTACATCGACGTCTTGGGTGATGCTGCATCACCCTAAGAGCGCCCCGCAGCCAGGAAGAAACTGCGGGGCATCAACCCGCGTATTCTTAATCGCGCGCCGCCGCCTCCAGCCCGGCGATATCCAGTTTGACCATCTGCAGCATCGCTTCAGTGACCCTGCGCACCTTCGCACTGTCGGGATCACTCATCAGCTCGGCCAAACGCTTGGGCACTATCTGCCAGCTCAGTCCCCAGCGATCGCGCAGCCAACCGCACTGCTCAACCTGGCCACCGTCACTCAGCGCTTGCCAGAGTCGGTCGACTTCTGCCTGATCGGCGCATTCGACCATAATGGAAAAACTGTGATTAAAGGCATCCAATGGGCCAGCCTCGAACGCCGCATAGCGCTGATCACCAAGGGTAAAAGACGCCAGTTTTACGCTACCGGCCGGACCGCTGGGGCTATCGGCCGGCAAGGTGGATTGCCAGTTCAGGGAAGATCCCGGGATCAGCGCTATGTAGTAACGCAACGCCGCTTCCATATCTTTCTCAAACCACAGGTTTTGGGTTATTTTCACAATCGCCCCTCCGCTACTGGTCCAGGATAGGTTCGAAGCCGCCGAAGATCATTCGTTTGCCGTCAAACGGCATTTGATCACCGAGCGCTTTCATGCGCGGGTCGGCCATCATCTTCTGGTTGGCTTCATCGCGAACCTCTTTTGACGGATATTCGATCCAACTGAATACCACCACTTCGTCGGCTTCAGCCTTAACCGCACCGCGAAAGTCGGTGAGTTTTCCCTCGGGAACATCATTGCCCCAGCATTCGACGATCCGCGTAGCCCCAAATTCTTTAAACAGCGGTGCAGCCGCGGCGGCCAGTTTTTTATACGCCTCCTTATTGGCGGCCGGCACCGCCACTACAAAACCATCAACATATTTCATCGGAGTGTCCTCTTGTCGATTAGACAGTCGGGTTGGCACCGGCGGAACTGCCGACGCCCTCTTCCATTTTAGACCCCATTAGCGGGGTCAACCATTAACGAGGGCGGCCGGGTTTTAGATTTCGGGGGAATGCTGCGGCAGGAGTTCTGGCGTGGCGACTCGGTTGCGGCCGCTATTTTTGGCTTTATAGACTGCCAGATCGGCGATTTTCAGCAAGTTATCGAGATCCTGCCCGGCACCGCCAATGCAGGTGACCATGCCGATGCTGACGGTGATCTGTAAAGAAGCGCCGGCAGGCATGGTGATGGATTCCAGTTCAATTCGGCGACGCAGACGTTCGGCCAACGACAGCGCATCCTGTTGTTGCGCAATGGGTGCGACGATCGCAAATTCTTCACCCCCCATGCGGCCAAACAAATCGTTATCGCGCAGACCACCAGTAATGGCGCGGGTAAAGGACAACAGTGCCACATCACCGCCGGCGTGACCAAAGCGGTCATTGATCGATTTAAAATAATCGATATCCAGCATCATAATGCAGACCTGCTCCCCTTTTTGGCTGACCAGCCGCGTTCCGCGCTGCATAAAAGCGCTGCGGGTCAATACATGGGTCAGCGCATCATGATTCGCCACGTGCTCAAGTTTACGCAGCAGCGCATTGCGGGCAAAATTCATGCTGGCAACGGCAATCGGCCCCAGCGCCAGTAACGCTACGCCAAGACGCATCGACACCGTGTTTTGCAGCATTTTCATATCAAGGTTAGTGGTAATCAGACCCAGATCGATCGCCAAATGGCACCACAACACATAAATCAACACCGCAACCATAGTGCTGAACAGCGAGAAAGACATCGCCAGCCATAGCAGGATCGGCATCGGGAAAATCACCGCACCGGGGCCACTAATCAAAATGCTACCGATGCAGGCCAACAGCAGCAGGAGTAACACCGCTATTTTTCTGACGGTATTGGACCACTGGCTGCGTAGGGTCACAGTCTGGGAAATGCTGCGCAGATAGCCTTGCCAGTCCAGCGGAAATGCCAGGATAAACGGCATCAGCGTGATGTAATTGGTGAATTCCGACGACAGCCATAATGCCAACGCAGGGAGATACTGGCGATCAAACAGCAGCACCGAAGCCCCTGCGCCCAGTAAACCCGTAGTAGTGGCACTAGCCAGGCAAATGGCGAACAGAAAAATACTCGATGAGGTGCGTTCCAGGGTTCTGACCTGCGGCGATAATCGCATAAACAGATAAAACCCGACCACTACGCCGGCTATATTGGCGCTATTAAGCAATATGGCTTTGCCGAGTGAGCTACCGGTAACCAAATCCGCAGCCAGGTAGCCTGACATCGCCATCAACCAACCCATAGGACTGGCAAGCGCCGGACAGCGTACCAACACGGCCAACAATACCGCATTGGAGGGCCAAAATAGCGCCAACAAGCCGATGGGACGGCTTTCGATACCAAAGATGCAGGTGGCGAATACCAGCAGAAAGACGATCAGCGCGTGGCGTAATTTTGTGGTGCCAGGTAACTCAGTGGTGTGCATCTTGCTTCCAGAAGCTTGCGAAGAATACGGATAAAAATCGACCTGCATGATGGCGGCCATTAGCCTGCTCACCCGGCCTGGCAATGCCTGCTTTATGAACAGCCAGGCTGACATTATTGCTACTTTTCGTGGGCCTGACATCCGTTTATTGAAAATATAAAAATATTGTTGTGTTTCAATCTGTGGCTAAGACAGCAACCGCCACAAACCAGACAAACATTCACTATCCAAATTGCATATATGCGAATTATAATAAAAATGATAATCGTTATTATTTATTACTTTGATATGGAATACTATGTGCCAGGTAGAAAATCATCGTCTGAAAAAAACAAAAAAACGTCAGGCTCTTCGTTCGCTTCCCCTCCTCGTTAGCGTCTTGCCGGTGCTGCCCATCACCGCCGCACTGGCCGAGGATGATTCACTCACTGTGACCACCAACGCTTTACCTGCCGAGGGTTACAGCACCGATAGCGCCTCGACCGGCAGCAAAAACAACACCCCGCTCAACGAGGTACCGCAGTCCGTCAGCGTCGTGACCCCTGAGGTGATTAACGACTTTCAAGTCAAAAGCGTTAATGACGCCATGAAATTCGTCAGCGGCGTGACTCAGGGCAATACTCTTGGCGGCACCGAAGACGGCTTCGTCAAACGCGGCTTTGGCGTCAACTCGGATGGTTCGGTATTTATCGATGGCATCCGCAGCAATCAGGGGTTGAGCATGGATGCCACCACCGATCGTGTGGAGGTTCTCAAAGGTTCGGCTTCGCTGCTGTATGGCATTCTCAGCCCCGGCGGCATCATCAATCTGATTAGCAAGAAACCGCAGTACGACTGGAATAGCCGTATCAGCGGCGCCACCAACAGCTTTGGTGGCGGTAGTGGTTCCGTTGATGTCACCGGGCCATTGGGGAACGGCTTTGCTTTCCGCTTTATTGCCGAACGCCAACACCAGGATTATTGGCGCAATTTCGGCACCGACGAACATACGCTGATCGCCCCCTCGCTCAGTTGGTTTGGCGACAAGGCTGCCTTTAATATCGCCTACAGCGAGTACAAGTACGATATCCCCTATGATCGGGGTACCGCCTTTATCAATGGCAAACCGGTCGATATCCCCTATAACCGCAGGCTGGATGATTACGCCAACCACGCCTGGGGCAAAAACAAACGTCTGAACACACACTATGAGTATGCGCTGGACAGCACCTGGACCACCCGCTTTAACTATGCCTGGATGCAACGCCGCTACGACAGTAATGAAGTGCGCGCCACTGCAGTCAACACCACCACCGGCATCGTTTCACGCCGTGCGGACGCTAACCGCGGCTTCAACCATCAAACCGACTATTACTCCTGGGATCTGAATGGTTCACCGGTTGCACTGGGCATGCAACATGACCTGCTGATTGGCGTCGACTATGAGAAAAATGAAACCTACAAGGCCTACTCCTATCGCGGCAAGGTATCGCAAACCTTCAATATGTATGACCCGGTGTATGGCGAAACTCCGGTAACCAACAGCAGCACTTACAATGATGCCCTGAGTAACCTGCGCACTACCTTGTACAGCCGTTCGGCCTACGTCAAAGACAGTATTCATTTGACTGACCAGTGGATAGCGGTACTGGGCGCTCGTTACCAGTCTTACTATCAGAACAACAGTAACGGCTTCCAGAACCCACAAAACACGCTGAACGACAAAGATAACAAATTCCTGCCGCAGGCGGGTGTGGTGTATAAACTGACGCCGGCCGTTTCTTTATATGCCAACTACAGTCGCTCCTTCACCCCGTCAACGGCGGTGGATGACAACGGCAACGTCGCCACACCAGAAACCGGCGCCACCTATGAAGTGGGTGGCAAATGGCAGGTAAATCCGGCGTTGGATGCCACTTTGGCGCTGTATCGCATAGATGAAAACAATATGTCGATCTTTATCAACGGGGTGACTCGCAGTATTCCCAAGGCAAGATCGACCGGTGTTGAACTGGAGCTGAACGGCGAAGTCGCCCGCAACTGGGATCTGACCGCCAATTACAGCTACGATAAAACCGAGATTGTGGAAGACAACCTCAACCCGGACAACGTCGGCAACCGACTGGTAAACGCCCCCACCAACATGGGCAGCCTGTACCTGAGTCATCGTATAACGCTGCCGATAGTTCCTGGTGATGTACGTCTTGGCGGTGGGGGGCGTTATGTCGGTCGTCGTGCCGGCGATCCGGAAAACAGCTTTACCATGCCGGCTTACACCGTGGCAGATGCGTTTATCGCCTGGGACAGCAAGCTTGTCGGCAAACACACTCAAATTAAACTGAACGTCAAAAACCTGTTCAACCGTGAGTATTATGCGTCCAGCGCGGGCAACCTGCGGGTGATTGAGGGAGAACCACGTAGCCTGAGTCTGCAGGCTACGGTCGATTTTTGATTGAAAGCCCCGGGTACAACTGCACGCTACCCGGGGATTATTTGCTGTTATTTCAGCTTTAGCATCTTCCCGAGCAAAATATCGGTTGATTCGAGCATGTCCGTATCAATGCCTGCGGAGGGCGTAAAGGTCAATTCTCCAAAAATGGGTTTGCCGTTGGCAATATAGAAATCGACACGGACAAACTCAAAGGGTGCAGATAATTTTCTGGCATACTCGAAGAGATCATCATACCCCTCGGGTTTCACAAAGGCATCGATTTCCTGCTGGCTAAGCGCCAAACAATCCTGGCTGTAGCAAAGAAACTTGAAGTCTTTATCAAAAAAGTAATATTTCGGCGTGCCGGTTTCTCTACCAACACAAAGTAAGGTGCAGTAAGGAACGCCATGGAAACAGTATATTTTATAATCATCAGGGCCATGCCCACTGGATGACTCTATAAATTTTTCACCAATTATTTTTTTATTTATCTGCTTATAGTTCAACTCTGCATAGACCTTCCAGTAGTCCTCTTTCATCCAGTTTTCAATGGTTTTAGCGGCTTTGGTAACGTCCAGTGACTTCTTGTCCTGGCAAATCAGGTTGTAACCTGAACCATGGTTGCCCTTAATCACAAACTTATCAGGCAAAGACCCCCAAGGGATCTCATCGACTGAATCGCAAACGAAGTAAAGCTCATTGAGAATGTCTTCACAGCCTTTCGCTTTCAAATACTCTCTGACTGCGTATTTATCGGCACATTGCGTAACCAGCGCATTGTTGCTGTAACCGTTAAGTTTCAGATAATTTATCTTTTCGTTCCAGGTCACTGGCGGGTTAAGATTTAATCTTTTCCCGAATGCTTTTTTATATATTAATTTGGTTTTAAAAGTCGGTGTAAATGTGGCCAATTGATTCATAATAAATTTATTAATATTCTTTTTCATATAACCTGCCCTATAATTTGAACAAAGTATTAAAACGGCTCCTGACAAGAACCAAAGGGAATTAAAGTTATTGTTTGTTTTGCTCACTACGCCATTGGATCATCGCCGGGGCGGTACTCAGATCAAATTTATTCTCGCCCAGTACCCGATTGAGGATGCGGGCCGATCGCCAGGCCACCAGACTGAGCTGCGGATCGGCTATACCGTGGTGGTGCATGCTGGCATTGACGGCAAACAGAGCATTCTCATGCCCCGCCTCGCGCTCAAGGGTAAAATCAGCGGCAATACGATATTGCCCATCGGCGTCGGTTAACACCCGGTCCGCCAGGGAGGCAAGAAAAGTCGGTTGAGCCTGTTCATAGCCGGTAGCAAAGATAACCACATCGGCATCCAGGGTCTCGCGCCCCTGATCAAGATGGTGCTGCGTCTCCAACCGATAAAAATTATCCTGGCTATTAAGAGCCGTCACGGAGCGGCTGGGTAACAGGCGTACCCAGCGTTTCTCTTGCAGAACATCGAAGCGGTGATACATGGCGCGATAAATAGCCAAAAGAGACTCGCTGGTGATGCCATCGGAGGTCATTTTTTGTTCGCGCAGCATCTGCTGTTTGGCCGTGTTGCTGAACGTATAGAAGTCGTCGACATAATCGGGCGTAAAATACTCGTTGGCAAATGCCGCTTCATCAAGAGCGTTGTAGTTGTTACGTCGGGAGATCCAATTCAGCTGTGCCGGCTGGCCCCATTGCCCCTGAAAAATATTGAGGAACAGATCGGCTCCACTTTGACCACCGCCCACAATGGCTACGCGTTTTCCGCTAAGGTTTGGCTGGCGAAACATCATTTCGCTGGCGTGGAAACATTGATCATTTTGTTCGGTCACACAGTCCGGCAGTTTGACTTTGTTGCCAATGCCCACGCAGACATGTTTAGCGTAAAACACCTCATTCTGGGTGGTGACAACATACTGTCGCTGTTGGCTATCAAACTCCACGCGCTGAACGTCCTGGTTGAAAATCAGCGAATCCAGCCCCGTTGCCGCCCAGCTGAGATAATCGGCAAACTCTTCACGTGACACTGTGCGTTGTTCCGTTGTCAGGAAACGGTAGAATTTTTTCCTTTTCACCAGATAGTTGAGGAAACTATAAGGGTTAGTTGGCGAGACAGCAGTCACCAAATCCTTCAAAAAGCTGGTCTGCATACTGCATTCCGCCAGGATCATACCTGGATGCCAGGAGAACTGCGGTTTGCGCTCGAGGAATTTGCAATTAAAACCTTCGATTTCGCTGCCAAGCGCAGCAATACTGAGGTTGGACGGACCTATGCCAATACCGATAAAGTCCAAACACGGATTCATTAGTGTGCTCCTGAGTGAATAAATAGACTGGCAGAGAGATTTATCTGGTCGGAAAAAGAATATTTAAATAATAATCACGACGCGACATTATTATTGTCGCCCTGAAAATTAAAGACCAATTAATCCCTGCGCCATTAGTATTATCGCAGAGTCATGAGAAAGGCGTGCTTTTGGAAAGAACTTCGAGGAAATGAAATTCAATGGGGTAACAACGGGGTTCATAACATATCCCTATGTTAGTTTGCATATTCCACATGGCATCTTCCTTAATTAGACACAGCCTGGTCAGAGTAGCGCTAAAGTTGCACGCTGGCATGTGAAAAAAAATAACATTAAGGCCAATACACTGGTTGTTAATGTGAAATTAGAAGTGAAATCGTAAAAAATCATAAAATTTCACCTTGGTTTAGGTTGTGTTACGGTTGGAGCACAGCTCGTGAAAGGCTCTCACCTCAGAAGGGAAAAAATAAAACCACTTAAATATCAAACAAGTAAACGGTTTAATGGCGATAAAGGGAGGAATCAAACAAAAGTCTGTATGGTTTTTGGTCATTTATGTCATCCCATACGCCTTAATGCAGGTCAAACACTATTTTTTCAATTCTTCCGGGAAGTCATTAACCGGGAAAGTTGACGATTTAAAATAACTTTCCCGTTGAAATTAATTTAGCTCCCTACTCAATCCATTGCAATTCCCCCTCCTACTGATAGATTCGGGCCTCATAAGGGCGAAGCATTTGTTGTTCACCCTGGTGGGAATAATTACTCAACAACAATGTTCTTTTTCCCAACGGCAAAAGTTGAGAATCAATTTGTTGTGGTTCAGCACTCAGGTTGCATAATACCCATCCTTGCCGCTCATCCAGGCTACGGCTATAGGCGTAAATATGGGGATGCGCCGCCAACTGTAATTGGTAGCGGCCATAGACCCACATCGGGTCCTGTTTGCGTAGCCGAATCAAGGCCCGGTAAAAATTCAGCACTGAATCCGCTTCGTTACTCTGACGCGCCACGTTAATCTGCTCAAAGTTGGCATTCAACGCGAACCACGGCGTCACCGTGCTAAAACCTGCGTGAGGCCCGTCGTCCCACTGCATTGGGGTACGTGAATTATCGCGGCCACTACGACCGAGAAACGCCAGGATCTGCGCTTCATCCATGCCCTGCTCCTGCAGTTTGGCAAAGCGGTTTCTGGCGGCGATATCGTTAAAGTCGGCCAGACTCTTGAAGCGGGTATTGGTCATCCCCAGTTCCTGACCCTGATAAATAAACGGCGTTCCCTGCATCAGGAAATACAGGGCGGCAATGGCGGTGGCGCTTTCACGCCAATACTGCTTATCGTCACCCCATTTTGAGACCACACGAGGAATATCGTGATTTTCCACGTATAACGCGTTCCAGCCTTTCCCTTCCAGCAGTGTCTGCCAGCGGGTAAAGATATCCTTCAGCCCCATCACATCGAGCCCAGCGTCCGGTGACTGCTGATGGCTGTTTTCCCACAGTTTGACGTGTTCAAACTGGAAGATCATATTCAGCCGGCCGTGCTGTTCTCCCACCCAATCCTCACCCTGCTGCGCCGAGGCGCCGTTCATTTCGCCCACCGTCATGATGTCGTAGCGGTTGAATACCTGCTCGCACAGATCATCGACATAGTCCAGCAAGCCGTCGTAGTTAAGATGCCGTTCGAACGACGGCACGTAACGCAGTCCCTGCGGGTTGGGCATGTCGGTCAGCCCCGGCTGTTTTTTCATATGGCAAATGGCATCGATGCGGAAGCCGTCAATGCCCTTGTCCAGCCACCAGCGCATCATGTCGTACAGCGCCGCACGCACCTGCGGATTCTCCCAATTCAGGTCAGGCTGACGTTCAGAGAACAGGTGCAGAAAGTATTGTTCGCTGCCGGGATCATATTTCCAGGCGGAACCGTTGAAGATGCTTTCCCAGTTGTTGGGTTCCGCGCCGTTTTTGCCGTCTCGCCAGATATACCAGTCACGTTTGGCACTAGTTTGTGATGACCGGGATTCAATAAACCACGGATGCTCATCCGAAGTGTGGTTGACCACCAAATCCAGTATCAAACGCATGCCGCGCGCATGCACTTCGGCCAACAAACGATCAAAGTCCGCCATGGTGCCGAATTCCGTCATAATGGCCTGATAATCACTGATATCGTAGCCATTGTCGTCGTTCGGCGAGCGATACATCGGGCAGATCCAAATTACGTCAATACCGAGCCACTGCAAATAGTCCAGCTTGCCGGTAATGCCGTTCAGATCGCCAATGCCATCGCCGTTGGAATCCATAAAACTGCGCGGATAGATTTGATAAACCACCGCCTGTTTCCACCAGCGCACTGTTTGCCCACCGCTCATGTTACTTTTCCTTTTATCGATTAATGCGCCAGTTCAGACGCCAAAATTCGCTGGAACGCCTGGCCCTGAGAGTCAAACAAATAACAGCACTCCACCGGCAGACGCACCCCCACCGTATCACCGGCCTGAATGGTTGAACGCTCGGGATTGCGCAGTACCCAGGGCTCACAAGCGTTGCCATTGTCCAGATAGAGATAGGTTTCATTGCCCATGTGCTCAACGAACATCACCTCCCCCTGAAACTCGCACTCTGCCTGTTCACCGCCGCGAATATGTTCCGGCCGAATGCCGACGTTAACGCTCTGGCCTTCAGCCCCGGCTGGCGTGGCGATCGGCAGCACCAGCGCTTTGCCGTTGTCCAGTTCCACCACGCTTTGGTGTTCACCGGCACGCCGTAAAATTGCCGGGATCAGGTTCATTTTTGGCGAGCCGATAAACTGCGCGACAAATTCATTGGCCGGCTGGTCGTACAGTTCCAGCGGGGTGCCAACCTGTTCAACATGCCCCTGGTTGAGCACTACAATGCGATCGGCCAGCGTCATGGCTTCTACCTGATCGTGGGTGACATAAATAATGGTCGATCCCAACCGCTTATGCAGCGATGCCACCTCCATACGCATTTGTACCCGCAGCGACGCGTCAAGGTTGGACAGTGGTTCATCGAACAGAAACAGCTTGGGTTCGCGCACGATGGCGCGGCCAATCGCCACCCGTTGTCGCTAACCACCGGAAAGATCCTTTGGCCGACGCTCCAGCAATGGCTCAAGCTGCAAGATACGCGCACTCTCACGCACCCGGTTGTCGATTTCCGCCGCCGAATGCCCCGCCAATTCCAGCGCAAACGCCATGTTTTGATACACGCTCATGTGCGGGTAAAGTGCGTAAGACTGGAATACCATGCCGATGCCGCGTTCGGCGGGGGTATCGTCGTTAACATAGTTGCCATCGATATACATGCCGCCGCTACTGATCTCCTCCAGCCCGGCGATCATCCGCAACAGGGTAGATTTGCCACAGCCGGAAGGCCCAACGATCACCACAAACTCCCCGCTATTGATCTGCAGATCCAGCGATTTGATCACCTCGGCGTTTGCGCCGTAGCGTTTTTGCAGTTTTTCCAGCGTTAATTGCGCCATATTCCTCCCGTTCTCACACCCCATTGGCATTGAGCGGGACGCCGACAAGCGCCCCGCCATCCGGCTTATTTAAGGTAATCGAGCCATGGCCCCTGGCGCGAAATCATCACGTCCACCAGTTCAGGGATCGCCCGGCACTTGTCGTTGACCGAATCCACCAACAGCGCCTGGATCACCAGATCGCGCGAGCCTTCAATGACCGCGTCAGCGGTCAGGTCATGAATGGCAATCTGATTGCTGAGCAACCCACCGATACCGGCCGGCATATTGACCTTGATGCCATGCACGCCTTGGCGATCGATAATGGCCGGCACTTCAACCGCAATAAACTCCGGCAATTGTTTGATAAACCCCAGGTTAGGAATATTGACCGCCGACTCTTCATAGCCGGAATCGGTCAGGATCCCTTCCATGATCGGCACCACGCGCTCTTTCAGCTTCAGTTCGATTTTCGGCTGCACATGGCCGAGGTAATTACGGTAGAAGGTGTAGAAATCGAGGATGCCGCGATGATCGCTGACCTCACTGGCCCAACGGATATACTCACCAAAGTGGCTGTCGCCGGTGATCGGCAAGTGATGGAATTTCTCCAGGATCTCTTTGAACAGCGTGCGGTCAGCCCAGGGATAGGCACTGTCTTTACCGCCCAGCGCATCGCGCTCGGTGCTGCCCTCGGTCTGTACCAGTTTGCCGTGGGTACGGGTGTAAGCCAGAATGTCGCTGTAGCCCGGCAGGCGGGAAAAATAATCCGGTGCCTTGGCTCGCACATCGGCATAAGCGTCTTTACCGCTGTCTTTGTAGCTGGCTTCCAGCAGCACGCTGAAGTGGTTAAGCCCGGCGGCCCGCAGGTTGAGGTTGTCAAACGAAGTGCCGAGCATCTCCGGCAGATAGCGCTCCAGCGAAGCAATTTCGTGGCACATGCCGACAAAATTAAGCTGCGGGAAGCGCCGGTGCACCGTGGTGCAAATGCGGCTCATCGGGTTGGAATAGTTAAATATCCAGGCATTGGGGCAAATGTCCGCGACGTCGGCGCAGATATCGAGGATCGGCGGAATGATACGCAGCGAGTGGAACAGACCACCGGGGCCGCCGTTTTCGCCATAGACCTGCCCAATGCCGTATTGCTGCGGGATTTGCCAGTCCAGATCCCACAGCGCAAAACGGTCACCCACTTCAATCGAGATAATCACAAACTCCGCCCCGCGCAGCGCGGTTTTACGATCGGTGGTGGCACTGAGGGTAAACGGCAGATCTTCCGCCGCCAAAAAGTCCCGGGCGGTTTTCTCGGTCACCGCCAGCGCGGCCGGGTTGATGTCGTGCAGCACAATTTCGCTGCCGTACAACGTCTGGCTCTGGAAGATATCCCCCAGCGTGCCGTAGCCGAATTGCGCGCTGCCCGCACCCACTAAAACAATTTTTGTAGCCATTGGTTTGCTCCTGCTTAGGGTTAATCGAAAATCAGCCTTTTACTGCGCCGTTGGTTAATCCGCTGACGATACGACGCTGGAAAATCAGCACCAGTGCGATGATCGGCAGTGTGACGATGACCGAGGCCGCCATGATGGTGCCCCAGGGAAGTTCGAACTGAGAGGCGCCCTGCAGCATGCCAATCGCTACCGGCACGGTGCGTTTGCCGCTGGAGATGACAAAGGTCAGCGCGAACATGAATTCATTCCAGGCACCAATAAATGCCAGCAGCCCGGTGGTCACCAACGACGGGCCCATAATCGGCGCAAAAATACGGCTGATGATGGTCCAGGTACCGGCACCGTCGACGATCGCCGCCTCTTCCAGCTCCGCCGGGATCGCCTTCATAAAGGTGGTCAACACCCAGACGGTAAACGGCAGTGAGAAGGTGGTATAGGACAGCACCAGCGCGCCCAGAGAGTCATACAGCCCCATAAAGCGCACCAGTTCGAACATGCCGGACAGCACTGCCACCTGCGGGAACATCGACACGCAAAGAATGGTGAACAGCAGATACTTGCGGCCGCGAAAACGGATGCGTGCCAGGGCGAATGCGGCGGTAATTGACACCAGCAGGCAGATGCCCACCGTTAGCGTTGCCACGGCGATGGAGTTGAGCAGGCTGCGGGCGATACCGTTTTCCATCAGCGCCGTCAGGTAATTACCCCAGTGCAGGTTGCCCGGCAGATAGGCGACCTGGAACAAGTCCGGCCCCGAACGCAATGAGGTGATCAGCGCGTAATAGAAAGGAAACAGGCAAATCAGGCTGGCCAACGCGGCGGCGGCAAATATCAGCGCCTTGTGGCCGTACTTTTGCTGTTGGCGGCTCAGTTTCATGCGCGTTTCTCCTTATCGTTCAGGCGCCCCAGCGTGAGGAAACAGGCGGCGATACCTGCCACCATCATAAACACCAGCACCGAAGCGGCTGAGCCAGAGCCCATTTCCTGATAGCTGACCATGCGGTCGCGGGCATAACCGGATACCGACACCGTGGCCTCGCTATTGGAGGTCAGCACATAGATCAGATCAAACACCCGCAACGCATCCATCACCCGGAAAATCAGCGCGACAATCATCGCCGGCATAATCAACGGCAAGGTGATGCGGCGGAAGCGCTGCCAGGCGTTGGCGCCATCCACCCGCGCGGCCTCATACAAATCGCCGGGGATCAGTTGCAGCGCGGCCAGCAACATCAAGGCCATAAACGGCGTGGTTTTCCAGACGTCGGCAATCACCACCGCCCACATCGACAACCCCGGCTCCGCCACCCAGGCCAACGGCGTGGCGATGATGCCGCTTTTGAGCAGCAGGTCGTTGACTACCCCATACTGGTCATGGAACATCCAGCCCCACATTTTGGCGGAGACAATGGTCGGGATGGCCCAGGGCACCAAAATGGCGGTGCGGACCAGCCCCTGACCACGGAATTTCTGATTCATCAGCAATGCCAGCAGCAGGCCAAACACCAGCTCCAGCGAGACGGATAGCAGGCTAAAACGCAAGGTGTTGCCCACCGCCAGCCACCACAGCGGATCCGCCAGCACCCCGTAATGATGGCCGCCCGCGGTCAGGTCCAGATAGTTGGCGAAACCGACAAAGCGATAGTCGTCCGGCGCGTCCAGCATGGCGTCGGTGAAGCTGTAGAACAGGGTGCGCAGCAGCGGCCAACCCGCCACCGCCGCCAGCAACAGCATCGCCGGTGCCACCAGTAGCCAGGCGATGCGGCTACGACGCTGTTGGTGATTAAGCTTGCTGCGCCTGACCGACCGCGTTTGGGCAGGCGCTGGCGTGGCCGTCAGGGATAAAGCGTGAGTATCGCGTTTCATGCATCAGACTCCGGCGGTTAATGGATAATTGCCCTGCTTTCAACGCCATCCTCTGGCTTTAATTCGTTCCAGCCGTTGCTGTAGATCCGCCACTTCCGTGACACCGTCACTATCACCGCGCAGTACGTTAAAGGTGGCGTTGTAGATAGCCCGGGAGACCTGCGCATACTGTCTTTTGGTTTGGGTTGCCGGGCGTGGCATCGCCTGGGCGAAAATGCCCTTGAAGTCCGCCAGATAAGGCGCCTGCGCCAAGACCTGTGGATCGTCGTACAACGCCGTGCGGGAAGGTGCCTGGCCCATCAGCGCCAGCGCCCTTTTTTGCGATTCGGCATCGCTGACGATTTTTAGCAGCGCAATCGCCGCCTGAGGGTTTTTGGTATAACCGTTGATCGCCCACTGCCAGCCGCCCAACGCACTGACCGAACGGCCATCGGCACCCTTCGGCAGCGGCATCACGCCCACCTTGCCGCGGATCGCGCTGCTGTTGTCCTGTGCCAGCACATAGGCGTATGGCCAGTTACGCATAAACATGGCATCACCGTTCTGGAATACCGCCCGCGACTCCTCCTCCATATAGCCAAGCGTGCCCCTGGGGGTGATTTTACCGATCCAGCCGGCAGCCATATCCAGCGCCTGCGCCGCCTGTGAGTTGTTGATGGTGATATTGCCCTGAGCGTCGATAAAACTGCCGCCGTTCTGTGAAGCCACCCATTCGAGTGCGTTGCAGGTCAGTCCCTCATAAGATTTTCCCTGGAACACCAGCCCCCAGAAATTTTTATGACCGGTGGCACGTTCCCCCTGCTGAATGCGGGTGGCGATGCGGGTCAGATCGGCCCAGGTCACCGGCGGCTGTTCGCCATATTTTTCCAGCAGATCCTTACGGTAGTAGAGCGCGCCGCTATCCAGATAGGCCGGCACCGCTTTGACCCGGCCGTTCACCACGTTGTTTTGCCAGGCGGCAGGGAAAAAATCCGGTTTGATGTCGCTCACGCTGTCGGTTAAATCCAGCAGGTGCTTGTTCAATACGCCGATCCACACGGTATCGGCCTGGAACAGATCGATGGCGCTGGCGTCTTTGGCCGCAAACAGTTGCTGGAATAGCGACAGCTTTTCATCAGAAGCGGGAGGAAGATCGATAAACTCCAGGCTATGGCCAGTCTGGGCCTCGAAGCGCTGCTTAATCTCATTGCAATATTGGCGCCCCTCTTTGCTGGGAGCGCACTGCATGCGCAGCGTGTCGGCCAGTACCTGACCCGCTGTCAACGCCAGTGCGGCAGCAACCATACTCGGTATCAATCTTCTCATTGCATCCTCTGGGTGGCGGCTGGAATACCGGCATAGGAGCAAGCTATCGAAGGCGGGTCATTGGCGGAAATCGTTTTTCATCGCTACGATATAGAAACTTTCTATACCACCAGTGGAAAATATGATCGTGGACAAAATTCTGCGGCAGTTTATCGAAGTGGCGATGTTCAAAAATGTGAGTCATGCAGCAAACAAGCTTTGTCTGAGCCAGCCAACGCTGACCCACAACATGAAGAAGCTGGAAGAAAATCTGGGGGTGCAGCTGCTGGAACGCACCTCAACCGGAGTGAAAACCACCGAATACGGTGACCTGTTGCTGGAGCAGGCGCAGATGATGCAGCGAATTTATGACAACACGCTGATCAAACTGGCCTTTATCAAGGCGCGGCAGGAGCAGAGCTTACGCATGGGAACCGGTCATGCCTGGTGGTATATGTTTGTGCGCGACAGTTTCAACGCCTACCGCAAGCTGCACCCGTCGGTGAACATCCATATCGATCTGGGTAACCATCTGCGTCTGATGGATTTACTGTTGGGCGGCGATATCGATTTATTTATCGGTCATGAGATTCAGGGGTTGAACCCCAAGGCAGGCATCAGTTTTCTGCCGTTGTTCGGCACCAGCGACACCATGTTCGTGCGACGCGGGCATCCATTACTCGGCCAACCGGCAGGGCCGGACGCCTTACTGGACTATCCCTGTGTCGAACTGACGCCGGATGAAAGTCGCTATCATCATATGGTGGAGGATATGCAGCCGAAAAAGCTGGCACGCAACCGCCTGCACCTGGCAGAGCGGGTGATCTGTTCGACCAATTCGATGATGTCGGCAGTGGATATGATTAACGATTCCGACGCGGTACTGCTGGCCTATCCTGCCTGTATGGCGGGCTATTTTTCCCATTACGGCATCGAGCCATTGCAACTGACTCAGCCAGGCCAACGCTGTACCGTCGGCATTTACCTGATGCGTGAAAAAGCAGATGCCCCACACCTGGTGCAGATGCAAAAGCTAATGCAGCAATACCTGGAGCCGATTCGTCCTCTGTTGTGATTGTCATCCAGCCGATAACGCATCATTGGGCGGCCCAACTGCCTTTCTGGGCATATACTTAAGGGAGTATTCAGGATGGAGGCGACTGAGATGAAAACAATAATCCCTGTACTGTTGATGCTGATGCTTTCAGGCTGTATGGGCAGAGGTGGCCCCCAGGATGTGCCACCGCCACCGGTACATAATGATCCACAAACCTGCAATAACACCTCCGCCAGTGCCAACAGCGATTGCTCACAATCCGTGGTACCGGCGATGCACTGAGTTTGCCTTATGGCTCGCCCGAGGCGAGCCATTGCAAGGCGCAAATTACGAAGATTGCTCTTCGTCGTTGGTCAGGTTTTTCGCCTGTTGCTTCATAAACACCACTTCCTGCGGACTGGACATATTGACCCGTTGCGCGCGCAGCAGTTTGAGAATATTAAACAGCAATTCGCTCTTGGTGGAACCTACCATGCGCGGGCTGGCCACATAGCCGGTCACGCTGAGAATGATGCCATCCGGGCCAAGCTGACTGAAACGCACATAAGGTGCCGGGGTGTCCTGAATGGCTTCATACTCCTGGTAAGCACTCAGCAAAATATTACGCACCTGCTCCGGATCGATATCCGTCGGGAAGGTCAGCGCGATAGTCACTACGCCCTGCGCATTGCCCATGGTGGCATTACGCACATTTTGCGAGATTAACTGCGAATTGGGTACGATCATGGTCGAGCGGTCACTGAGTTGGATCTCGGTGGCGCGCACGTTAATGCGACGGACATCCCCTTCCACACCGCCAATACCGATCATATCGCCCACTTTGACCGGCCGTTCGGTCAGCAGAATCAAACCGGAAATAAAGTTCTTCACGATCTCCTGCAGACCAAAACCGATACCCACCGACAACGCACTGACGATCCACGCCAGATTGTTCCACTGGATACCCAGTGCCGCCAGGGTGATCAGGATCAGCAATACATAGCCCACATTGCTGAACAGCGTGACCAATGATGCGCGGATACCGATGTCTGAAATGGTTTTCGGCAGCAGTTCCTGACTGAGCCAACGCTGGGTCACTCGCAGAATATAAATGCCAATCGCCAGACAAATAACCGCGTTGATCAGATTGCCCGGCACAATGTTCAGCCGTTGCAGCCCTTCACCGCTCAGGATGGCAATGATCTTATCCAGCAGCGAGTTGGGCGTGGTGGTACCGAACGAGCCGTTAAACAGCGAGACAATCATTAATAACAGCAGAGAACACTTGGCAATGGCGGTGAAGATAATCGCCATTTGCTCAAGATGACGATCCTTGAAGTTGAAGGATTTTTTAAGCATTTTGCCGCTGGCGGTCTGCGAAGAAAATATCGCCCCGCACAGATCGGTGGCGAACATCAGCAGAAAATAAAACGCCATCAGTACCAGGGCGATCCAGATCACCTGATAGGTCAGGAAGCGGGCGAAGGCGATATACCCCACCAGCAGTGAGAACAGGATTATCACCGAACACACCAGGGTGCTCATGTGCAACAAGCCACTGAGGGTGGAGCGTTTCTCTACATGTTCACCCTGCTGCTCCAGCCGACGGCGAATGCGCTGGGAACGCAGCGGCATCGCCAACAACACCATACCGATTAATCCGGCCACCAGGCCGTTGCCGAAAATGGTGGTGGCCAGGCTGGCGCTTACCACATTGTTGATCAGTTCTATCGTGCCAAATGCCAAGGCTAGCCCCGCCAACAGCGGCGAGAAATAGCGTAAACCGATGGCAACCGCGTTATCCAACGAACCCAGGCGCCATGACGGGCGGTTGAGGGACAGCGTCGCACGGCCCAGACCGGCGATCAGTGCGCAGAAGATCCCCAACCGATAAAAACCTTCGGCAAAATCCTCAAGAATGCCCGGCAATGGCTGCACGCGGGTAAAAGTGAGATACAGCAGATTCAACGCAATACTGGTGGTGATAACCGTAACGGTGACGGTCATTATCGCCATAAAGCTGCGGCGTAAACGCCCGTCCGGCAGAAAACGAATACTCACCCAGGCCAGAAAACGCTCGGAGAAATAACGGCCCCATGACCAGATAATCACCGCCAATACCAAAAGAGTGAGGGTGCCGTAGCGCCACTCTTCCTGCCAGCTGGTGTCCCAGGCCTGTTTCATGGCCGTATTAAACTCGTCCAATCGCTGCATGTCACTGGCAGCAGGTTGCACCACCGGCGACCAAAACTTGCTGCCCAGCACGCTACCGGTATTCAATGCCAACTGGGTTTTGAACGCCACACGACGCAGATCGCTGATTTGCAGTCCCAAATCACTCGCCGCGGCTCTCATGGCCTGCGCGCGTTTTACCGCATCGTCGAGTTGCTTTTTACTGGTATTCAAAGTATTGCGCTGCTGCACCACGGCGGCGGTCTCAGCCAGCGAACCGGCGGCCGGCTGCGGGCCTAATACATCAAGTTGTCCCTGCAGTTTCTCCTGTGCCGGTTGCAGATCGGTCGCCAGTTTATCAAGCCCTGCGGCCAGATCGTCGGTAGCCAGCTTCAGCTTGCTGAGCTGGTTGTCATTGCCGGCTTTGGATACCTGCTGCTTGATACTGTCCAACTGCTTTTGATAAGTCTTCAGTGCGGTCGCAGGATCCGGCGGGCTTTCTGCCACCGGGGCATCATCCGGTGCTGCGGCATTGCTGAGCGGGGCTAACTGCAAGCCAAACAGCAGGAACAGGAAAAGAATAATCTGACGGGGCTTTAACATAAATTCAGTGCTCAGCATTGGCATGATAGACAGACGAAACAAGCGGGCCGGTATTTACCGTCCCGCTTGGCTAATCATAAACTGTGATTATGATAACTGCTTAATCTGCGCTTAAATATCAGTATTACTCCCATTCAGCACGATTATCCGTTTGGTCGCTGCTTTGACGAATTTTCCCGCTTACTGCACTGATAACCTGAAGGATTTACAGTGGCGTAAGCGGTCAATGCGCCCTATACTCAGCTCACTCATTAACCAACGAAATAAAAGGAGGATTACTATGCCGATGTGTGAATTGTTTTTTTACTCACACTTCTATAGTAATCGCTGCTGCTCAAGCATTACCGGTATCGTGCTGCGATAACCCAGGCTTGAGCGAAGCTGATTAAAATCTGAAGTTCCTTCCCTCCGGCTTACCGGGTTGTCGTCAGCGATGTTTGACGATAGGTATCTGCATGCCTGTAACTCTTGAGTAAGCAATGACCACATTACTATCTGCACAATCTGTCGGTTACGACAACAATTTCGGCCCTCTGCTGGTTGAGGTTTCCTTCAGCCTGAAGAAAGGTGACCGCATCGGTTTAATCGGCCACAACGGCTGTGGCAAAAGCACCCTGCTTAAAATCCTCAGCGGCGATCTGCCTGCCGGTACCGGCAGCGTCACCCCTTCCCACCAGTGTCTGATGGCACGGGTAGAACAGCACCTGCCTGAAGCCCTGCACGGCTGTACCCTGCTCGATGCGGTACTGGCTCGGCTGCCAGAAAATCAGCGCATCAGCGAAAGCTGGCAGGCAGAGGTTCTGCTCTCCAGTCTGGGTTTCGCACCACCGTCATGGACGCTGACCGCCGGAACTCTGAGCGGCGGCCAGCACACGCGCCTGCTGCTGGCACGCGCGTTAATCCGCCAACCGGACTTGCTACTGCTGGATGAACCCAGCAACCATCTGGATCTGCCCACTTTACTGTGGCTGGAGCGGTTCTTGCAAAGCTGGTCCGGCAGCTTTGTGCTGGTGTCCCACGATCGCTATCTGCTGGATCAGGTCACTAACTGCACCTGGATTTTGCGCGACAAGACCCTGCAATTCTTCCGCTTACCCTGCACGGCTGCGCGCAAGGCGCTGGAGGAACAGGATGCCGCGGATGCCCATCGCCGTCAGGCGGAGCAAAAAGAGATCGACCGGGTGGCGAAAAGCGCCCATCGGCTGGCCATTTGGGGCAAGGTTTACGACAACGAAGATCTGGCCCGCAAGGCCAAGCAAATGGAGAAACGCGTTGACCGGCTAAAGGAGGAGCAAACCATGCTGAGCGCGGGCAGCCAATGGCGGCTCAGGCTGAAGGGAGAGTCGCTGGATGCCGATCGCCTGCTGGCCTTGCCATCAATGGAAGTTCGCCCGGCAATCGACGCGCCGGTGCTGTTCCGTCTCGACCCACTGCGGGTCAAAAGCGGTGACCGCATCGCCATCGTCGGACGCAACGGTTGTGGGAAATCTTCTCTGTTGCATCATCTGTGGCGTGAGTATCAGGACGCAACCCTGCGGGAAACGGTTTTCCATCCCCGGGTACGCATCGGGTATTACGATCAAAGCCTGCAACAACTGCATGACGACGACACGCTAAGCGAAGCATTAACCCACTTCGCGGCGTTGACCGAAGATCAGCGGAAGATGGCGTTGATTGGTGCCGGTTTCCCTTATCTGCGTCATCAACAACGCATCAGTACCCTGAGCGGTGGCGAGCGTTCACGCCTGCTGTTTGTCGGCCTGACGCTGGCCAACCATTCGCTGTTGTTGCTCGACGAACCCACCAACCATCTGGATATGGAAGGCAAGGAGGAGCTGGCGGAGACTTTGCGCCAGTTTGACGGCGCCGTCATATTGGTCACTCATGACCGAATGTTGATCGAAAATAGCTGCAACCGTTTCTGGTTGATTGACTATCAGCGGCTGGAAGAGTGGCAGGGTCTGGAGCCCGTTTACGCCCGGCTGGCAGAAGAACGTGACACTGTCACCATGACTGTGCCAAGCCAAAATGCCGTCAATCATCCGTTGGCGCACGATGACGAGGAACGGCTGTTGGCCGCGCTGTTTGAACTGGAAGGCAAACTGCAGGAGGATTTGGCACGCAAGCCAAAACATCAAAAAACACAGTTGCAGCAGCAATGGCGCAGTGAGATTTCCACCCTTACTGCACGACTGAATCTGGACTAACCATTACAGGCCGCCTGCG
>NZ_SRIA01000017.1:0-194341 GCF_004684015.1 Serratia proteamaculans
TGCGGGCGGCCTTTCCAGGAGGCTCCGGTACCGGATTCAAACGACCGATTTGGGCTTAATCGGTTCCACATGCCCTACCGCACGCGAGATGTTCGGGTAAAGCGCACGTAACTGGCGCTCTATGCTGTCTACCGCCGCATGCGCCGCCGCAATGGAGGCTGCCGGGGATACCCGACAGTGGAAGTTGACGATAATGCCGCCAGCGGTTTTACGTGCACGGATGTTATGAACGTCCTGCACCATCTCGCCCTTTTCCACTACCATTTCCAATATCTGGCGAATGCTCGCCAGTTGCTCAGGCGCGACATCCTCGCTGGCGATCCAATGATTCGTCTGGGGTTCCAGGTGGGTTTCGATCTCCGTATCCTCACCAATCGCCTGGCGCAATAGTGTTTCAATCTCACTGGCAATATCGTGCGCCTGCGCCACGCTGGCACTGGCCGGCACGGCCAGATCCATACTTATCGACATGCGTTCCGGCAGTTGCTGCAACGCCACATTTTGCACTACCGCGCCGTGGTTGGCGGCGATCACCCGGATGCGCGTCGCCATGTCTTCATCACTGCGGGTTTGTGGATTAGCTATTACCGTGGCTTCGGCATGGGCATATTGCTGTTCCAGACGTTCGGCGATTGACTGCTTCAACGCGTTGATGCGTTCCAGCGGTAAAGTGCGACAAACTGCGACGGTGACCTCAATAAACAAGATGGCACCGGCGTTACGAATGCGGATATTTTCCGTGGCCAGTATCGCCGGGAAGCTCTCGAGCAAGGCGCTGATTTCTTCCTTGGTACCAGCCGGCGCCGTATCCATCAGCGAATCAAACGAGCGCTTCCCCAGTTTCACCGCCGCCACCACGATAAAACAGGCGACGATCAGCGCAGCGATGGCATCTGCGCGGGTGAAACCCAGCATCACAAACACCATGCCTAACAGCACCACGGCAGAGGCAAGCATATCGGAGAAGAAATGCAGTGCATCGGCTTCCAGCGCCGCGCTATCGGTGGCCTTCGCCACACGATTGAGCGCCCTGACGCGGAAAAAGTCGACCACAATCGAGATCAACAGCACCGCAATCACCACCGGAGCCGCGACAATTTCATGGGCTTCCCCCAACAGGCTTTTGCCGGCCTCATAAACAATCCAGCCCGCCGCGCCCAACAGCAGCAGCACTTCAAACAGCGCAGCCAGGTTTTCAACCTTGCCGTGGCCAAAATGGTGATCATCATCAGCCGGTTTGTCGCTGATACGCACCGCCAGCCAGGTAATGCTGGTGGCGATAAAATCGGTGAAAGAATGGATCCCCTCTGAAATAAGACCAATACTGCCGGTAAAAATACCGGTAATAAATTTACCGGTTGCCAATAGCCCACTGGCTATCATGGAATTTCTGGCAACGGATTGTTTTTCATTTTGCATATTACGGCTCACATTCAAATGGGTAATTCATTTTTTTATTTTAGTCGACCAGCGCCAGACAAAGGCAACCAGCAGCATAGTACCCGAGAATGTCAGTATTAAACTAGACAGGAATTCTGATTTTCCGGTTGAATAAAAATAAATCTCATTCACACCGACAGAGATCATTAAAATGGCATAAAGCAAGCCAAGAATAAGAAGGGTCATGGTGGTTATACTCCCAAAGCCCCCATTGGGCGGTCAGAGTTTAATCGCATCCTCCCCGTAGTAAATAAAACCCTCGGGGAGGATGCATCCAGGCGGACCTTTAGCGTTCATTAATCATCCCATTTGGTGCTCATATAGGCGGCTAACAGGCCCAGTGAGCTGATAATGCTCAGGAATCCTACAAAAATTGTCATATTTCCCATTATATTGTCCTCGGTTAACTATTATCGATAGAAGCCCCTTTAATTAAAAAGCGGGGATTGTCATTACTCATGATTATTTACGTGCCTCCTTCTCTGTGAGATAAAATACCCGCCCCGGCTACGACACGAAGCGGACAGCGGTTTAAATCCCCAGAATATACTGGGCGATTTTGAAGTAAATAATCAGGCCGGTGCCATCAATAAAGGTGGCGATAAACGGGGCCGACACCACCGCCGGATCAATCCCAAGTCGCTTGAGCAGCATGGGGATAATCGAGGAGACAATGGCGCTCCAGACGGTGATAGCCACCAGCGACAGGCTGACCACCATCGTCACGTCCATGCCCACCCCCATGATCCAGGCGCGGACCCAGGCGGCTACACCGATGGTGACCGCTATCAATAAAGAGGTGGAAACCTCTTTGCGGATCACCGCGCCCAGGTTACGCAGGCTGACCTCACCCAACGCCATGGCGCGAACCAGCGTAGAGGTGATCTGAGTGCCACTATTGCCACCAGTACCGATCAACAGTGGGATAAAGAACGCCAGCGCGATCGCTGCTTCCAGCTGTTCTTCAAATGCCTTTAGCACATTGCCGGTGTAGGCTTCGGCGACAAACAACATCAGTAACCATACCGAACGCTTGCGCCATAATGCCCAGGGACTGGTCTCCAGATAAGGTTTATCCAGCGGCAGACTGGCGCCCTGGCGCTGCGCATCCTCGGTGTTTTCGTCTTCAATCAGCCGGGCAATTTCTTTTTCACCCAACACGCCCACCAGGGTTTTATTGACCACCACCGGTACCACGTCCAACCCACCTTTCCCCAATAAGTGCGCGACATCATTACGATCGTCATCGGGTGAAACCTGAAAATAGCTGTGGTTGATCATTACTCCAACGGCTTTATCATTATCTTCGCATTGCAGTAATTTTTTAACCGACAGCGTACCGCGCAATTGATAATCATCGGCAGTGACAAACAGTTGCGTCGGAATTTCTTCGGTTTTAAGTTGCGAAAGAAAATATGCTTTGGCTTTATTGACCGTCATATTCCCGGGGATGGTAATAAAATCGGCGTTCATATAGCCCGCTACCGAAGACTCATCATGAGTTTCCGCTATGGCCAGCGCCGGGGATGGTGTGTTGTGATGTGACTTCATTATGTTAGTCCCTATTTCTGTTTGAACTTCAACAGCGAATCGCATAGGGGCGTTAACCACAGAGGGAGTGCAGACAGCCTATCTCCGCGTCCAGGTTTTAGCACTATACAACGTATCTGATTATTCATCAGAAGTTACCTTGGGCTGAACCTTAATCCGATAAAGCCTGTCTTAACCTTGGGCATCTCTCGATGTCGTCAGATCAGTAACCTGTGTTTGTATAGGAGCCTCGCCAAACGAGATACTGCATATAAACTACGGGGGGCAGTATAGGCGTGGTTTTTTATCTTAGGGCAAGAATCTGGCCGACCGTTTATGAAACATTTAGAAAAAACTTTCGAGCCAAAATAATAAATAGCCGATCAGATCCCTCTTAACTCGCATTATTCACCCGCAGCCATCACGCCACAAGACGATGCTCAGCGATACGGCAGAATAATGCACACCTTCAACCCGCTGGCATGGCGCTGGCTGTCCTCCAACGTAATGCGTCCCTGCATATGAACCAGAGTGGCATTAACTATTGATAGCCCCAGACCTGCCCCACTTTGGCCCGTACCCTCAATGCGGTAAAACGCATCGAGTACCCGCTGGCGATGTTCGGCGGCAATGCCTGGCCCACTGTCCTCGACGCTAACAATAGCCTTGTCGTTTTCAACGCGAACCTGTAAATCGACGACGCCGCCAGGTGGGGTGTAACGTATCGCATTTTCCACCAGATTTCTTACCAGGGTATACAGGTCGGCCTCGTTAAGCGTTAACTTCACTTCCGTCGGCTGCCATACCCCAAGATCGATATTCTTGACCTCCGCCAGCGGTAACAAGTCTTCGATTACCGTGCGAAATACTGAGGCTACCGAGACCTGCGTCATCGGGCGCTGTGCATTCTGTTGTACCCGCGCCAATGACAGCAGTTGTTCCAGCAAGTGTCTGGTGCGTTTGATGCCCTGCTGCATACGACCCAGTCGCTGCCGCGCCACATCCGGCATCTCGGTGCCGGCCAGCCGTTCAGCCTGTAAAGACAGCGCCGTCAGCGGGGAACGCAGTTCATGGGCCGCATCGGCGACAAAGCGACGCTGGGTTTCGACACCGCCGGCGACTTTGCCGAACAAACGGTTGATAGCCGCCACAAAGGGCGCGATTTCTCTGGGAAGGTCACTGACGGGCAATGGCGTCAAATCCTGCTCCCCCCGCAGTTCCAGACTGCGGGCCAAAAGACGGATGGGCTGCATGCTTTTTTTGATCAAATCAGCCACCACCAACAGCAAAATGGGAATTAATATCAGCAACGGGATCAGCGTGCGCCAGGCACTCTCCATGGCAATCTCATCACGCTCGGAGGTGCGCTGCGCCACCGCTACCCGAGTTTTTGGCGAGAGAGTACGTATCAGCACTCGAAACGATACGCCGTCAACTGACAGGGTTTGGAAGCCTTCCTTTAGCGGTGCCTTCGGCAAAAAATGGGCCGCTGTTAAATCCCCCGACGCAGGGATCAACTGCACGATCACCGCCGCCTCATCATCACTGTGCACTGGCGCGTCATGTTGCCGCAGGCCGGAAATCGCATCACTGCGGATCAAGCCGGCAATCTGCGTCAGCGTGGTGTCCTGCAGCTCGTTGGCTTCCTCAAAAGAGGCATAAAAAGAAAAAATCCCCGCCGCCAGGGCAACCACCATAATCGCGCAACCCAGACCCAGCGAAAGTTTGAATTGCAGGGAATCCATTAGTCGTTTTTTGCCACCATCCATCCCACACCCCTGATGTTTTTAATCACTTCGCTGCCCAGTTTCTTACGCAGCGCATGGATGAGGTATTCCACGGCGTTGCTTTCCACCTCTTCTCCCCAGCCGTAAATTCTCTCTTCAAGCTCACTGCGCGAAAGTATGCTGCCTGGGCGTAACATCAATGCATGCAGCAACGCAAATTCACGGCTGGATAAACTGCAGCGCAAGCCGTCACTTTTCAGGCTGGCCTCATGTGAGGCCGGATCCAGCGAAAGCAGCCCATTAGAGAGGATCGGCGTGGCATTACCGCCTTTGCGACGTAATACGGCACGTATTCGCGCCAGCAATTCAGCAATATCGAAAGGTTTGAGCAGATAGTCATCGGCCCCACTGTCCAGGCCTTTTAATCGATCTTCCAGCGCATCCCTGGCGGTGATAATCAATACCGGCAGCCGGTCATCTTTGGCGCGCAACGCCGTCAGCACGCTAAAGCCGTCTTTATCCGGCAGGCCGAGATCCAGCAGCAGCACATCATAATGTTGGCAGGCCGAAGCGGTAAGCGCGGCCTGCCCATCACAAACCCAATCAACGGCATAAGCGGCGTCTTTCAACGCGTCCTGAATGGCTTCGCCGATCATGCCGTCATCTTCAATCAGTAGCACCCTCATGCAGGCTCCCACACATTCGAGATCAGTACTGTAATCGTTTTTGCATCAGTGTCAGGTAAGTGACCAGACTGATGATTGCCACCAGAAATAAACCGCTGGTTCCTGCGGCTCCCAGCCCCATACCGCCATTACCGGCCGGTTGCGACAGCAAGTCACCGCAGGAAGCCCCCAGGGGCCGCGTCAACACATAAGCTATCCAAAAGCACAGCACGCTATTGGCTTTAAACAGGTAGTAAGCAATGGCGGTGATGCCAATCAGGGCACCGAATAACAGTGTCGAATAGCCGTATCCCAGTTGCAATCCTTCAGCAACCCAGTCGCCGGCGGCGGTACCAAGGGCAAAGGTAAACAGGATTGCCGCCCAGTAAAACAGTTCCCGTTTCGGCGTATCAATGGCATGAATCGACAGCGTATGTTCGGCGTTGTACCAAACCATAAAGGTGGCGACCAACATCACGCTGAACAAGGCGGTGGAGAATGCCAACGAAATACCGAAATGGTCAGTCAGATTATCGGTGATCAGGGTACCAAATACGCTGATCAGCACCACGGCAATCCAGTACAACACCGGGACATGGCGTCTGGCGCGAATTTGGAAAAACAACGCCACCAATAACAGCCCGCCGGTAATCAGTGAAGTATTGGTCAAACCGAAGTTGAGATCCATGTTGAGGTAATCCGCCGCGGTTTCCCCCACGGTGGTGGACATCATTTTGATCAGCCAGAAAAACAACGTGACTTCCGGCACTTTGTTCAGCCAATTAATGGCTGGTCTTTCAGTGGTTAAAGACATATCCAACTCCTGTGAATGAGAAATACAGGAATCAGTATCGCAACCAAAACTTAGCACTGACTTAGGTGGCAAATTTTACCCGCTGATTCAGCGCAGATGAAGGGAAGAGAGGGGTTTAAACATAATAAATACTAATGAAACTCAGCCATCAGGGCCGATTATTTATGCTGAAACTTAATTTTTCCTTAAGGCGAGACAATTAGTGAGCTAAATCTAAAAATAAATTAATACGAATCGTTTTCACTATCATTATTAATGTTCTTATATACAATCAGGGCAGCCCAACCCCCGTTTGGGGCATTTCGCTTTTATTCGCTGTACTCTTTAAATAAAAGGATGACTGTATGAAGCTGCGTTTATCTTCTCTCGGCCCGATTGCCCTGTTGGCATCGTCCATGATGCTGGCGTTCTCAGCCAATGCGGCGTCCCAGGATGAAGGGATTGTTGTTTATAACGCCCAACACGAAAATCTGGTGAAATCCTGGGTCGACGGTTTTACCAAAGATACCGGCATTAAAGTGACCCTGCGTAACGGCGGCGACAGCGAGTTGGGCAACCAGCTGGTGCAAGAAGGCAGCGCATCCCCTGCCGACGTTTTTTTAACGGAAAACTCCCCGGCGATGGTATTGGTGGATAACGCCAAACTGTTTGCCCCGCTGGATGCCGCGACGCTGGCACAGGTTGAACCTCAGTACCGTCCGCAACACGGCCGCTGGATTGGCATTGCCGCCCGCTCAACGGTCTTCGTCTACAACCCGGCGAAGCTGACCGAAGCACAGTTACCCAAGTCACTGCTGGATCTGGCCAGGCCAGAATGGAAAGGCCGCTGGGCCGCCTCACCTTCAGGGGCAGATTTCCAGGCGATTGTCAGCGCACTGCTGGAGCTTAAAGGCGAAAAAGCCACGCTGGAATGGCTGAAAGCGATGAAAACCAACTTCACCGCTTATAAAGGCAACAGCACCGTGATGAAAGCGGTCAATGCCGGCCAGATCGACAGCGGTGTCATCTATCACTATTATCCGTTCGTTGACGGTGCCAAGACCGGCGAGAACAGTAAAAACATCAAACTTTATTACTTCAAACATCAGGATCCGGGCGCGTTCGTCAGCATCTCCGGCGGTGGTGTATTGGCTTCCAGCAAGCACCAAAAGCAGGCGCAAGAATTCGTTAAATGGATCACCGGTAAAAACGGCCAGGAGATCCTGCGCACCAACAACGCCTTCGAATATGCGGTTGGCGTCAACGCCGCCTCTAATCCGAAACTGGTTCCGCTGAAAGAACTGGACGCGCCAAAAGTTGACGCTTCTGCATTGAACGGTAAAAAAGTGGTCGAACTGATGACCGAAGCCGGGCTGATGTAAGCCGGTTGATGAGTACAGAGAGTTTTTAGCCCTATGTCGAATACAGGTTTCAACACCGCCGGCGCAAAGCCACGGTATACTTCGGCCCGCCGCCATCAACGGCCCGGGTTGTTTATCGTGGCAGTCGCCATTTTACTCTCTCTGCTGGCGCTATTGCCGCTGGGGTTTGTCATTAGCGTGGCGTTTGAAACCGGTTGGCCAACGGTAAAAGCTCTGGTATTCCGCCCCCGGGTGGCCGAACTGCTGCTGAACACCCTGTTACTGGTGGTGTTCACGCTGCCGATTTGCGCCATTCTGGGGGTAGCCCTGGCCTGGCTAACCGAACGCACGACGCTGCCGGGCAGGCGCATTTGGTCGTTATTGGCCACCGCGCCGTTGGCGGTGCCAGCCTTCGTACAGAGCTACGCCTGGATCAGCCTGGTGCCTTCGATGCATGGGTTGGGGGCCGGGGTGTTTATTTCGGTCATCGCCTACTTCCCCTTTATTTATCTGCCAACCGCTGCGGTATTACGCCGGTTGGATCCCGGTATTGAAGACGTCGCCACCTCACTGGGTACTCGTCCGCTGGCGGTGTTTTTCCGGGTAGTGTTGCCACAGCTAAAGCTGGCCGTTTGGGGTGGTTCGCTGCTGATCGCGCTGCACTTGCTGGCCGAATACGGCCTGTATGCGATGATCCGCTTTGACACCTTCACCACCGCTATTTTCGATCAGTTCCAGTCGACCTTTAACGGCCCGGCGGCCAATATGTTGGCCGGGGTGCTGGTGCTGTGCTGCCTGGGATTATTGATGCTGGAAGCCATCAGCCGCGGGCGGGCGCGTTATGCCCGCGTCGGTTCCGGCAGCGCTCGCAGTCAAACGGCTTATCACCTTGGGCCCATCACCACCCTGTTAGGCCTGTTGCTGCCCCTGAGTCTCACCGCGCTGGCGCTGGGCGTGCCTTTTATCACCCTGGCCCGCTGGCTGACCCTGGGCGGCATTGAGGTGTGGCGCAACAGCGAATTGCTGCCTGCCTTGCTGCAAACACTGTCACTGGCCGCCAGCGGTGCGCTGCTGATCACGGTGTGCGCTATCCCTATGGCCTGGCTGTCGGTACGCTACCCGGCGCGGCTATATCGGGTCCTGGAAGGCTGTAATTACATCACCAGTTCACTGCCCGGCATTGTGGTGGCACTGGCGCTGGTGACCATCACCATTCACAGTTTCCGGCCGATTTATCAGACTGAAATCACCCTGCTGCTGGCCTACTTGTTGATGTTTATGCCACGGGCGTTGATCAACCTGCGCGCGGGCATTGCTCAGGCACCGGTCGAGTTGGAAAACGTGGCCCGTAGCCTCGGGCGTTCGCCAGCGGCAGCGTTATGGAGTACCACGCTGCGTCTGGCAGCCCCCGGTGCCGCCGCCGGTGCCGCATTGGTGTTTTTGGCGATCACCAATGAGCTGACCGCCACACTGCTGCTGGCCCCCAACGGTACCCGCACGCTGGCCACCGGTTTCTGGGCGCTGACCAGCGAAATAGACTACGTGGCGGCCGCACCCTACGCCCTGATTATGGTGGTGTTGTCATTGCCACTGACCTGGCTTCTTTATTCTCAATCCAAACGCACGGCGGGATTATGAGCACGCTTGAACTACAAGGCATCGGTAAATCCTATAACTCGGTCAAGGTGCTGGAGCATGTTGATTTAAACGTGGCACCAGGCAGCCGTACGGCGATTGTCGGCCCTTCCGGCTCGGGGAAAACCACTCTGCTGCGTATTATCGCCGGTTTTGAAATACCGGACAGCGGCCAGGTGATGCTGCAAGGGCAAGCGATGGCCAACGGCAACGGCTGGGTACCGGCACACCTGCGTGGTATCGGTTTTGTCCCCCAGGACGGCGCGTTATTCCCGCACTTTACCGTGGCTGGCAATATCGGTTTCGGCCTGAAAGGCAGCAAGCGTGACAAGCAACGGCGTATTGATGAACTGATGGAGATGGTGGCGCTGGATCGTCGCCTGGCGGCACTGTGGCCACACGAGCTTTCCGGTGGGCAGCAACAGCGGGTGGCGTTGGCCCGTGCGCTGTCTCAGCAACCCAAGTTGATGTTGTTGGACGAACCCTTTTCCGCGCTGGATACCGGCCTGCGCGCCGCGACCCGCAAAGCGGTGGCGGAACTGCTGGCCGAAGCCAACGTCGCGTCGATTCTGGTGACCCACGATCAAACCGAAGCCTTGTCGTTTGCCGATCAGGTGGCGGTAATGCGCAATGGTCGATTGGCGCAGGTCGGGCCGCCGCAAGATCTTTACTTAAGGCCGGTGGACGAACCGACCGCCACCTTTTTAGGTGAAACGTTGGTACTTTCCGCTGAGCTTGACCAAGGCTGGGCCGATTGCGCGTTAGGACGGATTGCCGTTGACGACCGTCAGCGCCGCGGCCCCGCTCGTATCATGCTGCGCCCTGAGCAGGTTCAAATTAGCCAGTCCGAGCTACAGCAACAGAGCCAGGCGGTGGTGACCGGTATTGATTTTGCCGGTTTTGTCTCGACCTTAAACCTGCACATGACCGGCAGTAATACCGCGATCGAGATTAAAACCATCAGTCGCGAAGGTCTCCGGCCCGGTTCTCACGTCAATCTGAACATCATCGGCCAGGCGCATATCTTTGCCGAATAACCCATCAAGGGGGCTTATCGCCCCTTTGAACCTTAGTTTTTCGCCAACACTGCCAACGAAAAAACCTATCGCAGCCATCGAATACCAAAACCCCCTTCATCAACTACGATTAGTCTGTGACCGGTGTAAACATTCACCCGTCCGGAGATAACCCACAGAGGATTATCATAATTATTCATACTGATTCAGCCGCAGCGGTTTAACGCGGCTAAGAAAGGTTAATTATGGCACGTACTACCCCCCTTGAACGCTACCGCAATATCGGCATCTCGGCGCATATCGATGCCGGTAAAACCACCACCACCGAGCGGATTCTGTTTTACACCGGGGTCAGTCACAAGCTGGGCGAAGTCCACGACGGCGCCGCCACCATGGACTGGATGGCACAGGAGCAGGAACGTGGGATTACCATTACCTCAGCGGCGACCACCTGCTTTTGGAACGGCATGCAGCATAATTATCCGCAGCACCGCATCAATATTATCGATACACCAGGACACGTGGACTTCACCATTGAGGTCGAGCGCTCCATGCGGGTGCTGGATGGCGCGGTAATGGTCTATGACTCGGTGGGTGGCGTGCAGCCGCAATCGGAGACCGTCTGGCGTCAGGCCAATAAATACAAGGTCCCGCGGCTGGCATTCGTCAATAAGATGGACCGCGTGGGTGCCGACTTCTTCCGCGTGCGCAAAATGATGATCGAACGGCTGAAAGCCAACCCGGTACCGATCGTTATCCCGATTGGCGCCGAAGACCATTTCATCGGCGTGGTGGATTTGGTGCGCATGAAAGCCATCCTGTGGGACGAGGCAACGCAAGGCATGAGCTTCAGCTTTGAAGAGATCCCGGCCGACCTGCGCGACTCCGCACAGGAATGGCGGGATAAAATGATCGAAGCCGCCGCCGAAGGCTCGGAAGAGCTGATGGACAAATACCTTAATCAGGTGCCATTGAGCGAAGAAGAGATCGTCCATGGTCTGCGCTTGCGCACCGTGGCCGGTGAAATTCAGCCGATGCTGTGCGGCTCGGCGTTCCGTAACAAGGGCGTGCAGCGCATGCTGGATGCGGTGATTGAACTGATGCCTTCCCCGCTCGACGTTCCACCGATGGAAGGCCATGACGAGCGCGACAACATTGTCATTCGCCGGGCTGCCGATGACGAAAAATTCTCGGCGCTGGCCTTCAAGCTGATGACCGACCCCTTCGTCGGCCAACTGACCTTCGTACGGGTTTACTCCGGCGTGCTGACCAAAGGCAGCAGCGTCTATAACCCGGTGAAAGACAAAAAAGAGCGCATTGGCCGCATCGTACAAATGCACGCCAATGACCGTAAAGATGTCGAGGAACTGCATGCGGGTGATATCGCCGCTTGCGTGGGGCTAAAAGACGTCACCACTGGCGACACACTGTGTGATCCTAACGCCATTATCACGCTGGAAAAAATGGTGTTCCCTGAACCGGTGATCGCCCAGGCGATTGAGCCTAAAACCAAGGCCGATCAGGAAAGAATGGGGATTGCCCTGCAGCGCCTCTCTTCGGAAGATCCGTCGTTCCGCGTTCGCACCGACGAAGACTCCGGCCAGACCATTATTTACGGCATGGGCGAACTGCACCTGGAAATCATCGTCGACCGTATGCGGCGTGAGTTTGGCGTGGCGACCACCACCGGCAAACCGCAGGTGTCTTACCGCGAAACCATCCGCAAGCGCGTGACCGACGTGGAAGGCAAGTTCGTGCGCCAATCCGGGGGTAAAGGCCAGTACGGCCACGTGGTATTTACCGTGGAACCCAATGAGCCTGGCAAGGGCTTCGAGTTTTTCGATGAGATCAAGGGCGGCGTGATCCCGGGCGAGTTTATCCCGGCGGTGAAAAAAGGCGTGCTGGAGGCGCTGAATACCGGCGTGCTGGCCGGTTATCAGGTGGTGGATGTCAAGGTTCACCTGACTTTCGGCTCTTACCACGACGTCGACTCTTCGGAACAGGCTTTCCGCATGGCGGCGATCTTCGGCTTTAAAGAAGCCTGTCGCCAGGCCGCCCCGGTGATCCTCGAACCCATTATGTCGGTAGAGGCGGAAACGCCAGAGGACTATGCCGGTAGCATAATGGGCGACCTGTCATCGCGGCGCGGTCTGGTGCAAGGCATGGAGGACATTCCGGGCGGCGGCGGTAAGGAGATCCACGCCAAGGTGCCGTTATCCGAAATGTTTGGCTATTCAACCACACTGCGTTCCATGTCGCAGGGCCGCGCCACCTACACCATGGAATTTAGCCACTACGCAGAAGCACCGCGCAATGTGGCCGAAGAGATCATTCATCACCGGAAATCTTGAGTTGACTGCCTGCCGCCCCAGCGGCAGGCTTCACTCTTTGGTGGTCAGAGCCACCACCACCGGCTGCGGCTTAATTCGCATCGCGTATACCACGCCGATAATCAGGCAGGCAATGCCGCCCAGCGTCAACAACGGTGGCCAGGTCTGACGCAGAATAAAGGTGTAAGCCAATCCGGCCAGGATTTCGAAGACGATCAGCGGCCCCACCAATACCGTCGGCAAGCGTTGGCTCGCCTCATTCCAGCACAGGGCGCCAATCCACGAGCACAGCATGCCAATGGCGATCATCAAGGGGACAAACACTTCCGGCCTTGGCCCAAATGGCAGCGCGAACGTCGGCTGGGTTAAAGCCAATTGGCCGCAAACCAACAGATAGCCCACCAACGCCAGCGGTAAGGTGACCAGCCCTTGCGCGGTCGCCCAGGTGGCAGGCCTTTGGCTCGGATTATTTCGCAGCCAACGGGCATTGCGCAACGGGAACCAGGTCCAGCAAGCCACCGCCAGCAACGCCAGCCCAAGCCCACTGGTATAACGCCAGACATCCATCAGTGCCGTATTACCCCGCAACTCGGCAACGTTAACCAGCGCCAGCCCGCAGGCGATCAATACCAACGCCGGTGTCAGTTTACGCCACGAAAGTCGCCCGTCGTGCCGACTGTAAAACAGGTTGGCGGTCACCGAGATAACCACCGGCAACGTACCGATAATCATGGTGGAAATGGGCGCCCCGGTGCGCTGAATGGCACTGGCCAGGCACAGGTAATACAGCAGGTTGCCGATCGCCGTCAGTTTCAGCGCCTCCAACCAATCGTTACGATGTAACTTTTTCAGCCGCTGACGATCGAGCCACGCCAGCGGCAAGGCAATCAGGCCAAAGGCCAGATAACGCCCGGTGGACTGTAACGCCGCCGGATAGTCGGGGATCAATAGCGGGCCGACAAAAATCAGCCCCCACATCAGCCCGGCAGCCAGGGCAAATAACACGCCAACAAACATAGTGACTCCATCAACAAACGGGCACGGCAAGGCAAACCCGGGAATAAAACCTGGGGCCAGCCTAACTCACTGATGCGAGGAAATATTGTAGCAGGTTGCTGTTTTAGCGGGTCGTAACCTGTTTTTGATAACGCACGGGCGTGACACCGTAACGATTAGCAAAGGCACGGGTCAAATGGGCCTGATCGGTTAACCCCGTCGCCGCCGCGACCTGTGCCGCAGGCATCCCGCGCCCCAACATCTGCTTGGCTTGCGACAGACGGATCGCCATCAGCATTTGCTGTGGGGAAACATGGTATTGGGCTTTGAACTTACGCAGAAAATGATAAGGGCTGAGGGAAACCAGGGCCGCCAACTGATCGAGAGTCATTATGGCTGAGAAGTTATCCTGCAGGTAACTTTTGACGATATCAAAACGATGCGTCGCTTCGGCCTTTAACGGGCGAGCCACTTGACTATGTGGGCGGAAGATAGCGACCACCTGCAGCAGCAGGTGGTCAATGGTCAGCGGATCGCTGGCCTGCCACAAAGCGGCCAGCGTAGCGGACAATTGCCGTGCCGCCTGCTCGTCCTGGCGTACCGCATCGGTGAACCAGAATCCCTGTTCACCCGACAGCAACTCCAGCGTGTCCGGCTCCAGATAAAGCATGCGGTAGTTCCAGCCGCCTGGGGTTTCAGTCTCACCGGTGTGCAGCTCGTCCGGGTTCATCAATACCAATGAGCCTGGAGCTGCCCGATGCTGCGCCCCACGGTAACGGAAACGCTCGGCACCCATATCGACGGTACCGATGGCAAAAGCATTATGGCTGTGGGGTTCAAAGGCATAGCGTTCTATATGGGCATGATAAAGCTCTACGCCCGGCACCTGCACTAACTGCCGGAACTGCGCACTGTCTTTTTCAAAGGGAAACTGCTCTGGAACACCCTGCACCGTACCGCCCTGCTTCAATGCCGTTGGTGGCTGTATGATAGTCAAAGTGGCGTGGTTTGAGTAGTGGCGCACGCGGTGCGCTGGACGCTGCTGCTCATTCCGCGTAGGGTATTTTATCCGAAGCCCGACGCCTGCCAGACAGCGTCGGTACCTTGATTATCCCGCCGCAGAGTGGGAAACCTGTCTTTAACCCCCTGAAAGTAAGAGGCAACAATGTATCCAGATACTCAACTCTATATCGACGGACAATGGCGCAACGCAGTCGCCGGTAAAACCACGCCGGTCACCAACCCCGCTACCGATGAAGTGATTGGCAGCGTGGCACACGCCACCACAGCCGATCTCGATCTGGCGCTGGCCGCGACCGAACGCGGGTTTAAAGTCTGGCGCGAAACCTCCGCTTACCAGCGGGCCAATCTGATGCGCAAAGCGGCTGCACTGTTTCGTGAGCGCGCAGATAAAATCGCGGCGATCATGAGCCAGGAACAGGGCAAACCGGTGGCGCAGGCCAAGGTGGAAATTCTTAACTCGGCGGACGTGATTGACTGGTTTGCCGGTGAAGCCAGCCGCACCTACGGCCAAATCATCCCGTCCCGCAGTCAGGATGTTCAGCAGCAAACGCTGAAACTGCCGGTGGGGCCGGTTGCCGCGTTTACCCCGTGGAACTTCCCGATTAACCAGATCGTGCGCAAGTTGTCCGCCGCGCTGGCCGCAGGTTGCTCCATCATTATTAAAGGCCCGGAAGAAACCCCGGCCTCTCCTGCGGAATTGATCAAAGCCTTTGCCGACGCGGGTGTTCCTGCAGGCGTGATCGCGCTGGTGTACGGTACCCCGGCGGAAATCTCCGAATACCTGATCCCGCACCCGACCATTCGCAAAATTTCGTTCACCGGTTCAACCCGCGTGGGTAAACATCTGGCAGCGCTGGCCGGTCAGCACATGAAAAAAGCCACCATGGAGTTGGGCGGTCATGCGCCGGTGCTGATTTTTGACGATGCCGATCTCGATGCCGCCGCCAAAGAGTTGGCGCTGGCCAAATTCCGCAATGCCGGCCAGGTGTGCATTGCCCCAACCCGCTTCCTGATCCAGCAAGGCGTGTATGAGGCCTTTGTCGAGAAATTCACCGCGGCGGTGCGTGAAATCAAAATGGGCAATGGGTTGCAGGACGGCGTGACCATGGGGCCAATGGTGCTGCAACGCAGCGTGGACGCCATTGAGGCTTTCGTGAAGGATGCCATCGCCGAGGGGGCCAAAGCCACCACCGGCGGCAAACGCGTGGCCGGCCCCGGTAATTTCTTCGAACCGACGGTATTGCGCGACGTACCGCTGAGTGCGCGAGCGATGTCTGAAGAACCCTTTGGCCCGGTCGCCCTGCTGCGCCCGTTCGCCAGCTATGAGGAAGCCATCGCCGAAGCCAATCGCCTGCCTTACGGTCTGGCGGCCTATGCCTACAGCCGCAGTATCGCTACGGTAACCGCGCTGGGCCGGGATGTGGAAAGCGGCATGCTGAGCATTAACCATATCGGTTTTGGCCTGCCGGAAACGCCGTTTGGCGGGGTGAAAGACTCCGGTCACGGCACCGAAGGCGGCAGTGAAGCGATCGAATCCTATCTGGAAACCCGCTTTGTTACCGTTGCCGGGCGTTAATTAACAACTCCCTCTCCTTTGGGAGAGGGAGTTGTCTGTTCCCCCTCACCCCGGCCCTCTCCCACTGGAGAGGGAGACTAGCACTCAGGTTTCAGCGAACACATTACTTCGACCTCGTTCAGCAGCCTTGTCGAACAACAACCGTGCCGCCGGGGTCAAGCCCAGCATATGAATGCAGGCGTGTACCATGCCCGGTAACCGCTCACAACGCACCGCTACCCCATCCTCCCGTAGCCGCTGAGCATAATGCTCGGCCTCATCGCGCAACGGATCGTACTCACAACTCAGAATGGTCGCCGATGGCAACTGCCGTAACGTCTCGGCATGCAAGGGTTGTGCGTAAGGATCGGGTTTATCCTCTCCCTCCACCAGATATTGCCCCCAGCAAAATTCCATGACCTCCTTCGTCAGGAAGTAACCCTGCGCATAAGCCTGGTAGCTCGCCGTATCCATAGCGCGACTCAACGCCGGATACAGCAACAGCTGATGTTCAATCCCTGGGCCATTGCGATCGCGGGCCAATAGCGCCACCGCTGCCGCCAGATTACCACCGGCACTGTCACCGCCAACGGCCATGTGCGTGGCATCAATCCCCCATTGTTCTGCCCGGTCAACGACGGCGCACAGCGCCTGATACAGGTCTTCCAGTGGCCTTGGGTACGGGTGCTCCGGTGCCAGGCGATAATCAACCGATAAGATCACCCGCCCGGTGGCATTGGCCAGCGCCTGGCACGGCAGGTCATACAGCGCCAGCGAACCCAGGCACCAGCCGCCGCCGTGGGCGTACAGCATCGCCGGTATAGGTTTCCCCATTGCCACGCCCGCTGGCCAGTAAGCCCGAATGGCGATCTGATGTCCGTCATCGGCGGTCACCCGCCCATCCCTGACGCCGCCACTGGGTTCGCTCTCGCCTTGTAATGCCAGCAGCCCGGTCTCTGCGGCTGCGCGCATCTCAAACAAGGAGGCCGGTGCGGCAGCCCCCGCCGTTTTCGCCAGAAAATGGGCAATCTGTGGGTCAAGCGGCATCAGTCAGGCTCCCTGACAAAAATGGCACCACCAGAGCGATAAACGCCTCAGGGCACTCTTCGGTGATGAAATGACCGCAGTCAGCGACAGTTTCACCGCGCAGGTTAACGGCGTTGTCCCGCAGCGTGACGAAAGGCGCGTCACCGGTGGCGTGCTCGGCACCAATGGTCATTACCGGCATGCTGAGCGGTGTTTCGGCACGACGCTGGTTTTGCCGGATGGTTTCCGGAATGGCACGATAATAATCAAAACCGGCCCGCAGGCTGCCAGGAGCCGAATAAGCGGCGATGTAGGTTTCCGCCGCCACCCGATCGCGGCGATAGGACCAACGATTAAAGATATAGCTCAGATACTCCCGCTCACGGCCCAGCGTCAGCGCTTCAGGCAAATCCGCCAGTTGGTTGAACATGAAGTGCCACAGGAAAATATTTTGTTCTGCCGGTACAAAAATCGGTGGTGCGGGTGCTAACCCGGGGATCACCGCCTCCGTCAGTACCAGCCCCGTCACCGCCTGCGGGAAATCGCTCGCCATGGCATAACCCACCCACATGCCAATATCATGGCCGACCAGCTGATAGCGCGGATGCCCCAGTTGCAGCATGGTCTGGTGCAAGGTAGCGGCCACACTGCCGGTGTCATAGCCGCCGTTCGGCTTGTCCGAATCACCAATGCCCGGCGGATCCACCGCTATCGCCTTAAAGCCTGCCGCCGCCAGCGCCTGCATCACATGACGCCAGGTGTACCAGGTTTGTGGCCAGCCCGGGATCAGCAGTACCGGCTGTCCTTCGCCAAGCGTCACGCAGTGAATTCGGTTGCCGTTTACCCGCGTATAGACGTGTTCGGGTTCAGGTCCATTCAACATGGATCCGTTATTTTGCAGTGTCATCGGTGTTCTCCGTGGTGGAATAGCGTGGCTCAGCGCAGGCCAAGCAAGGCATTGATTTGCTGTTGGTCAACCGGCGCACCGGCAAAATCATCAAACACCTTGTCGGTAACGTTAATGATGTGGTCACGAATAAAGGCCGCGCCTTCGCGGGCGCCATCCTGCGGGTGTTTCAGGCAGCACTCCCACTCCAGCGTCGCCCAACCGGCGTAGCCATGCTGGGTCAGCCGCGAGAAAATGCCTTTGAAATCCACCTGGCCGTCACCCAATGAGCGAAAACGTCCGGCGCGATCGGTCCATGACTGATAGCCGCCGTAAATGCCCTGCCGTCCGGTCGGGTTGAACTCGGCGTCCTTGACGTGGAACATGCGGATGAAGTCCTTGTAAATATCGATGTAATCCAGATAGTTGAGCTGTTGCAGTACAAAGTGGCTCGGGTCGAACAGGATCTGGCAACGCGGGTGCCCGCCAACGCGCTGATGGAACATTTCGAAGGTCACGCCGTCATGCAGATCTTCGCTTGGGTGGATTTCATAACACAGATTCACCCCCTGCTCATCGCAGGCATTGAGCACCGGCAACCAGCGTTTGGCCAGTTCATCGAACGCTGTTTCGATCAGCCCCGCCGGACGCTGCGGGAACGGGAACAAATACGGCCAGGCCAGGGAACCGGAGAAGGTGCCCATCTCGCTCAGCCCTAACCGCGCAGAGGCTTTGGCCGCCAACAGCAACTGCCGGTGTGCCCACTCACCGCGCGCCTGTGGATTGCCATGCAGTTCCGCTGGCGCAAAGCTGTCACACAACGCGTCATAGGCCGGGTGCACCGCCATCAACTGGCCAAAAATATGGGTAGTGAGTTCACTGACCACCAGGCCATGGTCTGCCAACATGCCGACCAGCTCGTCACAATAGGTTTGGCTTTCTGCGGCGGTGGCCAAATCAAACAGGCGGCTATCCCATGCCGGGATTTGCAAAGCTTTAAAGCCGGTTTGCGCCGCCCATTGGGCGATCGCCGGCAGGCTGTTAAAAGGGGCGGCATCGTCACTGAACTGTGCCAGATGCAGACTTGGACCTTTCAAGGTTTTCATTCTAAACTCCAATTGGTTGTCGATTGACAAACAATAGGCTTAAATCAATTTCTCAGCAAGTGAATTTTAAAAAATCGTTGGTATTACAGTGGAATTAAGCGATCCTGTTGCGCAGAACAACAGGTAATCAGGAGCAGAGGAATGGCAGGCAGACCGCGCGAATTCGACCGTGAACAGGCGTTATTGAAGGCTCGGGATCTCTTCTGGCGTCAGGGGTATGAAGGCACCTCCATGTCGGACTTGGTCGCCGAGCTGGGCATCGCTTCTGCGCGTATTTACAAAGCGTTCGGCTCAAAAGAATTGCTGTTCCGCGAAGCCATTGCCAGTTACGAAAGCCATGAAGGTGGCTTTGCCGATCGCGCCTTCAGTGAAGAAAGCAGCGTGCGCGTGGCGATAAAACGCCTGCTGGACGACGCAGTGGCACTGTACAGCCGCACTGACCTGCCGCAAGGCTGCATGGTGGTTTCTTCCGCTGCCAGCGTCAGTGACGAGAATAGCGGTATCAAGGACTGGCTGGCAGAACACCGCCTGCTGCGCACTCAGGGCATGATTGACCGGCTGCGCACTGCCGTTGCGACGGGAGAACTGCCACCAGAAACCGATGCTGACGCCCTGGGCGATTATTTTGCCGCCTTCCTGCACGGTTTGTCAGTGCAGGCGCGCGATGGCGTCAGCCGCGCCCGGTTAGAGGCCGCGGTCAAGGTTGCGCTACTGGTGCTGGAAAACGGCGGTTAATCATCACACCGGCACCCGACGGCTGATTTCAACGACCTGATCGCTCGGCAAATAATAGTAATCCGTCACGTGCATACCGTTACGCACCATCAGCGCAAAAATGTTGCGTTGCCAGGCAGGTAAGCGGTCATTGGCTTCGCGGCGCACCACGCTTTCATGCCCTAAATAATAAGTGGCGTCGCTAAAGTTCAATCCGGTTTTTTGCGCCTCGGCATGCTGCAGCAAGCGGGGAATATTGGGTCGCTCCATAAATCCATAGCTCGCCACGCCACACCAAAACCCCGGCGACTGCTGTCGCATCACCAGCCGCTCGGCATTTGCTACCCGGGGTTCATTAACGATCATGATATGCAGCGCCAACACATTGGCGTGCAGCGACCCGTTACGTTTTACGTGCCATTTCATTACCGGTGGCGTGCCGCTCAGGCTACGGGTCAGAAAAATTGCGGTACCCGGAACTCTGGGGATGTTTTCCACCTCAAGATGCGCTAAAAAATCCGCCAACGGCAGGCTCTTTTCTCCCAGCGTACGGGATGCCGCAATGACCCCGCGATGCCAAATCAACATTACGCCATACACCAGGATGGCCAGCAGCAGCGGTACGTACCCGCCCTGCATCACCTTGCTGAGGTTGGCCAGCAGGAAGCTGAGATCGACGATAAAGAAGCCACCGGCCACCAGCAGGCTGGCCACCATGCCCCAGCGCCACACCTCACGCATCGCCACAAACAGCAGCCCCGTCGTCATGATCATGGTGAGTGACACGGCGATACCGTAGGCGGCAGCCAAATTATCGGAAGACTTGAAGAACACCGTCAAAAATACCGTCACCGCCATTAGCAGCCAGTTAATAGCGCTGATGTAAATCTGCCCATAGCTTTCTTCGGTAGTTTGTTTGACTCGCAGCCGAGGTAACCAGCCAAGCTGGATCGCCTGACGGGTCATGGAAAAGGCCCCGCTGATAATCGCCTGACTGGCGATCACCGTGGCCAGGGTTGCCAAAATTACCAGCGGAATTTGCAGCATCGGTGGGCACAGGCGGTAAAAGATATTCTGGGTGACATCAGCGCCTGACAGGATCAGCGCGGCCTGCCCGGCATAGTTCAGTAACAGACTGGGGAAGACAATGCCAAACCAGGCAAGCCAGATCGGTTTTTTGCCAAAGTGCCCCATATCGGCGTACAGCGCTTCCGCCCCGGTGACACACAGGAAAACACCGCCCAGCACCAGGAAACTGGTCATCCCATTGGAAAACAGAAAATCAACGCCATACAGTGGGTTTAACGCCATCAGCACGGCCGGATGCTGGATAATTCCCCAGATGCCCAGCGCGGCAATGGAAAAGAACCACAGCGCCATAATCGGCCCGAAAACCTTGCCGATACGTGCGGTGCCCAACGGCTGAATGGCGAACAGGCTGACCAGCACCACCACTGCCGCCGGCAAGATATAGGGTTGAGACTCGGGCAGAACAATATTCAGCCCTTCCAGCGCCGACAATACCGAGATCGCCGGGGTAATCGCGCCATCGCCGTAGATCAGTGCCGCACCAAACAGGCCGGCAAACACCACCATCGGCCGGATCTTTTTCTTGCTGACCAACAGTGACATCAACGCCATGATGCCGCCTTCGCCACGGTTGTCGATACGCATGGCAAACATGGCGTATTTCAGCGAGGTCACAATCACCAGCGTCCAGAAAATCAGCGACAGCAGGCCAAGGATCACCGGTGGTGACGGCGCATCACCGGAGAGAAACAGCACGGTTTTCAGGGTATACAGCGGGCTGGTGCCGATATCGCCGAACACCACCCCCAATGCGCCGCCGGCCAGCAGCGGCAGGCTCATTTTGGGTGTTTCCGGTTCGTTCCCTGCGGTCATTGAGATCCCCTGAATAAATCACCACGGTATACTCAGGATAGTCAATTCCAGGATAGTCAATTCAGTTGGTTAACGTATTCCATCATGAACGCGGAGTTTTCTGGCCACGCTTGGTCGGACAACCGCGGGTAAAAAAATATTCAACAAACTGGTTGAATATTAGCCCACCTGTTCTATATTCAACCATATGGTTAAATTATCTTCCTCACAGCTGGACGCCATTTTTCGTGCACTTTCCGACCCAACGCGGCGCGCCATACTGCGTGCGTTGGCCGGCGGTGAGCACAGCATTGGTGAACTGGCCGCGCCGTTGCAGATGTCCTTTGCCGGCGCATCCAAGCATATCAAGGCACTGGAGCTTGCTGGGCTGGTGCAGCGTACCGTGCAGGGAAGAAACCATATCTGCCGGCTTGAACCCGAGCCAATGGCACAGGCCATGCAATGGCTGAAAACCTACGAGCATTTCTGGACAGAGCGGCTGGACGCGTTGGAAATAGCGCTGCTGCAGCCCGAACCGAATCCTCCCAAGGAGTGAACTATGAACGACTACGGCATGATTATTGAAACCGGCACGCTGCGCATTCAGCGGCTGCTGCCCGGCCCGATCGAACGGGTCTGGGCCTATCTGACGGAATCCGACAAACGCGCCACCTGGCTGGCCGCCGGCGATATGAAGCTGGAAAACGGTGCCCAGGTTGAACTGGTGTTCCGCAATTCCGACTTGACCGGTGAGCATGAACAAACACCGGCCAAATATAAAAACCTCAGTTGCAGCGTCAGCAACGTCGGCCATATCACCTGCCTGTTCCCACCGCGGCTGTTGAGCTTTACCTGGGCGGAACAGGGGCAGAATCGCCCTTCTGAAGTGACCTTCGAGTTGACCGAACAGGGTAACGCCGTGCTGTTGACGGTAACCCACCGTCGTCTGGCTAACCGTGACGAAATGCTCAGCGTGGCCGGCGGCTGGCACACCCATCTGGATATTCTGGTCGACCGTCTGCACGACCGGCAACCTCAACCCTTCTGGAGTACCCACGCCAGGCTGGAAGAGGAGTACCGGGCCAGACTCTAATCACCCTTCATCCCGGCGTCTGAATGCCAGATAGCCGGTCACCAGCGTAAAACCGCCGACCAGCAACACCAACAGGATAAAACCGTGGTGATTGCTGGCCAGCGGGATCCCGCCCACATTCATACCGAAGAAACCGGCAACAATATTGATCGGCAGTGCCAGGACGGTGATCACCGTCAGGGTGTACAGCGTGCGGTTGTTCTGCTCCATCTGCTTGGCACCAATCTCCTCTTGCAACAGACGAATTCGCTCGGTCAGGCTGGCAAGGTCGTTCAATACCACGGTGAACTCTTCGGTGAACTGGCGTAAATCCTGCACCACATCGCGGCTCAGCCAGGTCGGCGGCCGATTCAGTAAACGAAACAGCGCCGCCGGCTCCGGTGCCAGCAGGCGTTGAAAACGCAACAGCATGCGGCGCATCCGCCCCAGCTCGGTACGATTACGCTTCACATGATTGCTCAACAGGCGATCTTCAATGGTGTCGACATACTGGTTGGCCTGACGGACCACTTGCTCCAGCACCTCTTCCTGTTCTTCCAACAGATGCGCCAACAGTTCGGTAGAGGATGCCAGTTGCAGCGGCCCCAAACGGCCCAGCAGCCGTTCAATCAAACGCAGCGGTTTGTGCCTTGCCGTGACCACCAACCCGCTACGGCAGTACAACCACAGCGTCGCAATCTCCGGATTGTTCTCTTTGGGGTGAAAAATGACGTCGTTGAGCACCGCAAACAGATCATCGCCCTGGCGCTCAATGCGTGTGGTATGGGAACCGTGACGAATTTCATCAAAGAAAAAATCGGAAATGGCAAAGTGGTTTTTTAGCCATTTTTCTGCGGCCGCATGGTTCAGGTTGAGATGTAGCCAGATAAATCCCTCCCCCGGTAACAACGCCTGCCAGGCCTGGCAAGCCTGCTGCGAAGACACTCGCTGCGGCGGCTCTGCCGTGCGGAACACGTGGCCGTAAATCAGCCCGGTGACCTCATCATCAAAATCAAGTTTGTGTAATTTTTCCGCAACCGTTTGAGCCATAAACCTTTATCCTGAATAACCACACTGATTAATTAATCGGCTTTCGCCTTTATATCAACCTTTAAATGACAACGTTAATTATTTTCACTTTTCTCGATGATTAATATTAGCGTCATAAAAAAGTCACATTATTTCCCAATACTTTGATGGCAGCACTGTACAACATCGTCAGTATTCTAATGAAGTCTATCGGGAAGGTCCTTTATGAGCGATAACAGCGCCGTTCAGGCAGGTGCGCCAACCGCGTCCAGCCTGCCAAAAATCTACCAAAAGAACAGTCGGCTCACTGTTCTTTTTTTTGTTTTTTTATTAGTGCTGGGGATAGCTTTTGCCGGGGTGAATTTATTTAACGACGTCAGCGATGCCGGTGCGGTATATACCAGCTACCTCCCGTTCCTTTTATTGGGGTTAGCGTTGCTGATTGCGCTGGGCTTTGAATTTGTTAATGGTTTTCATGATACCGCCAATGCGGTGGCTACCGTTATTTATACCCATTCATTGTCGCCCATGGTGGCTGTGGTTTGGTCAGGCTTCTTTAACTTTCTCGGTGTGTTGCTCTCCAGCGGTGTGGTGGCGTTCGGCATCATTTCGTTGCTGCCGGTGGAGTTGATCTTGCAGGCCGGTACCGGCAATGGCTTCGCCATGGTTTACGCCCTGCTGTTCTCGGCGATTATCTGGAACCTCGGCACCTGGTGGCTCGGGCTGCCTGCCTCCTCGTCTCATACCCTGATTGGTTCGATTATCGGCGTGGGGGTAGCCAATGCGCTGATCCATGGCCGCACCGGCACCAGCGGCGTCGACTGGGGCCAGGCGATCAAGGTGGGCTACGCCTTGTTGCTTTCCCCGGTGATCGGTTTTGTGTTTGCCGCCCTGCTGCTGCTGGCGCTGAAAGTCTTCGTCAAAAACCGCCAGTTGTACACCGCCCCCAAGGATGACTCACCGCCGCCACTGTGGATCCGCGGTTTGCTGATCCTCACCTGTACCGGCGTTTCCTTTGCCCATGGCTCCAACGACGGGCAAAAAGGCATGGGTCTGATCATGCTGATCCTGGTCGGGACCATGCCGATCGCCTACGCGCTGAACCGCTCAATGCCGCCCGAGCAAATTCCACGCGTCGCGGCACTGGCGGAGGTCACCAAAAACCAACTGTTGAGCCAGTTCCCGCAGGTCAGCCAGACCCCAGCACGCGATGTGCTGACCGGGTATGTCCGTACCAGTGAACTGACCGCAGAAGTGGTCCCTGCGCTGGCGCAGCTGACCGGGGCCATTGGCGATCAAATACGCCAGTACGGCTCGGTCGACAAAATTCCTGCGCAGGCGGTTTCCAACACCCGTAATGATATGTATCTGGCATCGGAAGTGATTAAACACCTGAAGTCGGAAAAACAGCTGCAAATATCCGCGGACTCGCAGCGCAACCTGGACGCCCTGAAAAGCGATCTGGACAGTGCCACTCGCTTTATCCCGTTTTGGGTCAAGGTAGTGGTAGCGATTGCTCTCGGCCTGGGCACCATGGTCGGCTGGCGGCGCATTGTGGTCACCGTTGGCGAGAAGATCGGCAAAAGCCATCTGACCTATGCCCAGGGTGCCAGTGCCGAACTGGTGGCGATGACCACTATCGGTGCGGCGGACATCTTTGGATTGCCGGTCTCCACTACACACGTACTGTCATCCGGCATCGCCGGTACCATGGCGGCCAACCGTTCCGGCCTGCAAATGTCCACCTTGCGCAATCTGCTGATGGCCTGGGTGTTGACGTTGCCGGCCTCGATACTGCTTTCCGCCGGGCTGTACTGGATTTTCACCCATTTCTAAAACCGGGCTAACACGGAGAATTAATTATGGCTATGCATGAATTTGACCGCGACGAAAGCTTCAACCAGCGCCTGCTGCAGGAGTTCTACGACAGCTACGATGAAGAGTTGGAGATGGAGCTGGACGATCTGCGCTTCGACGATACCGAAGTGGATAGCGACCAGAAGAAAGCCTGGCGCAAACAGTATTTCCGCGAGTTGCTGCGCCTGCAGGGGGAATTGGTCAAACTGCAGGACTGGGTAATGCGTACCGGCCACCGGTTGGTGATCATTTTTGAAGGCCGCGACGCCGCCGGCAAGGGGGGCGTGATCAAACGTATCACCCAACGCCTGAATCCACGCACCTGCCGTGTGGCCGCGCTACCGGCACCGAACGATCGTGAACGCACTCAATGGTATTTCCAACGCTTTATTGCCCACCTGCCGGCCGCCGGTGAAATGGTGCTGTTCGATCGCAGCTGGTACAACCGTGCCGGCGTGGAGAAAGTGATGGGCTTTTGCAACGACGAGGAATATGAAGAGTTTTTCCGTAGCGTGCCGGAGTTCGAAAAAATGCTGACGCGCAGCGGCATTCAGATCGTCAAATACTGGTTTTCTATCACTGACGATGAGCAGGAACTGCGTTTTCTCAGCCGCATCCACGACCCGCTAAAGCAATGGAAGCTCAGCCCGATGGATTTGGAGAGTCGCCGCCGCTGGGAGGACTACACCGAGGCCAAAGAGGTCATGTTGGCGCGCACTAACATTCCTGAAGCGCCATGGTGGGTGGTTCAGGGCGTCGACAAGAAAAAGGCGCGCCTGAACTGTATCCGCCATCTGCTGGAGCAACTGCCGTACGAAGAGGCGGAAGGCAATGTCATCACCCTGCCGCCGCGTAAACGCAGCCCGGATTACAACCGTCACCCGGTGCCGGACAATATGGTGGTACCAGAAGTGTATTGATTGATCCAGGGAGGCGGTACGCCGCCTCCCTGACCCCTGCCGGATTCTCATCCCGTTACAACGCCACCCTATTTTCTCCACATTTGCTGTGCAGACTCTTGCTGATATTCATTCACCTTTCAGGATCATAGTCACGTCTGCCATGTCTTTATTTAATTCCCTTATCCGTTGTCCCGCGCGCCGCCTTGGCACTCTTTTGGTTCTCACGCTGTTGTTCATTCAGCCTGCCGCACAAGCCGCTGCGCCGCTGGCGCTGTACTCGAAGTCGGTATTGGTGGTCAACCAACGTACCGGTAAAACGCTGTATCAGAAGCAAGCCAATCGGGTGCAGCCCATCGCCTCACTAACCAAATTGATGACCGCCATGGTCACGCTGGACAGCAAGCGGCCACTGGGCAACAAGATGAGGGTCACCGCCGCCGACCGCGATCTGTTGAAGAAAACCCACTCGCGCCTGACTATCGGTTCTACTCTCAGCCGTCGTGACATGTTGCACATCGCTTTGATGTCGTCGGAAAATCGCGCCGCTTCGGCACTGAGCCGCAACTACCCCGGCGGTCGCAAAGCCTTTGTGGCGAAAATGAATCGGAAGGCACGCAGCATCGGTATGAAACATACCCGCTTCTACGATCCGACCGGGCTGACGCCACGCAATGTCGCCAGTGCCAACGACCTGTTGAAAATGGTCAATCACGCCTACCGTTATCAGACCATTCGCCGCTTCAGCACCGACAAGCAGCAAATCGTGCACCCTGGCCGGGGTCAGTTGGTCTACCACAGCTCTAATGGGCTGATTAACAACCCCGCCTGGAAAATCCAGTTGCAAAAAACCGGTTTCACCGACGAAGCCGGCCATTGCATGGTGATACGCACGCTGATCAAAGGGCAACCGGTGGTGATGATCCTGCTCGGTTCACCGCAGCGTTATGGCCACTATAGGGACGCGATTCGCCTGAAGGCCTGGCTGGAGTCCTGAGCGGGTTCGGGCGCGTTGACTACGTGCCCTTTTGCCATTGTGCGCATAACTAAATCCGTTTTTTATCAATGGAATATCCTATCTCCAATCAATATTAAGCCTGAAGCATTGGGCATGGTATTTGTCATCAATAAATGATGATAAAGGAGCAGGAAAATGGCTTATGCCCTGAGCGTGTTGGAAAAAAGTCCGATTGCCGAAGGAGAAAGCGCCGCCCAGGCGCTGACACGCACGCTGCATTTGGCGCAGCAGGCGGAAATTTGGGGCTACCGTCGTTTCTGGTTGGCCGAGCATCACAATACCGCGCAGCTCGCTTGCCCTTCACCCGAAGTGCTGATCGCCTATTTGCTTGGGCAAACGTCCCATATTCGCATCGGCTCCGGCGGTGTTATGTTGCAACACTACAGCGCCTATAAGGTGGCGGAAAACTTCAATCTGCTGGCGACCCTGGCACCGGGTCGGGTCGATCTGGGCGTGGGCAAAGCGCCCGGTGGGCTGCCACTCTCTACCCAGGCGCTGCAGGCTGCCCACGATCAGCAGAATAAACCGGACTTTCCGCAACAGCTTGCCCAGCTCAACGCCTACCTCAATGATGACGGGCAACCCGGCCTGAGTGCCACACCGCAACCGTCGCAGCCCGCGCAACGCTTCCTGCTCGGCGCCAGCAAAGAAAGTGCCCAACTGGCTGCAGAACATGGCTGGGCCTTTGTATTTGCCGCGCAGCTCAATGGTAACCCGGACGATATTCAGCGCGCACTGGCTCATTACACCGAGCAAAGCGGTGGACGCAAAGCCCTGCTGGCGGTCGCGGTGATCGTCGCCAACACCACTGAGCAAGCTCAGGCGTTAGCCGCCGGGATCCAGCAATACCGGGTGCATGTGACCGGCGGACAGAGCGTGACGGTCGGCAGCCTTGAGCAGGCAGAGAATTATGTTCAGCAGGCCGGAGCTACCGATTACCGTATTGAGCCGCGCGAAAGCCATATCCTGCTCGGCACTGCCCAGCAGGTACGGAGTCAGTTAGATCAATTGCAGCAGCAATATGGCGTGGAAGAGTTTGTGATAGATACGCCGATCAGCGAACCCGTCGCCCGTTTGGCCTCTTTGCAACTGTTGGCTCAGGCCTGAGCCTGCCCAATCAGTTCACCACGGCCCCGGCGCCGATGGCCACGGCCAGATCCTGAGCCACTGCCTCTAACTGCTCCGGACCCAGGTTGGCCAGGCTGACACGGATCGCCGGGCCGCTTTTCAGGCGGAACGGCTCACCGCCCTGCACCAACCAGCCGCGCTGTGCCATGATTTGGCTGGCGGCGGCTTCTGAACGCACCGGCAGCCAGATATGGACCCCTTCACCCGGCGGTAACCGCGAACCGGTCAATTCTTGCAACCGCTCCGTCAACGCATCGCGTCGTTGCTGGTAAGCCTGCTGCGCCCGCACCAGTAAGCCATCACGCTGCGCCTGTATCCATAATTTGGCGGCAATTTGCTGCAGAATATGGCTAACCCAGCGTTCGCGTATGTATTGGTCCGCACGCATTGCCTGCAACAGTGGCGGCTTGCCACAGGCCAGCGCAATGCGCAGATCCGGGCTGAGAAACTTGCTCAGTGACAGTACATACAAACCATTGTCTGCCGTAAACGGCAAATTCAGTGGCTGTTGCGATAGCGGCCCCCAGAAGTCATCGACAATCGCCAGACAACCCGGATTTTGGGCCAGGAACTCACGCCAGTCGTTGGCACGAGTAGCACTAAGCGACATACCGGTTGGGTTCTGTGCACGTGGCGTCAGGATCACCGCGCAACCCTGCGAACCCGCGTCCTTTTCCGGCAAGCGGCACCCTTGTTCATCCACCAGTAACGGCAGCGGTTTAAGACGAAGATGCCGCAACAGCGTCAGTAACGGTGGCCAGCAGGGATCTTCCACCCACACCGAAGCCCCTGGTGCAGCATGGCTGCGCAGCGCCTTTTCAATGGCATCCAGCGCCCCGGAAAACACCGCCGTCTCACCCAGTTCCGCCCCCTGTTGGCTCAACCAGTCAGCGGCAAGCTGGCATAGCGCAGGTAAATCACCGCTGATGTCATAGCCATTCTGCTGTGGGAAAACGTCAGCGGCACTCAGAGACAACGCCGGTAGCAAGGTGCCATCCAGATTGCCGCTGGCCAAATCACGCATGCCTTCGGGTACCTGCCGAACGCTGCGTACTGTCTGCAAGGGTTGCTCCAGTACCTGAGTACCGGCACGCCCGCGGGTCGCGACCAACCCGGCATCACGCAGCTTGGCATAGGCGCTGGCGACGGTATTGGGGTTGACGCCCAGCTCACCGGCCAGTTGACGCACCGGCGGCAACAGGTCACCCGGCTGTAAATCCCCCTGCTTGATCTGCGTGCTGATCTGTTCAGCAATCTGGACAGCGCTGCCGCCTTTTGCATACAATGAACCCATACATAAAACCTTTTTGTATTAGTTCAAAACAGATTACCTGTTTGGAACGGAAAAGTTAAGGGGTAAAGATGGAAAAACATTACGTACTCGATATTCAACACGGCGGCAAAGCTTTCGCCCGCTTGCAGATGTTCACCCCCTGGGCCAGCGACCAACTGCAACAAGCCCAGGCGCTGTTTCCTGCCGAACAGGGCTACCGGTTGCAAATCAGTCAGGTCAAACAACGCCGGATCATTTACCAAAGCGGCACCGACGGCATTACCATCCTCGGCGATACGCTGGAACTGGAACCTTCCCCCCACACCATCGAGGTGCAGCAATGAAGAAAGTGGTCGCTATCCGACATGTCAATTTTGAAAACCTCGGTATTCTGGGTTCGCTGCTGTCATTACGCGGCTATCAGATTGATTATTATGATGCCGGCCGTGACGATATACGTGCCATCAATAATGAGGAAACCGACCTGTTGGTGGTGCTGGGTGGACCGATCAGCGCGGCACAACATTTTGCCGGCCAGCAACACTATCCGTTTCTAAACGATGAATTAGCACTGGTAACACAGCGGCTACAGCAAAAACGGCCTACGCTGGGCGTCTGTCTTGGCGCGCAGGTGATAGCTCAGGCCCTGGGGGCCGAGGTGATTTCACTCGGCGAGAAAGAGATCGGTTTCGAGCCATTAATGCTCACAGAGCATGAAGACTCGGTGCTGGCCCCCCTGGGGACAACGCCGGTGCTGCACTGGCATGGGGATATGTTTATGATCCCAGAGGGCGCGACCTGTCTGGCCGGAACCGAAGTTTGCCCTAATCAGGCATTTGAGTATCAGGATTTCGCCCTTGGGCTACAGTTCCATCTAGAGGCCGATCATCACGATCTCGAACGCTGGTTGGTGGGCCATGCCTGCGAGCTTGAGTTAGCCGGCATTTTGCCACAGCGCTTGCGTCAACAGGCCGCTCGCTACGGTACAGAATTAGAACAGCGCGCCCGTCAGGTATTTACGCGGTGGCTGGATAAAATCGAACCAAGGATGTTATAGATGCAACAGATTTCTCAATTACAACCGCCGCAGATTGACGTGATCAGCATTCAATCGCAGGTGGTGTACGGCAGCGTTGGCAATGGCATTGCCTATCGTACCCTGCTGAAAAAGGGGTTGGAAGTACTGCAGGTGCCCAGCGTATTGTTTGGCTGTCCACCCTATTACGGCGCGCCCAGCGGCGGCGTAATACCCGCCGAGTGGTTCAGCGGTTTTCTCGAGGATTTACTGACGCGTGGTGTGATGACACGCACCCGGGCAGTAATCATCGGTTATCTGGGCGACGTCGGCCAATGCCATTTCCTGCATACCTGGCTACAGCGTGTGCGCGTTATCAATCCGCAGATAAAAATCTATATCGATCCGGTAATGGGTGATTACGGGGAAGGTGTCTATGTCGATGAGCGCATCGTCGGTTGTTATCGCTCACCGTTCCTGCAATTGGCTAACGGCCTCACCCCCAACGGTTTCGAACTGGAGCAGCTTTGCGGGCATCCGCTGACCAGCCTGGAGCAAACGCAGCATGCCGCACAGGCGTTATTGAATGACACCACCGAGTGGGTGTTGGTGACCAGCGCGCCGGGCGTGGCGGAAAATGACGAGCAGATTGGCTTACTGTTGGTCAGCCGCGACAAGGTGCAAAGCTATACCCATCCCAAGATCCAGTCGAAGGTAAAAGGCACCGGCGACATGTTCGCCGCGTTGCTGGTCAGCCATTTATTGCACGGAAAGGACCTTAATAGCGCAATCCTGACCGCCAGCAGCGAGGTCTGCGCTGTACTGACTGAGGCGGAGCATTTCGGTTTGGAGGAAATTGGCAGCTTGCGTGCTTTGAAATAGGACTGGGAGTCGGGATAGAACTCAGTACTGATATCAGCAGAAGCTATATTGATTTTGATGGTATTCACCCTGCGTGGATAAGATCCACACAGGGTGCTACAGATAGCTCAGAAGGCAGTAAAGGAGTCTTTATTGAGTTGTGACGATTTTTTAGTGATTAGTCTAAGAAATCATCGTTCTCTAGGTAATAAATTGCAGCATCAAGCATGTCATCTTTAGATGCCTGCTGGTTATGTTTTAGCTTGTTGATGACTATATCTTTAAATATTGGAGACTCAAGGAAAGTAGATTTATCCTCCTCCATTTCAAACTCTTCGTCATCGTTTTCGGACAGATAGTAATCTCGGTTCAATAAATCAGATTTTGAAGAAGTATCAACATCATGATCTATAAAGATCCATCCAGAATTTGGCAAAGAATCGTACACTTTTAACAACTCAGCAAAACCGTTAATAACCTTCATATTTAATCCTTATCGTCTACAACTGGTGCCGCCACCCCACTTATTACGACCACCCAAGCCATCAGGGTGATATATCTTGTGGTAATCTCTATGGTCAGGGCGATCAACCAGTTGCAAAGAACCTGGTACATCACCATGATGCCAAGTCGTCTCCGGTGGTGATGCCCTCTGAGGTTATATTTAATGATTTACAATAAAAACAATAAGTTACATAATTAATCATCAAATTCAAAGCTTTCTTTGGCTAATTGATGTAGTTCTCTGTATTTATATTCCCATTCTGAATACCCGTCAGGTTCGTCAGAGCTTATGCCTTTATCCCAATATCTCTCACCGTAAGCAATTAACATCGCCCAATGATATTCTGTCTCATGACTCCGTAGCGTAACCGCTATATAATTATTTATTGGATTATTAACCAATGAAGATGACATTACTAGCCTTTCGGCCTCTTCCTCGCTTTTATTTGTATATTTTACAATTATTGCCTTAATCACATTCACCCATGTTTTAAAGTTAAAGATTACAACTTCACCGTCATCATCTTCAAAACGTAGCCCATCTACCATATTTTCTTTACTACTCACTTTGAACACCCTCCCACTTTGTATTTATCGAACACTCCGGCGGCTTTTTTTGAATAAACAGAAAACTGGCTACCTTTAGGCTTTGGAGGTGCTCCTTTCCGGACCTGAGCAAGGTTGCGCAACATAGGTCCATGAACCGCATCGTAATTATGTGATAGGGTACCATTTCTTCCTTCCGTTACAAATTTCGCCCACTCACTATCGGCAGAACTAAATGTTTTTATATTAAGTTTTTCCAATTCAGAATTTGGAACATCAAACTGAGTCACCGCAGGATGATTCCTCATCTCAGCCCATTCTATCGCTTGAGATTTATCTGTAGTCACATAGAATCCTCCCCTTCCTTGCGGATCGAAGTCTAATTTACCGCGCCCCATCGAAGGGTCTATGGCGCCTTGAATATCGCCAGCATGGTAGAAGGTTGTAACATTCTCAGACGCTGTTAAACCCAGCGGATCCACCCAACCATAAGGATTAGGGGCATACTGGTACAGGTTCATCCCCCCACTCAGGCCAATCGGATCCTGTGTGGTGAATCTGCCGACCTCCGGCTCGTAGTAACGGAACAGATTATAGTGTAATCCGCTTTCATCATCCTGATATTGCCCCGCATAGCGCAGCGGCTGGTCGTAGACAGCCCCTTTGCGGCGTTCGGCACCCGCCACCGTCTGGCCTGTTAGCTTACCGAAGGTGTCGTAGTTGCCGGACCAGCGCAGATTACCTTCGACGTCGGTTACTTCCAACGGTGCGCTGTTGAGATCGGTGTGCAACCAGTAGATGTCCGCCTGCGGCCCCTCGCCAACCTGTTCTAGCGCCGCCAGCGGCGTCCATGGGCTGGCAGGATCGTAACTCCAGGTTCTGCGCGTGCCGTTGTCACGCTGCTCTTGCAGCAAGCGATATCCCTGCCACAGAAAGCGTGTCGTTTCCGGTGTTTTTCCCTTGTAGCTCACCGTTTTTCGGCTGCGTCGGCCCAGCGCATCGTAATGATACTGCGCCTCAAACTCGCCCTGCGGGCCACGGCCATGGGCCTGTATCAGCCGGTTGTCGGCATCGTAGCGGTAATGTTGTTCATACATCCCGTTGCGCCGGCTGACCAGATTGCCCCAGGCGTCGTAACGGTAGAATAACTGCTGCCAGTGCGACAATCGGTTACTGACGATGGGTGCCAGCGGTAAATATCTTTCGACATCGCTGTCCGGGCCTTTCTCGCCCAACAGGTTATCGGCAGCGTCATACACCAGTCTGCGGGCAGGTTTGCCAAGATTCTGCTCGCGGTGCTGCAACAAGCGCCCTTCAGCGTCATAACCGTAATGCACCTCGCCGCGCAGCGCATCACTGACGCCCTCAATCTCACCCCGGCCGGTATAACGGAATACCCTCCACAACACACCGTCTTCCGGTTTGGTTATCTGACCCCCACTGCTCTGCCAGGTTCTGCGCCCCAACGCATCATACTGGCGATGCTGCTGCAACGCGCCCTGCGTGCGGCCAGTTTCCCGGTGCAGGCGGTCACGGGTGAATTCACTCACCAGTTGCTGGTTAAATTTCACCGCGCTGGCGTGGCCGGAACCATAGTAGAGCCACTGCAACTGGTCTCCCTGTGGCAGAGTCAGCGTCTGCAGGTTCGCCAGCGCATCCCACTGATAACCCAGCTCACCGTTGACGCCCTGTTCCGTCAGCAGATTGCCGGCGGCATCGTATTGCAACTGCACTCGGTCAGTTTCAATCCCCAACGCCGCGCCGACGGCTGTTGGCGTACGCGTCAGCGTATTCAGCCTGCCCGCAGCATCATAGTGATACTGCCATTGGGCACTGTCGTTACCGCGCCAGACCAGTTGGCCCGCTTCGTCATATCGGAGTTGGTGCAGGCGCTGAACTGGAGATACCGAGGTATCCAGCGGCCCGGTTTCCCGGTGTTCGCTCAGTTGGCCATCGGGGCCATAACGATAAAAGTGGTCAGTATTGTCCGGGCGGCGCTCCCCCGTCATACGGCCGACGGCATCGTGGCTGAAGTGATAGTTCCCACCGTTGCCGTTCTCAATGTTCGTCAACCAGCCCCGGTTATTGTAATGGTAGTAGCGCGTCCGGTTGATGCGGTCAGAGATGCTGACCGGCTGGCCCAACAAGTTATACGCCCAGTGGGTTTCGCTGCCGAGTGCGTCCTGATGACGGGCCAGTTGGCCCTGTGCATTCCAGGCGAAGTGCTCTTCGCTGCCGTCCGGATGTTGTAGCGTTCGCAGGCGACCGGCAGCATCCCAACGGTATTGAGTCCGGTTGCCCTCCGCATCGGTACGCTGTGTCAACTGGCCGAGCACGTCATACGCATAGGTGGTGACGCTGCCGGAACAGTCGGTATAACGCGTCAACAGCCCCTGACTGTTCCAGTCAAGTCTCACCACGCCCCCCAGAGCGTCGGTGATGCGCACCGGCAAACTCTCTTCCGTATCGGGGTAGTCGTAGGAAGTCGTATTCTCCAGCGCATCAATCTGTCTGGTTAGTCGGCCCTGAGTATCCCAATGCTGAAACGTCTGGCTGCCGTCTGGGGAGGTCACTGAGAACAACCGGCCGCTGTTGCGGGAATACTGGTAGGTCGTTTTGCGGCCGAGTGGGTCGGTTTCACTCAGCAAGCGACCATAGTTATCCCATTCGCTGTATCGCTGAGCGCCGCCCGGCAAGACCACGCCACACAACTCACCTCGCTCATAGATAAATGCCGATTTACGCCCGTCAAAATCCGTATACTGCGCCACGTTGTCGTCGTCATCCAGTTGCCACAACGCCTGTTTACCGTCATCACGCACCGCTCGCCGCCCACCACCGACAAAATCGTAGTGCAATGCCAGTTCTTCGCCGGCACTGTGACGCCAGGCGGTGACCCGGGGTAATCCTTCAATCTCCTGCCACAGGTATTCATTGAGCAACCCGTTTTGATCCTGGTGGCTGGCCATCAGCCCATCACGCCAGCTAAAGCGCCGGGTGATTTCACCGGCACCATTGGTCACTGTGATCAGTTGTCCTTCATCATCGTAGCCGTAGCTGACCAGCGGCCGTTCTCCGTCATTGCAGTGCAGCAATACGGCACAGAGGCGGGACAAGCCATTAACGGTGACCAAATAACGACAGCTCAGACGCTGGCCGGCACTGTCGACCAACTCAATCAGTTGGCCGTGGTCATCATAAAACAGCGAAGTGGTGTTGCCGGTGGCATCGGTCAGCATAGATAACCGGCTCGGCTGTTCGCCGTCCAGGCGCGGGTAGTGGTAGCTTTGCTCGCCAACATCGAACAGTTGCCAACTGCCGTCGGGGTTGTGCATCAGCCAGCACTTTTCGGCTTCGCAATAGGTTTTGTGACCACGGGGTACCATCGGGAAGGAAACGTAATCACCGGACGGTGCGCGCCACACCAGGCCATCTTGATAAGGAATCAGGCTGCTTTCCCAGAACAGGCTCCAGCCGCGACCCAACACGCTGTCACCGGGGTTGCCGCTGCGCCAGTAACGCTGCCAGGCTACCGGCAGACGTGATGGCAGCACAAAATCCAGTTCATCATCGCCGGATAAAAACTTCTGGCCACTGATGATATCCACCGGGCGGGCAATGATGCCTGCGGCGGCCGTGGCGGTCATCAAGGTGCCAAAACGGCAGGCAATCCGCCCCAGTTTGTTGATGCCGGGCAGCTTGCTCAGCATTTTACCCAGTGCGCCCAATTTGCTTGCTGCACCGCCGACACCACCGACCAGTCCGGCAAATAGCAGTGTCAGGTCAGAGGCTTTGTACAGCCAGTCCGGCACTTCGGGTTTAATTGGCAGCGTGGTGACGGTTCCGCCACCAATCAACACATTGGGCGAACCCTCCATCACCTGCGCGTCGCAATTGGTTTTATCGCCCACGCGGGAAGCAGGCTGGTCGTTGATACTGACCTTGTCGGAGCCCTGCGCCATCTGCATGCTCGGGCCGTCATCGCTGCAGGCGACCTGGCTAAGGGTAGCGATCGCGGCAGGTTTGCCGTTGATAAATACATTGGGGGAACCGGTAACGATCTTGCCTGTCGGCGACAAGCTGCCGGCACCGGCATCGGCAATGCCGTCACGGGCCGCGGTGGCCGCCTCCCCGGTGAGGTAACCCACCGCCAGGCTGGCACCAATCAACAACACACCGACACCGATACAGGATGCGGCCAGTCCGGCGACGAACAAGGCACCGGCTGCTACCGCACCGGCGGCGGCGATCAGGCCACCGACTATTGTGCCGCCAATCATACCGGCCAGGGCATGGGAATGCCCGATGGTATCGCCGACGCGTGCCGCTTCACTCATAAATGTTCCTTATGGCTGACCGCTTACGTCCGGTGTCTGCTGATAGCTGTCCAAAACCTGGAGCAACAAGGCTTCATCTTGAGGTGCCAGTTTACGGGGTTGCGCGAGGGTAAATACCAGTACACGTCCATCCGTCAGCGCGAACACCGCCTGACGTTGCCAGATGCGTTTGCCGTCGCGCAGGTAGCTGGCATGCACAGACTCCCCTGGTAAGCCGCCTCTACCCAAGGTCACCGGCTCGCGCCCCTTCAGTACCCAGCCTTTGAGACTGACAGACAGGGTTTCCAACTGACGCGTAATGTAACCGTTCAGGGTTTCATCAGGTTGCAATGCATCACGGGAAATATTCAGAGAGGGGGAGATATCATCACCGGCCAACAGCACGTTGACGGTGCGATCGCTGTAGCCTTCCGGCAGAGCAACACTGCCTTCGGTAAAGGTACAACGGGAATAATCAGGCATCACGCAGAGTCCTTTTGCTTAACGAAGTCTTAAGCATCGCATAACAAAAGGACAAATGAAAATTCAATATTAATCGGTATGATTAACATTAAGAGAGGGGGATAGGATGAGGTTCCGCACCCTGCCAGGCCGCGTCTGGGTATCGGAACCCTCTGGATACTGCGTTTAATGAAAAGAGATGGCGAACGCGACGCCGCTTATCAGCGTTTTTTCTTTTTATTGAAATCCAATTCGAACGCAAACACCGCGCTCTGAATTTTTCTTTCCATTGCCAGGCCCAGCTTCATAAAACGGCACGACAGGCGCGAGAAGTTCACTTTATTGTCGTCGTCATCCAGCTCATGATCTTCGTTAATGACCACCAGTTCCATATTGACCTTGAAACTGCCGTAGCTGCCAAGATCCAACAAAGCTTTTTTGAACTGGAAACCGGGCTGGAGGTTTTCCGGCAGTGGCCCATCGACTCGCAAACCAACGCCACCAGCGGAAAGATCGTGGATCCTCAGCTGGTACTCGCTGCCATCAGCATATTCGCCGCTGCAAAGAAACTCACGCCAGTGGGGAGTGGTGACACGAAATTGACGACGGCGCTGGATGTAAACCAGTTCTTTCGGCAATCGGGTTGAACAGGCATTAACCCCTTGATGGTCGGTAAACTCGGCCTGACCTACACAGAACTCGATCTTCGCGTCATGACTTTCAATCACAATGGTACATTCGCCGTCGACCGTTGTGTCCGCCTCATCGCCGCTGAACACAATATTATCCGGTCCGACGCTCAACAGCAGACTTTGAAACTGCTGCTGATCATTGACGACCTTCAGTGGCGTGCGCTGTTTACAAATTTCACGCAGTATCGCCAGTACTTCGAAACGCTCCTGCTTGATAAACAATCCGTTATCATTCTGCTCCACTCGTCGCTCCTGACTCTTCCCAATGACGCTTTACACGTTCCTTACAGTTATCATCACTGGGAATATTCCTAAAGTCAAATTTGCCAGCGATGCCAGGCCTGTGGCAACAGTCTGGCGAAGCGTTTTGCCCAGGCTTGTTGACCCTGTTGGTCGGCGATTAAATCCTGGCGGATCTCAATGCCAACATAAGGCAGTTGGCGGCGTTCCGCATGCACCGGCAGCGTGTAATCGGTGGCGTCGGTCATGGCATAAGGTTCATTGACGCCGACCTGCAAGTCCCCTTCCTCTCGCAGCAGCTCGGCCAGCAGCAGAGCAAACTCCGGCTGGCGGTTAAACAACAACCCCACCTGCCACGGCCGTTCGTTACCTTTAAACACCGGCGTGAAGCTGTGCATGGCGATAATCGCCGTAGGCAACCCGCTGCGCTGCCGTTCATCCAGATGGTCGGTTATCGCCTGATGATAGGGCCTAAAAATTTCATGCTCGCGCGCCTGCGCATGATTGCCATCAATTCCTATATTGCCGGGGATAGTTGTCAATTCCGACAGTTGGGGGATAGAGCTGGCGATGCCGGGCGTGCGGTTACAGTCAATCACCAAACGTGAGTAACGCTGATGAATCAAGGTGCTGTCCAACTGGCGGCCAAGATGACGTGAAACCTTTAATGCACCGATATCCCAACCAATGTGACGGTCGATTTCTCCAGGCGGCAGGCCGAGATCGCCCAACTGTTGGGGTATCGCCTGGCCGGCGTGATCGCAGAGCAATAAAAAGGGCGCAGCCCCCCTGGGCGTTTCAATCGCCACGGCGGCGGGATCTTCAGCGGATAACAAAGACGAGGAAAACGACTGAGGCATGAAAAACTCCGGTGGCGGAACAAAGCCTTATCTTAGGCCATATCCCGCCACCGGCGCTTAGATCAAAAATGCATGAGAACCCAGCCAATCACTCTATAGCGGCATCCTGTGGCTGATGCACCGCAATATAACGCTGGAATCGCGCCGGTTTTAGCCGGGTAAGATCGACCAGCACCAGGCCGTCAATACAGTTATTGAAGGCCGGATCGGTACCGAAATCAATAAACTGCACCCCGCCGGGTTCACACAACTCGGTATATTGTTTATACAACGTAGGTATCGAACAGCCGATGTTGCTCAGCAGGCTTTTCAGCCTGACCAGATCTTCCTGATAGTTATCGCCGGCAAACTGCGCCAATACCTGCGGTAACGAAGCAGGATAAGGCTGACGCGACTGCGCCAACGCATGATTAGGCGAGAAGTACAGTCGGTAAAAGGCAATCAGCAGGTCGCGTGCCGTCACCGGCATGCCGCCGGAAATGGAAACCGGGCCAAACAGATAGCGATATTGCGGATATTTTGCCAGGTAAGCGCCAATCCCCAACCACAGGTAATCCAGCCCACGCTTGCCCCAGTAGGCCGGTTGGATGAAGCTGCGCCCCAGCTCAATCCCCTGAGCCAAAATCGGCGCCATATCGCGGTCATAGTGGAACAGGCTGTTGCTGTAAATGCTTTCCAGCCCTTTGCTCTCGAGCTGTTCGGCGGTGGGAATAAAGCGGTAAGCCCCAACAATCTCCAGTTCGTCCGCATCCCACAGTACCAGGTGGTAATAGTCGTCGTCATAGCTGTCCAAATCGCGGCGACGGCCGGAACCCTCACCCACGGCCCGGAAAGCTATCTCACGCAGACGACCGAGTTCACGCAGGATAGGCGTACGTGCCTCACCCTGGCGACGATACAGGAAGATAATTTTCCCGTCCGGCGTCACCCCAAGACGTTCGCAATTTGCCAGCGCCTTTTTCAGCTCCAACCGATCCTCCGGCAGAGCGATCGGCGATTCGCTGGCAAACAATCCTTCTTTACCCTGGCCCAGTCGGTAGACATGACGACGGAAACGTTCGGCCAAATCTTTGGCGCTGGTGTGGCCATCATGCCAATTGGTAAAGGGAATACGGCCACCCACGCGGATTTTGATGCGTCCGCCCTGCTGCTGGAACATTTCACGTACCAGTAACAGGGTAGACAGCGGTCGGTAAACCAGCGAGGTGAAGTAGAACAGGTTGCTGTTACGCGCGCTGATGTGGATCGGCACAATGGGCGCTCGGGCCTTGGCCGCCAGACGCAAGAAGCCGGTATGCCAGTGGCCGTCGCGAATGCCTTTCGGGCTCATGCGCGACACTTCTCCGGCGGGGAACAAAATCAGGGCGCCCTGCTTATCCAGCTGCGCCTGCATGCCTTCAATTTGCTTGCGGTTGGTCTTGTTGCCTACGTTGTCCACCGGCACAAACAGGTTGCGCAGCGGTTCTATGTAGGTCAGCAGTTGGCTGGCAACCACTTTGACATCCGGACGCACGGCCGCCACTGCACGCAACAGCACCAAACCGTCCAGCGAGCCAATCGGGTGGTTGGCGACCAGCACCACCGGCCCCTGGCTCGGAATATTTTCCAGGTCACCATCGACCAACTCACAGCTGAGGTTGAAGTAGTCCACCACCTGCTCGATCAAATCCAGCCCCTTCAGGTGCGGATAGTCGGCGGCAAACTGTTTGAATTCTTTTTCGAAGAGTAAAGTTCTCAGCAGGCTACGCTGCCAGGCAGGGGTCTTGCGGTGTGGAAATGCATCATGCAACAGAGAGTCCAAGCTAAACATCGCGTTATCTCCTGGCTTAGTCGCTGCAAACTTAAGCCAGCGCTATGACCCTAACATGTCAGAAACATGACAAAAAAATGAAATCCCTCACCTATCAGGTATAGCAAATTATTGAAAACTTGGTGGCGATGAGATGCCAGTCGCCACCAAAGCCGCATTTTATGCCACCGAAGTTAAGGCTTCGATGCGCTGATTCACTGCTTCCCGCAACCGCAACAGCGGCTCCGCCTGATGCGGATAGCGTTTAAAAGTGAGGTTCATCCCCAACTGTTGTTCAATCAAAGTCTCTACCGTCGCGCGGTCAGTCAGGCTTTCCAGCAGCTGTAGGGCACGCATGTCCTGCAAGCCCTGGTGCAGTACCCGTAAGCGCAGCGACTCCACCGGTGTCAGGTTCTCACCGGGATAGACCACGAAGGCATCACCGGAGGGAAAGGCATTGCGGCAATCCGTCACCGCGTAGGGATTGAGTCGCTCCCGCGAATGGCCGCTGTTATAGAAGTTGAAGCCCCAATGCAAAAAGCCGGTAATGTTGTAGCGGTAAAGTTGGATCCCCAAAATGCGGTTGCGCGCCGAAGGCTGGGCAAAGAAGCGGTTGGCCACCTCGGTTTTTTGTACGCAGCAGTAATAGGCCCACAGACCGGGCACCCGGTTATCAATAAAGGGTTCTATATGATCGGTAGCGGCCACCGGTGTTTCCACCAACCCCTGTTGGTAAAATGCATAATCAGATAGCGCATCAAAAGTATGAAACCCGGCCAACAGCGGGCGCAAGGTAGCGCTGGCTCGCTGGTAAACGTCGATATTTTCCAACGTCGGCTCGTCAGAGATATGGAACCACACCCGCTGTTGCAGCTGTCGCTCGCGAAACCAGTCGGTCAATGCAGGCAACAGTGCCTGTAGAAACTGTTGATACTCTTCGCCGTGGGCGTCGGTATGCCAGCCGAACAGCGGACTCAGCGTGCCGTCTATTTCCACCATGATTTTTGGCGCGTGTGCCGCCCCCCACTGGGTAAACAGCGGCGCAATCTCAAAGTGTTCAATGCCCTCTTCCTGCGCCATTGCCACCCATTGCGCCAAACGTTGGAAATCAAACCGGTAGCCCTGCGCAGACCGCTGCACGCCCACCAGTTGCACGGTAGTGCGCTCACCACCGATGGCCGTATCCAGCGGCGGTGTGAAGATCGGCGTCAACAGCATGTTTACCCCACCGTTAACCGCGGTACGGACAAAGTTACGTACCGCCAACCAGTACTCCGGGCTGAACACTGCCAGTTGGTAATAATCCGCCAGACAGTCGGAATGCAGCCATTCGGTGTGCAGCAGGGTTTGCGGTGGCAGCGCGGCCGGGACGATATGCAGCGTCAACGCAGCGCTGGCCAGCACTTCCTCACTGGTCACATCAAACAACGTCAGCTCAAGCGGATAATCCCCGCCCGCCACTGGCTTTGCCGGTGGGGTTAAGGTCAACCACAGGCTGCCGTAATAATTGCAGACGGCAAAGAAACGCTCATCGACCAAAGGCATCAGCGGATCGGGAAATAACCCCGGTTCGGTGCGCAGATAGTTCTCGTCGGTCTCGGCATAACAGGGGAAGTGGCTGGGCACCGAATGCACCTGACGCACGCTGATATACTCCGCCAATACCCCCTCAATACGATAGCCTAATTCACGACGCGTTTCGTTTCCGGCCCGTTGCAGGCAATAAACCCCTTGCCAGGAAACAGTTTCATTATTCAGACCGCTGAGTTTATTTATCTGCGTAATCTGCGGTAAATTATGGCTGTGGAATATCTTTTCCAGGCAATGGGTAAAGGTCAATGAAAGGCGCATAACGGTGAGCTCTCTTTTATTGGTAAATACCGATGAGTGATTTTCAGGCTAAACCCTTTTATCGTTGTAAACAATAGCGTCCATTCAAAAATCGACAACATGCCGTTGCGGATGCTGGCATATACAATTTTTTTGTTTATTTGCATCACAAAAATGAAAGATAAGCCGGCATGCACAATAAGAATGTTTTTAATCCCCATTATGGTGCAAGGGTTATCATTTATTCCTATGCCCCCAGCAACCCGGAATTGCTGAGTGGCAGGGCCAAAACCAGCCCGGCAGGTTAACGAATTGTGAACAAGTAACACTTTCGGTTTAGGCTTCAACCCTTTCGATTTTAACAACAACGAAACATTCATGCCCCATTTTTGGGCAGATCGGGGTGTATTGACACATTGAAAGTTAAGGGATAGAAAGAATTCACGTTACGAAAATATTTATTCGTCGTTCACCGAGGGGAAAGCAATGTCACCGATAAAAAATACTGGCCGTCTTCTGGCACACTCTGCCATTGCGGTTGCATTATTATTGCCGACCATGTTATATGCCGCCGATCAAATAACTTTGCGTTACGCCGTATGGGACAGAAATCAATTACCTGCCGAGCAGGAGATTGCCAAGCGATTTGAAAAAGAAAACCCTAACATTAAAATCGCCATAGAATTAACCCCATCGGCACAATACTTCGTTAAATTGGATTCCGCTGCTGCGGGTGGCGTCGCGCCAGATATATTCTGGATAAACATGCCTTATTTCGTTCAATACGCCAAAAATGGCATTATGCAACCCTTAACGCCGTATATTACCGGCAGCAGCGTGCAATTAAATAATATCGTCGCCAGTTCGGTTAAAGCTTATCAATATGATGGACAACAAATGGCTATCCCCCGCGACGTTGACTCGATCGCCGTGTGGTACAACAAAAAACTGTTCGACCAGGCCGGCGTCAGCTACCCGACCAACGACTGGAGCTGGGATGATCTGAAAAATAAAGCCACCGCGCTGAAAACCGGCTTGAAAGGCAGTGCCTTCCCGCTGGTGATGGATCTGAGCATTGACGGTCAGGACAGCTATATGAACCTGCTGTTCCAGAACGGTAACCACATCGTCCCGAAAGACGGTCAACCCACCGACATCGCTAACGATAAATCCATCTGGGTCTATCAACAGCTGCAAGCCATGATGAAAGATGGCTTGATGCCCAGCGCCCAACAGATGAGCGAGGTTAAAACCGAAAACATCTTCCAGTCCAACCGTGCGGCGATGGTGTATGCCGGCTCATGGTTGGCGGCTCCCTTCGCCAACAATCCGCTGATCAACGACCATATCGGCGTGGTCATGATGCCGAAAATCGAGCGCCAGTCCGGTGTGGCGCACAGCCTGGCCTTTGCCATGTCCGCCAACAGCGCCCACAAGCAGGAAGCCTGGAAATACATCGAATTTATGAGCACCGAAGCCTCGCAGACCGAGCTGGCAAAAGCGGTGATCCCGGCCAACAAACTGGCAGCCAAAGCCTGGGCAGCGGAGATCAAAAAAGTCGATGTCACACCTTATATTAACACCCTCAACGTGACCGAGGCCTACCCGACCGCAGGTACCAATACGCCAAAATGGCAAAACATGTGGATTGCCAGCCTGAAGAAAATCTTTATGGGCGCGGACGCCAAAGCCGAGATGGACAAATCGGTCAAGAAGATCGAACGCGTGATGGAGCAGTAATCACCCCGAGCCGGTAGCGCTTGCCCGAAGGCGCTACCGGCTGCGGAATACCGCAGAGCAGTTACTGGTGAGGAATGGCAACATGTCGCTGGCAGAAAGCTACGGTGCCCTAAAACAACAAAAAAGTACTCCACGACCCGCACTCAGCCGCCTGGAGCGCGCCGAGCGTTTCTGGGGCTGGGTGATGATTTTGCCGTTGCTGATTGGCTTGACGGTGTTTTACCTGGTCCCCTTTTTACAGAACATCTTTTACAGCTTTACCGATCTTAACCAGTTTATGCGCTGGAGTACCCTCAGCGTCGATAACTACGTCAATCTGTTTGAGGATGACGACTTTTACACCGCCGCCGGAAACACGCTGTTCTATGTGGTGGTGTGCGTGCCCGTCAGCCTGAGCCTGTCGCTGCTGCTGGCGATTGGCCTGAACCAGAACATCCGTGGCAAGGCGCTACTGCGCACCCTGCTGTTCTTACCGGCAGTCACCATGCCTGCCGCCGTGGCGATGGTCTGGCAGTGGCTGTTCAACAAGGATTTCGGTCTGATCAATCAGGCGATTGGCCTGCTGGGGATTTCGCCGGTGGCCTGGCTGTCCGATCCGGACGTGGTGCGCATCAGCGTTTCCATCATCATCATCTGGTCGTCGCTGGCGTTGAAGATCATTATTTTGCTGGCCGGGTTACAAAGCATTCCACGTCAACTGTATGAGGCCGCCGACATTGACGGAATCAGCACCCTGCGCCGCTTCTTTTGCATCACCCTGCCGATGATGGTGCCAACGCTGTTCTTCGTTTCGGTGATGAGCTTTATCGAGATCCTGCAAATATTCGACGTGGTGTTCCTGATGTTCGACCGCGCTCTGGTGGAAAGCGACGTGATGACCGTCACCAACCTGTTCTACAAGTATGCCTTTTACCTGCAGGAGAAGGGTTACGCCTCCGCCATCACCGTGGTGCTGTTCGCCGTCACCCTGCTGATCACCCTGATTCAAATGATGATTGGCAAACGCCTGAAAGTCAGCTGAGGAGCCACGACGATGAGCCTAAGTAAAAGAACGCTGGTGTATCTGTTTATGGTGTTGGCGGCGCTGGCTTCGGTAGTGCCTTTTATCTGGATGCTGGTGACCTCGCTGAAAACCCAGGCCGAAAGCATCCAGATCCCGCTGACGCTGCTGCCGACCCACCCCAGCCTGCAGGCCTACGGCAAGATCATGCATGAAATTCCGTTTACCGACTTTTATCTGAACTCGCTGCTGGCGACCTTTTTCACCGTCACGTTGCAAATGGTGGTCGCCACCATGGCCGCTTATGGCTTTTCTCGTCTGCACTTTCGCGGCCGGGATGCGGTGTTCCTGGTGTGTATCTCGATCCTGATGGTGCCTGGTCAGGCCTTTTTGATCCCGCAATTTCTGGTGGTGCAGAAACTGGGGCTGGTCAACAGCATCACCGGGCTGGTACTGCCCGGCATTTTCAGTATTTATGCCACCTTCCTGCTGCGCCAGTTCTTCCTTGCGGTGCCGAAAGAGATGGAAGAAGCGGCGTTGATCGACGGCTACAGCTACTTCGCTATTTTCTGGCGCATCATGCTGCCGCTGATCCGCCCCGGCATTATCGCCTGCATCATCATTAACGGGTTGTGGAGCTGGAACAACCTGATGTGGCCGCTGATCGTCAACACCACCACCGAGAAACTGACGCTGCCGGTCGGGCTGGCGTCGCTGTCGAGCCGTGCCGGGGTGGAATACCCGCTGCTGATGGCCGGTGCACTGATGGCGGTGATCCCGATGCTGATGCTGTTCATTCTTTTCCAACGCTACTTCATCCAGGGCATCGCCAGCGCTGGGGTAAAAGGCTAACCGCGTACACAAGGTAAATAATATGGCCGGTATACAGTTAAACAGTGTGAAGAAGGTTTATCCCAACGGCTTCAATGCGTTGCACGGGATCGACCTGGATATAAAAGATGGCGAGTTTATGGTGTTTGTCGGGCCATCCGGTTGCGCCAAATCCACCCTGCTACGGATGATCGCCGGGCTGGAGAGCGTCAGCGAAGGCCAGATATTAATCCACGATCGCTGCGTCAACGACACCATGCCCAAAGATCGCGGCATCGCCATGGTGTTCCAGAACTATGCGCTGTATCCGCACATGACGGTCTACAAGAACATGGCGTTTGGCCTGATCGGCAAGGAGAGCAAAGCCGAGATTGACCGCCGAGTAAGAGATGCGGCCGAAAAACTGGAAATCACCAATCTGCTTCAGCGCAAACCGGGCCAGTTATCCGGCGGCCAGTGCCAGCGCGTCGCCGTCGGCCGCGCCATTGTGCGCAAGCCCAAGGTATTTCTGTTCGATGAGCCGCTGTCCAACCTCGATGCCAAACTGCGGGTCTCGATGCGCGTTCAACTGATCGAGCTGCATAACCAACTCAAGCAAGAAGGTGCTGCCGCCACCATGGTCTACGTCACCCATGACCAGGTGGAGGCGATGACCATGGGCGATCGCATCTGCGTGATGAACCGGGGTGCCATCATGCAGGTGGATAAACCGATCAATCTCTACCACCAACCGGCCAACCGCTTTGTCGCCGAGTTTATCGGCAGCCCGTCGATGAATCTGCACGATATGGCGATTACCCGCAATGCCCAGGGGATCGGGTTACGCATTGGCGACGAACATCCCCTCGAGTTGCCACCGTCGCTGCAGCGGCAGTTGGAAAATTACCCGCACCCACGTGTCTGTCTGGGCATCCGCCCGGAGTCTCTGCGGCTGTGCTCCCCCGGCAGCAGTAATTGCTATCCGGCGAAGATCGTCACCATCGAACGCATGGGCAACGAAGAGTTGCTGCACTGCGAACTGGCCGGACTGCGCTTTGTTTTGCGCATGGCGTCGCAGCCTGACTGGGAGCCGCGCCTGGGGGAACAGATCCATCTGGCTTTCGACCTGTCCCGCGCTCACCTGTTCGACCAGATCAGCGGCCAAAACCTCAAATAATTAGATCGGAGAACGTGCAATGTCGTCAGCTCAACAAAATGATTATGCCGGTCGCCCGGTTCGGGTACTGGTGATTGGTGCCGGAGCGCGTGGAGAAATTTATTCGCGCTACGCTTTGGCACACCCGGATTTAATGCAGGTGGTGGCCGTGGCTGAACCGCGTGATGTCTACCGTCAGCAATTTGTCGAACAACATGCCATCGCGGCGGACAAGGTGTTCACCGACTGGCGGCAGGCCGCCAACGCAGGCAAATTGGCCGATGCCGTGCTGATCTGCACCCAGGATACTCTGCACCTCGAACCGGCACTGGCCTTCGCCAAACAGGGTTACGCCATGCTGCTGGAAAAACCGCTGTCGCCGAACGCCAGTGAATGCCGCACCATCGTCGAGGAAGTGGTGCGCCAGAAGCTGATTTTCTCGGTCGGCCACGTATTGCGCTACACGCGTTACACCCAAAAGCTGAAACAACTGCTGCGCGATAACGTGATTGGCGACATCGTCAGCCTGCAACATCTGGAACCGGTGGGTTACTGGCATCAGGCTCACTCCTTCGTGCGCGGCAACTGGCGCAACGACGGCGAAGCCGCCTTTATGCTGCTGCAAAAGTCCTGCCACGACATCGACTGGATCCGCTACATCATGGAACTGCCCTGCGAGCAGATCAGTTCATTCGGCGGCCTGCGCCATTTTCGCCAGGAAAACCAACCGGCCGGGGCGGCGGACAACTGCCTGGACTGCGCGGTGGAAGCCAGTTGCCCTTACTCCGCCAAACGTATCTATCTGGGCGACAACCACAAGGCGACGCCGGGCTTCCTGCGGGTGTTGACCCCAGAAGTCAGTCAGTCGCATTTGCAGGCGGCGCTGCGCGACGGTCAGTATGGCCGCTGCGTCTACCGTTGCGACAACAACGTGGTCGATCATCAGGTGGTCAACATGCAATTTACCGGCGGCCGCACCGCCTCTTTTACCATGACCGCCTTTACCCGGCTGGAAGATCGCCAGACCCGCATTTTCGGCAGCCATGGCTGTCTTGAAGGTGATGGACGTTACATCCGCATTACTTCATTCGTCGACGACAGTGAAAAGGTCTACGACGTCGATGAGGCTGAAGATCTGCACGCCATGTCCGGCCACGGCGGTGGCGATTACTACCTGATGCAGCATTTTATCGACGCCATTCGCACCAACGATCCTTCACAGGTGCTGTCCGGCCCGGCAGAAACGCTGGAAAGCCACCTGATGGTGTTTGCGGCGGAACGTGCACGCCGCGAATCTGCGGTGATCACCCTGAGCGGAGCCTGAAAACGTGGAAATATCACAGATGCGCTACGGTTTCGATATCGGGGGCACCAAGATCGAGATGGCGGCCTACGACGGACAGCTCAGGCAGGTATTGTGCCAGCGGGTCACGACCCCCACCGGTGATTATCGCGAGTTCTTGTCCTGCATCCATCAATTGGTCAACAGTGCCGACAGCCAACTGCACACCCAGGGCAGTATCGGCATCGGCTTACCGGGCGTGACCGACCCACGCAGCCGAAAGCAACTGGCGGTTAACGTCCCCTGTCTGACCGGACATTGCCTGGCAGACGATCTGGCGCAAACCTTGGCGCGACCGGTTGAAATTGAAAACGACTGCCGCTGTTTTGCCCTTTCCGAGGCCAGCACGCCGCAAACCGAGCATCTGGCGCTGGTGTTCGGCGCCATTATCGGTACCGGCGCCGGCGGTGGTCTGGTGATGAACAAGCAGTTGCATAAGGGCCGTAATGGCCTGGCCGGAGAATGGGGCCACACGCCGATCTCCGCCCAGTTGGCACAGCGTTACGACTTGCCGCTATTCACCTGTAATTGCGGGCTGACGGGCTGCTTTGAACGCTACGTTTCCGGCAACGGTCTGCTGGCATTAAGCCGCCATTTCGGCCACCCCGCCGACCACGTACCGGCGTTAATCGCCAGTTACCGGCAGGGAGATCCGTTGGCGCGGCGACTGATAGCCATGTACGTCGATATTCTGGCCAGCGCACTGGCCAGCCTGCAACTGTTGTTGGATGTAGATGCCTTTGTGCTGGGGGGCGGACTGTCCAACGTTGGCGAATTGTATTCACTGCTGCCCCCGGCCATGAGCCATTGGCTGTTGCCCGGTACCGAACCGGCGGCAATTTACCCACCGGTGCACGGCGACAGCAGCGGTGTACGAGGAGCTGCATTATTACGCCAAAGTTGGCAATAAAAAATAGTGAAAAGACCGCCGGGAAAAAATCAGTGGCACAGCTTTCATCCTGCTTTTGGCAAATTAACCCAGGTGGCAAGTTGCCGCCTGATAAATAACGGATTACGGCTTTTCACTTTATTTCCCGACAGCTTTCGATTGAGAGCCAATCGAAAGGCTTTTTAAATATAAACAACTGATACATATAGATTTTTATAAAATAACCGATTGCATTTCACTGTTTCGTTTGCTGTAATTCGCCACGAACAACTGAAAGCACTCCTGCCAGATTAACTGCGACGCATTGCGCCGCGGCCGGGTATGGCTACAGCTAAATCAGGAGTCACGCGTTAATGATCAATACCCTAAAACGACGGGAATTAATTATCGACCAGCTTTGTCGCGAAGGCTCAGTGCGCGTCGAGCAACTCAGCGCCCAGTTTTCGGTTTCCAGCGTCACTATCCGCAGCGACCTGCGCCAACTGGAGAAAAGCGGCTGTGCGGTCCGTGCCTATGGCGGCGCGATGCTCAATAAGCAGTTCGCCTTCGATCGTCCGCTCCAGGACAAGGGGCGCATCAATCGCGACGTGAAATACGCCATTGCCTGCGCGGCGGCGGGACTGGTCAACGACGGCGATGCCATCATTCTCGACTCCGGTTCGACCACCAGTCAAATGGCGCAACAACTGGTCGGTAAAAAAGATCTGGTGGTGATGACCAATGCGTTGAATATCGCTTTCGAACTGGCCAATAACGAACAGGTTGATCTGATGGTGGTCGGCGGCAGCGTGCGACGTAAATCCTGGTCACTGTACGGCCCGGCCGCCGAGCAACACATGCGTCAGTTCCGTTTCGACAAGCTGTTTCTTGGCGTCGACGGTTTTGATCTGCAAAGCGGCATCACCACGCCGGATCCCGGTGAAGCGCAACTCAACCGTGCCATGTGCGACGTCGCGCGTGAAGTGATCGCGGTGGCGGACGCCAGCAAGTTCGGGCGCACCAGCTTTTGCATGATCCGTGAAATCGGCCAAATCCAGCGTTTGGTCACCGACAGCCGCATCCCGGAAAGCTACCTGCATGCGCTGAACCATTTAGGGGTCGACGTGATTATCGCCGACCGTTAACCGCGGTTTTTAAGGAGTTTCAACATGAACGGTTATTTTGCTTACGATGCGGGCTGGCTGGAACAACGACATGCGCTGCATACCGCACGTGAGATCTGGCAGCAGCCAGACTTATGGGCCGCCCTGCACCGGCAATTGCAGGAGCAACAAACGCTGTGGCAGCCTTTTCTGGCCCCGCTGCTGGCTAACCCTCGCCTGCAGATTGTGCTGTGCGGCGCAGGCAGCTCGGCCTTCGCCGGCCGTGCATTGGCACCCTGGCTGCGCGAGAAAACCGGCCGTGACTTAGTGGCCTACGGCACCACCGATATTGTCGCCAACCCGCACCAATATCTTGACCTGACACGCCCTACGCTGTTGGTGTCTTTCGCGCGCTCCGGCAACAGCCCGGAAAGCGTGGCGACGGTGGAGCTGGCCGATCAATTGCTGCCGGAAAGCTATCACCTGATGCTGGTCTGCAACCCGGACAGCCAGTTGGCGCAATACGCCCATCAGCGCGATAACGTCTGTTCGCTGGTGATGCCGCAGGGGTCTAACGATCAAAGCTTCGCCATGACCTCCAGCTTCAGTTGCATGATGCTGTCCGCCGCGTTGTTGCTCGGCCCCTATTCTCTTGCCGAGGCCCAACAGCCACTGACGGCGATGGTTGCTCGCTGCCTTGAGCTGCGTGACAGCCTACAAGCTCAGGTGAAGGCGTTGGCGGCCAGCGGTTTCCGGCGTTATATCACGCTGGGCGGCAGCTGTTTTACCGGGCTGGCGGAAGAGGCTTCGCTGAAAATGCTGGAACTGACGGCCGGGCAGATTGTCACCCGCTACGACTCGCCACTGGGCCTGCGTCATGGGCCAAAATTTATGGTCGACAACCAGACGCTGGTCCTGCTGATGTTCTCCAGTGGCGACTATGCCCGCCAATACGATCGCGATCTGTGGAACGAGTTGCAACGCGACGGTCTGGCAATGCAGATGGTCGGCCTGACCGGCAATCCTCAGGCGCTATGTGAACAAATGCTGAATCTGCACCACGCCGAAGATGATATCTGGCTGCTGTTCCCTTACCTGTTATTCACCCAGATGCTGGCATTTGAAAGTTCGCTGGCACTTGGCCTGACGCCGGATAATCCGTGCCCGACCGGTGAAGTCAACCGGGTGGTGAAAGGCGTCACCATTTACCGTTACCCGTCTTCTGTGGCGTAAGGAATCTCTATGTACCTGATATCCAATCGCGAAATGCTGCTAAAAGCGCAGCGCCAGGGTTATGCCGTGCCGGCATTCAATGTCCATAATCTGGAAACCGTTCAGGTGGTGGCAGAAACCGCCGCCGAACTGGGCTCACCGGTGATTATGGCCGGCACGCCCGGCACCTTTAGCTATGCCGGCACCGACTATTTGATCGGTATCTGCCAGGCCGCCGCCCATCGTTACGATCTGCCATTGGCGTTGCATCTGGATCACCACGAAGAAATGGATGACATCGAATATAAAGTCAAAAGCGGTATTCGCTCGGTAATGATCGACGGCTCACACCTGCCCTTCACGCAAAATATTGCCAAGGTGGCCGAGGCCGTAGCGCTGTGTCACCGCTATGGTGCCAGCGTGGAGGCAGAGCTGGGCCGTCTCGGCGGCCAGGAAGACGACCTGATTGTCGATTCTACCGACAGCTTCTTTACCGACCCGGCCGCCGCACGTGAATTTGTTACCGCAACCGGCATCGATTCACTGGCGGTGGCGATTGGTTCCGCCCACGGGCTGTACCACGGCGAACCCAAACTGGATTTTGATCGCCTGGCGCTGATCCGCGAGCAGGTCGATATCCCGCTGGTACTGCACGGCGCCTCGGGCATTCCTGAAGCCATGGTCAAACGCGCCATCTCATTGGGCGTCTGCAAGGTCAACGTGGCTACCGAGCTGAAAATAGCCTTTGCCGATGCGGTAAAAAGCTATTTCTCCCAGCACCCGGATGCTAACGACCCACGCAAGTATATCGTGCCCGGAAAACTGGCGATGAAAGAGGTAGTAGCCGAGAAAATCCGTATCTGTGGCAGCAGTGGCATGCTGTAATTCAGGATAAAACACCAGACCTGGCCGCCGTTTCAGATTCAACTGCGGCCAGAACCGATTTTTTATCGTGACAGATCTCACAGTACACCCGCCATATTCACCTGCTAATCATTAAGCTGTCTTCAGCATGATCTAAATCATAGTTTTTCCCACTCCCCCACCTATTATCAAATCTAACGGCAATAAAAATTAAGAATAGTATATAAGACATTCAAGAAGGAGAACCGAAAGTCTTTGTTTACGGATGACGTAAAACATGTCTGTTTAAACTTTATTTAACTGGAAATACTTATTTTATCAGTTCATTTTAAAAAGGAATTAATAATGAAAAACTCTATCATGGCACTGGTGTTGCTGGCTCTCCTTCCCGCGACGCTACAGGCAGCACAAGGCCCTAGTACCCACGTAGCTTCCGGCACCATCCGTTTTACGGGCGAAATCACAGCACCGGCCTGCAGTATCAAACACCAGAATGAAGGGATCATTTCCAATTGTTTTGGCATAAATTCGGCACACAGTAATGGCCTTGTCACGACATCATTAAACAACATGCCACCAGAATTAGTTTCCAGCGTGATAACTGAAGTGATTAATAATAACGAAAAACTAAAGAACATCACAATAAGCTACAAATAACCTGCGGTACTTTTATTAATAACCAAGGTTACTTTTATTAATCACCTGCGGTATTTGTTTAGTATTAATTTTGGCTCAATTAAATAAACTTATTGAAAATTTATAAATTTATTTTATACATTTGAGGCATAAAGCGACACACCACATTCATGCTTACAGTATGGGCAACCTGAGGTTGCCCATCTTCATGTCCGGAATCCGCCATCGCTATCCCTCATTTCATGTAATAATCCGCTCATCAAACGAGAGGAGTAATCACATGCAGACTTTTTTTATTGATCGCATGGCAACGCCGGTAGGCGAACTGGTACTGATTGCAGATGAACAAGACCGGTTGCGCGCTATCGACTGGACTGAGCATGAAGCGCGTCTGATGAAGCTGCTGAATACCCACTACCGTGCCGATCGATTCCAACTGGTAGACAAATCCAACCCTGGCGGTCTGACCGATGCCATGCAGCGCTATTTTTCAGGTGAGCTGGATGTTATTGATCAATTGCCGGTGATGACCGCCGGTACCGAATTCCAGCGTAGCGTGTGGCAGCAACTGCGCCAGATCCCCTGTGGGGAGATCATTACCTATGGCGAATTAGCGAAACGCATCGGTCGCCCAACGGCATCACGAGCAGTGGGTATGGCCAACGGATCCAACCCCATCAGCATCGTGGTGCCCTGCCACCGGGTGATTGGCTCGCAAGGCGCATTGACCGGCTATGCCGGTGGCGTCCAGCGCAAACAGTGGCTATTGAAACATGAAGGGTATTTACAGAACGAACTGCTTTAATCCCCTACCAGCCGGGGCATCGCAAAGATACCCCGGCTGCGGTAAGCGTTACGTATTGACGTAAGTGGTAAAGAAATCAAAATATTTCAATCAGCTACAGAACAATCGGCGGTATGGTTGCGTGAAATTCGCACAGAATGCCCCCGTTGTTATTAATGCTACCCTTATCAGCTGCCGGAAAAGATGTTAAAATTGACGCATATCAATTATTGAATGAGCGTAATCTATGATCCCGGAAAAACGCGTGATTCGTCGTATCCAGTCTGGTGGTTGTGCGATCCATTGTCAGGATTGCAGTATCAGCCAGCTGTGTATTCCTTTTACTCTTAATGCTCATGAGCTGGACCAGCTCGACAACATTATCGAAAGGAAAAAGCCTATTCAGAAGGGCCAGACCCTGTTCAAGGCCGGCGATGAACTGAAATCGCTGTACGCTATCCGCTCCGGGACCATCAAAAGTTATACCATTACCGAGCAAGGTGATGAGCAGATCACCGGTTTCCACCTGGCGGGCGATCTGGTCGGTTTTGACGCCATTGGCGGCCTGAAGCACCCAAGCTTCGCCCAGGCGCTGGAAACTTCCATGGTATGCGAGATCCCGTTCGAAACACTCGATGACCTGTCCGGTAAAATGCCTAACCTGCGCCAGCAAATCATGCGCCTGATGAGTGGCGAGATTAAAGGCGATCAGGACATGATCCTGCTGTTGTCGAAGAAAAATGCCGAGGAGCGCCTGGCCGCTTTCGTCTATAACCTGTCGCGCCGCTTTGCGGAACGAGGCTTCTCACCACGTGAGTTCCGCCTGACCATGACCCGTGGTGACATCGGTAACTACCTTGGCCTGACGGTAGAAACCATCAGCCGCCTGCTGGGCCGCTTCCAGAAAAGCGAAATCCTCAGCGTGAAAGGCAAATACATCACTATCGAAAACGTCGACGCCCTGTCGGTGCTGGCCGGTACGCCACGCATTAACGTGACCGTAAACGCCTGATCCCAAGCTGGGTTAGTAATTCAACAGAATTATTGACCCAGCACATCTCTGCTGCTGTTCTGTTTTTCAATGTTGGGTTACTCTGTAAATTGACAGACTGTTGATTTTCAGCTGTAAGGAGGCCCTATGGCGAAGTATCAGAATCTTCTGGTGGCTATTGACCCCAACCAGGATGACCAGCCGGCGCTGCGCCGGGCGGTGTACCTGATTAAAAGAAATGGCGGGCGCATTAAGGCCTTCCTGCCTATTTACGACTTCTCTTACGAGATGACGACCTTGCTCTCCCCGGACGAAAGGACGGCGATGCGACAAGGCGTTATCAGCCAGCGTGCCGCATGGATCAACGAGCAATGCCGTTTTTACCTCGACGAAGGCGTTCCTATTGAAATCAAAGTGGTCTGGCATAACCGCCCTTATGAAGCGATTATTCAGGAAGTGATCGCCGGCAAGCACGATCTGCTGCTTAAAATGGCACATCAACACGACCGGCTGGAATCCGTTATTTTCACCCCAACCGACTGGCATCTGTTACGAAAATGCCCTTGCCCGGTGTGGATGGTCAAAGACCAACCCTGGCAGGAAGGCAGCAAAGCGGTGGTGGCGGTCAATCTGGCCAGTGAAGAACCCTACCATGACCCATTGAACATCAAGCTGGTACAGGAAACCGTTGAATTGGCGCAAAACGTCAACCAAACCGAAGTTCACCTGGTCGGCGCTTACCCCGTTACCCCCATCAATATTGCTATCGAACTGCCGGACTTTGACCCCAGCGTCTACAACGACGCCATTCGCGGGCAGCACCTGATCGCCATGAAGGCACTAAGGCAAAAATTCTGTATTAAAGAAGAATTTACCCACGTTGAAAAAGGCCTGCCAGAAGAGGTGATCCCCGATTTGGCCGAGCACCTGCAGGCGGGTGTGGTGGTATTGGGCACGCTCGGTCGTACCGGCATTTCGGCGGCGTTTATCGGCAACACGGCAGAACATGTGATCGACCATCTGAAATGTGACCTGCTGGTGATTAAGCCGGAAAACTTCAATTGCCCGATCGAAACCGACGAAGACGATGAGCATGACGACGAGGATTGATGTTTGACGCATAAAAAAACGGGCCGAAAGGCCCGTTTTTATTTGTTGGCGTTACGCCTGCAGCGCACGCAGTATCGCTTCCACACTCTCTTTGGCATCGCCAAACAGCATCTGGGTGTTCTCTTTAAAGAACAGCGGGTTCTGCACGCCGGCATAGCCGGTGTTCATTGAGCGTTTAAAGGCAATCACGTTCTGCGCTTTCCACACTTCCAGCACTGGCATACCGGCGATTGGGCTGCGCGGATCCTCCAGTGCGGCCGGGTTCACCGTATCGTTGGCGCCGATCACCAGTACGGTGTCGGTATCCGCGAAATCGTCATTGATTTCGTCCATCTCCAGCACCACGTCATAAGGCACCTTGGCTTCGGCCAGCAACACGTTCATGTGGCCCGGTAAACGCCCGGCAACCGGATGAATGCCAAAACGCACCTTGATGCCGCGCGCGCGCAATTTCTCGGTGATTTCTGCCACCGGATACTGCGCCTGCGCTACCGCCATGCCATAGCCTGGGGTGATGATCACCGAAGTGGAGTTCTTCAATTGCTCGGCAACCTCTTCCGCGGTGGTTTCACGATACTCGCCCATTTCTTCCGCATTACCGGTCGAAGAGCCATCAGTACCGAAGCCGCCGGCGATCACGCTGATAAACGAACGGTTCATCGCCTTACACATAATGTAAGACAGAATCGCCCCCGAAGACCCCACCAACGCACCGGTCACGATCAGCAAATCGTTGCTCAACATAAAGCCCGCTGCCGCTGCTGCCCACCCCGAGTAAGAGTTGAGCATCGACACCACGACCGGCATGTCTGCACCGCCGATGGAAGCCACCAGATGCCAACCAAACGCCAGCGCGATAGCGGTCATCAACACCAGCGCCACTGCCTGCCAACCCACGCTGTCGGCGCGAACAAACACCACCAGCAGCAGGAAGGAGACCACCAGTGCCGCCAGGTTCATTTTGTGCCGATTTGGCAGTGCCAGCGGTTTGGAAGAGATGATGCCACGCAGTTTGCCGAACGCGACAATCGAACCGGTAAAGGTGACCGCACCGATAAAGATGCCAAGGAACACTTCGGTCAGATGGATATTCTCCATCACCGGGTCCATTGGCGCGCCGTGATCCAGGTAGCTGTTTAACCCCACCAGAACCGCCGCCAGGCCAACAAAGCTGTGCAGCACCGCCACCAGCTCTGGCATTTCGGTCATTTCGACCTTTTTCGCCAGATAAACCCCGATCGAACCACCGATAATCATCGCGATGATGATCCAGCCCACGTTGCCGGAATCCGGCCCGAGGATGGTGGCGATCAGCGCAATCGCCATCCCGGCAACGCCAAACAGATTGCCCCGCTTGGACGTCTCATGGCGCGACAGGCCGGCCAGACTACAGATAAACAGGATAGCGGCAACAATGTATGCAGCTGTAACTAATCCTCCAGACATATGCTACCCCTTAGTTCTTGCGGAACATCTTCAGCATGCGCTGAGTGACGGTGAATCCACCAAAAATGTTGATGCTGGCGATCAGCACGGCGATAAAGGAGAGAAAACTCACCCAGCCGCCATGGCCAATCTGCAATAACGCACCAACCACGATAATCCCTGAGATCGCATTGGTGACCGACATCAACGGGGTATGCAATGCATGGCTGACGTTCCATACCACGTAGTAACCCACCACGCAGGCCAGCGCAAACACGGTAAAGTGAGACAGGAACTCTTTCGGGGCGGCATTGGCCAACCAACCAAACAGGATAATGGCCAGCGCCATCAGGCCGTATTTCAGCCAGGGTGAAACCGGTTTTGCCGCCGGTTTGGCAACCGGTGCGGCGGCCTGCGCCTGTTTAGGCTGGGCAGAAACCTGGATTGGCGGTGCCGGCCAGGTGACTTCGCCACTGCGCACCACGGTAACGCCGCGGATGACGGTGTCTTCAAAATCAACGTCAATTTCGCCGTTTTTCTCTTTCGACAGCAGCTTCAGCAGGTTAACCAGGTTGGTACCGTAAAGCTGTGAGGATTGAGTTGGCAGGCGGCTGGGCAAATCGGTATAGCCAATGATTTTCACGCCGTTGTCGGTAACCGTCACGCGGTCGGCGACGGTCAGTTCACAGTTGCCGCCGTTTTGCGCTGCCAGATCGACGATCACGCTCCCCGGTTTCATCGAAGCCACCATCTCTTTGGTGATAAGCTTCGGTGCAGGTTTGCCCGGGATCAACGCGGTGGTGACAATGATGTCGACCTCGGCCGCCTGGGCGGCGAACAGCGCCATCTCGGCCTTGATAAAGGCCTCGGACATCACTTTGGCATAGCCATCGCCGCTGCCCGCTTCTTCCTCAAAATCCAGCTCGAGGAACTCGGCGCCCATACTCTGTACTTGCTCTTTGACTTCCGGACGGGTGTCGAAGGCGCGAACAATCGCCCCCAGGCTGCCTGCGGCACCGATGGCCGCCAGACCCGCTACGCCGGCACCGATGATCATGACCTTGGCAGGTGGAACCTTGCCGGCAGCGGTGATTTGCCCGGTGAAGAAGCGGCCAAACTCATGCGCGGCCTCAACAATCGCACGGTAACCGGCGATGTTGGCCATTGAGCTCAGTGCGTCCATGGATTGTGCACGTGAGATACGCGGTACAGAATCCATCGCCATTGCAGTAACGTTGCGAGCGGCCAGCTTCGCGATCAACTCCGGGTTTTGTGCCGGCCAGATAAAGCTGACCAGGGTGCTACCCTCGCGCATTAACGCGATCTCGTCCTCAAGCGGTGCGTTTACTTTTAAAATCAGACTCGACTGCCAGACATCAGCGGTGTCGGTGATTGTTGCCCCAGCGGCTTCATAAGCGCTATCGTCAAAACTTGCCAGTTTACCCGCCCCGCTTTCAATCGCGACGGTAAAGCCCAGCTTCAGCAGTTGTTCCACCGTTTTCGGCGTTGCTGCGACCCGGGCTTCATTGGCCAACCGTTCTCTTGGTACACCAATACGCATAATGTTCCCTTCTCACCTGTCTATGATGATGTTTATTATCTTCCTACCCATAGCGATGGCCCCGGCTGACAGGTTTTGATTAACCTTGTCGGCAACGAATTAAGGCGCCATCTATAACCTACTGAAAATATGATCGATGATCCATAATTGCTTACGCATTCAGGTCTGTTTTTACATAAAAACTCAGACAGTGACATGATAAATCGCAAATTAAAGTTAAAAACCCCGCTGGAATGCCGTTTTTACGGCCACATTGGGGCTAACGGAAGTTGGCGGCTTTCCAGTGGCGCACGGCCAAATCGCATAAAAGTTATAAAATTGTGAATAATTAACACTTATGACATCAAAGGCTTTATTATTGAAACTTATGGCGATTCTGCGCAAAATATCGGGCACAATCCTTCTGGGGGTTTGTCTCACGGGATGACATAAAATGCTGAGACACTGGTCGAGATTACATGTAATAATCGGCGGCTGAATTACACCTAAACAGTTCAGCACGTTATAAACGTTAATGCGCTAGGCGAAAGGATTTTTTATGAAGCTGAAGAACACGATCATCGCATCAGCCTTGTTATCACTCACTGCGCTGTCTGCTCAGGCGGCACAAGAGTTAACTCCTGAAAAAGCAGCGGCGTTGAAGCCGTTTGATCGCATCACGATTACCGGCCGCTTTAATGCCATCAATGAAGCCGTTGATGCCGTATCCCGCCGTGCAGACAAACTGGGTGCAGACTCCTTCTATATCCAGGATAGCAACAACAGCAACAATGGCGGCAACTGGCGCGTCACCGCAGATCTTTATCATAAAGATGCGCCGGAAGTGAGCAAAGACCCGAAATACCGCGTAATTAACGGGGTGACCGAGCTGCCGAAAGAACAGGCCTTCCTGCTGGAGCCGTACGATACGGTGAGCGTCAGCGGTTTCTACCGCAGCCAGCCGGACATCAACGATGCCATCAGTAAAGAAGCGAAAAAGAAAGGCGCAGCCTCCTTCTTTATCGTGCGTCAGGTTGATGCCAACCAGGGGGGTAACCAGTTCATTACCGCCTATATCTATAAAGCCGATGCCCCTAAACGTGTCGTTCAGAGCCCGGATGCCATTCCGGCCGACTCTGAAGCCGGTAAAGCCGCACTGGCTGCCGGTGGCGCTGCTGCTGCCAAGGTTGAAATTCCGGGTGTGGCCTCTTCTGGCTCACCAAGTCGCGACGTAGGCCGTTTCTTCGAAACCCAGTCTTCTACCGGCAAACGTTATACTGTCACTTTACCGAACGGTACTCAGATTCAGGAAGTGAACAATGTGACTGCCGCGCAGATGGTGCCGTTTGATTCCGTGACCTTCACTGGCCACTTCAACAGCATGACTGATGTTTCCAGCGAAGTTGCCAAACGTGCGGCCGAGAAAGGCGCCAAATACTATCACGTGACCCGCCAGTGGCAGAACAAGAGCGGCGGCAACCTGACCGTCAGTGCAGATCTGTTCAAATAAGTTTCAATTTGCGGTTTACCATCGGGCAGCCATTGAGCTGCCCGTTTTTTTGTCGCACGCCGCCCTGCCAGTTGAATAGTTTTTTGTAAATCACGCATAGTTAATCATTGCATCCACACGCATCCAGCCGTAGAATTTGCGCCAATTTTTAGGGTTATTGTCTACTCGTTCAGTAATTGTCATTAGGTTATTACTGCCAAGCAGTTCCCTTCCAGTTGTTTATTCTGCGCTCAGGATCCGTCATTGGAAAAAAAACTAGGTCTTACCGCGTTAACCGCATTGGTGCTGAGCTCAATGCTGGGCGCCGGGGTTTTCAGCCTGCCACAAAACATGGCGCAGGTTGCCAGCCCGGCGGCTTTGCTATTGGGTTGGGCGATCACCGGCGTCGGCATCCTGTTTCTGGCTTTTGCCATGCTGTTGCTTACCCGCCTGCGTCCCGATCTGGACGGCGGCATCTTTACCTATGCGAAAGAAGGTTTTGGCGAGCTGGTGGGTTTCTGCTCCGCCTGGGGTTACTGGTTGTGCGCGGTGATCGCCAATGTCTCTTATCTGGTGATCGTGTTCGCCGCACTGAGTTTATTCACCGACCGTGGCGGTAACGTCATTCTGGGCGATGGCAATACCTGGCAGGCACTGCTGGCGGAGTCCGTATTGCTGTGGATCGTCCACGCGCTGGTTTTGCGTGGCGTGCAAACCGCAGCCAGTATCAATCTGGTGGCGACCCTGGCCAAGCTGTTGCCGCTGGGGATGTTTGCCGTGTTGGCGGGAATGGCGTTCAACATGGACGTCTTTACGCTGGATTTTCACGGTATCGCTCTTGGTAAGCCGGTGTGGGAACAGGTAAAAAACACCATGCTGATTACCCTGTGGGTATTTATCGGTGTGGAAGGCGCAGTGGTGGTTTCAGCGCGGGCGCGTCATAAAAAGGATGTCGGTCGTGCCACCATGTTGGCGGTGATCTCCGCACTGGCTGTATACCTGCTGGTGACCTTGTTGTCCCTGGGGGTGGTGCCGCGCAGCGAACTGGCCGAAATGCGCAATCCTTCAATGGCAGTGCTGATGGTCGACCTGATTGGTCCCTGGGGTGACGTGATTATCGCTGCCGGGCTGATTGTTTCGGTGTGTGGGGCCTATCTGAGCTGGACGATTATGGCCGCTGAAGTCCCGCTACTGGCAGCACAACACGGCGCTTTCCCAAAGATTTTCCGCAAGCAGAACAAGAATCACGCGCCTTCGGCTTCACTATGGCTGACCAATATTGCCGTGCAGTTCGCACTGGTGCTGATCTGGCTGACCGGCAGCAATTATAATTCTCTGCTGACTATCGCCTCGGAAATGATCCTGGTGCCTTATTTCCTGGTCGGTGCCTTCTTGTTTAAGGTGGCTGTCCGTCGTCAGGACAAACGGCTGATGTTCGCCGCCACAGGTGCCTGTCTGTATGGCATTTGGCTACTCTACGCTTCTGGGTTAATGCATCTGCTGATGTCGGTGTTGCTGTATGCACCGGGGCTGCTGGTGTTTATCTATGCCCGAAGCGGACATAATGACGTCAAATTGCTGAATCGGCTGGAAAAAAGCAGTATTTTTCTGTTGTTGATGGCCACGGTACCGGCCGGCTGGTTTATGCTGCAGTAAGTGAAGAATGGCCGGGTGGGATCACCCGGTCAGTTACTTTGAGATGTGCGCAGGCTGATGGTCATGCGTTCCCCAACCTGAGAGATAATCACGCCCTCAACGCACTCTTGTTGAATGGTCGCCAACTGCTGCGTGTCCAGAGCGTAAGGCAGCTTAATGTCGAATACTGCCAGCCCCTGCTGCTGCGCCAGATCGATCAGGCGCACAATGTTGGTTTCGTCGCTGACCTGGGTGGAAACCACCTGCAGTGCCAACGCTTTCAACTGCTCTTTTCGCGTTTGCGAAGCAGAAGCCTGTGATTTCAATACCATGCCAAAAAATGGCATCACGCCATAAATTGCATCAACAAAGCGCCAGTGCTTCTTGCACGATGCGGACAGAAAATCCATGTAATCAAAACAGATTTTCTCACTGCGGGCGACGGGTGCAAGGTGACTGCTGTTCATCCCTTCCTCTCATTGCCGTGTATTACATCCTGAAATGGATAATCGATGCGAAGCTTTAACGAATTTCCGCCGTATAATGGCATAATTCCCCTATTGTTTGCCAGTCTGTCCAGGAGCTTTAATCAATGGAACCTCACAACTCTGCACCGGTGCTGATTACCGGCGGCGCACGCCGGATTGGACTGGCGTTGGCAAGGTCATTCCTGCAACGCGATATTCCCGTGATCATTGCCTATCGCAGCGACTACCCGGCGCTGGGCGAACTGAAAAGACTGGGGGCAACCTGCATTCAGGGTGATTTCTCAACGCACGACGGCATCTACCGTTTCGCCGAGCAGGTCCGCCAGGTTGCGCCCAAACTGCGCGCGGTGATCCACAACGCCAGCGCCTGGCAGGCCGAATCGCCGGAAGTGCCGCCGGAGCAAGTGATGGCGGCCATGTTGCAAATTCACGTTTATACGCCTTATTTGCTCAATCAGCTGCTGGAGTCTTGCCTGCTGGGTCAGGGACAAGCCGGCGCGGATATCATCCATCTGACTGACTATGTGGTGGAGAAAGGCAGCGACAAGCACATTGCCTATGCAGCCAGTAAGGCCGCGCTGGACAATATGACCCGCTCATTTGCCCGCAAGCTGGCGCCCGAAGTGAAAGTCAATGCCATCGCGCCGGCGCTGATTATTTTCAATCCAGGTGACGACGAGCATTATCGACAACAGGCGTTGGCAAAATCACTGATGAAAATCGCCCCAGGCGAGAGCGAAGTGGTCAATCTGGTGAACTATCTGCTGGACAGCCGCTATGTCACCGGCCGCACCCATGGTGTCGACGGCGGACGTCCGCTGCGCTAACGCACAGATCTGCATGGCGTATCGCGGAGCCCCGCGTTATGCTGAATTTCGTTATTCTGATAAAACCGCTGAATATGCATAAAATTGTTTTTGTAGAAGACGATCCCGAAGTCGGCAAACTGATTGCCGCCTATCTGGGCAAACACGACATTGAAGTGTTGATTGAGCCACGCGGCGACAGTGCACAGGCACGCATCGAGCTGGAGCAACCGGATCTGGTGCTGCTGGATATTATGTTGCCCGGCAAGGACGGTATGACGCTGTGCCGTGATTTACGCCCAACCTTCCCCGGCCCGATCGTGCTGCTCACCTCACTCGACAGCGATATGAACCATATTCTTTCGCTGGAAATGGGCGCTAACGATTACATCCTGAAGACCACACCACCGGCAGTGTTACTGGCGCGGCTGCGTTTGCACCTGCGTCAGCACGGCGGTCAGCCAAAGGAAGAGTCAACCCAACCGCTCACTCAACACAATGCCCTGCACTTTGGCTTGTTATGCATCGACCCGGTCAACCGCCAGGTGACGCTGGGTGAAGAGGTCATCACCCTTTCCACCTCAGACTTTGATCTGCTGTGGGAACTGGCCACCCACGCCGGCCAAATAATGGATCGCGAAGCCTTGCTGCAAAACCTGCGTGGCGTGAGTTATGACGGTCTGGATCGCAGTATCGATGTGGCGATTTCCCGTCTGCGCCGCAAGCTGTACGACAATGCCCTGGAACCCTTCCGCGTCAAAACCGTCCGTAACAAAGGCTACCTGTTCGCTCCAAATGCCTGGGAGTTTGTGCAGCAATGAGAAAGCTCTTTGTGCAGTTCTTCCTGCTGCTCTTCGTCTGTTTCCTCGTGATGGCGATGCTGGTGGGCCTGGTGTACAAAGTCACCGCCGAACGCGCCGGCCGTCAGTCGATGGACGACCTGATGAAAAGTTCGCTGTACCTGATGCGCAGCGAACTGCGGGAAATTCCGCTGAAAGACTGGAACAAGACCATCGCCACGCTGGACTTGAACCTGTCGTTTAAGCTGCACATCGAACCGCTCGGTAAACAGGACTTGAGTGAAGATTTGAAAAAACGGCTACGTCTTGGGGAAATTATTGCCCTCGACGATCAATACACCTTTATGCAGCGCATCCCACGTAGTCACTACGTACTGGTGGTCGGCCCGATCCCTTATCTGTTCTACCTGCACCAAATGCGGCTGTTGGATTTGGCGCTGCTGGTGTTTATCGGCATGTCTCTGGCCCTGCCGGTATTTCTGTGGATGCGCCCACATTGGCAGGACTTGCTGAAGTTGGAAAATGCGGCCCAACGCCTGGGGGCCGGGCATCTGGATGAGCGAACCCATTTCGACCCGACCTCCAGCCTGAACCGGCTTGGCGTGGCGTTTAACCAGATGGCGGATAACGTCAATACGCTGATCGCCAGCAAGAAACAGTTGATCGACGGTATTGCCCATGAACTGCGTACGCCGCTGGTGCGGCTACGTTACCGCCTGGCGATGAGCGATAACCTGTCAGAGGGCGAACAGCAAGCGCTGAATCGCGATATCGGCCAACTGGAATCACTGATTGACGAACTGCTGACCTACGCGCGGTTGGACCGTCCGCAGGTGGCACTCAATATAGAACCGCTGGATTTACCCAAGTGGCTGGAAGACAAGGCCGACGACCTGCGTCTGATCCACCCGGAACGGGAAATCGAATTGAACATCCCGCACGTCGGTGATTTTGGCGGCGTCGATTTACGGCTAATGGAGCGAGTACTGGATAATCTGGTGAACAATGCGCTGCGTTATAGTGAGCAACGCCTGCGCATTGGCCTGTGGTTTGACGGTGACAACGCCTGTCTGCAGGTCGAAGACGACGGCCCAGGCATTCCACCGGAAGAACGTGAGCGAGTATTTGAGCCCTTCGTACGTCTGGATCCCAGCCGCGATCGCGCTACCGGCGGCTGCGGGCTGGGTCTGGCGATTGTTCATTCCATTGCCGTGGCCTATCAGGGCCAGGTCTACGTTGACGCCAGTTCACTCGGCGGTGCCAGCTTCCGCTTCTGTTGGCCACTCAAGCCCACTTTCAATTTAAAAGCAGACCCGGTGTAACCCCGTTTACGTGGCAGCATAAAAACGCGAAACAGTTATCCGGTTTACAAAAAATGGAGCTAAACGATGACATCTGCACATTCCCCTTCTTCTTACGACGAGCTGCGTGCCATTTTCACCCGCCTGTCACGCTTCGGCCATCTCTCCGCCATTGCCGGCTGGGACATGCAGACCATGATGCCACCGGGCGGCAGCAAGGCACGCTCCGAGGCACTGGCTGAGCTAAGCGTATTGCAACATCAGATTTTAACCTCGGATAAAACCGGTCGTCTGTTTGAACGCGCACAGCAAGAAACGCTCGACGACGTGGACCAGGCTAATTTGCTGGAGATGCGTCGGCAGTACGACAACGCCGTGCTGGTACCAGAATCATTGGTGGAAGCTAAATCCCTGGCCGGCGCACGCTGCGAGCACGCCTGGCGTTCCCAACGTCCCGCCAACGACTGGGAAGGTTTCGCGGAAAATCTGCGCGAAGTGGTCAAGCTGAGCCGTCAGGAAGCACAGATCCGTGCCGAAGCGGCAGGGACCCGTCGCTATGATGCCCTGTTGAACCTGTATGAACCGGGGATGCGCAGCAGCGACATTGACCGCATCTTTGGCGATTTGAAAACCTGGTTGCCCGACCTGCTGCAGAAGGTGGTGGCTAAACAGGCTCAGGAACCTTGCCTGGTTCCAGAGGGGCCATTCAATGTGGAAACTCAACGTCAACTTAGCCTGAGCGTGATGAAGCTGCTCGGTTTTAACTTCGACGGCGGTCGCGTGGACGTCAGCGCCCACCCATTCTGCGGAGGCGTACCGGAAGATGTGCGCATTACCACCCGCTACAACGATAAAGAATTCCTGACCGCCTTGCTCGGTATCGTGCATGAGACCGGCCATGCTCGTTACGAACAAAATCTGCCTCGCGAATGGTTAGGGCAGCCGGTAGCGCAGGCACGTTCTACCGCTATCCATGAGTCACAAAGCCTGCTGTTTGAAATGCAACTGGCACGCGGCAGCGATTTCCTGAAGATCTTGCGTCCACTGGTGGTCAAACAGTTTGGCGAGCAACCGGCACTGGAAGAAAACAACTTCATCCGTCTGAATCAGCGTGTGAAGCCAGGTCTGATCCGTGTAGATGCCGACGAAGTGAGCTATCCGGCGCATGTGATCCTGCGCTATGAAATCGAAAAGGCTCTGGTCGAAGGTGAGATTGAGGTAGAAGACATCCCGGCACTGTGGGGCGAGAAAATGCATGGCTACCTGGGCCTCGATACCGTCGGTAACTACCGTAACGGCTGTATGCAGGATATTCACTGGACCGACGGTGCCTTCGGCTACTTCCCGACTTACACTCTGGGTGCCATGTATGCCGCACAACTGTTCCACAGCGTACGCAAAGCCCTGCCAACGCTGGACGCTGACATTGCCGAAGGCAACCTGGCCCCGTTGTTCCATTGGCTGAAACAGAATATCTGGCGTCACGGCAGCCGTTTCCCTACCGCAACCTTAATTACCAATGCGACCGGCGAAACCTTGAATCCTGACTATTTCCGTAAGCATCTGGAAAGCCGTTACCTGTAAGATCCCCAGGCACGGCTAACCACGTGCCTTTTCCCCCTGCTTTGCCATGAGTATTCCATAACGCACTATCCCTATCCAAGACACCCTGGCCGCAGAGTGCGAGTTGGCTATTCACTACAAGTATGTTGTAACTAAAATGGAGTTGAACGCTGTCCAGAGCGGCCGGGCAACAAGATGTACATTAGGTTACACGCCGAAACCAATCACTCACGGAAAGCATTCCGCAGTTTGCCTACTATCTTATCACCGGCCCCGCAGTGGGCTTGATACATGATGAGTAATTTGAGGAATCAACAATGAAAAAAGTATTAGCTCTGGTTGTTGCCGCTGCAATGGGTCTGTCTTCTGTTGCCTTCGCTGCTGACGCTGCCACTACCACCACTACCGCACCAGCGGCGACGGCTACCACCACCATGGCTGCACCAGCCAAGACGACTCACGTGAAAAAACATCACGCGAAGAAAGCACCGGTTCAAAAAGCTCAGGCGGCCAAAAAGCACCACAAAGCTACCGCTAAAAAAGCACCGGCTCAGAAAGCCCAGGCAGCTAAAAAACACCACAAAAAAGCCAGCCATAAAAAAGCGGCGTAACAGCAACTAAAGTGAGGATCCCCTCACCAGTTCAGGCTTGAGTTATCCAACACCCGGTTCGCCGGGTGTTTTTTCATCGGGGGTTCTCATCATGCTGCGTCGCTACTTATTTGAAATCATTTTGACCACGCTGATCCTCTGCGGACTGATTGCCGCCTTTTTTTATCTGTAGCTGTAAAGCCCCTCTGGATTGAAAATTATTGAAAAATCAATCACTGCCCATCCACACGGCGACTAAATCAGTCTATAGTTACCATTCAGTGTGTTTATGGATGACCCGTATTTTCCAGGCAAGAAACCTATGCGCATAACCGTTTTGCTGTTGCTGTGCTCATTCCCGCTCGCACTCTCCCTCTCAGCACGGGCCGACAGCCCTTCCGATGCGTCGAGCGCTGAGCAAACCCGCTTATTTTTTGGCAAAGATGAACGTATAAAAGTGACGGAAACCGACGGTTGGCCGTGGCAGGCCATTGGGCAAGTGGAAACCGCCAGCGGAAACTTGTGTACCGCCACGCTGATCTCACCGCATCTGGCGCTCACCGCCGGCCATTGTGTGCTCGCGCCACCGGGGCAACTGGACAAGGCCATTGCGCTACGTTTTGTGGCCGGTAATAAGACCTGGAAATACCAGACCGACAACCTTGAAACACTGGTTGATCGCAAACTGGGCAAAAAACTCAAGCCTGATGGTGAAGGTTGGATTGTACCGCCAGCGGCAGCGGCCTATGACTTTGCCCTGATCCGTCTGAAGGATAAAAAAGCCTTGCCGATTAAGCCGCTGCCGTTGTGGCAAGGCGACAGCAAGGCGCTGACCCAGGCAATGAAACAAGCCAAACGGCTGATTACCCAGGCGGGATATCCGGAGGATCATCTGGACGATCTCTACAGCCACCAGAACTGCAAAGTGACCGGCTGGGCACAACAAGGTGTCTTGTCGCACCAGTGCGATACCCTGCCCGGCGATAGCGGTTCGCCGTTACTATTGAAAACTGCCGAAGGTTGGCGGCTGATTGCCATTCAAAGTTCTGCTCCGGCAGCCAAAGATCGTTACCGCGCCGATAACCGCGCACTGGCAGTGACCGGCATTCGCGATGCGCTGGACGCGCTGGCTGCGGGGAAATAAACGCTTAACCCTACCCGTCTGGGTTATCGGGCAGCCTGCAATGCAGGCTGCCTGTACCGCTTAACCCGAAAGCTGCTCGATAGTCTGCAGGATACGCTTGTCCGAGATCGGATAAGGCGTGCCCAGTTGCTGGGCGAACAGACTGACGCGCAGCTCCTCAATCATCCAGCGCACCTCTTTCACCTCATCATCCTGTAGGCGTTTCGGCGGCAGCTTGTTCAGCCACTGCTGCCAGGCCTGCTGCACCTGCTCTACCCGTAGCATTTGCGCGCGGTCACGGTGCGGATCGATGGCCAGTTTCTCCAGCCGACGTTCAATCGCCTGCAGATAACGTAGCGTATCCGGCAGGCGTTTCCAGCCGTTGTTGGTCACGAACCCACGATAAACCAGCGCGCCGAGCTGAGTTTTAATATCCGACAGCGCCAGTGCCAACGAGATATCAACCCGGCCTTTCAGGCGCTTGTTGATGTTAAACACCGCCGTCAGGATTTGTTCGACCTGTTTGGCGACGCCCACCACCGTTTCATTCAGTTCGCCGCGCACCAGCTCTTGCAGACGGGCAAAGTTTTCCTCCTGCCACACCGGCCCACCGTGTTCTGCGATCAGTTTGTCGATGCCGCACGAAATGCAATCGTCGATCAGATCCAGCACTCTGCCGTAAGGGTTAAAGTACAGCCCCAGCTTGGCCTTGTTCGGCAGCTTTTCATGCAGATATTTGATCGGCGAAGGAATATTCAACAGCAGCAGGCGACGCGTGCCCTGCCACATCGCCTGTCGCTGCTCTTGCTCGCTGTCGAACAGGCGGATCGCTACGCTGTCTTTTTCGTCCACCAGCGCCGGATAAGCCTTCATCGAGTAGCCACCGCGCTTCTGCTCATAAAACTCCGGCAGTTTGCCGAAGCTCCAGATATGCAGATTGCTTTGTTCCAGCCCATCGTCTGCCACCGCCGACAGCGTTTCCTGCACCTTGTCCTTCAATTGCAGTTTCAGCGCCGTCAGATCTTTGCCTTCCCGCAGGGTTTTGTGTTTTTCGCCCACTACCCGGAAAGTCATCTTGAGGTGATCAGGCACCTGATCCCATTGCCAGTCTTCACGTGACACCGTCACGCCAGTCATACGGCGCAGTTCGCGCTCCAGCGAATCCAGCAGCGGCATTTCCAGCGGCGTCGCCCGCCCCAGGAAAGCTTCGGCATAGTTCGGTGCCGGCACAAAGTTGCGGCGTACCGGCTTCGGCAATGACTTAATCAGAGCAATGATCAGTTCCCGTCGAATGCCCGGGATCTGCCATTCGAAGCCCTGTTGCTCGACCTGATTAAGAATAGGCAGCGGAATGTGTACCGTAACGCCATCGGCGTCGGTGCCCGGTTCAAACTGGTAAGTCAGACGCAGCTTGAGGTTGCCCTGGTACCAGGTGTTTGGGTAGTCCAGCGCACTGACCTGATTGGCACCGTCCTTGATCAGCATTTCTTTTTCAAAGCTCAGCAGGTCTGAATTTTGCTTACCGGCGTTTTTCCACCAGTTATCGAAATGACGCCCGGACACCACATCGTTCGGAATACGCTGATCGTAAAAGGCAAACAGGGTTTCGTCGTCCACCAAAATGTCACGACGACGCGATTTATGTTCCAGTTCCTCCACTTCGGCACGCAGTTTCAGGTTAGCGGCAAAGAACGCGTGGCGCGTCTGCCAGTCGCCTTCCACCAGCGCATGGCGGATAAACAGCTCACGGCACAGCAGCGGATCAATGGTGCTGTAATTGACCGAGCGCGCGGCAACAATCGGCAGCCCGAACAACGTCACTTTTTCACTGGCCATCACCGCCCCCTGGGACTTAGACCAGTGGGGTTCACTGTAGCTGTGCTTCACCAGATGCTGTGCCAGCGGTTCTATCCACTCCGGCTCGATACGTGCGGCAATGCGCCCCCACAGGCGGCTGGTTTCCACCAGTTCGGCCACCATGGTCCACTTCGGCGGCTTCTTGAACAGGCCGGAACCCGGGAAAATGGAGAAACGCGCGTTGCGGGCACCGGTGAACTCCTGCTTGTCGGCATCTTTCTGGCCGATGTGCGACAGCAACCCGGTCAGCAGCGCGGTATGCACGCTGCGGTAATCGGAAGGTTCGCTGTTAACCGGCAGCCCCAGCTCTTTCACCACCTGACGCAGTTGGGTGTAAATATCCTGCCATTCCCGTACCCGCAGGTAGTTCAGAAAATCGTTGCGGCACAGCCGACGGAACTGGCTGGAGGAGTGCTCTTTTTGCTGCTCTTTCAGCCAGTCCCACAGGTTCACGTAGGCCAGGAAGTCCGAGTCTTTATCCGCGAAGCGACGGTGTTTTTCATCCGACGCCTGCTGTTTGTCCATTGGTCGTTCACGCGGATCCTGGATCGACAACGCCGCGGTGATAATCATCACCTCACGCACGCTACCGCTCTTCTGCGCTTCCAGCACCATACGCGCCAGGCGTGGGTCGATCGGCAACTGTGCCAATTGACGGCCCTGCGAAGTAAGCTGGTAATGGCCATTCTCTGCCGTTTTAATCGCGCCCAGCTCTTCCAGCAGGCGTACGCCGTCCAGAATATTGCGTTTGTCCGGCGCTTCCACGAACGGGAAAGCGGCGATATCCCCCAGCCCCAGCGAGGTCATCTGCAAAATCACCGACGCCAGGTTGGTGCGCAGGATCTCCGGATCGGTAAACTCCGGTCGCGACAGGAAATCCTGTTCCGCATACAGGCGAATACAAATACCGTCCGACACGCGGCCGCAGCGGCCCTTACGCTGGTTGGCCGAGGCCTGAGACACCGGCTCGATCGGCAGGCGCTGTACCTTGGTACGGAAGCTGTAGCGGCTGATACGCGCCGTCCCCGGATCAATCACATACTTGATGCCCGGCACGGTCAGTGAGGTTTCCGCCACGTTGGTCGCCAGCACAATGCGCCGACCGTGGTGTGACTGGAACACCCGGTTCTGTTCGCTGTTGGACAGTCGGGCATACAGCGGCAAGACTTCGGTATGTGGCAGATTGAGGCGGTTCAATGCATCAGCGGTATCACGGATTTCGCGCTCACCGCTCATAAAGATCAGGATATCCCCCGGCCCTTCGCGGCCAAGTTCGTCCACAGCATCGAAAATTGCCTGCAGTTGATCGCGATCGGTATCGTCGGCGTCGTCCACCACCGGGCGATAACGCACTTCCACCGGATAAGTCCGGCCGGAAACTTCGATAATCGGCGCATTATTGAAGTGACGCGAAAATCGCTGCGGATCTATGGTTGCCGAGGTGATGATAACTTTCAGATCCGGGCGTTTCGGTAGCAGTTCACGCAGGTAGCCGAGGATAAAGTCGATATTCAGGCTGCGTTCATGCGCTTCATCGATGATCAGCGTATCGTACTGCATCAACAGGCGGTCCTGCTGGATTTCCGCCAACAGGATGCCGTCGGTCATCAGCTTGACCAGGCTATTTTCCCCGACCTGATCGTTAAAACGGACCTTATAGCCAACGCTGCCGCCCAATGGGGTTTCCAGCTCATCGGCAATGCGGTTGGCTACGGTGCGCGCTGCCAGACGCCGTGGCTGGGTGTGGCCGATCAGCCCTTTGACCCCACGCCCCAATTCCAGGCAGATTTTCGGTAACTGCGTGGTTTTCCCCGAGCCGGTTTCACCGGCAACAATCACCACCTGATGGTCACGGATCGCCTGCAGAATATCCTGCTTTTTCTGGCTGACCGGCAGGTTTGCCGGATAGGTTATTTTTGGGCAGGTCGCAGCGCGGGATTGCACCTTACGCAACGCCAGCGCCATGTCACTTTCGATTTCAACGGCAGCCGCCAATTGAGCATCGGGATTTTTGATTTTTCGTGCGCCCTGCAGCCGACGTTGCAGGCGCTGTTGATCACGGAGCATCAGCTCGCCCAGTTGGGCAGACAATGCCGCGAGCGGAGATTTCACGTTCGGTATTCCTTGTTTCATCGCTGCTGTATCAAGCGTTAGCAACGGTTTGGTAATGAGTTAGCCCGTTTTTGGCTTTGGATGCGAAGAATATCACAAGCCGCTTTTTCCCCATAATCCCGCCGCTTAAGGCCGAAAAGGTTATTCAATAAAATCGAACAAAGGTCTCGAAATATTGCGCTATCACTGCCGGAAAAATGTGAATACAGTGTACTGCATGCAAGGGACGCACCGTCCTGATGTCACTGTCTTAACCTAAGGAATTACCGATGAGCAAAGTATTGGTTCTTAAATCAAGCATCCTGGCGGGCTACTCTCAGTCTAACCAACTGGCCGATTTCTTCGTTGAGCAATGGGCAAACGCTCATGGCAACGACACCATTACCGTGCGTGACCTGGCTGCACAGCCAATTCCGGTACTGGACGGTGAGCTGGTTGGCGCACTGCGTCCTTCCGATACGCCGCTGACCCCACGTCAGACCGAAGCGCTGGCCTTGTCCGATGAACTGATCGCTGAACTGCAGGCCAATGACACCATAGTTATGGCGGCACCGATGTACAACTTCAACATTCCAACCCAGTTGAAAAACTATTTTGACCTGATTGCCCGTGCCGGCGTCACTTTCCGTTACACCGAAAATGGCCCGGAAGGCCTGGTGAAAGGCAAACGCGCCATCATCCTGACCAGCCGCGGCGGCATTCATAAAGGCACCCCGACTGACCTGGTAGAACCTTATCTGCGTCTGTTCCTGGGCTTTATCGGCATTACCGATGTTGAATTCGTGTTCGCAGAAGGCATTGCTTACGGCCCGGATGTCGCGACCAAAGCACAGGCCGACGCCAAGGCCGTACTGACTCAGGTCGTTGCCGCCTGATGTCCCTCGCGGGGGCGTAATGCCCCGGCGAAGCCACCACAGTATGACTAAAGTCCTGTCACACCTGCACTACCCTCATAAAAATCCAATGCTGTATTTTGTTGCGCGCCTGACGGCGCGCTTTTTTTATTTCTTCAGCCACTGGCCATTAATACCACGCACGTATTCCCCAGCCGGGGCTCGCGTTACCAGCTTCTGCCCGGCCATACGTGCCACATCGTCGATGGCAATATGATTACCGTCCGCCACTTGCTGGTATTTCTCGGTACGCCCGGCATTGATGCTTTTCACCAGCGTCAGCGTTTCGGCATCCTGCTTCACCGGCGCGATATAACCGCTGAGCGTTTCCCCCACACGCCCCTGCTGCTTGGCCTCATCGAGCGTCAGTGCCATCGCCATACTGCTGAACAGCCAACCGGCGCCAATCAAAGCTAAATAACGTTTTTTCATGTTGGCTCCTAGAACAGTCCGCTTTGGTCTTTCAGCAGATTTTCAACGTCTTTATCCACTTTGATGTGGATTTCATGTTCGATCTTCACGTTCATATTGATGGTGATCGGATCTTTAGGCGTCGCGACCTCTATGCGCGGCACGCAGCCACTCAACATAGACGTCCCCAGCACGGCGACCAGCAAGGGTCCGCTGATGATTTTCATGGTTGTTCCCCAGGTTTTGAGAGGGCCTGTTCCAGCCACTCCTGTAAATTGTCGCCAAAGCGCAGGCTGCGCCAAAGCTGAAACACGTTTTCCTGATGGCTATAGTTCAGGATAACTTCTCGTTTGGCACTTTTTTGCGGATTAACCCCATCAATACGCGCCTTCAGCGTCAGCTCACCGAGGTTGTCGAGATCCACCCTGGCTTTCGAGCGGTTAATCTCCATATAACGCAACCAGTCGATTGCCGCACCGGTCGCCAGATTATTACTGCCGATGGCATCGGCCATGTCCTTGTCCAGCCGCAGCGTCAGCATGCCCGAGTTGGCGATCCAACCGTTGCGTACCAGCCACTTGGGATGATTGAGATACAGCGGTAGTTCGCCGTCTACCCGCCCGGACATGGCGAACTGTTTGGGCTTCAACGCGGTAAACAAGGCGCTGAGATCAACTTTATCCAGTTTCAACACAGCGGCGTCATGTTGTGGCATACGCAGCGCCGACAGGCTGATATGGCCGTTTAATGCATCCATACCAACGTTGCTCAGCGTCAGCGGTGCCTGTTCGCTATAAGGGTAAGTCCCCTGCAGATCGGCGGTAATATTCTGCATTTCAAACAGGTTACTAAACGACTTGATACGTAACATCACCGGCTTTTTGGCCCCCAACTGCCAGAGATGATTTTTCAGTCGGTAGGACATGACAAAGTCCAGGCCACTCATCTCGCCGTCTTTCAGCCACATGCCGCCGTTTTTCACCACCCAGTGGCCACCGGCCTCAAAACCCTGTACCCGGGCAGCAGAAAAGGCCGACTGGGCATAAAACTCGCCGTCGCGCAGTTTGATATTCAGATCGGGTGAAATCAAGGGTTGGAACACTTTCATCGATTGCTTCGGCCACCAGCCTTCCCCACGCAAACGCTCGCCGTCCCAGCGGCCCCGCAGCGCTATCGGCCCAATGTGTTCCGCCTGCAGCTTACCCTGCAGCTGGAAGCTGTCCGGCGTTGTGCCCTTGAGCTGCAACGCCAGCACCGGGGCCGGCAGGTACCCCCCATTGGTGAAGCTGACCTTGCCTGAAACCAGTTGCACCTCGCCATTGAACGCTGGGGCCTGCTGGTCACGCTGCCAACGCAGCGGTTGGCTGAGGCTGAGACGCGGCGCGTCAACCGTCACCATGCTGTACTTCAATTGATCAAAACCTGTGGAAAGGCGGTCAAGAACCAGGGTGGTATCTTGCCAACTGCCGTTGCCGGCGACGTCCCAGGCGGCCTGTAGCGGCGGTAACTGGCCGTTACCCCAGTAGCGCCATTGCCAGTTGCCGTGGTCCGGCCAAAAATCTTGGGCCTTGCCATCCAGATGCAGCTTAAAGCGGCCCCAGTAGCTGTCGCTGGCATTAATGATCGCCTGCAGGCGGCCGGTGATGCCGCCAGCGGTGACCTTCACGCCGGCCAACGGTAACCGCGCCTCTTCCAGCTTCATCTCTGGCGTGGCATTGCCCCACAGGCGCAGCAGTGATCCTGACTGCAACACCAGCGTCGGGTTAAGAATAGTGCCGCTGATGATGCCGGGGATGGAAGCGGTCATGGAAAAGTCGGCCAGATTCGCCTGACCCGTCAGTTGGAAGCGTAAGTCGCTGTCAGTCAGCCCGACCTTACCCGGCCCCAGCGTCAACACCGCGTTGCCTTTGCCGTTGTGGCCGTCGGTGATCACATTTAAACGGGCGCTGATCTGGGCTTCATCAAAGCCTTTGCTCCAGTCATGCAGCGCGATGCTTAACCCGCCGTTAAGCGGTTGCTGACTGTACGGCCAGCGCCACTCGCCCTGCTTGATACTGACCTGCTGTGGATTGATTTCCCACGGCAAGGTGGCCAGGGGTTTATCTGCCCCCTTTTCCGTCAGCGTCATCACCCCCTGCTGCTGTTGCCAGCGCATATCCACCAGCAAAGGTTTTTCCAGATAAGCAGTCTGCAGTTCGCCCTGCAGTGCGCCTTGCGTCGGCATGCTGTCCAAATCCAGTGGAATGCTAATCTTGCCGGTCAGATGCAGCGGTTGCGGGCTGTTTGGCGCCTTGAGCGTCAGGCTGTTCAGGGTAAGTTGCTGATGTTGATCCAGCAGCGCATCAACGCTGATATTGGGGCCCTGATATTGCAGGCTCTGGCCTTCTGCAGTGGCATGTACCTGCAGTTTACCGGCATAGTATTGCCATGGCAGCACCGAGAGGTCCTTGATGGTGACATCAAGCAGCGGCAGTTGTTTTTGCAGTTGATCCAGCGCCAGGGGGGCACTGTTGGCATCACCGGCAGGCAATTTTGATAAACATGCAGTATCGATATGCAGTTTGTCGCTGATCAGTTGCCAGCGGCCCTGCTGATAAGCCAATCGGGTCGGACCAACCGTGGCAAGTAAACAATCCTGCGCTAAAAAGCGGGCACCATCCACCTGCAAGGCTCCCTGTCGCCACTGTGGTTTGCCCTGCAAAACCAACTGGCTGCCCTGCGGCAACCAGTGCGAGAGCACACGCGGCAGCCAGCGCGGCAGAGTTTGCCACAGCGCCACCAGCAGGATCAGCACACTCACCACAATCCCTATGAATACTTTCAATCGCTTAGTCATTAAATGATTGTTTCATTCCTGAGTTAGGCGCCCTTTACCCGGGCCAAAGACCATTTAGGCTAAGTCTATGCCTGAATTGGTAATAATGATGGCATGAATTTGACATAGGGTGAAGCTGAGACCGAAGAAGATGCCTTGTACCGGGGCTTTTATAGCCATTGCTGCGGATGCTGTAAGCTTTAGTTACATATTCATCACATGAATATGACCTGTTTCAGACTTTTGTTATTGTCGTTGCATTTGATCATTAATAGTCTTGCAAGCATTCTAACAAAAGTCAGCTGCTAGCTAACTATACTAGAGAAGCCATTCCCCACCCCCGTGGGGATTTTTTTTGCTCTGGCCGAAAGCCTTGCCCCCATCACCTTTCCAGTCCGTCCACCACGAATATCCGTCATACTCCGGCGTCGCCAGCTACCCTTAATTGATATCGCTTCGAGCGATAGCTGTTACCCCTTTTTAGCGTTACCGAAACCGGCTAACCAATTGTAGAATTTACTAAAATCTGTTAAATTGATCACAAAAATGACGCTGGAGAAACCACGATGAAATTGGCGATATACAGCACTAAACAGTATGACCGTAAATATCTCGAACTGGTGAATCAGCAGTTTGGCTACGAGCTGGAGTTTTTTGACTTCCTGCTCAGTAAAAAAACCGCCAAAAACGCTGCCGGTTGCAAAGCCATCTGTATCTTCGTTAATGACGACGGCAGCCGTGAAGTCCTTGAAGAACTGGCGGCGCTGGGGGTTGAAATCCTGGCCCTGCGCTGTGCGGGCTTCAATAATGTGGATCTGGATGCCGCCAAAGAATTAGGCATCAAAGTGGTCCGCGTACCGGCCTATTCACCGGAAGCAGTCGCTGAACACGCCGTGGGTATGATGATGTGCCTGAATCGTCGTATTCACCGCGCCTATCAGCGCACCCGCGATGCCAACTTCTCGCTCGAGGGGTTGATCGGCTTCAATATGCATAACCGCACTGCCGGGGTGATTGGCACCGGTAAAATTGGCATCGCCACCATGCGGATCCTGAAAGGGTTTGGCATGAAGCTATTGGCTTATGATCCCTACCCAAGCGAACAAGCGCTGGAGATGGGTGCCGAATATGTCGATCTGAAAACGCTGTACGCGCAGTCCGACGTAATCACCCTGCACTGCCCGTTGACGCCGGAAAACCACCACCTGCTGGACAGTGATGCTTTCACCCTGATGAAAAACGGCGTGATGATTATCAACACCAGCCGTGGCGCACTGATTGACTCCTCGGCAGCCATTGATGCCTTAAAGCAGCAGAAAATCGGCGCGCTGGGAATGGATGTGTATGAGAATGAACGCGACCTGTTCTTCGAAGACAAATCCAATGACGTGATCCAGGACGATATCTTCCGTCGTCTGTCAGCCTGTCACAACGTGTTGTTTACCGGTCATCAGGCTTTCCTGACTGAAGAGGCGCTGACCAGCATTTCGGAAACCACGCTGAAAAACGTCCACCAATTGGAACAGGGTGAGAACTGCCCTAATCAGATCAATGCCTGATATTTTTAACAAGGAAAGTCGATGAAGAAGTCCATCTCAGTGGCGTTAACGGCGTTGCTGTTAGCGGGGTGTGGCATGAGCCAGAACGGTAAAACGGTGACAGAAAGCGACCTGTTGCATCATAATTTTGCGTTGCAAAGCGTCGATGGCGTGGCGGTGAAGTCGCGCCCCGGCAACGGACCCAACCTTGAGTTCGGTGAGAAAATGCACGTTTCCGGCGCCATGTGTAACCACTTCTTTGGTGGCGGCCAGTTGCAGGACGGCGTGTTGACGGTGCCAGGGCTGGCTTCGACCCGCATGGCCTGCTCTGATCCGCAGCTCAACCAATGGGACTGGCTGATTGGCGATGTGCTGGGCAAAGGGGCAAAAGTTACCCTTAGCGCTCAGAAATTAACACTGAGCGGCAGCGGCCATGTCCTGATCTATACCCTGCGAGACTGGGTGCAGTAACGCCTGTTCACCAGGCCCTGGCGGCCTGGTGTTCTTTCCTGCTTAACCGGCGGTTGAGCAAGCTCCCTGACCCAGAGTCCATTCTTCGCATTGCTTGCCGTTCGGCATCTGGCACATTCTTACCGCCTCGCCGTTTAAATTGTGCGTCACGGTAGTAGTACCGCCCACGCTGGCGCAGTTCGCGCTGGTCTGTAAGGTATTGATTCTGGCGCTGTTGCCCTGCTGTACTGGCTCTTCATTTTTGCTGCTGCATGCGGCCAAAAGCAATACGGCGCCGGCCAGCAACCATTTTGATGTCGTCATTATTCCACTCCTGAACCCGGGATTACGCTGTGTAAAATCGCCATTGCCGATAACTCGCGTCACTTTATGCGGACACGTTTCGTTATCTTTGATGCAAACCTATTTAATCTAGCCTGATATATAAATAATGAAAATATATTCCTGCAATTATTTGGGGTTTATTTGAACGTTGTGATCATTCTTGGGGTCATCTGGGCTTTCACGCAACTCACGGAGCGGCCACCGTGCGGTCTGGGCGACAAGAGTGACGACAGGTTTGAAGGTGGGGTTTGGGAGCAATGGACGGACTGGGAGTTGTCAGACAATAGTAAAAAAACAGCGCCGACTTTGTTACTGGATGGATATAACTGATTCATTATTTTCAGTTATTATTACTGAGGCTTTCAGCCAGCGTCACTGAATGTCACGCTGGCTATTTTTACTTTTAAATAACAATCAATGCGCGGCCGTTTTCGACAACAAATTAATCACCAACACACCGGCAATAATTAACCCCATACCGAAAACTGCCGGCAGATCCAGTTTTTGCTGATAAACAAATACCGCCGCAATTGACACCAGAACAATGCCCATACCGGACCAGATAGCGTAAACAATGCCCAGAGGCATGGTTTTAACCACCATCGACAGCCCCCAAAAAGCGACCGCGTAACCGACCACCACCACCAGCGACGGCCACAGGCGAGTAAAGCCCTCAGAGGCTTTCAACATGGTGGTAGCAACCACTTCCGCCACAATCGCCATGGCTAAATACATAAATCCGCTCATCGTTTTTTCTTCCTTAAGTTCACCTGTTCGACAGTATGACGTGCCAGAAATAAATTGTCGTTAAACAACCATGACAATTCCTCTTTACGGCGTGATTTTAATTCGGGAAATATCAACTTACAGTAACTCTGGTCGATTTTGCCACCGCCACACAAATGCGATAAAGGGCCAATATATCCCTCTGCTAGACTTTGTTAATTACTGCAAGAGGCGACTTTTGCAGCTTTTTGAGCAATGAAAGGTAAAGTCGATGATTACTACAGATGGTAATAATGCAGTCGCTTCCGTCGCCTATCGCGCCAGCGAAGTGATTGCCATCTACCCGATTACTCCCAGTTCGACCATGGCGGAACAGGCAGATGCCTGGTCTGGCGACGGCCGTCAGAATATCTGGGGCGACGTACCGCGAGTGGTGGAAATGCAGTCGGAAGGCGGTGCGATCGCAACCGTGCACGGTGCATTGCAAACCGGCGCACTGTCGACCTCATTTACCTCGTCGCAGGGCCTGCTGTTGATGATCCCGACGCTGTACAAACTGGCCGGTGAACTGACACCCTTTGTCCTGCACGTTGCCGCCCGCACCATCGCCACCCATGCATTGTCGATTTTCGGTGACCATTCCGACGTGATGGCGGTACGCCAGACCGGCTGTGCCATGCTGTGCGCCAGTAACGTGCAGGAAGCACAGGACTTTGCGTTGATTTCTCAAACGGCGAGCCTCCACAGTCGTCTGCCGTTTATTCACTTTTTTGATGGTTTCCGCACCTCGCATGAAATCAACAAGATCGTCCCGCTGAGCGACGATGCCCTGCGCCAGATGCTGCCGCAGGAGGCGATTGACGCGCACCGCAGCCGCGCGCTGTCGCCGGACCATCCCGTGGTGCGTGGCACCTCCGCCAACCCGGATACCTACTTCCAGTCGCGTGAGGCCACCAATCCCTGGTACGACGGTGCCGGCCAGCACGTGATTGATGCGATGGACAAGTTTGCCCAGATCACCGGCCGGGCATATCAGCCTTTTGAATATTATGGCCATCCGCAGGCCGAACGCGTAGTGATCCTGATGGGGTCCGCGATCGGGACCTGCGAAGAAGCGATCGACGCCCTGCTGACTCGCGGTGAAAAAGTCGGCGTACTGAAAGTAAGGCTGTTCCGGCCCTTTTCCGCGCAATACCTGCTCAGCGTGCTGCCGGAAACCGCAACGAAAATCGCCGTACTGGATCGCACCAAAGAGCCAGGTGCGCTGGCGGAACCGCTGTATCTGGACGTAATGACCTCGCTGGCCGAAGCCTTCAGCCGGGGTGAACGCGCCAGCATGCCAATGGTGATCGGTGGCCGTTATGGGTTGTCCTCGAAAGAGTTCGGGCCAGACTGCGCGTTGGCGGTATTTAACGAACTGGCGCTGGACAAACCGCGCCCGCGTTTTACCGTCGGTATTTTCGACGATGTGACCGGCCTTTCCCTGCCGCTCAGTGAAGAGACCCTGCCGCAGCGCGCTTCGCTGGAGGCGTTATTCTACGGTCTGGGCAGTGACGGCTCGGTTTCTGCCACCAAAAACAACATCAAAATCATCGGCAACAGCACGCCGCTGTACGCACAGGGCTATTTTGTCTACGACTCGAAAAAGGCCGGTGGCCTGACGGTGTCGCATCTGCGCGTCAGCGAGCAGCCGATTAACTCGGCCTATCTGGTCAGTCGCGCTGACTTTGTCGGCTGTCACCAATTGCAGTTTATCGATACCTACCAGATGGCCGAGCGCCTGAAGCCCGGCGGCATTTTCCTGCTCAATACCCCGTACGGTGCTGAAGAAGCCTGGTCGCGGCTGCCGCAGGAAGTGCAGGCGGTGCTGCAACAGCGCCAGGCACGATTTTATATCATCAACGCCGCCAAACTGGCACGGGAATGCCGACTTGGCGCGCGCATCAATACCGTGATGCAGATGGCGTTTTTCCACCTGACCCAAATCTTGCCGGGCGATGTGGCACTGCAGCAATTGCACGACGCCATCGCCCGCAGCTACAGCAGCAAAGGCCAGGATATTGTTGAACGCAACTGGCAGGCACTGGCCGCTACGCTCGATGCACTGATTGAGATCCCACTGCAGCCGATAGACGACAGCAGCCCCATGCGCCCGCCGGTGGTTTCCGACGCCGCACCTGATTTTGTCAAAACCGTCACCGCCGCAATGCTGGCCGGATTGGGCGATGCACTGCCAGTGTCTGCCTTCCCGCCAGACGGCACCTGGCCAGTAGGCACCACTCAGTGGGAAAAGCGCAATATCGCCGAGGCGATCCCCATCTGGAAGCCGGATCTGTGTACCCAGTGCAACCACTGCGTTGCCGCCTGTCCGCACTCCGCCATTCGCGCCAAAGTGGTTCAGCCGGAGGCGATGGAACATGCCCCTGCCTCACTGCAATCGCTGGATGTAAAAGCGCGCGATATGCGCGGCCAGAAATATGTCCTGCAGGTGGCCCCGGAAGACTGTACCGGTTGCAACCTGTGCGTTGAGGTGTGTCCGGCGAAAGACCGCCAGGATCCGGACATCAAGGCCATCAACATGGCGCCACGGCTAGAGCATCTGGCAGTGGAAAAAGAGCACTACGACTTCTTCCTGCAACTGCCGGAGATCGACCCGGCGCAGCTAGAGCGAATCGATATTCGCACCTCTCAGTTGATTTCGCCGTTGTTCGAATACTCAGGCGCCTGTTCCGGCTGCGGCGAAACACCGTACATCAAGCTGTTGACCCAGCTTTATGGCGACCGGCTGCTGATTGCCAATGCCACCGGTTGCTCATCCATTTACGGGGGCAACCTGCCTACAACGCCTTATACCACCAATGCCGAAGGGCGTGGCCCAGCCTGGGCCAACTCGCTGTTTGAGGACAACGCCGAATTCGGTCTGGGCTTCCGCCTGACGGTTGACCAGCACCGCAGCCGCGTATTGCGCCTGTTGAACACGCTGGCACCGCAGTTGCCGCCCCCCTTGGTTAATGCCCTGCAGAGGGAGGATATCGCACCGGAACCGCGCCGCCAGCAGATTGCTGAACTGCGCAGCCTGTTGGCGAAAATTGAAGGTAACGACGCGCGCCAACTGGCGACCGACGCCGATTATCTGGTGGATAAGTCCATCTGGCTGATTGGTGGTGATGGCTGGGCTTACGACATCGGGTTCGGTGGGTTGGATCACGTCCTTAGCCTGACCGAGAACGTCAACGTGCTGGTGCTGGATACCCAGTGCTACTCCAACACCGGTGGCCAACAGTCGAAAGCTACCCCGCTGGGCGCCGTCACCAAGTTTGGTGAGCACGGCAAGCGCAAGGCGCGTAAGGATCTGGGCGTCAGCATGATGATGTACGGCCATGTGTACGTGGCACAAATCTCGCTAGGTGCGCAGCTCAACCAGACGGTGAAAGCGATTCAGGAAGCCGAGGCCTATCCGGGCCCATCACTGATTATCGCCTACAGCCCCTGCGAAGAGCACGGCTACGATCTGGCGCTCAGTCACGACCAGATGAAGCAGTTGACCGCCACCGGTTTCTGGCCGCTGTACCGCTTCGATCCACGTCGCGCCGATGAGGGCAAACCTGCTCTGGCGCTGGACTCCCGGCCGCCAAACAGCAACCTGACCGAAACGCTGCTGAAAGAACAGCGCTTCCGCCGCCTGAACTCACAGCAGCCGGAGGTTGCCAGCGCGCTGTATCAGGCCGCAGAGAAAGAACTGAAGGAGAAGTACGACTTCCTCAGCCTGCTGGCCGGCAAAGGGGAAAAATCCTCCGCCGAGTAACTCATCGGGGCGCGACCGGTTTGCGCCCCGCTTCCAAGAGTATCAATGCTTTTGTCCATAAAAAGTCTCACGGCAGTTTGCTGGTGCCCTTCAATAGGGCCGGATGCTTGTATGCCTATGGATTTTTTATTGGCCAATGAACAGGTGTGGCTTTTTATTTAAAAGTGAGACTCCCCTATGCCAACAATTTCAATTTTCGTATCCGCAAAGTAAATAGCACCTGTACCACCGCACCATAGAACAGAATGTAGAGTGATAATCACTGTCAGTAAATACCTCCCTTAGTCAGGGGGATTAAATTATTTTCATTAGCATGACCAAAGTTGGATTTGACGTCCCGAATTGGCATTCAAATATAAAACCATATATTTTAAGTGGGTATTAATTTCGCATAAATAATAAAATTCTTAAAATCAATACGCTACGTTTCCGAACACATCCGCGCCCCATCCTGAGTCCCCTTCAGACGATGCTCTGCACATCAGCAGAGCACCCTGGCTGGCATGATATCCCTTCCAAAGCCGGCTGTGCGGCTCCGTGTTTTAACTCAGCACTGAACTTGCATTGTTCTGAGATCCATTCAGGTAACCAAATTCAGTAAATCATAACCACGGATAGCCGTGCGGCGAAGAGATCCCCAACATAACGAATTTAATTTTTTGTCTATTGCTGAAATTGTCTACTACATTTCATCTGTATCCGTAAGCGCTTTATCTTACGACCATCGCAAAGGACGCATCCCTTAATATTTTACTCTTACGTTAACTAACCTAGGATGTTAAATGTTTAGTTCTTTGCTCACCGTCATCACGCAGGCGTTACAGACTGTCCCTGGGCTGGCAATATTTCTGGCACTGACGATCGGTTATGCCATTGGCCAGATCCGGCTGGGATCGATCCAACTCGGTGGCGTCTGCGGCACACTGATTGTCGCGCTGTTAATTGGTCAACTGAATATCCAGGTTGCTGCAGACGTCAAGAACGTGTTTTTCATGTTGTTCATCTTTGCTCTGGGTTACAGCGGTGGTCCGCAATTTTTTGCCAACCTCAATGCAAAGGGCATCCAGTTAGGGGTGTTCTGTCTGATTGAAGTGGTCGTAGTGCTGTCCCTGGTTTTGGCGACAACCGCGGTTTTGCATCTGGATCCAGGCACTGCCGCAGGCATGATGGCGGGTGCCGCCACCGAATCCGCGGTCGTAGGTACCGCGACCGATGCAATTTCACGTCTTGCCCTTCCGGCTAGCGAAATCTCCCGACTGCAAGGTAACGTGGTGACGGCCTACTCCATCACTTATATTTGCGGTCTGATCACCATAGTGATCGTCACCAGCCAACTTTTTCCATTGCTACTGCGCGTCAATCTGCGAGACGAGGCCGAAAAACTCTGGGTGCAGATGGGCGGGAGAGTCGAAAACGAAGGCATCGCAGCGGCCCCTACCGTGGTAGGACGCGCTTATCGGGTAGATGCAGGGGCAGGTTTTAATGTTGCAGCAATGCAACAACGGCTGGGCCAGCACTGCAGTATTGTGCGTGTACAGCGCTTTGACCGTACGCTAACACTTTCTCCGACACTCAAACTGCATCGGGGTGATCAAGTGCTGGTGGTGGGTTATCGCGGATCGCTGATTGAGGCAGCGGCAGCCTTGGGCAGCGAACTGACCGATACCAACGCCCTGACGTTAGCACTGGAAACCTATGATGTCGTACTGTTGGCTCCGGCCATGGCCAACATACAGTTGCAGGCGTTGAAACTGCCTACCGGTGTGCACGTGTCTGCGATTCGCAGAGGAGATGCCATTCTCCCCGCGCTGCCTGCGACCCTATTACAATTGAACGACATCCTGCAGATCTACGATGCCAATCCTGCCGGAAAGCGGGCTTTCCCCACCTCACTCAGCACCATTGGCAAACTGATGCCAGACAAGTTGGCCAGCAATCTTGGTATTGCCGGGCTGGCCATTGCATTGGGCACGTGGCTTGGCAGTTTCACCCTTAAAATTGGCGGCATTCCCTTTTCGGCCGGCACCGGCGGCGGTGTGCTGATTGTGGGTCTGGTGCTGGGCTGGTATCACGCTCGTCGCGCGGATCTGCATTCGGTTAATGCTGATGCGCTGGCACTCCTGAAGGATCTCGGCCTGGCAGGATTTATTGCTGCGGTCGGGCTCTCCTCTGGTCCACAGGCACTGACGTTGATCAAGCAATATGGATTAACCCTGCCCTTGCTGGGCGTGGCCATTGCGATTGTGCCGGCAATGGTGTCGCTGCTGGTCGGTCACTTATGGCTCAAGCTCAGTGCCCCGGTGTTATTGGGGGCGATTGCCGGGCAACAGTGCAGTACCCCTGCTTTAAGTGCCATCCAGAATGCCTGTGGAAACTCCACACCGCTTCTGGGTTACACGATCACCTACGCAATATCCAATGTTGTTCTGCCATTAATGGGGCCGTTGATTGTCGGGCTGGCCAGTTCGTTGCAGCCGGGTTAACTGCCAGACTTTTTTATCTAATTCACTGAGGGTGGATCCATGACCTGGTTACACGATTTGTTCCATAAGTCGCCCGAAATTGCATTGTTCTTATCTATTGCTGCGGGTTATTACCTCGGCAAGATCAAGTTTGGCAAGTTTCAGCTAGGTGGTGTGGCGGGTTCACTGCTGGTGGCAGTACTGGTCAGTCAGGTTGGGGTGCAGATTGATCCCGGGGTGAAGTCGGTAATGTTCGCGCTGTTTATCTACGCCGTGGGCTATGAGAGCGGGCCGGACTTTTTTAGATCATTGGGTAAACAGTCCATTAAGGAAATTATCCTGGCGGCAGTGCTGGCGATAACCGGCTTGATCACGGTGGTGGTACTGGCCAGGATGTTCGGCCTTGATAAAGGCCTGGCGGCAGGCGTGGCGGCAGGTGCTTTGACGCAGTCAGCCATTATCGGTACGGCAGGCGATGCCATCACCAAGCTGGGCCTGGCTGCCGATGAGGTTCAGCGACTTCAGGGTAATGTGGCCGTTGGTTATGCAGTTACCTACGTGTTTGGTTCACTGGGCGCCATCTTGGTGTGCGTGAATCTCCTGCCAAAGTTTATGGGTCGCAGCATTAAAGAAGATGCATTGAAAGCGGAAAGCGCAATGCAAGCAGGTGTGCAGGTCTATGGCCCGGGCCAGGAGGCCGCAGCCCCCGATCTGGTAGGCAGAATATTTCAGTTGCCTGCGAATACCTCAACCACCGTTCAGACACTTGAGCAGACAACCGCGGTGACTATCACCATTGAACGAGTGAAACGCGATAAGCAAGTGCTTGAACCTAGCCCAGACATGCAACTGTTACCGGGAGATATCATCCTGGTGGTCGGCAAACGCCCGGCGGTGGTCACGGTGGCTGGGCAATTGGGCAAAGAGTTGCATGATGTGGAAGGCATGGAACTGACCATGCAGCGGCGGGATGTAGTAATAACTAACAAGTTACTCGACAAACGCTCATTTGGCGATATTCGTGACGCGGTGGCGCGTGACGTCAAACATGGCGTATACGTTTCGCAAATTTCACGGCAAGGCAAAGCGTTAGGACTGGATCCGGATATCGTCCTGTCGCTGGGCGATGTGGTTACCATTTTTGGCGCTGAACATGATGTGAAACGTGTGATTGAGCAGATTGGTCACACTATCGTGCCCAGCGCCAAAACGGACTTTGTCTACATGGGCGCAGGTCTGGTGGTGGGTTTGATGCTGGGGCTGCTGACGGCAAAAGTCGGCTCGATTCCCCTGACACTGGGTAGCGGCGGCGGTGCGCTGTTGTCCGGATTGTTGTTTGGTTGGTTCCGTTCTCGCAGACAGTCTTTTGGTTACATGCCCTCAGGCGCGATACAGATCCTAAAAGATCTCGGCTTGGCGGCTTTTGTGGTGGTAGTTGGGATCTCATCAGGTCTGCAGGCGGTACAAACCGTTGAAAGTCAGGGTATTAAGATCCTGATTATTGGCGTGGTGGTAACGATATTACCCTTGGTTCTGACCATGCTCTTTGGCCGCTATGTGCTCCGTTACAACAATACGGCCATCTTTGCAGGTGCATTGAGTGGGACTCGCAGCGCCAACCCTGCTTTCGGTGAGATCCTTGATAAGGCCGAAAACACCATACCTACCGTCCCCTTCGCCATCACCTATGCATTGGCCAATGTATTTTTGACGCTATTAGGGCCGTTGATTGTTGCCCTGGTTTAAAGACGCTGTAGCCAAGATACCGGCTCGCCCAGCCTGGGCGGGCATTTTTCTTTGTCAATTCAATGATGCTTAAAGGAGTAGTGAAATGAACTTTAGCGACCCGGAAAAGCTTGCGCTGTTGAGCCCTTTTGAACTGAAAGATGCCTTAATGCAGCAGGCGGTACAAAGCAATCAGTTAATGTTAAACGCAGGCCGTGGGAACCCCAATTTTTTGGCGACGACTCCGCGACATGGTTTTTTTCAGTTTGGCCTGTTTGCGATAACCGAAGCTGAGCGTTCCTATATGTACATGGAGCATGTTGGAGGCTTCCCCCAGCGCGAAGGGATAGAGGCGAGATTCGAACTGTTTGCCAAACAGCACGAAAGCGTCCCGGGAGTTCGTTTTATCGAGGCCGCCGTGTCCTATGTTCGGGATCAAATGGGGTTGAATGCCGGTGACTTCATTTATGAGATGTGCGAGGCCATTCTGGGCTGTAATTATCCGGTGCCTGACAGAATGCTGAGGTTAAGTGAAGTTATCGTCAACAAATACATCCACAAAGAAATGATCGGCACCTACCCGTTCGTCGGCAAGTTTGACATGTATGCACTGGAAGGCGGCACGGCGGCGATGACCTATTTATTTGCCAGTCTGAAAGCCAACCATGTGATCAGCGAGGGCGATACCATTGCCCTGGGGATGCCCATTTTCACCCCCTATATTGAGATCCCCGAACTCAGCGATTACAACCTGAAAACTATCCATATCGATGCGCCGCAGTCCAACAAATGGCAGTTTACCCACCAAGAACTGGATAAGTTGCTCGACCCGAAAATTAAAGCATTCTTCCTGGTCAATCCGAGTAACCCACCGTCCGTTAAAATTGATGACGATACGCTGCGGTATATTGCCGACATCGTGAAAAAAAGGCCGGATCTGATCATCCTTACGGATGATGTCTACGCTACGTTTGCTGATAATTTCGTATCACTGTTTGCTATCTGCCCTTACAACACCATCCTGGTGTACTCGTTCTCCAAATACTTTGGCGCAACGGGCTGGCGTATGGGGATCGTGGCGACACATGAAGACAATATCATCGATGCCACCATTGCCGCTTTACCAGAGACCAAAAAGAAACAGCTGGATCACCGGTATTCATCAATTACCACTGCCCCACGCAGCCTCAAGTTTATTGATCGACTGGTCGCTGACAGCCGCACCGTGGCGCTGAATCATACTGCCGGCCTTTCCACCCCGGTACAGGCACAGATGACTCTGTTCTCACTATTCTGTCTGATGGATGAACCGGATGCATACAAGAATGAAATGAAACGGATCGTACTGCGCCGCAAAGAGGTGCTGTACCGTGAGCTGGGTCTGCCGATGCCCTACGATCCCAATTCGGTGCGCTACTACCATCTGCTGGATCTCGAGGAACTGGCCGGTGAAATGTACGGTGCCGACTATGTGAAATGGATGATGGGGCAGATGAAACCTAACGAGGTCTTGTTCCGACTCGCCGAGGAAACCGGTGTGATTTTGCTGCCAGGCAAAGGTTTCGGCACGCCACACCCATCATGGCGCGTATCCCTGGCTAACCTGAATGAATACGATTATGCCAATATCGGTAGAGCAATACGTAAACTGGCATTGGAATATTATGAGAAGTTTTTAAGTGCCACCGGAACCAAGGCGTCGACACCTGCGGCTAAAGCGGCTAAAAATGCAGCTGGCAATACGAAGGGACGCGCTGCCACCACGTCCAAAGGCAAAAAAAAATAAGCGGCCCCATTAAAGGGTAACGATGCAATGGGTAGAGCTCTATACCGGGCTCTGCTTATTTTGAAACGGGTTATTGGACGCACTCCGCATCAGTAGCATTTTCCGATCCTCACCGCGCGGCCGGCTTCTGTCCGGCCGATACTAAAGCCCTTCAGTCACGCCAAATTAAAACGAATAAACAGATGAAACCTTTGCACAACGGGTAGCCCATTGCTGATTCACCATTGTGAGACCAGAATCTTCAGCGAGCGTCAACCGATACACTGGAGCACTGCGGTAAATCGTGCTGGTATTCGTCGCCGTAATCCGTACCATACGCGGCATACTTTTGCTTGCTGGCTTCTGTCAGCCGCCGCAACCCCGAGTCAGATGGGTATAAAGACACACAATGTCTATCAGGTTTACAGAACCTGGATAGATAAGTTGAACAGCGATCAGGCGGATAAGTTGGCATTCTAAAAAACGTTGCCCGTTATATGCCCCTCTTTGTTTTAGAGATAATAAATAATGCAAGAAAACCATACCATTAGCCAAAAAGAGCAGTACAACCTGAACAAATTGCAAAAACGCCTGCGTCGCAACGTGGGTCAGGCTATCGCCGATTTCAACATGATTGAAGAAGGCGACCGCATCATGGTTTGCCTGTCCGGCGGCAAAGACAGCTACACCATGCTGGAAATCTTGCGCAACCTGCAACAAAGTGCACCGGTCAACTTCTCGCTGATTGCGGTCAACCTCGATCAGAAACAACCCGGCTTCCCCGAGCATATCCTGCCGGCTTATCTGGAAAGCCTGGGGGTGGAATACCAGATTGTTGAAGAAAACACCTACAGCATCGTCAAGGACAAGATCCCTGAGGGCAAAACCACCTGCTCGCTGTGTTCACGCCTGCGTCGCGGTATCCTTTACCGCACCGCTACCGAGTTGGGGGCCACCAAAATCGCCCTTGGCCACCACCGGGACGACATCTTACAAACGCTGTTCCTCAATATGTTCTACGGCGGCAAGCTGAAAGGCATGCCACCGAAACTGATGAGCGACGATGGCAAACATGTGGTTATTCGCCCGCTGGCTTATTGCCGTGAAAAAGACATTGAGCGTTTCTCGGTTGCCAAAGGCTTCCCGATTATCCCGTGCAACCTGTGCGGCTCGCAGCCTAATCTGCAACGCCAGGTGATTGGTGATATGTTGCGCGACTGGGATAAACGTTACCCGGGCCGTCTGGAAACCATGTTCAGCGCAGTGCAAAATGTCGTGCCTTCACACCTGAGCGACTACAACCTTTTTGATTTCAAAGGGATTCACCACGGCAGCGAAGTGGTTGACGGTGGCGATCTGGCCTTTGACCGTGAAGACATTCCGATGCAGCCGATCGGCTGGCAACCGGAGGATGCGGATGACGCCGCCCCGGTGCGCTTAGACGTCCTCGAAATCAAGTAAGTCGTTATTCCGCCCGCACGCTGTGGGCGGAAATTTCCCGTCATCAGTTTTCGATCCCGCTCGCAATTTCAGCAGAATTCATCAGACAGTGCCGTTTTTATTCTATACTGTGTTTTTATACAGTCACTGGAGATTACCGATGAACATCACCCCCTGCTTGTCTCACGTTTCTCTCGGCAGCAATCATTTTGACGCCGCAGCCGACTTCTACGACCGAACCCTTGCCGCATTAGGTTGCCGGCGGGTGTTGGAACACCCCGGCGCCATCGGCTATGGGCGTGACTATCCAGAGTTCTGGTTACAGGTACCTATCGACGGTAAACCCGCCTCTGTCGGCAATGGCCTGCATGTGGGGTTTTTCGCCACCAGTAAACAGCAGGTCGATGATTTCTACCGCCAGGCGTTGCAGGCCGGTGCAACAGATGAAGGCGCACCCGGTTCACGACCGCATTATGGTGAAGCCTATTACGGCTGTTTTGTTAGGGATCTGGACGGACATAAAATCGAGGCCAGTTTCTGGGATGAAAGTGCGGCCTGACGGGGTAAATTACAGACAAAAAAAATGCCGGTGATTAAACCGGCATCGTATGAATCAATGTGCTATGCAGTAATTCTAAATATAAGAAAGTAAGACAATTATGGAGCACAACGCCCATCGCTTGACGTTGCATTCACCTGCGAGATAGATCATGCCCCATTTCCCGCCGATAAAAGTTGATATCGCTCAATGTTAACCGGGTTATCAACGTTTTTTGGCTACAGCCAGCGGCGTCGTTTCAGCCACCAGCCCAGGCCGAACACCAATCCGGTCAGCGTCAGGCAAAAGGCAGCAAAACCAAAGGGGTTACCGCCGCCCGGAATGCCCCCCAGGTTGACGCCGAACAACCCGGTCAAAAAAGTCGTCGGCAAAAACACCATCGCCAATAATGACATGGTGTAGGTGCGGCGGTTCATGGCATCGGCCATCACGGTGGTGATTTCGTCAGAAAGGATTGCGGTACGGGCAATGCTGCCGTCCAGATCATCCAGGCCGCGCCCTAACCGATCGGCAATATCCTGCATGCGACGGCGGTCGTCATCATTCATCCAGGGCAGACGGTCGCTGGCCAGCCGGGAAAATACATCACGCTGCGGTGCCATATAGCGGCGTAGTACGATCAGCTGTTTGCGGATCAGCGCCAGTTGCCCGCGTTCGGGAACCTGCTGCTCCAACAGTGAATCTTCCAGATCGATGATCTTGTCATGCAGATCCTCGATAAATTCGCTGGCGTGATCGGTCAGTGCATCCGATATCTCCACCAGCCAGTTACCGCTGTTGGTTGGCCCGCTACCGCTTTGCAGGTCATTCACCACCTGGTCGATGGAATAAACTTTGCGATGCCGGGTGGAAACGATCAGTTTATCTGTCATGTAGACACGAATGGTCACCAACTGATCCGGCCGCGAGTTGGCGTTAAAATTAATGCTGCGCAGCGTGACCATGGTTCCTTCGCCCACTTTACTGACACGCGGCCGCGAGCTTTCCCCGGACAACGCCTCTCTGACCGCATCCGGCAATAGCGGCGTGGTGGTTAGCCATTGGGCGCTGGCGGGGTGCGCATAATCGAGATGCAGCCAGCAAGGCTCATCGCAAGTGACTTTATCATCGTAATCAATTGATGTTACGCCGCCCTTGCCATCGAGCTGGTAGGCATACACTGCGTCAGGAACCTGTAACTCGCGCCCCTCAATGACTTCCATTCCTCATCCCCCTCTGCTTTCAGTTATTCCAGAGTCTAGCGTTAATACCAGGCGGATCAAAGATGAAGCCATGCGAATGCTGCCCCAGGAAGAGCCTTATACGCTAACATGGATAAATAACGCACAACGCACGACCGGGCACCCGATGAAATCCACTTCGACATTCTTGTTAACCTCTGTTTTGGCGTTTGCTCCAGCGCCGTTTCATTTGCTGTTTGCCGCAGATAACTCGCTCAACACTATCGCTGATGCATACCGGGTCAAATTAGCTGACTCAACGGGCGACTTGCCTTATTTCGTGGCGAAACCTCATGGCCCCACACCACACAGCGCGTTAATCGTTCTGCATGGGCATCCCAGAGATGCCGGTAAAACATTGGCTGCCGCCATCACTGCGGCCCAGCGTGCGACAAAAACTGATGACAGACTGCTGATTGCCCCGCTGTTCCCGGTTAGCGAGACGCAGGCCGCACACTGCCACTCACCCGGCGTGCCGTCAGCGCAGGCAGGTGACGCACTCTGGAGCTGCAGTTCGTGGATTGAAGGCGGTTTGGATAACCAGGGGAATACCACCTCATTTGCCGCACTCGATAGTCTGCTTGCCGAGCTGAAAACAAAATGGCCAAGGGTAGAGTCAATTACCGTCGCCGGATTCTCCGCCGGAGCACAGTTTGTGCAGCACTATGTCGGATTCGCCCATCCACCTGCCGGCGTGACGATGCGTTACGTCATAGCGGACCCCGGCAGTTGGCTCTATTTCGATAGCCGGCGGCCGCAGCCGGTAAAAAATGGCCGCCCTGCCGACTGGCGCGACTGCAACCAACAAGGCGACTGTAGCTTTGATTGGGTTGAGGTCAGGAATGATGCCTGTCCGAACGTCGAACGTTGGAAATACGGCACTCAGGCTATCCCGGCCTTTCTCGACCAAAACCGTGAAGCGGTGCGCCAGCGCTATGCCACGGCGGATATCACCTATCTTGAAGGCGAGCAGGATACCGGCAATTCACCCGGCACCTTCTACAAAATACTCGATAAATCCTGCGCGGCGCAGGCGCAAGGCCCCTATCGCCTGCAACGCGGCATCGCCTATGTCGCTTATGACCGACGCTTTATTGCCCCAGATGCCAAACGCAATTTGCTGATCGTTCCCGGCTGTGCCCACGACGTCGCCTGTGTCTTTCCTTCGGCGACAGGCCGCAGCGCATTGTTTGATGCCCCATAGCCACCTAAGTAAAAACCCCGCTTTGGCGGGGTTTGACGGCAACACATCGGACTACCAAAACATATCAATGCTTCAAAATATACATCGTCTGGCTGTAAGCCACGTCTTCCGGATTGGTAATCGGGTAACCTTTCACCCAGGGTTTAATCAATCGGCCATTAGTGTACTGATAAATTGGTGCGATCGGTGCCTGATCGGCGATGATCTGCTCCAACTTATTATAATCTGTGGTCAAAGCCGCAGGATTGGTTTCATGGCTGGCCAACGTCAGCAGTTTGTCGTAATCCGCACTGTTGAATTTGGCGATATTACCGCTGTGGGTGGAGCTTAACAGTGACAGGAAGGTCGAAGCTTCGTTGTAATCCCCCACCCAGGAAGCACGCACCACGTCGAAATTGCCGGTGTTACGGCTATCGATGTAGGTTTTCCATTCCTGATTTTGCAGCTTGACGTCGATACCGAGCGTTTTCTTCCACATGGAGGCCACGGCGATGGCAATTTTCTGGTGGCTTTCCGAAGTGTTATACAACAGCGTCAGTTTCAGCGGATTGTTCGGACCATAGCCGGCCGCCTGCATCAAGGCCTTGGCCTGCGCATCCAGCTCCGCCTGCGATTGCTGCTGCAACAGGCTCACTTCCGGCTTAAACCCGGCAGTGACGTCCGGAGTGAAGTGGTACGCCGGTTTTTCCCCGGTGCCCAATACTTTTTCGGCGATAATTTTACGATCGATAGCGTAAGACAACGCCTTGCGCACCCGCACATCGTTAGTCGGCGCGCGTTGGGTATTAAAAGCATAATAATAGGTACCGAGCTGATCCGGGGTATAGACCTGGTCCGGAATGTCTTTCAGCAGCTTTTGGTACATGTTTTTCGGGAAGGACTCGGTGATATCGATATCGCCAGCCAGATAACGTTTGGTGGCGTTGGACTCCTGGTTAATCGGCACAAAGGTCACTTTGGTCAGCACCGTGTGCGCATGATCCCAATAGTGATCGTTTGGTGTCAGTACCAGTTTCTCGTTAACCACCCGCTCCTGCAGTTTAAACGCGCCGTTACCGACCAGATTACCGACCTTGGTCCAATCGTTGCCAAATTTCTCTACAACTGCCTTGTTAACCGGGAACAGGCTGAAGTTGGCGGTCAGGCTGACAAAATACGGCACCGGTTTGTTCAACTGTACTTTGAAGGTGTAATCATCCAGCGCGGTTACGCCCAGCTTATCGGCAGGCAGCTTGCCGGTAATGATTTCATCGGCATTTTGTATACCGGCCAGTTGAGCAAACCAGGCAAAGGGAGACAGATTCTTCGGTTCAACCAAGCGCTGCCAGCTATAAACAAAATCTTTCGCCGTGACAGGGTCACCGTTAGACCAGCGCGCATCTTTACGCAGGGTGAAAATGTAGGTTTGGTTATCCGTGGTTTGCCAACGGGTGGCGACGCCAGGGATCACCTTGCCGTTGGCATCCTGGTTCACCAGCCCTTCAAACAGATCGCGCGCCAATTGCGCTTCCGGCAGGCCCACCGCTTTGATCGGATCGAGCGAGGCCGGTTCATCTTTAATATGGCGAACAATTTCCTGTTTCTCCGCCAGTGAGGTACCTGGGGGAACCTGAGCCGCCATTGCGCTGCTCAACCCTGCGCCAATCGCCACAGCACACAGCGCCAAACGAAAACCCTGTTGAATTTTTTTTCTCGTCATTCTGATCCATCCCCGGTTAACCATCTGAATTTTTTATCTTATAGCACAAGATTAGTCTCACCTAGAGTTCCCGGCGGACAAGATGTAAAAACTGGGGGCCAGGCAATAAAAATGCCCGCACGACAGTGTCGATATGGGCATTTTCTCTTAGCGAAAGTGATTAGTCGTAAAGGTGAATGCTATTGATGCGGTAGCTGAACTCTTCACCCTCTTCTTCATCAAAAATGGTGAAGAAGCCTTTCTCGGCCAATGGCTTGGCATGAATATCGGTTTTCTGCATCTGGCGCGACTCGGCATCGTCAAAACCATAGTCGAGATAGAAGCTGTTTTTCTGGTAATCGACGTGCAGGGTAAACGGGTAGTTAGACTCGTCGCCACGCCCATCGTCGTTCTTCACCACGCCAAACCATTCTCCCTGACGGATCTGATTTTCCTCGTCCACACCGCATAGCAGCGTGATGGTGTCCTTATCATTTTCGCTATAGCTGGCAACTATTCTGGCTACTGGCATGTTAAATCCCCTGTTTGGTTAACTTTGCCGATAGTATAACAACAGCGAAATAGATAGCGTGGTTTTATTGGCTTCACCAATCAATGTTCAACACGGTTTTGCCGCGTGAGCCACCGGCTTTGCTTTGCGCCAGCATTTCCGGTGCCTGCTTAATCGATACCAGGCGTTCCACCGGTACCTGCAATTCACCGCGCGCTACGCTTTGCAACAGTTGCTCCAGTTCATCGGCACTGATTTGCGCCTCAATGTTGCCGCCGCGCAGGCCCTGTTGCTGCATCTGCTCCGGCGCTGCCGACCAAATGCTACTTAACGCCGCACCGCCCTTGTGCAGGATAGCCAGCAAGGCACTGAAAGCCTCGGCATTGCTGACCAGATCAATCATGCCGTCAATGCCCTGAGGATATTGTTGCTGTACCTGCTGCAGCAGAGGAGCACGGTGGTGATCAATCACATTATCTGCCCCCAGTTCACGCAAGGCGGCTTCGGCATCTGCGCCACCGGTGGCGATCACTGTCAGCCCTTGTCGTTTGGCCAACTGGATGATAAAACGGCCAACACCGCCAGTCGCCCCCACGACCAGCAACGTCGCACCGGCCGTCAATTGCAGCTTTTCAACCAGTTTCAAAGCGGTACCGGCCGCAATCGGCATGGCCGCCGCCTGGGCCAAACTCACTTCATCAGGTACCCGCGCCAGTACCGCACGTTGATCAATCGTCGCATATTGGGCGTAACTGCCTGCACCGACCTTATCGAACATAAACTTGCCGACCACCCGTTCATTGACGCTAAATCCGCTGACATCATCAGCGACCGCCTCAACCACACCGGCACCGTCAATGCCAATCACCAAGGGAAACACATGGGGCAGTTGCCCCTGCAACATGCCGTCGGCTATCCGCCAGTCAACCGGATTTAGCCCGGCCGCGGCCATTTTGACCAGTATCTGTCCGGGTTGTAGTGAGGGTTTGGCGATCTCTACCTGTTCTGGCGTAGCGCCGAGCTGTTTGACTGCGATGGCTTTCATGGTTAACTCCAGTTTGTCTGTTCACGATGAAGCCAGTGTAGCGAACGACAGATCGTCCGCCAGTCGTCAATAATCGGATTCACTGTTCATAAATTTATGACAATCAATTTTATTACCGGGTGAGAAATTGCTCTGGGAAAGTTAAGTGAAACCGTAATACACTGAATAAAATGATAATCACTCTCGACCTTTAAATCAGGGACCCATCATGACCCAGCATCGACCGCGCAGTGAACGTGGCCAATTGGCTGTTGCAGGAGAGAATTACGGCAGTTCGCTGTTAGGCGCGCCGCTACTTTATTTCCCGGCGGCCGTCAGTGGCCCGGAAACCGGGCTGATTATTGCCGGGACTCACGGTGATGAGAGCGCAGCTATCGTTACCCTGTCTTGTGCATTACGCAGCATCGCACCAAACCGACTGCGGCACCACGTGGTGCTGGCAGTCAATCCCGACGGCTGCCAGCTCGGGCTGCGCGCCAACGCCAACGGGGTCGATCTGAACCGCAACTTCCCGGCGGCCAACTGGCGCTCCGGGGATACGGTTTATCGTTGGAACAGCGCCGCGGAGGCTCGGGATGTTAAACTCTCAACCGGTGGCCGCCCTGGCTCCGAACCGGAAACCCAGGGGCTATGTCATCTGATCCATCGGTTGAAACCACACTGGGTGGTGTCGTTCCACGAGCCATTGGCCTGTATTGAAGACCCGGCCAGTTCCCAACTTGGCGTCTGGCTTTCGCATAAGTTTGCCTTGCCGCTGGTCACCAGCGTCGGTTACGAAACACCAGGATCATTCGGCAGCTGGTGCGCCGATTTGTCACTGCCTTGCATTACTGCGGAGTTCCCGCCGATCTCGGCCGATGCCGCCAGCGAAAACTACCTCAACGCGATGGTAGAATTGCTGACCTACCCAGGCTAAACCGGCTATGGGGCGAGATTAATCGCCCCACATTCAAAATTCAGCCCCGGTTCAACGTCATTCGCCAGCCAGGTCGGACCGTCCAAATCGACGAATCGCGCACCCGGCGCCAGCGGCAATGCGGCATTGATCGCCCGCGAAGTGCACAACATGCAGCCGAGCATAATAGCGAACCCTTGTTGCCGCGCCTCTTCAGCCAACGCCAGCCCTTCGGTCAGGCCGCCGGTTTTATCCAGCTTGATATTGACCATCTGGTAACGACCGGCCAGCTTGGGTAAATCACTGCGGGTGTGGCAGCTTTCATCGGCGCAAATGGGCAACGGGTGAATAAAGTTTTCCAGTGCGCTGTCATCCGTCGCCGGCAGCGGTTGCTCCAGCATCGCCACGCCCAGATCGGCCAACAGTTGGCAGCGCGCCGCCAGCCCTTCCACCTGCCAGGACTCATTGGCATCGACAATCAAAGTGGTATCCGGCACCGCCGCACGTATCGCCACCAGCCGTTCGCTGATCAGATGGTTGTCCAGTTTGATTTTCAGCAAGCGTGCTCCTTGCTGCTCAAGTTCACGTGCGGCGAAGGCCATGGCTTCCGGCGAACCTATACTGACGGTTTGCGCCATCAGGATGCATTCCGGCTCGGCAACACCACTGCGTTGCCAGCGGTTCTGACCGCTCAGTTGGCACTCCAAATCCCACAAGGCGGAATCCACCGCATTACGTGCCGCACCGGCCGGCATCAGCTGTTGCAATTGTTCACGTGTCACGCCCTGTTCGACCGCTGCCACCACTTCAGCCAGCAGCGCCATCACCGAAGCTTCACTTTCACCGTAACGTGGATAAGGTGTACATTCACCAACGCCCCGCACACCCTGCTGTTCAATTTCGACCACCACCACTTTGGCTTCGGTGCGGCTGCCGCGGGCAATAACAAAGGCGGTATGCAATGGCCAGGCTTCTGGGTAAAAATGCATGCTTCTCATGACGGCTCCTGAGCGGAAATTACGTAGAAAATCGGGCTGACGCGTGGGTGCTTTTTTGGACACACTCTAATATATACAACTATTTAGCAAACTTTATCTATTCAACCCACAATTGTTGACATAAACTGAGGCCAGGGTGTGAACCTAATGTTAAATGCGGCCGAAAGGCCCTTTTATTAGGCTCATGCCCTTTGTATAAACACCTGTAAAAGGAATCAAGCTAATGACTCAGACAGTACATTTTCAAGGCAACCCGGTTAGCGTTGCAGGCCATCTGCCACAGTCCGGCGAACAAGCCAAAGCCTTCTCACTGGTTGCCAAAGACTTGTCAGACGTGGCGCTGAGCAGCTTCGCGGGTCAACGCAAAGTTCTGAACATTTTCCCAAGTGTCGATACCGGCGTTTGTGCGACTTCGGTACGTACCTTCAACCAACTGGCCAGTGGCCTGGATAACACCGTAGTGCTGTGCATCTCGGCCGACCTGCCGTTCGCCCAGTCACGTTTCTGCGGTGCAGAAGGCCTGGACAACGTAGTCACCCTGTCCACCCTGCGTGGCGCTGAATTCAAACAGGCCTACGGCGTTGAAATCGCTGAAGGCCCACTGGCAGGCCTGACCGCACGCGCGGTTGTGGTGCTGGATGGTCAGGACAACGTACTGTACAGCGAGTTGGTGAATGAAATCACCACCGAGCCGAACTACGATGCGGCGCTGGCTGCGCTGAAGTAATGCCAGAAGGCCGACAAATGCCGGCCTCGAAACGTTGAAACGGGCGCTTATGGCGCCCGTTTTTTTATTCTTCGCTTTCCCCACCAGGCTTACGGCTACTGAGCCCATATTCGCGTAACTTATTGGCGATCGCGGTATGCGAAACCCCCAGGCGTTTCGCCAGTTTTCTGGTACTCGGGTAGGTACGGTACAAACGGGTCAGCACCGAACGTTCGAAACGCTTGCTGATATCGTCAAGCGAGCCGTCCATCACCTCATCGCCCAGCGACATTTCAACCTCGAACTCCGGCAATACAATGTCCTGTGGACGAAGTTCGAAACCTTCGGTTTGCGTCAACGCCCGGTAAATGGCGTTTTTTAACTGTCGCACGTTGCCAGGCCAGCCATATTTGCTGAGGAAACTGCCCAGATCATTGGCCAGCTTCGGCCGCGCTACACCCTGCTCATCGGCAAAACGCGCCACAAACAGTTCGGTCAGCGGCATGATGTCCTGCGGACGCTCACGCAGCGGCGGAATGGTGATGGTCAACACGTTAAGGCGATAATAGAGATCCTCACGGAACTCACCACGCTGCACCAGTTCGGTCAGGTTTTTCTGCGTCGCGCAAATTACCCGCACATCCACATGGACTTCGTGTTCTTCACCCACGCGGCGGAAAGTGCCATCGTTAATGAAACGCAGCAGTTTGGTCTGCATGCGCGGCGACATCTCACCGATTTCATCCAGCAGCACCGAACCACCGTGTGCCTGTTCGAAGAAGCCCTTCTTGCCTTCCAGCGCATTCGGATAAGCCCCCGGCGCATGGCCGAACAGTTCGCTTTCCGCCACGTCATCCGGCAATGCGGCGCAATTGAGCGCCAGGAACGGCTGCTTGCCACGTGGGCTGCGCAAATGGCAAGCGCGGGCCAGAATATCTTTACCGGTACCGGTCTCGCCGACAATCAACAGTGGCGCATCCAGCATCGCCAACTTGCGCGCCTGCTCCAGCACGTGGCGCATTTTCGGGCTGGCGGCAACGATATGATCAAACTCGGTATCGTCGTTTACCGACAGATTCTGTAGCTGACGCCCCATACGGGCCGTGGACTTCAGCATCACTACCGCGCCTACGGCGGCATTCTGCTGGTTTTCGTCTTCCAGGTAGATTGGCGTGATATCCATCAGGAAGTCCTGACTGCGGATCACCACCCGCTCCGATTGTGGCGCCGTTTGTTCGCTTTCCAGCCAGCGGTTGAAGTTATAACCGCCAATCAATGCGGTGGCCGTCTGATTGCGAATTTTGTCTTCGCTAAGCCCGAACAGCGCCTGCGCCGCCGGATTGGCCAGTTCGACTTTACCTTTCATATCGATCGAAAACACCGGCTCAGGCATCGACTCCAGCAGCGCGCGCAGTGCGCGGTGTTCGCGTTCAGACGGCATGAAATTCACGGTGCGCACATCGGTCACACCGGCAATGCGGCGGATCTCCACCATCAGCGCGCGGAAGGTGTCAAAATCCAGCTGGGAAAAATTGAGGTAAATGCGGCCGATGGGATCGATTTCGATGCCACGTAAATCTATGCTGCGCAATACCAAAAGATCGAGTAACTCTCGAGTCAGACCGATCCGGTCTTCGCAAAAAACTTCCAAACGCATCAGTATTGGCCTTATCTCTGCAGGTGCGGGGATGACTGAAGATGATGATACTCTCTCACCCCAAGCGGTAGAAGCAATCTGTCAGCAAAAGTTGACAGAACTCTGATTTATCGCTGTTGTTGATGATTTTAAACGCAAGTGAATAACACCATCGGCGTCATTTTAGCTTATCAGTAGAGAGTTATCACAACCGCCAGTAAATTTGCAGATAAATATAATGTATTTACAGGGGGATCGTCTTTCGTCAAGTGCGGGTTACGTATTGGCGTTAGCGGGGTGTGATTGCGGCAAGAAAGAACAATGGCGCCCGAGTGAGCGCCATTGGCGAATTATTTGGCTTTGTTATCACTCTTTTTCATAGTGTCTTTCAACTGGCCAATCAGTTGGCTGCGGAAATCACCCAGTTTCGGTTTTTCCCCTTCCAGCCAGGGCAGCGGACGGCACAGTTCCATCGCCTTGATACCGAGTCTGGCGGTCAGCAAACCGGCACCGATGCCCTGCGCCGCTCGGGCGGACAGTCGGGCGGCCAGGTCTTGCGACATCCAGTCCATCCCCACCTCGCGCACCAGTTCAGACGCTCCGGCAAAGGCGATATTCAACAGCACCAGGCGGAACAAGCGCAGACGACTGAAATAACCCAGTTCGATACCATACAGCGCGGCGATACGGTTGATCAGCCGGATATTACGCCAGGCGATAAACGCCATATCCACCACCGCCAACGGGCTGACGGCGATCATTAAGGTGGACTCTGCCGCCGAACGGCTGATTTCACGCCGCGCCTGATTATCCAACACCGGTTGCACCAGCTTGGCGTACAGTGCCACTACCTCACGGTCGTTCTGAGTTTCATGCAGCGAAGCCTGCCAGCGTTGCAGTGCCGGGTGCCCCTGATCGAGACCGGCCTGACGCGCCAGTTTTTCGCAGAATTCACGCCCTTTGCCCAATCCGTGGCTGTGCAACAGCTCGCGTGCCACATCTCGTTCTTCTGCACGCTGACGCAAACGATATAGCCGACGCCATTCGGTTACTACCGAACCCACCCCGGCAAAGACAATCAACCCACCGGCCACGCCACCGCCCATGGCGATCCAATCCTGCTGTACCCAGGCGGTATGCACCCACTGCACGCCCTGCGCCACCACGCTAACGCCGAACAATGTCAGCCCGGCGGTGACCATTTTGCGCCACAGGCTGCGTTTGGGTTTCAGGGCTGCGTTGATAATGCCTTCGGCACGCCCTTCTTCCTCTTCCTGCTGCAGCTCCGGTGCCGCCGGGAAAAAGTTTTCCGCCTGCTGTTCGTCGAAAGCAACATTGGCACGCAGCACCGGCTCCTGCGGCGGCTCCAACGGCTGTTCGAAATCGATACGCGGTTTTATCGGCTCGCTCATCGCAATTTATCTCCCAGTAAAAACTCCATTACCGCGTCCAGGCGGATATGCGGCAACGGACTGTCCACACTCATCGCGCGTGGACGGAACTCATCAAAATGGAAGCCCTGATTTTGCCAGAACGCCGGCCCCGGCAAACGTGCCGGCACTTCGCCAGGGAACACCGTCAGTGGTGCACCATCATTCAGACGATTGCCTTTCAACGCCGGAATACGCTGCCCCTGATGGTCGACGATACCGCTCTCGGTCGCCTGCACCGAGGCCAGCCCGACACAGTCCATGCTGATGCCCTCAAACGCCGCGTTCTGCCAGGCTTCCTGCACCAATTGCTGCAGCAACGACACTAAATTGGCGTGCTGATCGGCGGTGATGTGATCGGCCTTGGTAGCGGCAAACATCAGTTTATCGATGGTCGGTGAAAATAAGCGACGGAATAGCGTGCGCTTCCCATAATGGAAACTCTGCATCAGTTGGGTCAGCGCCAGCCGCATATCGTTGAACGCCTGCGGGCCGCTATTGAGGGGCTGCAGGCAATCCACCAGCACAATCTGGCGATCGAAACGGACAAAATGCTCTTTATAAAAGTTTTTGACGATGGTCTGACAGTAATAGTTGAAACGCGCACGCAGCATGCCGATGTTGCTGTGTTTATCCGCCTGCGCCAGTTTGGACTCACCAAGGCTATCGACGTTTGGCCACGGGAAGAACTGCAATGCCGGCGCACCGGCCAGATCGCCCGGCAACACAAAGCGGCCCGGCTGAATAAAATGCAGCCCTTCACTTTTACAGCGCAGCAGATAATCGGTATAAGCCTGGGCGATGGCCGCCAGTTTGTTTTCATCGGCGGGTGCCAGCGGATCGCAGCTTTTGCACAGTTCCAGCCAGGGCCTGGCCCACTCGGCGCGATCGCCCTGTAGCAAACCGGCCATTTGCCGCGACCAGGCCAGATAGTCCTGTTCCAGCATCGGCAAGTCCAACAGCCATTCGCCGGGGTAATCGACAATCTCCAGATACAGCGTTGAAGTGTCTTTGAAATGACGCAGCAGTGAATCGTTGGAGCGATAACGCAATGCCAGGCGAATTTCACTGACGCCACGCGTCGGGGTCGGCCAACTCGGCGGAGTGCCATAAAGCTGTGCCAGCCCTTCATCATAGGTAAAACGCTGAATGCCGAGATCGCGCTGCGGAATGCGCTTCACGCCCAGCAGACGTTCTTCACGCACCGGCGAGAACAGCGGCATGCGGGCACCGCTGTGAACATGCAGCAATTGGTTGACGAAAGCAGTGATAAAGGCAGTTTTGCCGCTGCGGCTCAGGCCGGTCACCGCCAGACGCAGATGACGATCCATCCCACGGTTGACCAGCGACGTTAACTCATTTTGCAGTCGTTTCATTTTGCGTAGAGTTACTTCCTTTTGTTATAAAAAACAAATTGTTAAGTTCAGACTTATCATTCTCTGGCTCCTATGCTCATTATTATAGTCACAAGCCCGGCTCTTTTATGCATGGATTCAGTTTTTGATACTCCCCCGCTTTGTCTTTCCTTCATTCGTTGTGTGGCATATGGACAAACGGTCTAATATCGCCCCCAATAAAAAATCAAGATAGCATTATCTCACTGGGATTAGTCCCAATCATTCACCTTTAATCCATGCAGGGTTTGGTGTCAACAACACTCATTTTATAATATCTAATATTACCCGGAGAGCCCCATGAGCACAATTAATTTAGAGCAAAACGTTGTCGTTGTAAACTCCATGAGTGAATTAAGAAACACCTCACCAGAGTATGATGGGCAGCGTATATTCTTAACAGAATACTATACAGCCAAAGGTAAAGGTGGCGGTATGTTTACAGGCCGTCTAAATATTTTAGATGCAGTAGATGATGGTGGGTATTCTACTGTTAAGGTTGGTCAGTCAACAGCAGTATGGCGCCGAAATGATCTTACACAACTTTCTTTATACGATGGCGGCTGCGATCCGACCCTTAACGATAACAGCACATTTATTCAAAACATTTCATTGATACAAGGTGACCGTTCAGTAAAAATCCCTAGTGGTTACTGGAATATTGCAAAACCGATTATTTTCCCAGCCAATAGTGGAATTTCGATCTACGGCGAAAGCAGTTTTAACGGGCGGGCAGTGCTAACCTACTCAGGGCCAGATCTCACTGATATTTCAGATATTAGTGGAATCATCACCGTGACAGCCAACCAAGGGGAAATGACCTACAGTGGCATTAACTTCAGAAACTTCCAAATACGTGGCAATTATAAAGTTATTAGCGGATTAAGTATAAAATATGCCGGATATGTACAAGTACAGAATGTAAGCATTCTCTACTGCAAAGGTGCCGGCCTATACCTTGACAAGGTACAAGACAGTTACTTTAAATTTCTGGAAGTTCAAGGCTGCGGTAGAACATCAGGGGATTATAATAACTACGCTGATATCACAGATTATGGGAAAATGCTTCTCGCCCCGATTCATTTAACCTCAACCATCAAAGATGATGATTGTAATATGTTGCGATTTGAGGACTGTCAATGGGAAGCTAACTTGATAAGCCCAACAATTTACGTTCGCGGTGGAATTGGTCTCTGGTTCAAAAATTTGCATATGGAACATCGTACCGGTCCATTAAAAAAATTAATTGGTGATAACGCCAATGCCAGCTGCCTATTATATATGAATAATTCAGGTGAGATTTATCTTAATGAGATTCAGGCGTCGGAGGTAAAGAATTTGGTTTATAGCACAGGATATGGTGTTTTATATGCGACTAATGTTAACCGAGGTGGAGACATTACGCATGCAGCATCAGGAAAACAGTTCAATATTTTCTTGAATGGCTGTTGGCTGCAGGACATGAATTTTTCACCCAGCGTAAAGGCCATGATCAGCAATTGCCGGTTAGCAAACCTGAAGTGGAGTTATCCCTCTTATGCTGGCACCATTTCCGATACCCATTTTTCCGGCAACGTTGCGATTACTGAAGACGGTGCCAATACACGGATCGATCTGGTCGACTGTCAGTATGGCAGCGTAAGCAGCAACACCAGTAATCTGCGCTTCCTTGGCGGTCGCTGCCTGGGCGATTTTCGCTATGTATCGCGGTCTGGCGCAGGTTCAGTCATTGATGTCGATGTTGAAGGCGCGACGACCATCAGCACGAGCTACGGAAGCTCGTATCAACCAGGTCAATCCAACTATACCGTGGTTCGTGTCGCTGATGGCCCCAAAGAGCTTGGCGGTGTCATGCGCCCTGTCGGCTCCGAATGGTTCAATACGGCTGTTTCCGGAGATCAGGAAGGTGCCATTTACAGTTGGGTGAAAACAGCCACGGGCTGGCGGCCCAATAGCCGCATCAGTCGCTTTGGTACCAATTTAACGTCAATGGCGTTTTCTCAGCTTCCGGCGGCGAACTCCTGCAAAGGAACTGTTATTTTCTGCACCAATACTGCAGCCACTCCAGCAGCTCAGGCCATTATCAGCGATGGCTCAGACTGGGTCTATCTGGCAACCCCAGGGACAAAAGCGACCGCCGCAAATTAAAGCTTATGCCGCCCTACCTGGGCGGTATTTTTTCACCTGCAGCATAACGCCCAAATACCTTGTTCAGCCCTTTGCGGAACAGCGGTTCCAGCACCAGCGCCAGGACAAAGCGAATCGGTTTGCGACCTACGGTGCGCAGCAGCCAACCGGCCGCCCCTGCCGGGCCGTAATTGAGTAGCGCTATGATGATGACTTTAGACAATGTCTTCAACATTGCACCTGCTCCTTGTTTAAATCCACCGGATTTAACGGCGTTTACGGCATAGGTTTTTTTCATTATCAATGCCCTCCGGCACAATTTTGTTCAAAAGGATGATGTCAGGTGCAATGCCTGACCTGCGCCATGCGCAGGCCATTCACGCAAAGGCGGGGTTATAACTTGCGGAAGCGACTCTGTACGCCGAAGGTGTCCGACGTCACATAACGCTCAACCTGTCGCAGTTGCTGTTCGCCGCTGCCCAGCTCGTACTCTAACTGGTCGAGCAACTGGCGCGGTGTTTTTTGCTGCTCGCCCTCAAAACGGCTGGCCGGTGCTTCATCCAACACAAACACCAGGGCGAAATAAGCGATCAGGGTGAAGAAGAACAGTCCGAAGAACATCGACAACACCACAATCACTCGGATCAGGCGTACCGGCACGTCAAAATAATGGGCCAGACCGGCGCAGACGCCCTTCAGCATGCCTTCTTCAGGAACGCGATAAAGCTTTTTACTGCCCAGAGTGTTGTTCATCAAGACTGTCTCCAGTTCGGGTGTTCTGCATCAAGAATTTCTTCCAGCGCCTGAATGCGTTCACGCATGCGCTTGGCATCTTCGGCCAACTGCGCCAGACGCTGCATCTCCTGATGGCTCAGTTGAATGCCGTTTTGTTGCCGATTGCTGTAATGCAGCCAAAGCCAAATCGGTGCGACAAACAACACAAAGATTGTCAACGGAATGGCAAGTAATAGAGCACTCATTTCTTTTCCTTCTTAATGCGTCTTGGTGGGCGGCCACACACCGTGGCCGCTGTCGCCTTACTCAGAGCGGTTCATTTTGGCTTTCAGTGCCGCCAGTTGCTCACTGATGGCGTCGTCGGCTTTCAGCTCGGCAAACTCTTGATCCAGAGACTTCTTTTTACCGATGATGACGCTTTCCGCCTCAGCTTCCATATGGTCGATGCGGCGTTCGAACTGCTCGAAACGCGCCATAGCCTCATCCAACTTGCCGCTGTCGAGCTGACGGCGCACATCACGAGAAGAGGACGCCGCCTGGTGACGCAAGGTCAACGCCTGCTGGCGAGCGCGGGTTTCGGTCAGCTTGTTTTCCAGCTCGCCGATTTCGCTTTTCATACGTGCCAGCGTTTCTTCTACGGTGGACACTTCATGCGTCAGCGTAGCGATCAGGTCGGCCACTTTTTGTTTTTCGATCAATGCCGCACGGGCCAGATCTTCTTTCTCTTTACGCAATGCCAGTTCGGCTTTGTCCTGCCAATCGCTAAGCTGGTTTTCACCCTGCTCAATGCGACGCAGCAACTGTTTTTTCTCCGCCAGCGCACGCGCTGAGGTGGAACGGACTTCAACCAGTGTGTCTTCCATTTCCTGGATCATCAAACGCACCAGCTTTTGCGGATCTTCCGCCTTATCCAGCAGCGTATTGATATTGGCGTTCACGATGTCGGCAAAACGAGAAAAAATACCCATAATTCACTTCCTCTTGGTTCTGATGGCGTCTGAAGCGCCGCGTTGGGTCATACAGATTTCCCTAAGACTTAATCAAAACCCGTGCCAACTTTTATTTCATTGAATAATAAAGATTATTTATTTTTGACTCTCTGTGAGCATGCTGTAGAGTGATTATTTTCACCAAACATTGGCGAATTTCATCATGAGCGAACAGTTAGAAAACCTGTTGGGCGAAGCGAATGCCTTTGTCGAAGTATTGGAGCAAGTCTCGCAACTGGCAAAGTTGAACAAGCCGGTGTTGGTGATCGGTGAGCGCGGCACCGGTAAAGAACTGATTGCCCACCGGTTGCATTACCTGTCCAACCGCTGGCAGGGGCCGTTTATCTCGCTTAACTGCGCGGCCCTGAATGAAAACCTGCTGGATTCCGAGCTGTTCGGGCACGAGGCCGGGGCCTTTACCGGCGCGCAGAAGCGCCATCTGGGGCGTTTCGAACGTGCAGACGGCGGCACGCTGTTTCTCGATGAGCTGGCCACCGCCCCAATGCTGGTACAAGAAAAACTGCTGCGGGTGATTGAATACGGTCACCTGGAACGCGTCGGTGGCAGCCAGCCGCTGCAGGTTGATGTGCGGCTGGTGTGTGCCACCAACGACGATCTGCCCGCTCTGGCGGCGGCGGGCAAATTCCGCGCCGACCTGCTGGATCGGCTGGCATTCGACGTAGTGCAGTTGCCACCGCTGCGCCAGCGACAGCAAGACATCATGTTACTGGCCGAGCACTTTGCGATTCAGATGTGTCGCGAGTTGTCGCTGCCGCTGTTCCCTGGCTTTACCGAACGTGCCAGAGACACCCTGCTCGGCTATCACTGGCCGGGCAACGTGCGTGAACTGAAAAACGTAGTGGAACGTTCGGTGTATCGGCACGGTACCAGTGACAGCGCGTTGGATCAGATAATCATCAACCCGTTCGCCCAGCGGGAAACTATGCCATTGCCCATGGAACGCGAAACGCCCGCGGAGCGACCAACCCTGCCGCTGGATTTGAAAGCTTGGCAGTTGGCGCAGGAAAAATCGCTAATCGAAGCCGCGCTGCAACAGGGAAGATTTAATCAGCGTAAGGCGGCAGAGCTGCTGGGGCTGACCTATCACCAATTGCGCGGCATGCTGAAAAAACACGCGCTGTTGCAAAATGGCGAGGCAGAAGAAGAATAACAGGCAAAAAAAAAGCCAGCACCCGAGCTGGCTTAAAAAACACTGGAAGCAATGTGAGCAATGTCGTGCCTTTCACAGCAGAGCCACAAACTGTGGCCTTCCGTGAACTGCCAGGCGATGATAATAGTTATCAGTATCATCTGTAAAGCACTTTGTTGAGAATTTTTCTCATTACCACACTGTCATTGTGCAATTACCACTCAGGGAAGGGATCGGCCATCTCATGCCAGTAGTCGACACCCGCCGCCATTTCCTCATCGTTTAGCAGGCAGGCATCCAGCAAACGGGTTATTTCGGCCTGCGGCAGGTTCTGGCCGATAAACACCAGTTCCTGCCGCATATCGCCAAAGGGCTCCACCCACTTCTCCATAATCTGTGCCTGGGTCTCTTCATCCTGCGGCCAGTTCTCTTGCGCAATGGCACGCCAGAAAGTCCCCGCCAACCCATAATGGGCGATACCACCGGCCTGACTCCACTGCCCAGCCTGACGCGGACGCGTCGCCAGCCAGTAGAACCCTTTGGAGCGCAACAGTTTGCCACCGCCCCAGTCGCCGTTGATCACCCGATAGAATTTATCTGGGGCAAAAGGCCGACGCGCCCGATAAACAAAACTGCTGATGCCGTAGTTTTCCGTTTCCGGCAGGTGCTCACCACGCAGCTCTTTGAGCCAGCCCGGAGCCTGCTGCGCTTTGTCAAAGCTGAAGCTGCCGGTGTTTAATACCGCCTCCAGCGGCAGTTTGCCGGGAGAGATAGCGATGATTTTGGCATCCGGGTTCAGGCTGGCAAGCAGCGCCATCACTTCGCCCTGTTGTTCGGGAGTCAGCAAGTCGGTTTTACTCACCAGCATCACGTCGCAGAACTCAATCTGTTCGATCAACAAATCAGCCACGCTGCGCAAATCATCCTCGCCCAGGCTTTGCCCCGCCTCCTGCAGAGACTGCGCCTGCTGGTACTGCTGGATAAAGTTAACCCCGTCTACCACCGTGACCAGGGTATCCAGACGGGCGAAGTGCGACAGGCTTTCGCCCTGCTCGTCCTCAAAGGTGAAGGTTTCCGCCACCGGTAAGGGTTCGGAAATGCCGCTGGATTCGATCAGCAGATAATCAAAGCGGCCGGCCTGCGCCAACTCACGCACCGAAATCAACAGATCTTCACGCAGCGTGCAGCAGATGCAACCATTGCTCATCTCCACCAGCTTTTCCTGCTGGCGGTCGAGCTGGACTTCGTTCTCGACCAGCGCGGCGTCGATGTTCACTTCGCTCATGTCATTGACGATCACCGCCACGCGCATGCCCTGACGATTGTTCAAAATATGGTTCAATACCGTGGTTTTACCGGCGCCAAGAAAGCCGGAAAGTACGGTTACGGGTAATGGATTCATGGGGTTCCTCACTCAAAACTCATTGCGTAATGCCTGGTAGCCTCGCACCAGTTCAACGTTGGTGGCGGCCACTTCTTCAGAAAATTGCAGTGCGCCGCGGTCCACCTGCGGGTAAAGCGACAGATCGCTGTCGGCACCGACGCGCTCGGTTGACGGGATATACAGGTTTTCCGGCAGCGTTACGCCGTCCACCACGGCGTTGTAGCGCACCACGCAGCCGGAACCGATATGGCAATTGAACAGCACGCTGTTAAAACCGATAAACACCCGATCTTCAATGCGGCACGGGCCATGAACGATGGCGCGGTGGGCGATGGAACTAAAACTGCCGATGGTAACCGCCGCGCCGCTTTTCGAGTGGATCACCACGCCGTCCTGAATATTGGAATGGGAACCGATAATGATCGGCTCCATGTCCCCGGCGGTATTCAGTTCGTCTGCACGGATCACGGCATAGGGACCGACGTAGACAAAATCTTCGACAATCACCCGGCCGCAGATAATGGCGGTAGGGTCGATATAGGCCTTCGGGGAAACCTGCGGCAAATGACCGCTGGGATTTTTACGCAGCATTTTCAGCCTCCCGCCAGCTTAACTCCGCCACCGCATTGTGGGCATGCAGGCTTTCCTGATGCTCCACACGCAATGAAAAAGCGCGGTGATTGCACTGACTACGCAGCATCCGATACAAGCGGCGCGCGGCATCCTCACAGAACATCAGGTTCTGGCCATTAGCCAGGGCAAAAGCCTGCTCGTCCTGACGTTTCACCAGCGTCTGTAACGGTGTACCCAACGTATGCTCGATGCGATCGATTAAATTAACCACCGGCAATGCCGTTTCATCGGCATTCAGCGTGACCGTCACCCAGGCCCAACTGCGCTGGCTATGCGGTGTGCCAGGCATGCCCTGTTCACCCAGCCAGTCGATGACCTGCTGCTGGTCAACCTTTTGCGGCGCCTGCTCGAAATCAAACTGAAACTGCTGCTGCGCCAGTTGGCGGCTAAGCGCTGCCGAGCTGGGACAGGTGGAGGAATAAGGTACGCCGACCGTCAGCGACAGCGTCAACTCGGTGGTTAGCCTGGCGTCAATTTTTACCGGATAGGCTTTCCAGCCGCGATGTGGCGACAACAGTGCCGGGCGTGACAGTAGAAGTTCGCCGCTGATATTCAGACTGGCGCAGTCACTGCTTTCCGGCTGGGAGGCCAGAAAAGCCCGCAGTGAATCGGCAATACGTTGCGACGTCAGTTCGCCCTGAGTCAATTCATCCAGCGTCAGGTACAAGCGCGACATATGTATTCCACGCGCGCCATGGCGACTGGCACGCAGATTGATCCCGGCATTAACTTTTGCCATCAGCGGCTTGCCCGCCAACTCCAGCGGCAGTGCAATCCCTTGCATCCCTACCCAATCGAGTCCGACATCACTCATTGCCCCCTGCCAGGCCTGTGCATCCGGCAGCGGCTGGGTTGGTGGAAGTGCAACCATGTTCATACATCCCCTTGCGATTATTGATACATTGCCAGAGAAAGGTAACATCATTTTGTTATGTTATAACATATCAATTGAAACTTTTTTGCCAATACCGTCGAATTGTTCAATCAAGTAGCAGAAAACTCAGCCATTTTGCTCAATGGATTGGGCTGTTCGTCAGAGTGCGATACACTAAGGCTATTGCTTATTAACCCATGAAGCCTCTATGCGTGGTTTACCCCTTTGGATTTTGTCGCTGAGTTGCCTGGCGAGCACCGCCCTGGCCTCAACACCTCCTGCGCCCACCGTGCCCGCACCGCTGCCGGACATCCGCCAGAGCGGCTTTGTTTATTGTGTCAGCGGCATACTCAATACCTTTAATCCGCAGATGGCCAGCAGCGGCCTGACGGTCGATACCCTGGCCGCGCAGCTGTACGATCGGCTGCTGGATGTTGACCCCTATACTTATCGGTTGATCCCCGAACTGGCGCAAAGCTGGGAAGTGCTGGATAACGGCGCGACCTACCGTTTCCATCTGCGCAAAGATGTCCCCTTCCAGACCACCGCCTGGTTCACGCCGACCCGTAAACTGAACGCCGACGACGTGGTATTCAGCTTCGAGCGCGTGTTTAACCAGAAGCACCCATACCATGACGTCAACGGCGGCGAGTATCCGTACTTCGACAGCCTGCAGTTTGGCGACTCGGTACAAAGTGTGAAAAAGCTCGACGAATACACGGTCGAGATCCGCCTGCAAGCGCCGGACGCCTCCTTCCTGTGGCATATCGCAACCCACTATGCGCCGGTGCTGTCGGCAGAATATGCTGACGACCTGACGCGTGAAGGCCGCCAGGAGATGATCGACCGTGAACCGGTCGGCACCGGGCCTTTCCTGCTGAATGAATATCGCTCCGGGCAATACATTCGTCTGGCGCGCAATGAGGTGTACTGGAAAGGTAAACCGCGCATGCCGCAGGTGGTGATCGACCTGGGTGCCGGCGGCACCGGCCGGTTATCGAAACTGCTGACCGGCGAGTGTGACGTGCTGGCCTATCCGGCCGCCAGCCAACTTTCGATTCTGCGTGATGACCCACGCCTGCGCCTGACGCTGCGCCCGGGGATGAATATCGCTTATCTGGCGTTCAACACCCGCAAACCGCCGCTTGACGATTTGAAAGTTCGTCAGGCGATTTCGCTGGCAATCAACAATCAGCGTCTGATGCAGTCGATTTACTACGGCACGGCAGAAACCGCCGCCTCAATTTTGCCGCGCGCTTCGTGGGCATACGACAATGATGCGCACGTCACCGAGTTTGATCCGGCCAAATCACGCGAAATGCTGAAACAGGCAGGCATTGAGTCACTCAACCTGCGCTTGTGGGTGCCTACCGCGTCGCAATCCTACAACCCCAGCCCGCTGAAGACCGCAGAGCTGATCCAGGCCGATTTGGCCCAGGTGGGGATCAAAGTCACCATCGTGCCGGTTGAAGGCCGCTTCCAGGAAGCACGGCTGATGGAGATGAATCACGACCTGACGCTGACCGGCTGGGCCACCGACAGTAACGACCCGGACAGTTTCTTCCGGCCGCTGCTGAGCTGCGCGGCAATCCGCTCACAAACCAACTATGCTCACTGGTGTGACCCGGGGTTTGACGAAGTGCTGCAAAATGCCCTGCTGTCACAGCAGTTGGCGCAGCGAATCGAAAACTATCAGAAGGCGCAGAAAATTCTCGAACAACAACTGCCGGTGTTGCCGCTGGCGTCTTCATTGCGCCTGCAGGCCTATCGTTACGACATCAAAGGACTGGTACTGAGCCCGTTCGGCAATGCGTCATTTGCCGGCGTGTTCCGTGAATCAGCGGAGGGGCCGAAAAAGTGATTATCTTTACCTTACGCCGTTGCCTGCTGCTGCTGATCACGCTGTTCTTCCTGACGCTGGTCAGCTTTAGCCTGAGCTATTTCACACCGCGTGCCCCGCTGAACGGCGCCGCCCTGCTGGATGCCTACCAGTTTTACTTTGTCAGTCTGTTGCACTGGGATTTTGGCGTTTCCAGCATTAACGGCCAGGCCATCAGCGAACAACTTCGCGAAGTGTTCCCGGCGACCATGGAACTGTGCATTCTGGCTTTCACCCTGGCGTTATTTATCGGTATTCCGCTGGGGATTATTGCCGGTGTGATGCGCGGCAAATGGCAGGACACCGCCATCAGTACCTTTGCACTGCTCGGATTCTCGATGCCGGTATTCTGGCTGGCGCTATTGCTGATGCTGTTTTTCTCACTGCACCTCGGGTGGCTACCGGTTTCCGGCCGTTTCGATCTGCTGTATCAGGTTAAACCGATCACCGGCTTTGCCCTGATTGACGCCTGGCTGTCTGATTCGCCCTATCGCAGCGAAATGATTGGCAGCGCACTCCGCCATATGATCCTGCCCATTGCCGCACTGGCGGTGGCACCGACCACCGAGGTGGTGCGCCTGATGCGTATCAGCACCGACGACGTACTCAACCAGAATTACATTAAAGCCGCCGCGACCCGCGGGTTATCTCGTTTCACCATTATCCGCCGCCACGTGCTGCATAATGCCCTGCCGCCGATCGTGCCCAAACTGGGCCTCCAGTTCTCCACCATGCTAACGCTGGCGATGATCACCGAAGTGGTGTTCAGCTGGCCGGGCCTGGGGCGCTGGATGATTAACGCCATCCGCCAGCAGGATTATGCGGCGATCTCCGCCGGTGTGATGGTGGTGGGCACGCTGGTCATCACCATTAACGTGCTGGCCGATATCTTGGGCGCTGCCACCAACCCACTGAAACATAAGGAATGGTATGCCCTTAGATAACGTATACCGCGAAAAGAAAATGCCGAGCCCGCTGCTTTACACCTGGCGGATTTTTTACGGTGATGCATTGGCGATGATTGGCTTCTACGGCGTGATAGCGCTGCTGCTGCTTTCCCTGTTCGGCAGCCTGCTGGCGCCTTATGCGCTCGATCAACAGTTCCTGGGCTATCAGCTGTTGCCACCCTCCTGGTCGCGTTACGGCAACGTTTCCTTCTTCCTGGGTACTGACGACCTCGGCCGCGATATTCTTAGCCGCCTGCTGGCCGGTACCGCCGCCACTTACGGCGCCGCACTGCTGGTCACCGTGGCCGCTTCCGTGGTCGGGGTGATCCTGGGGGTATTTGCCGGCGTCACCCGTGGTTTTCGCTCCGCGGTGCTCAATCATATTCTCGATACCCTGCTCTCCATCCCTTCGCTGCTGCTGGCGATTGTGGTGGTGGCGTTCCTCGGGCCCAAACTCGAACACGCCATGCTGGCCGTTTGGCTGGCGTTGTTGCCACGCATGGTGCGCACTATCTACAGCGCAGTACACGACGAGCTGGAAAAGGAATACGTGGTCGCGGTGCGTCTGGACGGTGCCTCTACGCTGCAGATCCTGTGGTATGCCGTGATGCCCAATATTGTGGCGGTGCTGGTGACTGAATTCACCCGCGCGCTGTCGATGGCGATCCTGGATATTGCCGCGCTCGGCTTCCTCGATCTCGGTGCACAGCTCCCATCTCCGGAATGGGGAGCCATGCTCGGCGATTCACTGGAACTGGTGTATGTCGCCCCCTGGACGGTAATGCTGCCCGGTGCCGCGATCCTGATCAGCGTGCTGCTGGTTAACCTGTTGGGCGACGGTATGCGCCGCGCAATCAATACGGGGGTGGAATAATGCCATTACTTGATATCCGCAACCTGACGATTGAATTTATGACGGCCGAAGGGCCGGTCAAAGCGGTTGACCGTGTCAGCATGACGCTGAGCGAAGGGGAAGTGCGCGGTCTGGTGGGGGAATCCGGTTCAGGCAAGAGTTTGATCGCCAAAGCAATATGCGGCGTCACCAAAGACAACTGGCGCGTGACCGCCGACCGTTTTCGTTTTGACGATATCGATCTGCTGCAACTGACCCCGCGTGAACGGCGTAAACTGGTCGGGCATAACGTCTCGATGATCTTCCAGGAACCACAGTCTTGTCTGGATCCGTCAGAAAGCATTGGCCGCCAGTTGGCGCAGGCGATCCCTGGCTGGACCTATAAGGGCCGTTGGTGGCAACGCTTTAACTGGCGCAAACGCCGCGCCATTGAACTACTGCACCGCGTGGGTATCAAGGATCACAAGGACATTATGGGCAGTTTCCCCTATGAGCTGACCGATGGCGAATGCCAGAAAGTGATGATCGCCATCGCCCTGGCCAACCAACCGCGCCTGCTGATTGCTGACGAACCCACCAACACCATGGAGTCGACCACCCAGGCGCAGATTTTCCGCCTGTTGGCGCGCCTGAACCAAAACAATAACACCACCATTTTGCTGATCAGCCACGATTTGCAAATGATGAGTAAATGGGCGGATCGGGTCAACGTGCTGTACTGCGGCCAAACGGTGGAAAGCGCCCAGTGTGAAGATCTGCTGGCCTCCCCGCACCATCCTTACACCCAGGCGCTGATCCGCTCAATGCCGGACTTCGGCCGCGCCTTGCCGCATAAAAGCCGCCTCAACACCCTGCCGGGTGCCATTCCGTCGCTGGAGCATTTACCTATCGGTTGTCGCCTGGGGCCACGTTGCCCTTATGCACAGAAAAAGTGCATTGAAACACCACGCTTGCGCCCAGTGAAAAACCACCTGTTCGCCTGCCACTTCCCGCTGAACATGGAGGAGCAATAACATGGAAACGCTGTTGGAAGTGCGTAATCTGAGCAAAACCTACCGCTACCGCACCGGACTGTTTCGCCGCCAGCACGTTGAGGCGGTGAAATCGGTCAGCTTTACCCTGCGTGAGCGGCAAACGCTGGCTATCATCGGCGAGAACGGCTCAGGTAAATCGACGTTGGCCAAGATGCTGTCCGGTATGGTTGAGCCTTCATCCGGCGAACTGCTGATCGATGATCATCGGCTCAACTATGGGGACTATCGCTATCGTAGCCAACGCATTCGCATGATATTTCAGGATCCCAGCACTTCGCTCAATCCTCGCCAGCGTATTGGCCAACTGCTGGACGCCCCGCTGCGGCTCAATACCGAAATGGCCGCCCCGGAGCGCGAACAGCAGATCAACCAAACGTTACGCCAGGTAGGGATGTTGCCGGACCACGCCAATTATTACCCGCACATGCTGGCCTCAGGCCAGAAACAGCGAGTGGCGCTGGCCCGTGCGCTGATCTTGCAACCCAAGGTGATCGTTGCCGATGAGGCGCTGGCCTCGCTGGATATGTCGATGCGCTCGCAGATCATCAACCTGATGCTCGAATTGCAGGAGAAACACGGCATCTCCTATATCTACGTGACCCAGCATTTGGGGATGATGAAGCATATCAGCGATCAGGTGATGGTGATGCACGAAGGGGAAATCGTCGAACGCGGCAGTACCGCAGAAGTGCTGGCTTCCCCGCTGCACGAACTGACCAAACGCCTGATCGCCAGCCACTTCGGTGAAGCCCTCACCGCAGACGCCTGGCGGCGTGATGGCGGCAGGTTCTGATCCTGCGGTCCTGAGAGGCATGAGCCCCTCACCCCGGCCCTCTCCCTCTGGAGAGGGTGACGTCCGCTTAAGCCATGCCGGACAGACTTGTTGATCTACCCGGCACTGGCTTAGCCAATATCCTCAAATACAAATTACATTTTTGTTATATCTCATTATATTTTATTCCATTCAGTTATTGATTAGCACTTAACATTATTTTATCTCGTCAATCGAATCGGTGAGGATATCCCCTACGTTGAGCTTCTTAAACGACAGGATATCGCACTGATGAACAACCCTCGCCATCGCCGACTCACGCAGTTTTTGCTCGCTTTAGCCGCAGGTTTCTCTGTGTATGGCCACGCACTGTGTTGCGACGGTCAGCGTTGATCCTGCCATTCCGTGCCGCTCTGCGGGCAGCTTGCCTTTTTATCTTGCCGCCGTTGCCTCTTGCAGCGGCGGCTGTTGTGCATGATTAAGGACTATCCCCTATGGAACTACTACGTCGACAACATAATGCCCAGTGGTATCACGAAACCCAAAGCAGCGTGCGCGGTGAGCAACCGCTGGAACCCCAGGCGGCCGGTATCCGCGATCGCTTCCTGATGGGGCTGGGCGCTTTTGCCGACGAAGCGCTGAACACCGCACTGATCGCACGCGCTGGAGTATTTAATGCTTCACTGGCCAGTTACCACGTACTGTTCCCGGATCGGGTCGAATTAACGCGTTCAGTGACGTTGTCACCTTATGATCGTCTCAGCACTGCGCTGACCGTGGCACAGGTGACCGGCGTGCAATCCCTCTGTAGCCATTACGCTGCCCGCCTCGCCCCGCTGTACAGCCCTGATGCCTCGCGTGAAAGCAATATCCGCCTGGCGCAAATCACCCAATATGCCCGCCAGCTTGCCGGTCAGCCGACCCTGATTTGCCCAAAAGCATTACAACAGCTCAGCGACGTCGGGCTCAGCCCGGCAGATATTGTGGCGTTTTCGCAGATTATCGGCTTTGTCAGCTATCAGGCACGAGTGGTGGCCGGCGTAGCCGCCTTAGCCGGGCGGCCAACTGGCGTGGTGCCCGGTTTCCCGAACATAGCGGATGCTGAAGGTGTAGTCTTCACGACGGAAGAGTTGGCATGGCAAGCACGGCTGCCATCGGTGGTGCTGGAAGAGGCATGCGCTGAACAACTTGACGTGTTGGATCAAAGCCACCCCGACGCCCGCAGCGAGTCTTACTATCTGTTGCTGGCCCACGATGCCCCCGCGCTACGTGAGCGCAACGGCGTATTTAACAGCATCAACGCCGACGGCTATGGTCTTTCAGCGAGGCTGAAAGCGCTGGCGACGCTGGCAGTTTCCCGCATTAACGGCAGCCGTTACTGTGCCTTCACCGTAGCGCAGGATATTGAGCATGACGTATTGGTCAGTGCCCTGTTCGACAATATTGATCATGGGCTGGAGAGCACCGATAACCCGGTTCATCAGGCGGTGATCCGCGTGGCCGCAGACCTGACCCGCACGCCGGAAAAATTCACTCCACGTAGTGTGCAGCCGTTGTTTAACAGTGGGATGAATCAGGCACAGGCGCTGGACGTGATCCTCACCGGGGCACTCTACGCCTGGGAGAACCGCTTACGCCAAACCCTGGGTGACACCCAGCATTTCAGCGAAAGCCAGGCGGAATAGTTACCGCAACAGCCAACCGCGCGCGGCATCAAAAAAGTGCTGCGCCAATGGCGATGCACGCCCCGGTTCGGCGGTGACCACTGCGGCATGGCGTGACATGGCTGCGATGGTAATCGGCCTGTGCTGCAGCTCCGGCATCATGCTCGGCAACAGGTTGCCTGGCGGAAACAATCCGCAGCCCAGGCCAACAAAAATGCCCTGCAGCAATTGGAATATCGAGGTGGTTTCCATGCGTACATGCAGCGTCAAACCGGCTTCACGGAAGTTTTGATCAAGGTAGCGGCGGAAGTAACGCGTCGGTTCCGCCAGACACAACGGCAGTGCTGCCACCTCCTCCAGCGTCATTGGCGCGTCCCCTATCAATTCGGGGAAGTACTCCGGGTGGAACACCAGCTCAACGCCGGCGTCCGCCAGCGGCTGCGACTGGAAATGCAGCTCCTGCAGCGTTGAAAGCTCAAAGAAGCCGATGCCGATATCCACGGTATGCGCCGTCAGCGCCTCCAGCAACTGATCGGCGCTCAACACCGACACCCGGTAGTCCAACTGCGGAAAACGCTCGCTGACCGCCTTTAACATTTGTGCCAACGAAATGCTGCATTGAGGAACGGCGCCGATACGCAGCGTGCCGTTAAGGCCGTGCTTGAGTGACTCCACCTCCAACTTCAGCCCCTGATACACCGAGACAATCTCACGCGCCCACGACAGTACCCGCTCGCCTTCGGCGGTAAAACCTTCGAAGTTGTTACCGCGGTTGATCAACGACACGCCCAGCTCTTTTTCCAGATTTTTCAGCCGCATGGATAGCGTTGGCTGGCTGACGAAGCTCGCCTCCGCTGCACGCCCGAAATGGCGCTCACGTTCGAGATTACACAGGTAAATCAGTTGTTTAATATCCATAAAACGGCTCAACAAGTCATCACTGGCCTGAGTATATCATCGCAGCAGGATTTCGGGCGCAGAGCACTGTGCCCCGAGGGTCAGATTTTCAACTTCACATAGTCCATCAGGCGCGAGAACATGCCGCCTTGATTAACCGGTTGCAACGCCACCAGCGGTAAAGTTTTCAGTAGTTTGCCGTTGTCGCTGATACGAATTTCGCCGACCGGCTGCCCCTGTGTCAGTGGTGCATCAAGACGTGGCGAACTCATCACATATTGCGCCTTCAGCTTGTCCGCTTCGCTTTTCGGCAGGCTAAGATATTGATCCTGCTGGCTGCCCACCGCAATCTCATGACGGTCGCCGTACCACACTTTCTCCTGCCCCAGGCTTTGCCCTGCTTTAAACAGATGCACGGTATCGAAATCACGCAGGCCCCAGGTCAGCAGTTTACGCGCCTGTTCTTCACGGCCTTTCGAACTTTTGCCCCCCATCACCACCGCAATCAGTCGGCGGTCACCTTCGGTGGCGGAGGCAATAATATTAAAACCGGCCGAGGCGGTATGGCCGGTTTTCAGGCCGTCGACCTGCAGCTTTTTATCCCATAGCAACCCGTTGCGGTTCTGCTGGGTGATGCCATTCCAGGTCAGCGATTTCTCACTATACATATGGTATTCCGCCGGTTCGCTCATGATGATGGCGCGCGAAATCACCGCCAGGTCGCCTGCCGTGGTGAATTGCCCTGGGGCATCCAGACCGTGGACGGTTTCAAAATGGGTGTTTTGCAAGCCAAGCTGAACGCTCTTTTCATTCATCAGTTTGACGAAGGCGGCCTGACTGCCCGCTACGTAGTCCGCCATAGCGACACAAGCATCGTTACCGGAGTCAATGATAATGCCGCGGCTGAGGTCACGAACCGTGACCCTGTCACCGGGTTTCAAAAACATCAACGACGAGCCCTTGAATACCGGATTACCTTCAGCCCAGGCATCTTTACCCACCGGTACCACGTCATCCAGACCAATCTTGTGTTGATCGAGCGCGTGATCAATCACCAACCCGGTCATCAGTTTGGTCAGGCTGGCCGGATTACGCCTTTGATCGGCATTTTCCTGTGCCAGTACCTGGCCGGTGGTGTAATCCATCAATACGTAAGAGGCGGCGTCTATCGCCGGTGGGGTCATGAGAGGAAAGTTGAGTGGCGCATCTGCCGCCTGTGCCGCCAAAGGCAGCAAAATTCCGGTTATCACCACCAATACTGAACGCTTCAATTGCTGTTCCTCAGGCCCTGCGGGCAAAATAAAATACCAATATAATCCGTGGCATAGACTGCATTAATTGTAGGGAAAGCGGAATCATTACTCTTTTTCAGCACATGTCATTATGCAACCATTTGTTTGCCCGCTCCGGGCATGCGATAAACCGGCTCTATGCCGCCATAGCCCCATTCGATTAGACGCTGGTGCCGAGCCCTCCTAAACTTGTGACATAAATACTGAAAACGCTTAAAAAGGCGTTCACTTTTTAGCTACAATCACCTGCGAAGACCAATATGAAATTTAAACCGTCAATAAAGCCTTATACCGGCGCGGCGGGCGGCTGGGGTTCACTCGAAGCCACCACTCGCTATGTGCTCGACAGTAAACAAACGTTGAAAAACCTGCGTAACCTGATGCGCGTCAATAAGGCCCGCGGTTTCGACTGTCCAGGCTGTGCCTGGGGCGATGATAATCACAGCACCTTCAGCTTCTGCGAAAACGGCGCCAAGGCGGTCAGTTGGGAAGCCACGCGTAATGCGGTCGAACCGGAATTTTTTGCTGCCCACAGCGTCAGCACCCTGCAGCAGCAAAGCGATTACTTTCTTGAATATCAGGGCCGCCTCACCCATCCGATGCGCTATAACGCCGAAACCGACCATTATGAGCCGATCGGTTGGCCAGATGCGCTGGCACTGATTGCCCGACACATCAAGGCGATGGATAACCCAAACCAAATCGAGCTGTATACCTCGGGGCGCGCCAGTAACGAAGCCTCCTATCTGTATCAACTGTTTGGCCGCATGCTCGGTACCAGTAACTTCCCTGACTGCTCCAACATGTGCCACGAAGCCAGCGGTGTGGGCCTGAAACAAAGTATCGGCGTGGGTAAAGGCACCATCCGTATGGATGACTTTGAAAAGGCCGACGCCATCTTCGTATTTGGTCAGAACCCTGGCACCAACCACCCGCGCATGTTGCACAGCCTGAAAAACGCTGCCAGCCGTGGTGCACGTATCGTCAGCTTTAACACCCTGCGCGAACGTGGGCTGGAGCGCTTTGCCGATCCGCAAAGCCCAATTCAGATGCTGACGCCCAAGTCATCCCCGATCAGTTCGTCCTATTTCCAACCCAACCTCGGCGGCGATATGGCCGCGGTACGCGGCATGGTAAAAGCTCTGCTGGAAGGACACCGTCAGAGCCTGGCTGCCGGTGAGCCAGGCCTGTTCGATCTGGCCTTTATTGAGCAGCACAGCGTCGGCGTGGAGAACTATCTGGCCCAGGTGGATGCCACCTCATGGCAGCAAATCACGGAGCAATCCGGCCTCAGCGAAGCACAACTACGCCAGGCGGCGGCCATTTATCAGGATGCCGAGCGCGTGATCTGCACCTGGGCCATGGGTGTGACCCAACATAAACACTCGGTGCCGACGGTACGTGAAATCACCAACCTGCAACTGCTGTTCGGACAGTTAGGCAAGCCGGGAGCCGGTCTGTGCCCGGTACGCGGCCACAGCAACGTGCAGGGCAACCGCACCATGGGGATCGACGAGAAGTCGCCCAAGGCGCTGCTCGACAGCCTGGAACAACATTTTAACTTCTCGCCGCGACGCGAGCCGGGCCATAACACCGTAGAGGCGATTGAAGCCATGCTGCGGGGCGAAGTGAAAGTGTTGCTGGCGCTGGGCGGTAACCTGGCCGCCGCCGCACCGGACACCGAACGCACCGCCCGCGCCCTGCGCTGCTGTGACCTGACGGTGCATATCAGTACCAAGCTTAACCGTAGCCATCTGGTGACCGGTAAGGACGCGCTGATCCTGCCGACGCTGGGCCGGACCGAACAGGACTTGCAGGCCAGCGGTCCGCAGTACATCACGGTGGAAGATTCCTTCAGCATGGTGCATGCGTCTGAAGGCGTCGGCAAGCCGCTGGCGGAAACCCAACGCTCGGAAACCGCCATTGTCTGCGGTATCGCCGATGCGGTCCTGGGCAACCAACAGCTCGACTGGCTGGAGTTGGCGGATGACTACTCGTTGATCCGCAATCATATCGCCGCCACCATTCCGGGCTTCGAAGATTTTAACCAACGCTGTGACCAACCAGGTGGTTTCTATCTGGGTAATGCCGCCGCCGAACTGCGCTTCAATACGCCGAGCGGCAAGGCGGAATTCGGGGCAGCCCCGTTGCCGGACAGCCTGTTCCCGCAGTTGGACGGGCGTCAGGTCCCCTTCACATTGCAGACGCTGCGCTCGCACGATCAGTACAACACCACTATCTACGGGCTGGATGACCGCTATCGTGGCGTCTATGGTCAACGGGAAGTGCTGTTTATCAACCCGGAAGATCTGGCCATTCTGGATATGCAGGACGGCGAATTGGTGGAGATCGAAACCCTGTGGAATGACGGCATCACTCGCAAGGTGAGCGGTTTTAAACTGGTGAGCTACGATATCCCGCGCGGCAATCTGGCGGCTTATTATCCCGAGACTAACCCACTGGTGCCACTGGCCAGCTTTGGTGATGGCACCGGCACGCCGACCTCCAAGTCGATACCGGTAGAGATCCGCCGTTGTGTCGCGCAGCCAACGCTACGTATCGCCTGATCTGCAGCGCCCGGTTTACCCCGGGCGCGCTAATATTTCGATCGCCGCTTGCAATTCATCAGAGAGTTGATGGCGGCGCCACACAAAGTACAAATTGCTTACCCCTTCTTCCCCCATTTCCATCACTTTCAATTCTGATGTCGGCAGGATCAGCGGCAATAGTGACCCCGGAATACAAGCCACGCCGCAGCCCGCTTTCACGCAGGCCACCATCGCCGTGTACGACTCCATCTCCAACGTCATACGCGGCTTGAATTGACGTGAGGCTAACCAGTGATCGATCTTCAGGCGAAAAGAACATTCACGGCTGAAAGTATAAAACTCCAATTGCGCCAGCGTTGCCGCGTTCAACTGCGGCACTGAAGCCGGCATCAGCAACACCAAACGCTCGTCAAACGCCGCTCGACCGGCCAGTAACGGGTGTTCAATCGGCCCATCGGTGACCGCCAGATCAAGCTCACTGTCTATCAGCATCCGCTCCAGCACCAGTGAGTCCCGGCTCAGCACATTCACCTGCATTTGCGGCTGGCTTCGGCGCAATTGGGCAATGCGGCCCGGCAGGTGGCTGACCAGTGAAAAATCCAGCGCCCCAAAATTGAGTAAGCCCTGTTGCTGCCGACCGGCGAACAGTTGTTGACTCTGTTCGGTCAGCGCCAGAATTTCAACGGCCTGCTGATAAAACAACCGTCCTTTGGGCGTGACATACAGCCGGTTTTTATCGCGGAAAAACAACTCACCGCCGAGTGACTCCTCCAACTCTTTGATCCGCAAGGTCACGTTGGAAGGCACACAATGCAACTCCCGCGCAGCGGCGGCAATGGTCTTATACTCAACCACGGCACAGAAAAACCTTAGCTGGCTCAGCTTCATAGAACATTCACTTTTAATTAGCATTTTAGTTAAAAACAATCACTTTAGATTAGCATTGTTATGCCCTAGTGTCGTACCAACAAACCAAGAGGGATCCCTATGCCACTGAATGATTTACTGACGCTGTCAGGCGTTACAGCCCAACCGGAAGCGGTCACCGACGGCTACGTGTTCAATCACACCATGATCCGCGTTAAAGACCTGACCAAAGCGCTGGATTTTTATACTCGCGTACTGGGCTTCACCCCGGTGTATCTGGAAGAGTTTAAAGAAGCCGCGTTTACCATTTGCTACCTGACCCGCAGCCCACGCGATCAAATCCCTCAGGATGACGCCGAGCGCAAACGCTGGGTGCTGGGCCAACCCGGCATTCTGGAACTGACCCATAATCACGGCAGCGAACAACAGGCCGATTTCCACTACCACAACGGCAACAGCGAGCCGCGCGGCTTTGGCCACCTGTGTGTCACGGTGCCGGACGTGCGTGCCGCCTGTGAACGCTTTGAACGGCTTGGTGTGAACTTCCAGAAGCGCCTGCATGAAGGCCGAATGAATTACGTGGCCTTTATCAAAGACCCTGACGACTACTGGATTGAAATACTGCAGCCAACGCCGCTGCAGGACTGATTTCCCCCCGCTTCTCCCCGGCCTGCCAAGCCGGGGTTTTTCTTTCCGACGATTGAACGCCCGATATTCTCCAAATTCACGTGCTAACACGGTAAAACCGTGACGTTTGGCTTGCCCGCAGCGGGTGATTCGCGTAAAACTGTCAGCCGCAAATCTTGCCACTCACAACCCATTCACTGGACGATATGTTTCAAGATAACCCGCTGCTGGCGCAGCTTAAACAGCAACTTCACTCTCAGACCCCGCGCGTTGAAGGCGTAGTAAAAGGGACTGAGAAAGGCTTTGGCTTTCTTGAAGTAGACGGTCAAAAAAGTTATTTCATTCCGCCACCGTACATGAAGAAAGTCATGCACGGCGACCGGGTGAGCGCGACCCTGCACACCGAGAAAGATCGCGAAATCGCCGAGCCGGAAACTCTGATCGAGCCATTCCTGTCGCGCTTTGTTGGCCGGGTGCAAAAGCGCGATGACCGTTTGTCGATCGTGCCCGATCATCCGTTGCTGAAAGACGCGATTCAGTGTCGTCCTGCGCGTGGTCTGAACCACAATTTCCAGGCCGGTGACTGGGCGGTAGCAGAAATGTGTCGCCACCCGCTGAAAGGCGACCGCGGCTTCAACGCCGACCTGACCCAATTCATTACCGATGGTGAAGATCACCTGGCGCCATGGTGGGTCACGCTGGCCCGTCACAATCTGGAAAAAGAAGCGCCGGAGATGATCGCCATCAGCGAGCCGGATGCTTCACTGCCGCGTGAAGACCTGACTGCGCTGAATTTTGTCACCATTGACAGTGCCAGCACCGAAGATATGGACGACGCGTTGTTCGTCCAGGACAACGGTGACGGCTCTCTGCAGTTGACCATCGCCATTGCCGATCCGACCGCCTACGTCGAGCAAGGTAGTCCATTGGATGAAATCGCCCGCAAGCGCGCCTTCACCAACTACCTGCCGGGCTTCAACATCCCCATGTTGCCACGCGATCTGTCAGACAACCTGTGTTCACTGCGCCCGAACCAACGCCGTCCGGTATTGGCCTGCCGCGTGACCATCGGTGCCGACGGCGCCCTGGCTGACGACATTCGCTTCTTCGCCGCCGAGATCGAGTCAAAAGCCAAACTGGTTTATGACGAAGTGTCCGACTGGCTGGAAGGCATTGCCGGCTGGCAACCGCCAAGTGACGACATTGCACAGCAAATCACCCTGCTCAAGCGTGTGTGCGATGTGCGTAACTCCTGGCGCCACCAGCACGCTCTGGTATTCAAGGATCGCCCTGACTACCGCTTTGTTCTGGGCGAAAAAGGCGAAGTGCTGGAGATCGTCACCGAGCAGCGCCGCAGTGCCAACCGTATCGTTGAAGAGTGCATGATTGCTTCCAACGTTTGCGCCGCTATCGTGCTGCGCGATCGTCTGGGCTTTGGCATTTACAACGTGCATACCGGTTTCGATCCGCTGCTGGTTGAGCAGGCGGTTACCGTGCTGCAGGCCAACGGCGTGGAAGCCGATGCCGAGAAACTGCTGACGCTGGAAGGGTTCTGCGAACTGCGCCGTCACCTGGATTCACAGCCGACCCAGTTCCTCGACAGCCGCATCCGTCGTTCCCAGACCTATGCCGAGATCAGCACCACACCGGGCCCGCATTACGGCCTGGGGCTGGAAGCCTACGCCACCTGGACCTCACCGATCCGTAAATACGGCGATATGGTTAACCACCGTCTGCTGAAAGCCATTATCGCCGAGCAGTCCGCCGAAAAACCGCAGGACGAAGTCACCGTCCAGCTGGCAGAGCGCCGTCGTTTGAACCGCATGGCGGAGCGCGACGTGGGCGACTGGCTGTACGCCCGTTACCTGAAAGATAAGGCCGGTACCGATGAGCGTTTCAATGCGGAAATCATCGACGTAACCCGCGGCGGCCTGCGCGTGCGCCTGCTGGACAACGGCGCAGTGGCCTTTATCCCGGCCCCCTTCATTCACGCGGTGCGTGATGAGATGGTCTGCAGCCAGGAGACCGGCACCGTGCAGATCAAAGGCGAAGTCGTCTATCGCCAGGGCGATAGCCTGCAGGTCACCATCGCCGAAGTGCGTATGGAAACCCGTAGCGTGATCGCCAGACCGGCAGCCTAATCTCGCAAGATTCACTTAGGTCAGACAAACACCGGACGGGTCAACCTCCGGTGTTTTTTTTCGTCGCCTGAATAATGGTGCCGATGTCATTGCGCCATAGATGAGGGGGCCGCTACAGCACCATCACATTGTTTTTACGCTATTACTCAACCAGCTTCACATTTCTCATCCGACCTGCTGTTCTTCACGCACAAAACTCCTACTTTTAATTTGTATCCATTCTCCAATAAGAGCTTCTCTTTTTTATTTCTGCGCACCAAGGAGTTGTTGATCATGAAAAACGTCAAGTCCGGGATCATCTGGCTGGCGGTGGCGTTGGTGGGCGCATTTGCCTTCGCCATGCTGGCGCTAAGCCGTGGGGAGCATGTCAATGCGGTTTGGCTTGTGGTAGCGGCAGTCGCCTGTTACAGCATCGCTTACCGCTTCTACAGCCTGTTTATTGCCAGGAAAGTCTTTGAGCTCGACGATCGCCGCATGACGCCGGCGGAACGTCGCAACGACGGACTGGACTACGTGCCCACCAACAAATGGGTGTTGTTTGGTCACCACTTTGCCGCTATCGCCGGTGCCGGACCGTTGGTTGGCCCGATCCTGGCGGCACAAATGGGCTTTCTGCCCGGCACCATCTGGATCCTGGTTGGGGTGATGTTGGCCGGTGCCGTGCAAGACTTCCTGATCCTGTTTATCTCCACGCGCCGCGATGGGCGTTCGCTGGGGGAAATGGCCAAGCAGGAACTGGGCGCCTTCGCCGGAGTGATCACCATGCTGGGTGCGCTGGGAGTGATGATTATCATTCTGTCTGCGCTGGCACTGGTGGTGGTAAAAGCATTGGCCGATAGCCCATGGGGCCTGTTCACTATCGCCGCCACCATTCCTATCGCGCTGTTTATGGGCGTGTATATGCGCTTTATCCGGCCGGGTAAAATCGCCGAAATTTCGGTGGTGGGTTTTGCCCTGATGCTGCTGGCGATTATTTACGGCGGCAATGTGGCGCAAGACCCCTACTGGGGCCCGTTCTTCACGCTGCACGGCACTACACTGACCGGGGTGCTGGTGGTCTACGGTTTTGTCGCCTCGGTGCTGCCGGTGTGGCTGCTGTTGGCGCCGCGTGACTATCTGTCCACCTTTATGAAGATTGGCGTCATTATCGGGCTGGCGATTGGCATCGTCTTCGCGATGCCGGAAATGAAAATGCCGGCAGTATCGCGCTTTATCGACGGTAGCGGCCCGGTGTTTGCCGGATCGCTGTTCCCGTTCCTGTTTATTACCATCGCCTGCGGCTCGATTTCCGGCTTCCATGCGCTGGTGTCCAGCGGCACAACACCGAAACTGGTAGAGCGTGAAAGCCATATCCGCTTTATCGGCTACGGTGCCATGCTGATGGAGTCTTTCGTTGCCATCATGGCGCTGATCTGCGCGTCGGTCATCGATCCGGGCGTTTACTTCGCCATGAACTCACCGGCGGCGCTGATTGGCACCACGGTGGAAAATGCCTCGCAGGTGATCAATGGTTGGGGCTTTATGATCACCCCGGAAACCCTGACGATGATTGCCAAAGACGTCGGGGAGCACTCGATTCTGTCGCGTGCCGGTGGTGCACCGACCTTTGCGGTCGGTATGGCGCACATCATTACCGAGGTGTTTAACAGCCGCGCGATGATGGCATTTTGGTATCACTTCGCCATTTTGTTCGAAGCGCTGTTTATTCTGACCGCCGTCGATGCCGGGACCCGCGCCTGCCGTTTTATGGTGCAGGATCTGGTTGGCGTGGCGATCCCACGGCTGGCCAACAACCGTTCGTGGTTCGGTAATCTGGCGGGGACGACGGTAGCGGTCGCCGGCTGGGGGTTCTTTGTCTATCAAGGGGTGGTCGATCCGCTCGGCGGCATCAATACCCTGTGGCCGCTGTTCGGTATCGGTAACCAGATGCTGGCGTCGATGGCGCTGATCCTCGGTACCGTGGTGCTGTTCAAAATGAAAAAACAGCGCTACGCCTGGGTGACTATCCTGCCCACCGTCTGGTTGTTTATCACCTCAATGACCGCCGGCTGGCAGAAGATCTTCCATGAAAAACCGAGTATCGGCTTCCTGGCGCAGGCGAAGAAGTTCTCTACCGGTATTGAGCAAGGTACGTTAATCGCACCGGCCAAGACCTTAAAGGATATGGAAACCATCGTGTTCAGCAACCAGATTAACGCCGCGCTCTGTGCTTTCTTTATGCTGGTGGCGGTAACCATGCTGATCTCCGCCTTCTTTGTGATCCGCCGTGCGCTGAACTCCAGTCAGCCTACGGCGCAGGAGTCGCCGATCGTCCTGCGTGAGAATGGCTAAACCTGCGATTGGGCGCGGCATGCAGCGCCCCTACATTTAAGCAACCGGGCACTTGAACAGTGCCCTTTTCTTTGTTTACATCTCAGTTCAATAAGTTAGTCCCAAAGGCCCCCTGCCAATCCTGTTCGAATTTCTCTACCGCCGCCTGTACCGCAGGGGCGGCAAGGAACTGCTCGGCCACGTCGACCGGCAAGGTGATGGCCTGGCAACCGGCCAGTAAACACGCCAGTGCCTGACGCGGCGTTTTAAAACTGGCGGCCAGCACCCTGGCTCCTGGTGCATGCATCGTCAGCAACTGTTGCAGCTCCTGCACCATCTTGATGCCGTCACCGCCCTGCGCATCCAGACGGTTAACGTAAGGCGCTACGTACTCCGCCCCAGCCAGTGCCGCCAACAATCCCTGACCGGCGCCGTAGACCGCCGTCCCCAACGTCGGGATCGACATCGCCTTGAGTTTCTTAATCGCTGCCAGCCCTTCTGCGGTCGCAGGCACCTTCACCACCAGCCCTGGCACTCGCTGATGAAGCAGTGTCGCTTCTGCCACCATCAGTTCGGCATCGTTGGCCATCACCTGAGCAAACAGCTTACCGGTGCCCCCCATTGCATCACGCAGCGCCGGTAACACCTCCCAAATCGGTTTCCCCTCTTTGGCAACAATAGTTGGATTGGTGGTCACACCATGCAACGGAAGGATGCGCGCCAGGCGTTTCACGGCGTTCACATCAGCGGTATCGAGATATAGCTCCATTACGGACTCCTGAATCTTCTGTGGGCGAATTCAAACTCTGGTCATAGTAGGACATGCAATACGTTTATATTTGATCGAAATCAAATCAACTTTCATTCGAAACAACTTTAATGAAAACAGAAAAGCAACCGAATGACAGGTGACTCGTGATTTTCAATCTGCAGCGCTATTCCACCCATGATGGCCCAGGCATTCGCAGCGTAGTGTTTCTGAAGGGCTGCTCGCTTGGCTGCCTCTGGTGCCAGAACCCCGAAAGCCGGGCGCGAAACGCAGACCTGTTGTTCGACCCACGCCTGTGTCTTGGCGGCTGCACGCTGTGCAGCGAAGAGGCTACGCAGGCTGTCCGGCGGATAGACGATAATCTGGTGATCCAGCGCGATTTACTCAGCTATGAAGATTATGCCGTATTGGCTGCCCGTTGCCCAACCGGCGCGCTCAGCCTGTGCGGTAGCGCGATAAATATCGACGCTATCATGGCCGAGGTCCTGCGCGACCGCCCCTTTTATTTGCGGACCGGCGGTGGGCTGACGCTGTCCGGCGGCGAACCCTTTATGCAACCGACCGTGGCGGCAGAACTGCTGCGCCGCAGTCGTGAGGCTGGAATTCATACCGCAGTGGAGTCTTGCCTGCATACCCCCTGGTCGTACATCGCCCCTTCACTGCCCTGGCTTGACCTGATGCTGGCGGATCTGAAACACGTCGATGAGCGACGCTTCAAACAGTGGACCGGCGGATCCGCCAAACGGGTAATGGACAATTTTCGTCGGCTGGCTGAGCGCGGTACCCAAACTATTGTGCGCGTGCCGCTGATCCCGGAGTTTAACGCCGATCGCGATTCTGTCCGCGCGATTGTCGATTTCGCCGCCGATGAAGCCGGCGCCAAAGAGATTCATTTTTTGCCGTACCACACGCTGGGCATCAACAAATACCACCTGCTCGGCGAACCCTATCACGCCGCCCGTACCCCACTGGATGCGCCCGACCTGCTGGCCTATGCCGAGCAGTACGCCAAAACCAAGGGATTGGCCGCTATTTTGCGAGGATAACATCATGACCACGCTGGACTTGACCACCCTGACCGAACGCACCCTGGCCCACAAGAACGCGCTGATCCATATCGTCAAACCGCCGGTTTGTACCGAACGCGCACAGCACTATACCGAAGCCTATCAGCAGCACCTGGACAAACCCTTGCCGGTGCGCCGGGCGCTGGCATTAGCCAATCATCTGGCCAAACGCACCCTGAGAATCGACAACGATGAGCTGATTATCGGCAATCAGGCCAGTGAATTGCGCGCCGCACCAATCTTCCCGGAATATACCGTCAGTTGGATCGAAGACGAGATTGACCAGTTGGCCGACCGTCCGGGTGCCGGTTTCTCCATTAGCGAAGAGAATAAGGCCATCCTGCACCGGATATGCCCGTGGTGGCGTGGCCAGACGGTACAAGACCGCTGCTACGGCATGTTCACCGATGAACAACAGGCGCTACTGGCCACCGGCATCATCAAGGCCGAAGGGAATATGACTTCGGGAGATGCCCACCTGGCGGTGAATTTCCCACTGCTGTTGGAAAAAGGCCTCGACGGGCTACGCGACAAGGTGGACGAGCGCCGCAGCCGCATTCACCTCACCGACTGGCAAGAGTTGCAGCAGGAGCAGTTCCTGAAGGCTATCGACCTGACGCTGGAAGCCCTGAGCGAACATATCCTGCGCTTTGCCGCACTGGCGCGCAGCATGGCACAGGCGGAAAGTCGCCGCTGGCGGAGTGAGGAACTGCTGGCCATCGCGGAAAACTGCGAGTTGATCGCTCACCGCCCACCGCAGACCTTCTGGCAGGCGCTGCAACTGTGTTACTTCATTCAGCTAACGCTACAAATTGAATCCAACGGCCATTCGGTGTCTTTTGGCCGCCTCGACCAATATCTGTACCCCTGGTATCGCCGCGATGTCGAGCTGGAGCAAACTCTGCCACGCGAGCGGGCGATTGAAATGCTGCACAGTTGCTGGCTGAAACTGCTGGAGATAAACAAGATCCGTTCTGGCTCGCACTCCAAGGCCTCTGCAGGCAGCCCGCTGTATCAGAACGTCACTATCGGCGGACAGCAGTTGGTCGATGGCAAACCTCGCGACGCGGTGAATCCTTTGTCCTATGCCATTCTGGAGTCCTGCGGCCGTCTGCGCTCGACCCAACCCAATCTCAGTGTTCGCTACCATGCCGGGATGAGCAGCGACTTTCTCGATGCCTGCGTGCAGGTGATCCGCTGTGGGTTTGGTATGCCGGCCTTCAACAACGATGAGATTGTCATTCCCGAATTTATCAAGCTGGGGGTAGCGGTGCAGGATGCCTATGATTATGCGGCGATTGGCTGCATCGAAACCGCCGTTGGCGGAAAATGGGGTTATCGCTGCACCGGCATGAGTTTTATCAACTTCGCCCGAGTCTTGCTGGCAGCGCTGGAACAAGGGCGTGATGCCACTTCCGGCAAGGTGTTCCTGCCCCAGGAATTGGCGTTGTCGCGGGGCAATTTCAGCCATTTCGATCAGGTGCTGGGCGTCTGGGACAGCCAGATCCGCTATTACACCCGTAAGTCGATTGAAATTGAGTGCGTGGTCGATAGCGTACTGGAAGAAAATGCTCACGACATCCTGTGTTCAGCGCTGGTGGACGACTGCATCGAACGCGGCAAAAGCATTAAGCAAGGCGGTGCAAAATACGACTGGGTTTCGGGCCTGCAGGTCGGTATCGCCAACCTGGGCAACAGTCTGGCGGCAGTGCGTAAACTGGTGTTCGAACAGGGTGCGATCGGCCAGCAGCAGTTGGCGGCAGCGCTGGCCAATGACTTTGACGGGCTGAGCGGCGAGCAGTTACGTCAGCGGCTGCTCAACACCGCGCCAAAATACGGCAATGACGTGGATGAGGTCGACCAATTACTGGTGCGCGCTTATCAAACCTACATTGACGAGCTTGGGCAGTACCACAATACCCGCTTTGGTCGTGGCCCGATCGGCGGCACTTACTACGCCGGCACCTCGTCCATTTCGGCTAACGTGCCCTTTGGTGCCGCTACCCTGGCAACCCCGGATGGGCGCAAAGCGCATACGCCGCTGGCGGAAGGTGCCAGCCCGGCATCGGGTACCGACCATCTCGGGCCAACTGCCGTGTTCAATTCACTGTCCAAGTTGCCCACCGCCTCAATTCTTGGTGGCGTGCTGCTGAACCAGAAGCTCAACCCGGCCACGCTGGAAAACCCGGCCGATCGTGAAAAGCTGATGTTGATGCTGCGCACCTTCTTTGAGGACTATCAAGGCTGGCACGTACAGTACAACATTGTGTCGCGGGAAACCCTGCTGGAAGCGAAGCAACATCCTGACCAATATCGTGATTTAGTGGTTCGCGTTGCTGGATATTCCGCGTTCTTTACCGCATTATCCCCTGACGCGCAGGATGATATTATTGCGCGAACAGAACATACTATTTAAACAACAAATATTAGCGGCCGCACCTTGGTGGCCGCACATCAGGTTGATATGAATTCAAGACAACAGACAATATTGCAATTGGTTAACGATCGCCGACGCATCAGCGTCAGCGATCTGGCTGCCGCTACCGGCGTTTCTGAGGTGACCATCCGTCAGGATTTGAATCTGCTGGAGAAGCGCAGCTATTTGAAGCGGGTACATGGTTCCGCGCTGGCGCTGGAAAGTGACGACGTCGATGCCCGCATGATGTCCAACTTCACCCTCAAGCAAAAGCTGGCGCAATATGCCGCATCGCTGGTGAACGACGATGAAACCATCTTTATCGAAAGCGGCAGTGCCAACGCGCTGTTGGCTCGCTACATTGCCGAACGCAAGCGCATCACGCTGATCACCGTCAGCCACTATATCGCCAACCTGCTGAAAGAGACCGACTGCGAAGTGATCGTGCTGGGCGGCATGTATCAGAAAAAAAGCGAAACCGTGGTCGGGCCGTTGACGCGACAATGCATTCAGCAGGTGCATTTCAGCAAGGCGTTTATCGGCATTGACGGCTACCATGCGGACACCGGCTTTACCGGTCGCGATATGATGCGCGCCGATGTGGTTAATGCCGTGCTGGCGAAGGGCGTAGAAAATATTGTCCTGACCGACTCGTCCAAATTTGGACAAATCCAGCCCAATCCGCTGACTCAGCAGGGAAAAGTGCATCGGGTGATCACCGATTCGCGGCTGTCGCTGGACTATCAACACCAGTTGAAACGCCAGGGAATACAGTTGGATATAGTGAACGACTAGGTGCCAGACGGGAAAATGTTGGCCGTCACACGACGGCCTACCTGAGAGTTACTGACCGTAATAGGCATTTTTACCGTGCTTGCGCAGGTAATGTTTATCAAGCAGCGTCTGCTGCATGTTCGCCAGCCCCGGTGTCAGTTGGCTCGAAAAAATCCCCATGTAGGCAATCTCTTCCAGCACCACCGCATTATGCACCGCGTTTTCCGCATCCTTTCCCCAGGTAAAGGGACCGTGTGAGTGCACCAGCACCGCCGGTATCGCCGCCGGATCCAACTGGCGTTCGGCAAAGGTTTCGGCGATCACCTTGCCGGTTTCCCACTCATAGCGGCCATTGATCTCCTCATTGCGCATCTGACGGGTACAGGGGATGTCGCCATAAAAATAATCGGCGTGAGTGGTGCCCCATGCCGGAATATCCAGCCCCGCCTGCGCCCAGATGGTGGCGTGCCGCGAATGAGTGTGAACAATCCCCCCGGCAGCGGCAAATTCCAGGTACAACACCCGATGGGTATCACTGTCCGATGACGGTTTTTTACTCCCCTCCACCACTTTGCCGCTTTCCAGCTCCACCACCACCATATCGTCACGGATCATCAATGCATACTCTACCCCCGACGGCTTGATCACCATCAGCCCCTCATGACGATCGACAGCACTGACGTTACCCCAGGTGAAAGTCACCAGATGATGGCGTGGCAGGGCCAGGTTGGCCTCTAATACCTGCTGCTTGAGATCGTTAAGCATTTGTCTTTCCCGATTAAGCCTGTTGGGAATATTGTCGGCAGGCTGCCCCTGAGAGGGTATGGCGTAAATCGCTAAAGACCGCGTAGCCTTCTGCTGGAAACCGAGAACTGTGGGGCACAGAAGAAATGGCCTGCAAAAGGCGGGGAAATGGACTTTAGGACTATTTACCTGTTTATCGTCAGGCAGAGGCTTATAGTGGATATTGGCAGAGAGAGCGCTTTTAGCTTTTCAATTGTTCTGCCTTTAACAAAAAATGCCATTTTTTATATCGATACGCTTTGGGAGCCAATAGCAGGCCGAATTTAGGGTTCATGCCTATACTTATAGGGCACTCCCATAAGCCAATGCTAAGGAGAAGTCACTATGATGATTATCAATAAACGTTTCGCCACTGCCGCTCTGGCGCTTACGCTGGCGTTTTCACTCAGCGCTTGTTCCAACATGTCCAAACGTGACCGTAACACCGCTATCGGTGCCGGTGCGGGGGCTGTAGGCGGCGCGGTGTTGACCGATGGTAGCGCACTCGGTACGCTCGGCGGGGCCGCCGTTGGGGGCATTATTGGTCATCAGGTAGGTAAATAACCTGACCGGCCACTAGCCGACAGGCTGGCAAAAGCGTTTACGCTTTGACGTATTAACCATAATAAAGAATATTTCAGGTCTGTTTTACTATTAGTCAATGGCATCATTGCCATTAACGGGTTAACGCCCGGCAGCATCACCCACTGCCATGCCGCAGCATTACACCGCGGCATGGCAATTCCCCCAGCGATTAACCGCCCGCCAGTTTGACCTTCATCCCTTTGGCTTCCAGCAACTGTTTTAGCAGATCGCGCTTATCGCCCTGGATCTCAATCACCCCGTCCTTGAGCGAACCGCCGCAGCCACACTTCTTTTTCAGCTCGGCGGCCAGTTTTTCCAGCGCTGCATCGTCGAGATCAACACCGGAAATCAAACAAACGCCCTTCCCCTTGCGCCCGCTGGTCTGGCGTTGAATACGCACAATGCCGTCACCTTTCTCGCGCTGTGGCTTAACTTCTTCCTGCTTGATGCGCCCGCTGTCGGTGGAGTAAACCAGACGGCTGTTATCGTCCTTCATCAGTAGCTCCTTCAGGCCAGTGAAGCGCGAATGGCGCTCAGCGTAGCGGCAGGGTCGGCGGATTGGGTGATCGGGCGCCCAATCACCATGTAGTCAACACCGGCCGCCTGTGCCTGCACCGGCGTCATGATGCGGCGCTGATCGCCGGCATCGCTGCCTTCAGGACGGATACCCGGCGTAACCAGCTGGAACTGTTGGCCACAGGCCGCTTTCAGGCGTTCGGTCTCATGCGCAGAACAGACCACGCCGTCCAGTCCGCAATCACGGGTCAGACGCGCCAGTCGTTCCGCCTGCTCGGCCGGTGAGAGGTCAATGCCGATAGCCTGCAGATCCTCCGCCTCCATGCTGGTAAGCACGGTCACGGCGATCAACAACGGCGCCTGCGCGCCATAAGGCAGCAACGCCTCTTTGGCTGCGGTCATCATACGGGCACCGCCGCTGGCGTGGACGTTAACCATCCACACGCCCAGCTCGGCCGCTGCCGCTACCGCACGGGCGGTGGTATTGGGAATATCGTGGAATTTCAAATCCAGGAATACGTCGAAACCGCGGGCGTGCAAGTCGCGCACCAGTTGCGGTCCAAACAGGGTGAACATTTCCTTGCCCACTTTTAGCCGGCAGTCCTGCGGATCGATACGATCGGCAAAGGCCAATGCTGCGCCAATATCGGCGTAATCAAGTGCAACGATGATCGGAGATGATTTTAAGTCATTGTTATTAATGTTATTTTCAGACTTCATTTCTTCTACCTTCTGTAAAATGGACATAACCAGGTAACAACCCGCCAAACTGACCGCCGCATTCTACATGCCAGCCGACAGAAATCCCAGCCGCAGCGCACCCTGCAGTTAAGTAATCTTAGCCCCAGGTTCGTCATCAAGCGTCAATATAGCCCCGACGCCATTAACCCAGGCTGCGTAAAGCGCCGTAAAGATGCGTAAATTGTTAATCAGATATTTTGAACAACATGCTCAGCATTATCAGATTTTAAATCTACGTGGATGCTTTATTATTCAACACATCGGAAGCGAACGGCTTCCAACCTAAATAAACAGACTGGAGTTACTTATGAAAAGCATCAAATATTTTGCAGCAGCAGCCGCTATCGCCATGACCTCTTTTGCTACCTTCGCCGCTGAACCGGTGGATCTGCAGCAGGCCACCAGCCTGACCGCATCCGGCGTCGTTTCTGCAGGCCATGCCACCACGCTGAGCGGCCTGGAAGCCAAACTGGCCGCCAAAGCCGAAGCCCAGGGCGCCAGCAGCTACCGCATTATCTCTGCCGGTGGTAATAACATGCTAAGTGGCAGCGCAGTCATTTACAAATAAGCATTTTGGTATAGGGCCCGGCACGCCGGGCTCTACCCCTATTCCTCCCGCCAGACCGTTCATTATTCCCCCGCTCAATGTTACAGAAATATTAAATTTTTATTACACACTAGACTCTCACTCCCGACTGGCTTAGCTTGAAGGCAATCTTCCCGCAGAAAGGCTTCAAAATGAGCGAGATATCTACACTAACGATTAAAATCCCTCTGGAACTCAAAGAGAAAATTCGGGCTATTGCCGCCGATAACCAACTTTCTCTGAGCGCCGAGGTCTGTCAACGCCTTGAAAATAGCTTCGACTTACCGACTAAAGCCGCTAAAAAGTCGGCGGAGTTGCATCACGGTGAAATCGATAATCAGGAAGTTGAGGAAGAAATTGAGCAGCCGCTGAACCAGAAAGAATTGAAAAAGCTGCGTCAGTTGCTGAAAGGTGGCGTCAAAGCCGGCAAGAAAAAATAAACCGCTAACATCATAAGAAACGGGGCTATTTCAGCCCCGTTTTTATTGCAGGTTATTGCCCATCGAGCCCGCGTATCGGTTTAACCGATGACCAGGCCCGGCATGACGGGCAATGCCAATACAGCGAGTGTGCAGTAAATCCGCATTTATGGCAGCGATAACGCGGTTTGGTACGAATTTGTTCGCCGACCATATCACGCAGTAACAACAGGCTTTCTTTCGCACGGCCGTCTTCCGCATCTGCCAGGTGATAATCCATCAGGCGATAGAATACACGCATCGTCGGGTGACGCTGGAGCTGGCGGTTGATATAGACCTGCACCACGTCACGGCCTTCATTCTGCTCAATAATTTCCGCCAGCATCAGCTCAGCGGTGGCACCGGTATTTTCTTCGACACAGCGTTTGAGGAAGTCAGCCCAATCCTGTTGCTGTTCCAGATGCTGGTAACACTCATGCAGCATCGGCAAAGTTTCGCTCACCAGCTCTTTATCCTGGTTCAGCACCCGCGTGAGTGACTCAACCGCCTTGGCGTATTCGCCCTGCGCCATATAAATGCGCCCCACCATGATAGATACGCGGGCGCACTGTTTATCTGCCGAGGCCGCTCGTTTCAGCAAGCCCATTGCCTTATCGAGATCGTCACTGCCCATCGCCTGCAATGCCAGTTCGCAGTAGAAATGGGCGATCTCGATACGTTGTTTATCTTTACCCAACTTGACCAGTTTTTCCGCCACGTCGATGGCTTTTTGCCAGTCGCTGGTTGCCTGGTGGATCACCAACAGTTGCTGCAACGCGGAAATGCGGAAATCTTCTTCGCCGATTAACTGGCCGAACATGTCTTCGGCACGGTCGTACATGCCGGCAGCCATATAATCTCGCCCCAGCTGTTGCACGGCCAACAGGCGTTGTTCGAAGGTCAGGGAGGCGCTTTCCATCAGTGCCTGATGGATGCGGATTGCGCGGTCGACTTCGCCGCGCGAACGGAACAGGTTGCCCAGCGTCAGGTGGGCTTCTACGGTGTTGCTGTCCTCTTTCAACATATCAAGGAACAGATCGACCGCTTTATCCTGCTGGTTGGAAAGCAGGAAGTTAACCCCGGCCACATACTCACGCGACAGACGGTTGGCTTCCTGTTGTTTGTCCTGTTGAGCACTTCTGCGCCCCATGTACCAGCCGTACGCGGCAGCCACGGGCAACAACAGAAACAGCAGCTCTAACATAGAAGGTTATTCCTTGCTGACAACGGACGGAGCTGCCGATTCAGCAGGTTGTTCAAGCTGCAGTTCCAGCCTTTTGATTTTGCGTTCGGCTCGCCCCAGCGCAATGCGGGTACGCAGATAAAACAGGCCACAAATGACCCAGCCGAGAACAAAACCGGCGCCAAACAACGCCGCCAACAGGGTCGATACGCGATAGTCGCCCTGCGCAACCAGATAGTTAAAACTCACAACCTGATCGTTATGCGCGCCCAACGTGACAGAAATCACGAAAATCACCAGAACCAACAAAAAAATCAGCAAATATTTCACATTCTTTCCCGCGATGCCGAGTTAATCGGATGAATTCTACCCTATAGCTTTCAAGTTTCAGCTAGGCGACCAGCTCGCTCATCTCCAGGCGCTTATCAAGTAAGTAACTGGTGTGAGCGAGTGCAGATAACAACGCTGCGACTTGAAAGATGACGGGTATATGCCAATACGTGGCTTCCCTAACCTTTAAGTTAGCATTTCCCATCGTGGCAGGGAAACCCTGCGGCACGATAAAACCACATATCTGCTGGCATATTCGACAGTAAACGACGCTCCCGAACAAATTAATGAGAAAGCTTCTCAAAATAATAGATTAATAAGGATGTGGGGGCATTAATGAGAATTGCAATGACGGGAAATGTAAGCGGTTAATGCGGCGCCATAACGGCCCCGCATTAAGTGACGGCGTCACCTATCTTTTGTCCGCCGAGGTTCTTTCCGCAATTTCCTGCTGCTCTTGCGGCGGTGGCGTCAAAGGGCCAAACCAGCGTTGGGCTAACCAGCAAGCTATCGTCACCAACAGCCAACTGATCAGGGTCGCCACCGCCAAATCCTGCGGCCAGTGCATACCCAGTAGCAAACGGCTGCCCATGACACCTATTGCCCACACCATCAAGACCGCTACGGTCTTGTAGTGCCGTCTTGGCCACAACAGCCCTACGCCCAGTAGCGCCCAACTGGCGGCAAACATCGTGTGCCCGGAAGGGAATGCAAAGCCGGTCTCAAACTGCCAGTGCTCACGCAGCCATACCGGTACCAGCGCTTGATCCTGAAGTTGTTCTTTCACCAATGCGCCACGCTCTTTACGTTTGAGCGAGTAAAAGTACTTTTCATCAATCTGGTGGGCCGACTCTAACCACAGCACAAATGGCCGTGGCTCCTGCACGCGATCCTTGATCAAGGACTTCACGCCCTGTCCGATCAGAATCGACGCGCTGAGCAGCACCAACAACCCAATGGCCGGTCTGATACGAAAACGCAGGCACCACAGAAACCAGGCGCCAAGAATAATACTGGTGAGGATCCCCCAGGGCGAAGTGACTGTTTCAGTCATCCAGTACAGGCCTTTCAACAACCTGCCATCGCCACCCGGTTGCCATTGCCAGCCGGAAATCCATACCGCCAGCGGCATCAGCAACAGCACTAGTGCGCCTGCCGCCGTACGTTTTGCAATCTCAAACATTCCCATTGTCCTTTGCATAAGCCCATTTGCAGTGTAACAATCTTGCAATATTGATAACACTCGAAAAATTAAACAGATAAACAGCCTATTGCAATAATAGTTGGCTGAAAACGCCGGATGCTGATTTGCTAAGCACCTCAGGGCAAGAAGTTATGGCAAAATAGCCGATAATTAATGAAATGCCGATCGTCGTTGTGCATTTAATACTGGTCAGCTCACTGGGCCGGAAGTAGGATGCGCAACCATGGTTGAATCGGAAGTATTTGTGGAGAGCAACATGCAGCTTAAACGGGTGGCAGAGGCCAAATTGCCAACACCTTGGGGCGATTTCCTGATGGTAGGATTCGAAGAACTGGCAACCGGACACGATCATCTGGCGCTGGTGTTCGGGGATATTTCTGGCGCAACACCGGTACTCTCACGGGTACATTCTGAGTGTCTGACCGGTGATGCCTTATTCAGCCTGCGCTGCGACTGCGGTTTTCAGCTGGAAGCCGCACTGGAGCATATCGCGGAAGAAGGTCGCGGTATCCTGCTCTACCATCGCCAGGAAGGTCGTAATATCGGTTTGCTGAACAAGATCCGTGCCTATGCCCTGCAGGACAAGGGCGCTGATACGGTAGAAGCCAACCACCAGTTGGGTTTTGCTGCGGATGAACGTGATTTCACCCTGTGTGCGGACATGTTCAAACTGCTGGGCGTGGATGCGGTGCGTTTACTGACCAACAACCCGAAAAAGGTCGAGATCCTGACCGAAGCCGGTATCAACATTACCGAGCGTGTGCCACTGATCGTCGGTCGCAACCCGAAGAACGAGCGTTACCTGGCCACCAAGGCCGCAAAAATGGGCCATTTGCTGGACCAAGAGTAATTTCCTCTCGGGGAAAAATCAGGGCGCCATGAATGAAAGGCGCCCTTTTTATTACAGCATTTTCCTGATCACGTAGTGCAGGATGCCGTCATTTTCATAGTAGGTCAGCTCATTGCCGGTATCGATACGGCAACGGGTATTAACCACTTCCTTACGCCCATCGGCATAAGTGATCAGCACCGGCACCACTTGCCCTGGTTTCAGCGTTTGTAACCCGCTGACACTGATCTGCTCATCACCACTCAGCCCCAGCGTTTTGCGCGTCACACCTGCCGGGAACTCCAGCGGCAAAATACCCATACCAATCAGGTTGGAACGGTGAATACGCTCAAAGGACTCGGCAATCACCACGCGAACCCCCAACAGACGTGGCCCCTTCGCAGCCCAGTCACGGCTGGAGCCGGAACCGTATTCTTTACCGGCTATCACCGCCAGCGGTACCTGCTCCTGCTGATACTGCATCGCAGCATCGTAGATCGACAACTGATTCTGTGACGGGATATGGCGGGTATAACCCCCTTCAACTCCCGGCACCATTTCGTTACGGATGCGGATGTTGGCAAAGGTGCCACGCATCATGACTTCATGGTTACCACGGCGCGAACCGTAAGAGTTGAAATCCAGCGCCGCAACGCCGTGATCGCTCAGATAGCGGCCTGCCGGGCTGTCGCGTTTGATGTTCCCTGCCGGTGAGATATGGTCGGTGGTCACCGAGTCGGCCAGGATTGCCAGGATGCGGGCGTCCTTGATGTCCTGCACCGGGTCTGGCTGTACTTTCATGCTGCTGAAGAACGGCGGATGACGAATATAGGTGGAGTCCGCCTGCCATGGATAGGTGGCCGAACCGGCAACCTGAATCGACTGCCAGTTGGCGTCACCGTCAAATACCGCACCGTATTCCTTATGGAACATCTCGGTACGCACTTCCTCGACTGCCTGGGCAATATCCTGGCTGCTCGGCCAAATATCCTTCAGATAAACCGGCTGGCCGTCACGGCCTTCACCCAGCGGTTCTTTGGTCAGATCAATCTTCATACTGCCGGCCAGCGCATAGGCGACCACCAAGGGTGGCGAGGCCAGCCAGTTGGTCTTCACCAGCGGATGGATACGGCCCTCGAAGTTACGGTTACCTGACAACACCGCACCCACGGTAAGATCGCCCTCTTTAATCGCCTGCTCAATAGGCTCAGGCAACGGCCCAGAGTTACCGATACAGGTAGTACAGCCGTAACCCACCAGGTTAAACCCGAGCTCTTCCAGATAGGACGTCAGCTTGGCGCTGTCGAAATAGTCGGTTACCACTTTGGATCCCGGCGCCAGAGAGGTTTTCACCCAGGGTTTGGTTCGCAGCCCTTTTTTCACCGCATTTTTCGCCAGCAGGCCGGCTGCCATCATTACGCTGGGGTTAGAGGTGTTGGTACAGGAAGTAATGGCGGCGATCACCACAGCGCCGTTATGCAGGTCGTGCTGCTGCCCATTAAGGGTGAAGGGCTTGAATTCGGATTTTCGTTGCTGGTTGCCGATCTCCAGCTCGGTAGCGGCATTGAAAGCCTTGGGCACCTCTGGCAGTGCCACTCGATCCTGCGGGCGCTTCGGCCCGGCCAGACTGGCTACCACCGTCGACATATCCAGTGCCAGAGTGCTGGTAAACACCGGCTCGTCGCCAGGGTTGCGCCACATGCCCTGCACTTTGGCGTAGGCTTCCACCAGCGCGATTTGCTCATCGCTGCGGCCACTCAGTTTCATATACCCCAGCGTCACTTCGTCCACCGGGAAGAAGCCACAGGTCGCACCAAACTCCGGCGACATGTTGGCAATGGTCGCTCGGTCAGCCAGCGGTAGATCCGCCAGGCCATCACCGTAGAACTCAACAAACTTGCCCACGACGCCGTGCTTACGCAGCATCTGGGTGACGGTCAACACCAGGTCGGTAGCGGTAATGCCTTCACTGAGTTTACCGGTGAGTTTAAAGCCCACCACGTCCGGGATCAGCATCGATACCGGCTGACCAAGCATCGCCGCTTCGGCTTCGATACCACCCACGCCCCAACCAAGAATGCCCAGGCCGTTAATCATGGTGGTGTGGGAGTCGGTGCCTACCAGCGTGTCCGGATAGGCAATGCGCTGACCGCTTTCGTCGGTGTGCCACACGGTTTGGCCAAGATACTCCAGGTTAACCTGGTGACAGATACCGGTGCCCGGCGGTACTACGCGGAAGCGGTTGAAGGCTTTCTGCCCCCAACGCAGGAAGGTATAGCGCTCGTGGTTGCGCTCCATTTCGATACGCACGTTTTCTTCAAACGCTTCGTCATCGCCGAACTCATCAACGGTGACCGAGTGGTCAATCACCAGATCGACCGGTGACAGCGGGTTAACCTGGTCAACATTGCCGCCCAATCTCTGCACGGCTTCACGCATCGCGGCCAGGTCCACCACCGCAGGCACGCCGGTAAAATCCTGCATCAGTACACGGGCCGGACGGTAGGCAATCTCGCGGTCGGCATGGCCGGTCTGTAACCAGCCAACGATAGCTTTCAGGTCGTCAACCTGCACGGTGTCGCCATCCACATGGCGTAACAGGTTTTCCAACAGCACTTTCATTGATTTTGGCAGCCGGTCGATATCACCCAGCTGTCTCGCGGCCAGTGGCAGACTGTAATAGCGATACTCACTATTGAGCGCAACCAGCTTATCCATACTCGTTTCACGAAGATCGGACGACATAGCTCCTCCATTTCTTATTATGCATAAAACAGGGTAATCACTGAGGTCTTACTTAAAGATAACACAAAGATGATGTAACGTTTTGATAACAACACGTTTTGATCATAACGATAGGCAGAAGTAATCAACTGAAAGAACTGTTGGTAGCTCAATAAGTTAAGTATGCATGTTTAGTGAAACCTGACAGGACGTGAACAAAGTGCCCCTCCTTTCCTCTGGAGTTACGCTTCCCGGGCAAAGTCATGCACCGGAGCAACCATCAGGATGCCCCAGCTTGCATATCAACATCTCACTATCTGGGAAGAAAAACATGGCCGAAACCAAGATCAACACCCTTGCCAACGTGACAGCATTGAGGGAGACAGAACCCGAATCAGAGGGGCAGGTAATTCTGTTGCGCGGTACTGCCGATCGTGTGCTTTTTTATGTTCATAAAGCAGATGACAACAGACCTGATGACGGCACGCTGGTGGTAGTCACCAATACAGGCAAACACTGGTGCCTGGTAAGAGACGGTAATACGCTTCAACTTGCCTGGTTTAAGACCGCTAATAACAACTGGGATAATGCGATGGATGCATTGCTCAGTCATGCTTCGACATTCAGTGGGAACGTAGCCAAAATCGTGTTTCCACGTGGGACATTGAACTTTAAAAAACCAATCGTGCTGGATTACAAAAAAGACTGGTTTTTGGAAGGACAAGGTGGGCACGGCGCTTCGGGTACCGTACTCGATTTTAATATTCCTCGCAGCGCCGGTTGCGGCGACTATGGGGCGATTCATTGCTGGGGCGAACCCTTCGGATTCCAGCAACTCACTCTACGTAGCCTGATGGTTCAAGGGATTGGTACCAGTATCGTTGACCCTGCACAAGATGAAAAAGGTCGAGCGTACTGCCACGGTGTTTATTGCCGCACCACTGCCACCCTGTGGGAAGATGTCGCCATACAAAATTTTCGAGGATCGGCACTGTACCTCGACAATGCTTTCGATAACAACTTCAACCGCGTTTCCGTTTTTGCCTCTGGCCGCATGAAGGACGGTTACAGCTACACCAATCTCGCGGATGTCGCCAATCCGGACGCGACCGCTTACCCACCGTTATTGATCATGAGTACCCGCCCTGGCGATCAAAGTAATTTTAATCGCTTTTTTGACGGTTCTTTCGAGCTTAACAACGTTACACCATTTGTTGAGGTTCGTGGCGGCATTCAAATGCACTTTACGCGGATCCATGCGGAGCGTCCTGGCGGTAGTCTGGGTGAAGGCCATTGGCCACTAGGGACCTTTATCAAGGTAGGAGGCGAAGTTTGGTTAACCGAATGTGGCATTAGCAATTTCACGCGGGCGATTTCATATGGTCCATACGCCCAAATGGTGATCAACGGCTGTAACCGCCTTTCAGGCGATATTTACCCTTACGATACCACCACCATAGGTAATGGCCGTATCAAACTCGATAACACCATCTGCAATGGCCTGTATATATCCAGCAATATCCAGGGGGATTACCAGATCAGCAACAGCGTACTGAATTACCTGAGAACGGTGGTGATATCGGGTTCAACTTTGGTCACCAATAGCAGGATTAATGGTGATGTCACGGTCGCAGCAGCGGCTGGCGCGCCATTGGGGTCTGCCGGCGGGCTTAAGATTAGCAACAGTCAGATTACCGGTAGCTTGATCGCAGGAGCGACGGCGCAGCGAGTCAGCGTCGCCGGGTGTCATATTTTTGGCGATCTGACGCTACCTGGTGCCAACTGCAGCGCAGTGCATAACGTGGTGATCGGGCAAGAATCTATTGCGGCCACTGGCAATAACATCAGCATCGGCAAAACTTCTCCGGCCATTATTTATGTTGATAACAGCTATGCCGAAATCAGCGGCATCATTCAAAAAGGCACTCTGATTCTGAAGCGAGAGGCATTAGCAAACCAGTCACCAGGATGGATGTGTACATTCAGTGGTGCTAACGGCTCAGGATTGAAAGTGGCGGAATTAGCCGCTCTGGGTAAAGAAGTTTGATATGCAGGCCGCCCTCACTATCCGTTGGGCGGCCTATATGTCCGGGGGAAGATGGAGATGTATCGGTGTAAATCGCATTATCAGTCTGGTAAACACCACTGATTGGGTCTTGGCGACAATGCAGAACATCAAGTCAGCCAAACCAGCTTAGGCAACACATTTCCAGATTGAGATTAATTCATCTATGGCAGGCATAGGGAGCTACTACATCGATAGTGCCAGTATTTGGACGATTTAAGCTACAATCGGCAGATATTTGTTGATGGTGACGGAAATAATATTTAACTCAGGAGAGAACGGTGGCATTTTTGGGATTCGTCAGTGAACGTGAGTGTCAGCGCTGGGAAGGTGCTCCGCCCCATATTCCCGCCTTCAGCTTTCATGAAAAACATCAATCAGCCCCCATTAATGCCACACCTGAAGCCATTATTCAGGCAGTGCTTTCGCTGGATATGGCAGAGGATCCGATCATTAGTCGGTTACTGATGCTGCGTCAGTTACCCACGAAGCTACGCCAATGGTTCACCAACACCAAAAATACTACGCCAGCCGCTGCATTTGGTTTCGACACTTTTACCCTGCTGCATCAGAGCAGTAATGAAATCGCTCTTGGATTGGCCGGTCGTTTCTGGCGCCCGACCATGGGGGTGGCAAGTCTGGCCAGTGCGGAAGAGTTCGAACATTTCAACGATCCCGATGCGGCTAAACTGGTGTTGCGCTTTAACGTCACGCAGGACAGTGCCGGTTGGGCAATGCTAACTACGGAAACCTTTGTCTGGTGCCCTACGCCCCAGGTAAAAACGCGTTTCGCCTGCTATTGGGGAGCCATTCGCCCGGCCAGCGGTTGGATAAGACGCCGCACCCTGCTTGCCGTGCAGCAGAAACTGGCCATAAACGGTAGCGAGTAAAGTGCTGATGCTTCATCGTCTTTGTTGCAAACAGGATTTTATCACCGATATTAGCGTTTACGCATGACACGTTTGACGATGGTTATCAGGACAATGGCGATAACTGCGGACACTCCCAGCTTGATAAGAATAATAGCGCTCTCGAAGTTGTTCATTGCAACCTCGCCGTCACCGCTAATTTCTATATTTTGGGATACGAAAATGTTGAAAATCCCATCAGGCAGGAGCAACAACAGCAGAATGGTTAGTAACAAAAACAAGACAACCCAAAGGCCCTTTTTCATCTTGATACCACACATTTACTATAGTCAGGCACACCCCGCACATCGATACGTCCATACGCCATCAGCCCTCTACCTCCCGGTACACGCACTTTCTTGCGGTTCAACAGAGAACGTCTAAAGATTTGGAAGTCAGTCGCTTTATACAACGTAATACAGCCCCAGGATACACCACTACCATCAGTATTCAGGGGATGAAGTCTGAAGCTTCCACGGCTGGCACCATTGACGAAAACGCGATCGCTCATCGTCTCATTATTATAAAGACCGAACCACTCAGAATGATGATTCTTATAAAGATGAACCATGTCGATAAGTTCAGCACGTATTTGATTGAGGGCACTGCCAGCTGGACGATCAACGATCCAATATGTTCCCGGTGGAATAGCAGCCTTCTCACGGTCTGAACAGTTTGGGTTGTTGATATAACGCTCAATACCCGACAACACATCAAACGTCCCTACACCGTAACAGTGCAATTTAACGATCTTCCCATCTGATGAAAGATCGTTGTAATCCATTCTACATATCTGCACCGCTGAACCTCCCTATTCATTAAGCAGGCTAACGATTATGCCGATATTCCGACCCGTTTTGAATAATGAAATTCTGAGTGCCAAAAATCTACTGTCACTCATTAACCTGGCGGCTTACTTCTCCGGCAGCTTGATGTCTTTAAACATCGCTTCAATCTCTTCGTTGGAACGCAGCGCAACGGCGCTGTCGACCACGTCGCGCGTCAAATGCGGTGCAAAGCGCTGGATGAAATCGTACATATAACTGCGCAGGAAGGTGCTACGGCGGAAACCGATTTTGGTGGTGCTGTAAGTGAAGATATCACGCGCATCTACCGTCACCAGGTCTGGATCCTGAACCGGATCCACAGCCATGCTGGCAATCACCCCCACACCAAGCCCCAGGCGCACGTAAGTTTTAATCACGTCGGCGTCGGTCGCGGTGAACACGATGCGTGGCGTCAGACCGGCGCGGTTAAACGCGGTATCCAACTCGGAACGGCCAGTGAAACCGAAGGTATAGGTAACGATGGGGTAAGCCGCCAACTCTTCGATGGTGATGTGGCTTTTACCGGCTAATGGATGATCGGGCTTTACTACCACCGCGCGATTCCAGTGGTAACACGGCAGCATGATTAAATCGTCATAGAGGTGCAGCGCTTCAGTGGCAATGGCAAAGTCTGCGGTGCCTTTGGATACCGCTTCGGCGATTTGCGTCGGCGACCCCTGATGCATATGCAGCGAAACACGCGGATAACGCTCAATGAAGCCTTTAATTACGTTAGGCAGCGCGTAACGGGCCTGGGTGTGGGTAGTGGCTACATAGAGTGAGCCTTTGTCCGGGTAGGTATGCTCGCCGGCGACGGCTTTGATGGCATCTACTTTGGACAGGACTTCACGGGCGATCCGGATAATTTCCAGGCCTGCCGGAGTCACCTGAGTCAGGTGCTTGCCGCTACGGGCGAAAATCTGGATGCCCAGTTCATCTTCCAGCATCCGCACCTGCTTGCTGATACCAGGTTGTGAAGTGTAAAGCCCTTCTGCCGTCGAGGAGACATTCAGGTTGTGGTTAACCACTTCCACGATGTAACGAAGCTGCTGCAATTTCATATCTTATACCATCCTAGGTTAAACACTGCGTTGAGCCGCAGCCAGGTATATCGGTGTCGCCCCGGTATGCTGAAAAGTAACAAGCCCTAAACCCCGTGTTTCACCCAGACGCTGAAGAAACCGCCGTTGTTAATAAGCTTTAATCATAAAAAAACTTTTTATATAACCACTATATCACGCTACAGCTTCAAGTATAGATCCACGTCACACTGTGGTAACGATTATTTTGCATTGCGATCAAGGTGAAACCCCGGCCCCAGGAGGGAAAAACAGCCAAGGATAGATCCGTTAGGCCTCTTTGACCAATAAAAAAACCAGCCACATGGGCTGGTTTTTAATGTTGCATGCAGGCTGCAAATTTACTTTTTGCCTTCAACCCATTTGCCATCAATGTAGAAAGCGGACCAGCCAGTGGCTTTGCCGTCTTTCTCTGCAGAGACGTACTGCTGCTTGGTCTTGCGGCTGAAACGCACCAGCGTTTTGTTGCCTTCCGCATCTGCCACCGGCGCATCCGCCAGATAACGCAGTTTCTCAGGCAGACGGTCCTTGAAGCGGGCCAACTCTTCCACCAGCGGCGCACGGGTTTCGCGCGATTTAGGGAAGGTATTGGCCGCCAGGAACACGCCGGCAGCGCCGTCACGCAGAACAAAGTAAGCGTCCGACTTTTCGCATGGCAGTTCCGGCAATGGAACCGGATCTTCCTTCGGCGGTGCAACATCACCGTTACGCAGGATCTTACGGGTATTTTTGCAGCTCTCGTTGGTGCAACCCATGTACTTGCCGAAGCGCCCCATTTTCAGGTGCATTTCAGAACCACATTTATCGCACTCAACCACAGGACCGTCGTACCCTTTCAGGCGGAATTCACCCTCTTCGATCTCATAGCCGTCACACGCCGGGTTGTTACCGCACACGTGCAGCTTACGCTGGTTATCGATCAGGTAGCTGTCCATCGCCGTGCCGCACTTCTGGCAACGACGGCGGGCACGCAAGGCGTTGGTTTCCGCGTCATCCCCTTCGAGAATGTTGAGCACTTCCGTTTCCGGCACCAGGTTAATGGTGGTTTTGCAACGTTCCTTCGGTGGTAATGCATAGCCGGAGCAACCCAGGAAAACGCCGGTGCTGGCAGTACGGATACCCATCTTGCGACCGCAGGTTGGGCAATCGATACTGGTCATCACCATCTGATTCGGGCGCATGCCGCCTTCTTCCGGCTCTTTCTCGGCAGTTTCCAGCTGTTCGCTGAACTCGGCAAAGAACTCATCCAGCACCGCTTTCCACTCAGCCTGGTTGTTGGCTACCTGGTCCAGACCGTTTTCCATGCGTGCGGTGAAGTCATAGTTCATCAGCTCGCGGAAATTCTCTTCCAGACGATCGGTAACGATCTCACCCATTTTCTCAGCGTAGAAACGGCGGCTTTCGACTCGCACATAACCACGATCCTGAATGGTTGAGATGATTGAAGCGTAGGTCGATGGACGCCCGATACCTCGTTTTTCCAGCTCTTTTACCAATGACGCTTCGCTATAACGCGCTGGCGGCTTGGTAAAGTGCTGACTTGGGATCAGCTTCTGCAGTTCCAGATCGCTGCCTACTTCAACATACGGCAAGGTGCGGTCTTCATCACCCTTACGCAGAGCAGGCATCACTTTGGTCCAACCATCGAAACGCAGCGTACGGCCTTTGGCACGCAGCTGGTAATCAGCGGCTTTCACCGACAGCGTGGTGGAATCGTACTGCGCCGGTGTCATCTGACAGGCCACAAACTGGCGCCAAATCAGCTGATACAGTTTTTGCGCATCCGCTTCCATATCTTTCAACTGCTCGGCCAGCACGTTGACATCCGACGGACGGATGGCTTCGTGAGCTTCCTGCGAGTTTTCTTTGCTGCTGTACTGGTTCGGCGCTTTCGGCAGGTACTTGTCGCCGAAGTTGTCACCGATATAACCACGCACCATCTCGAGCGCATCCTGGCTCAGGTTGGTGGAGTCGGTACGCATATAGGTGATGTGACCGGCTTCATACAGGCGCTGAGCCATCATCATGGTTTTCTTCACGCCAAAGCTCAGACGGGTACTGGCCGCCTGCTGCAACGTAGAAGTAATATAAGGTGCACCCGGCTTGCTGCTGGTCGGCTTGTCTTCGCGATCCAGTACCGTATAACGGGCTTTTTCCAGCACTTTGAGTGCGGCGTGAGTTTGCTCACGGTTAACCGGTTTGAAGGGTTTGTCGTGGGCATGAGTCACTTCCATCTGCAGCGCGGTATCACCCTTCGCCAACAGATCGGCGTGCAACTCCCAGTATTCTTCCGGCACGAAGGCTTTGATGTCGCGCTCACGCTCCACCACCAGTCGAACCGCAACGGATTGCACTCGCCCAGCGGACAGGCCACGGGCAATTTTTTTCCACAGCAGTGGCGAAACCATGTAACCCACTACGCGGTCCATAAAGCGACGCGCCTGCTGTGCGTTGACACGGTCAATATTCAGTTCGCCGGGCTGTTTGAACGCGTTTTGGATCGCGTTCTTGGTAATTTCGTTAAACACCACGCGGCTAAAGCGTTTGTCGTCACCACCGATAACTTCCCGCAGGTGCCAGGCAATGGCTTCCCCTTCGCGGTCAAGGTCGGTTGCGAGATAAATGTGGTCGGCGTTTTCCGCTAACGACTTTAACTCGGCAACAACTTTTTCTTTACCCGGCAGGATTTCGTAATGCGCTTTCCAGCCATGGTAGGGATCGACGCCCATACGATTTACCAGCGCCGTCGTCGGATCTTTTTTAACTTTCTTCTTGGCTTTGTCTTCGGTTGAGTCAGCGCTCTTTTTGCTGGCTGAGCCACTGGTCGGCAAATCACGGATATGACCGACGCTGGACTTCACCACGTAGTCATTACCTAAATATTTATTAATAGTTTTGGCTTTTGCCGGGGACTCAACTATTACGAGAGCTTTACCCATATTTACCTTTACCTAATTTTATTTCTTCTAAAAAGAAGTCTTTTATCTCGCCTTGCCGCAGCGATTCGTATCTCTTTTTTATATTGCGGCACTCTGGCAAGAGATCAACATGTTTTTTTCTAATGGCTGCTTAACTGCTCAACCTGAACGCAAGTTGTTGATCTTGCCAGCCATTCACTCATGCCCCAGAAGTATGGCCGTGTGAAACTCATTTATGGCGTAAACAAAACCTTCCACCCGACGCCGCAAAATCCCACACTGTACCTGATAAAAAGCGCCACGCAACCTAATTAGCACGGAAAGGCAGATTTCGCCAATCGGCTGATAGTGCTGGCCATCCAGACGGCAAATAAACCTTAGTCTGTTTGCGGATAAATGCGAACTGGCGTTAGAATATGTGCAGAATTTTTCATTGGAGTGTAATAAATGCGCACTGAAACCTCACCTATTGCCCGTGAAGCCCTGTTGGAAGAAGCAAATAATCTAATTCGTCAGCATGATGATTATCTGCAAGGTATGGTTGCCACTGATGTTGAACAAAAAGGCAGCGTTTTAGTTTTCCGCGGCGAATTCTTTTTGGATCCGGATGGACTGCCAACAATAAAAACTACCGCAGTATTTAATATGTTTAAACACTTGGCCCACGTGTTTTCTGATAAATATCATTTAGTCGACTAAGCATTAAAAAGGGGGCCAAAGCCCCCTTGATGTTTAATCGTTCGGTTTAAAGCAGTGGCTTTTCACCACGCTGCCACCAGCGTAACAGCAGACGATCGACACTTTCTGCCGCACTGCCGGTAAAACGGTCCATCATGCGTTTGCGACGCGCATAGCGCACCCCGACCACCTCGTGGTTCTCCATTTCAGCGATCAGCAAATCGTCACTGGTGCCAATAGCGTCAATCAGGCCTTTCTCCTTCGCCTGAGTGCCAAACCAATGTTCGCCGGTCGCCACGCTGTCGATATCCAGCGATGGACGTTGCTGATGCACAAACTGTTTAAACAGCTCATGGGTGTCGTTCAGATCTTCACGGAATTTCTCACGGCCCTGCTCGGTATTTTCACCAAACAGCGTCAGCGTGCGTTTGAACTCCCCGGCAGTGTGCAGCTCGACATCAATATCATTCTTTTTCAGCAGGCGGTGGAAGTTGGGGATTTGCGCCACGACGCCAATTGAGCCGATGATGGCAAAGGGAGCCGCAACAATGCGATCCGCCACGCAGGCCATCATATAGCCCCCGCTGGCCGCCACCTTGTCTACCGCTACCGTCAGGCGAATACCGCCGGTGCGTAAGCGTGCCAGTTGCGATGACGCCAGGCCGTAACCGTGTACCACCCCACCCGGACTTTCCAACCGCAACAACACTTCGTCTTGCGGCGTCGCCACCGCCAGCACCGCCGAGATTTCTTCACGCAGTGAGGTCACCTCATGGGCGTCCATGCTGCCTTTGAAATCCAGCACGTACAGGCAAGGCTTGGTCGCCTCAACCGCACCCGCTTTAGCGCGCTGTTTCTTCAGTTTATCGTCGGCCTTGGTTTGTTTTTTAAACTGCTTGTTCCAGGCCTTTTGTTCCGCATCGCCCATGCGCGCCAGGCGCATATCGCGCTGCATGTCCCGATACTGTTCGCCGAGGTCAGTCAGCTGCAGTTCCCCTTTCTGGCGGTTCTTACGTTGCCCCAGGCTGACCGCCAGCAACGCCAGCGCAGCGATGGCAATCACTACCGTCGCGACTTTGGCCAAAAACAGGCCGTAAACAGATATAAACTCCACAGATTCCGCCTTTATTAACAGGTTGTTAGTATGATCTCATTCATTCTAGCCAACCGACGCGGTGGCTGTCGCGGCTAAATAAAAATTCCTTGTGGTACCTCTTTACTATGTGGGCGCACAGGGGCTTAACCAAGCCACTGCTGTTCCATTTTTGTTACAAAAGAATGCCGATTCTGCTGCCTAATCATTGAAAATACGATCCATTTGAGGCATATAACACGGATTATTCATCAAGATGATGAACCAAATTCGCTGTGGGGCCTGCATACGGTCGAGCCTTAGCTCCTGTCATGGCCTCTCAACCCATTCCCCTCCCCGATGCAAGCGGGAGACCAGCCACCAAGGCGCGAGGAATTATTGTGCATTACCAACCTAAACAAGATTTGCTGGAAAAACGTATTATTTTGGTCACTGGCGCCGGGGATGGCATCGGTCGCGAAGCGGCGCTCACTTACGCCAAATTTGGCGCGCAACTGGTGTTGTTAGGCCGTACCGAAAGCAAACTGCAGGCAGTGCAAGCCGAAATCGCCAAGCTCAGCAGTGCGCCAACCTACATCATCACACTGGATCTGCTGCATACCACCCAGGAACAATGCCAACAGGCGGCCGATGAATTGGTCACTCATGTCCCACGCCTCGACGGCGTGCTGCATAATGCCGGTCTGCTGGGTGATATTGCGCCGATGGCCGAGCTGTCGATGGCAATGTGGAACGAGGTGATGCAGGTGAACGTCAATGCGACCTTTATGCTCACCCAGGCGCTGTTGCCGCTGCTATTGAAATCCAATGCCGGCTCGCTGGTATTTACCAGCTCCAGCGTTGGCCGTAGCGGGCGCGCTAACTGGGGTGCCTATGCGGTGTCCAAGTTCGCCACCGAGGGTATGATGCAGGTGTTGGCCGACGAATATAAAAGTCGCAATCTTCGGGTAAATTGCATTAATCCTGGTGGAACACGCACCCAAATGCGCGCAACCGCATTCCCCCATGAAGACAAAAGCAAGCTGAAAACCCCAACGGATATCATGCCGCTTTATCTCTATCTGATGGGTGATGACAGCCGCCGTAAAACTGGCATGAGCTTCGACGCCCAGCCAAACCGTAAACCCGGCGCAGCCGAATAAAAGGGGCTTTATTATGGCTGAAGATCGCCACCAACAACGTCAGCAGCGCCTGAAAGAACAGGTCGATGCCCGTATCGCTGCGGCCCAGGACGCACGGGGTTTGCTGTTGGTATTCACCGGTAACGGCAAGGGCAAGACCACCGCGGCGTTTGGCACCGTTACCCGCGCCGTCGGCCACGGAATGAAAGCCGCCGTCATTCAGTTTATTAAGGGTGAATGGCCAAACGGGGAAAAAAACCTGTTGCAACAGCATGGCGTAGAGTTTCAAGTGATGGCCACCGGTTTTACCTGGGAAACCCAAGATAAAGCCAGCGATACCGCCGCTTGTCAGGCCGTATGGCAACACGGCAAGCGTATGTTGGCCGACAACAGCCTGGATCTGGTGCTGCTGGACGAACTGACCTATATGGTCAGCTACGGCTATCTTGAGCTGGAGGAACTGCTGGAGGCGCTACAACAACGTCCCGCACACCAAACGGTGATTATCACCGGGCGCGGATGCCATCGTGATCTGTTGGAACTGGCGGATACGGTCACGGAAATGCGTCCGGTGAAACATGCGTTTGACGCAGGTATCAAGGCACAGCGGGGAATTGACTGGTAGCTGAAAGAAAACGCCGCAGCCCAAAGAGGGTTGCGGCGTGATGATTAACTGCGCTTGCTGGGTTTGCCAGGCTTGCTGCCTGCCGTGCTGCGGCGACCGCTGCCGGCAACCTGGGTATGGCGCTTGACGGCACGGCGGATCTGATTGGCTTTCACGCGGCGACGTTCGCGTTCAATCGGCATCTTGCTAACGGTTTCCGGCTTCAATTCAACCAGTTCACGCAGATAGTTAATCGCCGGTAAATCCAGCTCTGTCCAGCCACCACGCGGCAGGCCTTTTGGCAGATCGATATCGCCGTAGCGTACGCGGATCAGACGACTAACCTGAACGCCAACCGCCTCCCAAAGACGACGAACTTCGCGGTTACGCCCTTCGGTCAGGGTCACGTTGTACCACTGGTTGATGCCTTCACCACCCTGGAAGCTGATGGTGCGGAAAGCGGCCGGCCCGTCTTCCAACTGAACGCCCTTGCTCAGTTGCTTGATTTTTTCGTCATCAATCTGACCAAATACACGCACCGCATATTCACGCTCAACTTCACGGCTTGGGTGCATCAGGCGGTTCGCCAATTCACCGTCGGTGGTGAACAGCAGCAAGCCTGAGGTATTGACGTCCAGACGCCCTACTGCCACCCAGCGTGAGCCACGCAGCTTAGGCAGGCGATCAAACACCGTCGGGCGGCCTTCAGGATCGCTACGGGTGCAAAGTTCACCTTCCGGCTTGTAATACGCCAGCACACGGCAAACTTCTTCCTCGGATTCTTTAATCGAAACAACGTGGCCATCCAAACGGATTTTCATTGAAGCGGTCACTTCAACGCGATCACCCAGTTTGGCGACTTTACCGTCGACGCTGACGCGGCCGGCTTCAATAATGGTTTCGATTTCACGACGCGAGCCATGGCCGGCGCGCGCTAAAACTTTCTGTAACTTCTCGCTCATTGAGCAACCTCTAGTGTCGCCTTCACAGGCGTCGGGGGGATGACCGCCGCGGCGTCAGGCGCCACAGCAGTAACAATACGTTTACATAGATCGAACCGCGCATTATACAGGCTTTCAATGGGGTTGAAACCCACTATTTTAATGACGTTCGCAAGGGTAAGCGGAGGTTAACGCCAGCATAATCACCGAAGGTGCTGAATAGTGCAGTTGTTCCGGGTGTTCATTTAAATACTGCATGACCGCATCCGATGCCATGCCTACGCTCATACCGGCATCCGGGCAAATATTGCGGTTGCCTTGCATCGTAAAGGTATCGAACACCCCAGCTACATAGCCCATAAACAGCCCGCCATCGAGCGCTTCGGCAACGGTGGCTGCCCCGTCTTTATTTTTCACATAGCCGCTGGTCTCAGACAGCAAGGCGCTGCCAGAATAAAAACCTGCACTGGCCGCAGAGGAAAACAATATGGCCGCTAAAAGAGAAACGCGCTTAATCATCGCTGTGCATCCTGCCTGATTATCAATTTTTGATATTGTAGAATAGCGGCTTTAACCCTAAATGACGCCGTCTCAGCCACTTTTCAGAATAATGAGCAAAAATTCCGGCAATGAATCAGCGGAAAGGCGCTGGGTCACCCGCTCCCTCGCGCACCACTTCCGGCGCGGATTCGGTCAAATCGATGACCGTGGTTGGCTGCTGGCCCAGGAAACCGCCGTGGATCACCAGATCCACCTGCTTGCCCAGATGATCGCTGATCTCTTCCGGATCGGATTCGGCAAAATCATTGCCCGGCAGCATCAACGTGGTGGACATCATCGGCTCGTTTAAGACTTCCAGTAACGCCAACGCAATCGGGTTTGACGGTACGCGCAACCCTATGGTTTTGCGTTTGTCGTTCATTAAACGACGCGGCACTTCCTTGGTCGCTTTCAGAATGAAAGTGTAGTTGCCGGGGGTGTTGTTCTTGATCAGTCGGAACGCGGTATTGTCGACATAAGCGTAAGTCGACAGCTCGGACAGGTCGCGACACATCAGCGTAAAGTTATGATTGCCGTCCAGTTGACGGATGCGGCAGATACGTTCCATTGCCGACTTCTCTTCCAGCTTGCAACCCAGCGCGTAACCGGAATCGGTGGGATAAACGATCACCCCGCCCTTACGCAGCACATCCACCGCCTGATTAATCAGTCGCGGTTGTGGATTGTCTGGATGAATATAAAAAAGCTGACTCATGACTTGCTCCTAAAAATGATGCACGCGGGCGGCGTCGCCCACGTTAAATCAATCGACCTTGACCAGTTGTGGCTGCGGCCAGTCACGCCACACGGGTTCAACACCGCCGGGTAACCACAGTTTGCGACCCAGTTCGATCCACGAGCAGGGTTGATGAAAATCAGACCCCTGCGATGCCAGTAATTGATATTCCTGTGCATACTTTGCCAGTTGCGAACGTTCATGCGGCGCCTGCTGACACTGAGCAACCTCCATGGCATCACCGCCATGCTCCGCAAAGTGCGCCAGCAACCGCTTCAGCCATTTGGCCGTCAGGTCGTAACGGCCCGGGTGAGCGATCACTGCCTGACCACCAGATTGATGAATCACATCAATGGCTTGTTCTATTGTACACCACTGTGGCGGAACGTAGCCGGTTTTGCCTTTGGCCAGGTATTTCTTGAACACCTGAGCCATATTATCGGCCATGCCGATCTGCACCAGATAACGGGCAAAATGGCCACGGGTCACTGCACCACCGTCCGCCAGCTTTTGCGCACCTTCAAAAGCACCGTCGATACGTGCCTTAGCCAGCCGTACGCCTATTTCCTGAGCGCGCAGGTTACGGCGTTCGGTCTGTTCGGCCAACAGTTGCACCATCGCCGGGTGCCCGGTCTCAATTCCGAGGCCCACGATATGGATCTCGTGATTTTCCCACAGCGTGGAGATCTCAACGCCATTAACCAATTGCAACGGCAGCGACAATTCAGCAATGCTGGCGGCCGCAGCGGCCAGGCCGGAGGTGGTGTCATGATCGGTAATCGCCAATACGCCTACCCGCATTTCAACCGCTCGCTGCACCAGCTGCGCCGGCGTCAAATAACCGTCAGAGGCTGTGGTGTGGCTGTGTAAGTCGTAGAGAGTAAAGGCGGAGGGCTGGGGGCTGCTGTCTGTCAAAAGGAATATCCGGCAATGGCTTGGGTTTCTATCATACCCGCGATCGCCCGCCAGACGGAAATCTATTCTGGGCCGCGCCCTCTTCCCCTTGATGAAAACAATTCACTCTTGATGCTAAAACATTGTGCGAAAAGAGGGTTGACTTTACTCCCGCGAACCAGTTAACTAGTACACAAGTTCAGGGCAGTTCCCTGGTTGGATGATAAACAAGAGAGCACAGAAATGAATAAGCAAACTTCTCTTCTTCGTTGGTGGCGTCACTCCCTTTCTCGGGCGGAGTAATCACGCATACCTGTCATCTGACACTGCAGATTCCCTAAGCCCGCTGGTAACGCGGGCTTTTTTATGGACAAATTTTAACTGGAACCACCAATGATGAACATCAAACCACAACTCAAATTACTGAAGGCGGAGGCCAGTTACCGGGGCGATCCGACCACCATATTCCACCAGTTGTGCGGCGCTCGCCCGGCCACCCTGCTGCTGGAATCGGCTGAGATCAACAGCAAGCAAAACCTGCAAAGCCTGTTGGTGATCGATAGCGCTCTGCGCATCACCGCACTGGGCCGCACCGTGACGCTGCAGGCGCTGACCGCCAACGGCGCGGCGATGCTGCCGCTGCTGGATGAGGCCCTGCCGGCAGAAGTCCAGATCCAGGTGCGTCCTAATGGACGTGAGCTGACCTTCCCGATGATTGATGCGATTCAGGATGAAGATGCCCGTCTGCGTTCGCTGTCGGTGTTTGATGCATTGCGCACTCTGTTGACGCTGGTTGACTCCCCGTCGGACGAACGCGAAGCGGTAATGCTCGGCGGCTTGTTTGCCTACGATCTGGTCGCTGGTTTTGAAGACCTGCCGCCACTGCGCCAGGATCAGCGCTGCCCGGACTTCTGCTTCTATCTGGCGGAAACCTTGCTGGTGCTGGATCATCAGCGCGGCGTTGCTCGCCTGCAGGCCAGCGTTTTCACGGCCGATACGGCGGAAGAACAACGCCTGCAACAGCGTCTGGAACAACTGCAGGTGCAACTGAAACAGACACCGCAGCCTATCCCGCACCAAAAGCTGGAAGACATGCAACTGAGCTGCAACCAGACCGATGAAGAATACGGTGCGGTGGTCAGCGAATTGCAACAGGCCATCCGTCAGGGCGAAATCTTCCAGGTGGTGCCATCACGCCGTTTCTCACTGCCATGCCCGGCGCCGTTGGCCGCTTACCAGACGCTGAAGGACAACAACCCAAGCCCATACATGTTCTATATGCAGGATGACGAATTCACCCTGTTCGGTGCTTCGCCGGAAAGCGCGCTGAAATACGACGCAGGCAACCGCCAGATTGAGATCTACCCGATTGCCGGTACCCGTCCTCGCGGTCGTCGCGCCGACGGGTCGCTGGACCTGGATCTCGACAGCCGTATCGAATTGGAAATGCGGACCGACCATAAAGAACTGGCCGAGCATCTGATGCTGGTCGATCTGGCGCGTAACGATCTGGCACGCATCTGTCAGGCCGGTAGCCGCTACGTGGCCGACCTGACCAAAGTGGACCGCTACTCTTTCGTGATGCATCTGGTTTCCCGGGTCATCGGCACCCTGCGCGCCGACCTCGACGTGCTGCATGCCTACCAGGCCTGTATGAATATGGGCACCCTGAGCGGCGCCCCCAAAGTGCGCGCCATGCAGTTAATCGCCGCTTCTGAAGGCACCCGTCGCGGCAGTTACGGCGGTGCGGTCGGTTATTTCACCGCCACCGGCGATTTGGATACCTGTATTGTCATCCGCTCCGCGTATGTTGAAGACGGCATTGCTACCGTGCAAGCCGGCGCCGGCGTGGTGCTGGATTCTGTTCCTCAGGCGGAAGCCGATGAAACCCGTAATAAGGCACGTGCCGTGCTGCGTGCCATTGCCAGCGCGCACCATGCCAAGGAGGTGTTCTGATGGCCGATATCTTACTGCTCGATAACGTCGATTCCTTTACCTACAACCTGGTCGATCAACTGCGCGCCAGCGGTCATCAGGTAGTGATTTACCGTAACCAGATCTCTGCCGACGTGATTATCGAACGCCTTCAGCAGTTGGAACAGCCGGTGCTGATGCTGTCACCGGGTCCGGGCACCCCGTCCGAGGCCGGCTGCATGCCGGAACTGTTGCAGCGCCTGCGTGGCCAGTTGCCGATTATCGGCATCTGTCTGGGGCATCAGGCGATTGTCGAAGCCTACGGTGGCCATGTCGGCCAGGCCGGTGAGATCTTGCACGGCAAGGCCTCGGCAATCAGTCACGATGGCGAAGGCATGTTTGCCGGTATGGTGAATCCCTTGCCGGTGGCACGCTACCACTCACTGGTTGGCAGCAATATCCCGGCCGAGCTCACCGTTAACGCCCAGTTTGGCGAAATGGTGATGGCAGTACGTAATGACCAGCATCGCGTATGCGGTTTCCAGTTCCATCCAGAATCGATTCTGACCACCCATGGCGCACGTTTGCTTGAGCAGACTCTGGCCTGGGCGCTGGCGAAATAACAAGGGAAACGACGATGCAAACTATTCTTGAAAAGCTGTACCGTTCAGAGTCGATGAACCAGCAGGAAAGCCAGCAGTTATTCAGCGCCATTGTGCGCGGTGAACTGGAGCCAAGCCAACTGGCCGCCGCGCTGATCAGCATGAAGATTCGCGGCGAACACCCGGAAGAGATCGCCGGTGCAGCCAAGGCATTGCTGGCCGATGCCCTGCCGTTCCCACGCCCGGACTACCCGTTTGCCGATATTGTCGGCACCGGCGGCGACGGCACCAACAGCATTAATATCTCCACCGCCAGCGCCTTTGTGGCGGCGGCCTGCGGCGCCAAAGTGGCCAAACACGGCAACCGTAGTGTATCCAGCCGGTCGGGTTCATCGGATCTGCTGGCGGCATTTGGTATTCGTCTGGATTTACCGGCAGACGAAGCACGTAAGGCATTGGATGAACTGGGCGTGTGCTTCCTGTTCGCCCCGCAATATCACACCGGTTTCCGCCATGCGATGCCGGTACGTCAGCAGTTGAAAACCCGCACGGTATTCAACGTGCTCGGCCCATTGATCAACCCGGCACGTCCACCGCTGGCGTTGATCGGCGTTTACAGCCCGGAACTGGTGCTGCCGATTGCCGAAACCCTGCGCGTGCTCGGTTATCAACGGGCGGCCGTAGTACACGGCGGCGGAATGGACGAAGTGGCGATCCACGCGGCAACCCACGTGGCCGAACTGAACAACGGCGAAATTGAAAGCTATCAGCTGACGCCACAGTCCTTCGGGCTGCAAAGCTACCCGCTGGAGGCCCTGCTGGGCGGCACGCCGGAAGAAAATCGTGACATTCTGGCAAGGTTGTTACAAGGTAAAGGTGACCCGGCGCACGCCGCTGCGGTAGCCGCTAATGTGGCGCTGTTGTTGAAGTTATTCGGGCAAGAAGACCTGCGCCAAAATGCGCAGCAGGCACTGGACATGATTCACAGCGGGCAAGCTTACGAGCGTGTCACCGCACTGGCAGCAAGAGGATAAATGATGCAGGAAACCGTGCTCAACAAGATTGTTCGTGATAAAGCGCAATGGGTCGCAGCACGACAGCAACAACAGCCACTGGCCAGTTTTCAAAATGAAATCGTCCCAAGTGAACGCGGTTTTTACCACGCGTTAGAGGGAGCCAGAACGGCGTTTATTCTTGAATGTAAAAAAGCATCCCCTTCCAAGGGCTTGATTCGTGAAAATTTTGACCCGGTAGAAATAGCTTCGGTCTACAAAGATTTTGCCTCGGCAATTTCGGTGCTGACTGACGAAAAATACTTCCAGGGCAGCTTCGACTTCCTGCCGCTGGTCAGCAAAACGGTGACACAGCCGGTGCTGTGCAAAGATTTTATTATCGACCCGTATCAAATTTACCTGGCGCGCTTCTATCAGGCCGATGCCATCCTGCTGATGCTGTCGGTGGTTAATGACGATCAATACCGCCAGCTAGCCGCAGTGGCCCATAGCCTGAACATGGGCGTGCTGACCGAAGTGATCAGTGAAGAAGAGCTGCAACGGGCTATTGATCTGAAAGCGCGCGTGGTGGGCATCAATAACCGTGACCTGCGCGACCTGAGTATCGACCTGGATCGCACCCGTCAGTTGGCACCACGTGTGCCACACGGCGTGACGGTGATCAGCGAGTCGGGCATCAACAATTACGGTCAGATCCGCGAATTGAGCCACTTCGCCAACGGTTTCCTGATTGGTAGCGCATTAATGTCGGAAGCCGACCTGCGCGCTGCCGTACGCCGGGTGATGCTCGGCGACAATAAAGTTTGCGGATTGACCCGTCCGCAGGATGCTGCGGCGGCTTATCAGGCCGGTGCCGTCTACGGCGGGTTGATTTTTGTCGGGCGTTCACCGCGCTATGTTGATATCAATCGTGCCCGCGAAGTGATTTCCGGTGCACCTCTCAAATATGTCGGCGTGTTCTGTGATGCACAGGTTGATACGGTAGTACAGACCGTCGAGCGCCTGGGTCTGAAAGCGGTGCAACTGCACGGTGCTGAAGATCAAGCCTATATCACCGCCTTGCGTGCCGAACTGCCGACCGACTGCCAAATTTGGAAGGCGCTGAGCGTGAAAGACCATTTGCCAAAGCGCGACTTGCAGCACGTTGACCGCTACCTGCTGGATAACGGCGCGGGCGGTACCGGGCAGCGTTTTGACTGGTCGGTACTGCACGGCGAAAACCTTGAAAACGTGATGCTGGCCGGTGGCCTGGGTGCGGATAACTGTGTTGACGCGGCCAAACTCGGCTGTGCCGGTCTGGACTTTAACTCCGGCGTTGAGAGCCAGCCCGGCATTAAGGATCCTGCCCGCCTGGCGGCGGTGTTCCAGACCCTGCGCGCTTACTGAAGATTATTAACGGATAATAACGGGAACTATAATGACGCTGCTTAACCCCTACTTCGGCGAATTTGGTGGCCAATATGTGCCGCAGATTCTGATGCCGGCCTTAAAACAACTGGAAGAAGCCTTTGTCAGCGCTCAGCGCGATCCAGAGTTTCAGGCTGAATTTATCGACCTGCTGAAAAATTACGCCGGTCGCCCAACCGCGCTGACGCTGTGCAGAAACCTCACTGCCGGTACCAAAACCAAGCTGTACCTGAAGCGTGAAGACCTGCTGCACGGCGGCGCGCACAAAACCAACCAGGTGTTGGGTCAGGCGTTGTTGGCCAAACGCATGGGTAAAACCGAAATCATCGCCGAAACCGGTGCCGGTCAGCATGGCGTGGCCTCGGCCCTGGCCTGTGCCTTGCTCGGCCTGAAATGCCGCATCTATATGGGTGCCAAAGATATTGAACGCCAGTCACCTAACGTATTCCGCATGCGCCTGATGGGTGCGGAAGTGATCCCGGTACACAGCGGTTCTTCTACGCTGAAAGACGCCTGTAACGAAGCGCTGCGTGACTGGTCCGGCAGCTACGAAACCGCCCACTATATGTTGGGGACCGCTGCTGGCCCACACCCGTATCCGACTATCGTGCGTGAATTCCAACGCATGATCGGTGAAGAAACCAAAGCGCAAATGCTGGAACGCGAAGGTCGCCTGCCGGATGCGGTATTGGCCTGCGTGGGTGGCGGCTCCAACGCCATCGGCATGTTTGCCGACTTTATCGATGATACCAGCGTAGGGCTGATCGGCGTTGAACCTGCCGGTCTGGGTATCGAAACCGGCCAACACGGCGCGCCGTTGAAACACGGTCACGTCGGTATCTATTTCGGCATGAAAGCGCCGATGATGCAGACTTCCGAAGGCCAGATTGAAGAGTCTTATTCCATTTCCGCCGGGCTGGACTTCCCTTCCGTTGGGCCACAGCACGCCTATCTGAACAGTATCGGTCGCGCCGAGTACGTATCGATTACCGATGACGAAGCGCTGGATGCATTTAAAGCGCTGTCGCGTAGCGAAGGAATTATCCCGGCGCTGGAGTCTTCCCATGCTCTGGCACATGCGCTGAAAATGATCCGTGAAACACCGCAAAAGGAACAGATCCTGGTGGTTAACCTGTCCGGCCGCGGCGACAAAGACATATTTACCGTTCACGACATTCTGAAAGCACGGGGAGAAATCTGATGGAACGTTACCAGCAACTGTTCGACCGCCTGGCAAGCAACAAGGAAGGCGCTTTCGTCCCGTTCGTCACCCTCGGCGATCCTGACCCGGCACTGTCATTGCAAATCATCGATACCCTGGTTGAAGCCGGTGCCGACGCGCTGGAGTTGGGTATCCCGTTCTCCGACCCACTGGCTGACGGCCCAACCATTCAAAGTGCGGCGCTGCGCGCATTCGCCTCTGGCGTCACGCCAACTCAGTGTTTCGAAATGCTGGCTGCCATCCGCCAGAAACACCCCAACATTCCTATCGGTCTGCTGATGTACGCTAACCTGGTGTTCCATAAAGGTATCGATGCGTTTTACCAGCGCTGTGCCGAAGTGGGGGTTGATTCGGTGCTGATTGCCGACGTGCCGTATGAAGAGTCAGCGCCCTTCCGTGCCGCCGCTATCCGTCATGGTATTGCGCCAATCTTTATCTGCCCGCCAAATGCAGACGACGATTTATTGCGTGAAATCTCCTCACATGGCCGGGGCTACACCTACCTTCTGTCACGTGCGGGCGTAACCGGAACCGAAAGCCGCGCCCAGTTGCCACTGCATCATTTGGTGAACAAACTGCGTGAATACCATGCGGCACCACCCCTGCAAGGCTTCGGCATCTCTGAGCCCACTCAGGTGCGCGATGCGCTGCAGGCCGGGGCTGCCGGGGCGATATCGGGTTCGGCGATCGTCAAGATTATTGAGCAAAATCAAGCGCAACCGGCAGAAATGCTTGCACGGCTGGCTACCTTTGTCAGTGAAATGAAAGCGGCAACCCGCGCCTGATTTTCCAACCACGGGCGCAGAATCTCTGTGCCCGTGGTTAACATGTTGTTTCCCTTCAAAGTTATGCTATTTTTTTTACACCTTTAATTTGAACAAACCCAATTCTTGTCTCACAATAAAACCTGCGCGTCGGGCATTTCTTTATTTGTGGGAATGCGCTACGTTTTCAGGTGAAAACCCGAATGTAGTTTCAACAATAACATTGCATGGAGAGTAATTTATGAAGCTATTTAAAACCCTTTCAGTCTTATGCATGGCAGCCGTTGTGGCATTCGCAGTGAGTGCCTGCGCGCCAACAGCGAAATCTGAAGGGACTGGCGGTTATATTGACGATACGGTAGTGACGACCAAGGTGAAGTCAGCACTGCTGGCGGATAAAACCATCAAGTCCACCGAAATCAGTGTCGAGACCTTTAAAGGTCGTGTGCAACTGAGCGGCTTTGTCAGTTCAAGCGCCGATGCCAACCGTGCGGTGCAGGTGACTCGTGGCGTAGCGGGTGTGAAATCCGTTGAGAACGTAATGAATATCAAGTAGTCAAAGTAAAACGGAGGCGCTGCATGCGCCTCCCTGTTTCACCCCTGTCAGAAGCGATACCCTGCCCCGAACATAAACACCCACGGATCCAAACGCGTATCAATGCTGTGATGATTACCGTCCGCATCGTCAAAGCGAGTTTTGGTTTCGATGTTCATCCACCACACTGACATGTTCAGCATCCAGTGTTCATCCAGGTTGTAATCCAGGCCCGCCTGCGCGGCCACGCCCCAGGAGTCTTTCAAACTCAGGTTGCTCAGCCCGGCACTTTTACCGTTGTCGTTGAATTTTTCATCGAAGAAGGTGGTGTAGTTAACGCCAAGGCCCAGGTACGGACGCAGTTTGTCCTGCTTGTCGCCGAAATAGTATTGCGCCATCAGGCTCGGTGGCAGGTCGCGTACCGTTGCAATATCCCCATTCACCGCAGAGCCATTCAGCCCTACCTTGTGACGAAACGGCGTTGCGGCCAGCAGTTCGACGCCAATATTGTCCGTCACCATATAGCCGAAGGTCAGACCAAGCTGGGTATTATTGTCGGCACTGAATGAGCCTTGCCCCAACACGTCATCCGATCCGGCATTTGGCCGCACGGTTGCAGCGCCTGCGCGAAACAGAAAATCGCCTGCCTGATGTGCACTTGCCAACATAGGCGTCATCATTGCCGCCAATACCACCAGAGTTGTCTTTTTCATTATCCATTCCATTTGTGTGGTTATCATCCAAGGGGAATATACCTACTTACGGGTATTTATGATCCCATCGAGATCACATCTTATGTGTAAAAGTTTTAATTCCTACTAAAAACAAGGTTACCTAAGAGGCTAATAAATCAAGGATTGATCTGAATCAAAAAACGCCTTTTGTTGCAAATTATCTACATGTTCCGATGCAAGGGTGCAGCTTGAAAGGTGGCAGAGGATGGCGATAAAGCAGATTGCAGAAGAAATCGTCACAGTGCACTTCGCGGGGTGCCACAGCGGCCTGGAACAGGGTACAATCGCCCACTGATTTTGATTTATCTCTGTTTCTCGATGCCAAGGAGTCTGCATGCCTATCACGGCCAACACGTTGTACCGTGACAGTTTTAATTTTTTCCGCAACCAACTGACCAGTATCCTGATGCTGGCGCTGTTGACTGCGTTCATTTCTGTGCTGCTCAACCAGGCTTTCAGCCCTGACGTCGAACAGCTAAAGATCCTGAGCGCAACGGAAGGTGACTTTGCTGCATCCGCCGGTATGGGGATCCAGGAAATCATTCAACAAATGACGCCTGAACAACAGATGGTGTTATTGAAGGTTTCAGCCGCCGCCACTTTTTCCGCATTAGTGGGCAACGTGTTGCTGGTTGGCGGAATGCTGACATTGATTCGCCTGGTTTCCCAGGGGCAGCGCATCAGCGCACTGCGCGCTATCGGTGCTTCCGCACCGGAACTGCCGCGTTTACTGCTGCTGCTGTTTATCTGCACGCTGTTGATCCAGCTGGGCCTGACGCTGTTTGTGGTGCCGGGTGTGATCATGGCGATCGCCTTCTCGCTGGCTCCGGTGATTACCGCTACCGACAAGAAAGGCGTATTTGCCTCGATTAAGCTGAGCTGCAAGTTGGCGTTCGCCAATGCGCGGGTGATTGTTCCGGCGATGATGTTATGGCTGGCAGCCAAGCTGCTGGTGCTGTTTATGGTGAGCCACCTTTCGGTGCTGACCCCGAACGTCGCCAGCGTGGTGCTGACCGCCCTGAGCAACCTGGTTTCGGCCCTGTTGCTGATTTACCTGTTCCGTCTGTATATGCTGCTGCGCAGCTAATCTCACAGTCAGAAATCTGAAAGGCACGCTTCGGCGTGCCTTTTGCTTATTGCGCGAAAGCAGGTTCCGCCTGCTCCTTACTTTGAATCAGCTTCAGCGCCAGATACAAGTCCGGTACCAGTATCAACTCCCGATCTCGCCCCAACCTATTGATGCGGAACCAACGCGTCAGCTCGGTTCGCCGTCCTGCCAGTACCAACTTTACGTTACGCTGTAACAAATCACGTTTCAATTCGTCGATGGCCGCCAGTACGCTGATATCGGCATGGGTAAAGCTGGCAACGGCGTCCACCACCACCCAACGCGGCTGGAACGGTGTGCTGTCCACCAAATTAAGGATCCGCCGTTTGAAATACGCCACGTTGAAATAGGTCAGTGGCGAGTTGAAGCGATACATCATCACACCGGGTACCGCTTTAATGCCGTTATTGTTGCCCATCGAATGGATCATGCCTTCGCCATTAACGCCCAGCAGTTGTTCCGTAGGGCGGAACACCGTACGCAGGAACTGCATCAGGCCCAGTAATACCGCCAGGCCAATACCGCTGATCACCCCCACCAGCAGTACGCTAAGGAAAGTAAACATCGCCAACCGGAAGGCTTGAGCATTGCGACGCCGCATGATCCAGATGCCACGGATATCCAGCAGCGACCAGGCGGCGTACATCAGCACCACGCCCAACCCCGCCACCGGAATAAACTGCAGCGGTGCCATCAGGAACAACAGCACGAAGGCAATCACTGCCGCTGCAATGATCGACACCAGTTGGCTCTTGCCGCCGTTGGCGTCATTGACTGCGGTGCGCGAATCTGCCCCGCTGATGGCGAAGCCCTGCGACAGTGCCGAGACAATATTCACCAACCCGAGCGCGCGGAATTCGGCATCCGCATTCACCTCATAGCCGTTTTTCGCCGCAAAACTCCGTGCGGTCAGCATCATGCTGACAAAACTGACCACGGCCAGGTTCAGCGCCGGGATCACCATGTCACGCAGCAAACCCGGTTGAAAATCCGGCCACTGCACTATCGGCAACACATCACTAAAACCGCCGACCGTCACCACACCATGCTGTTGCAACCCGCCAGCCCAGGTAACAAAAGTGACCAGGACAATGGCTAATAACGGTGCCGGCCAGTTGGGCCGCCATTTTTTAAACCCGATCAGCGTAACCAATGCCAGTAACGAGACCGCCATGGTCAGCCAATCGCTGTGCATCAGGTTGCCTGGCAGCGCATAAATACGCTCGATCAACTGCGCCGGGTGCACGCCAAATCCGAACACCTTGCCAATCTGATCGACCATGATGGTAATCGCCACGCCGTTCAGCAAACCACTGAGGATCGGCCGTGAGAGTAAATCGGCCAGTGCGCCCAGCTTGAAGCGGCTGGCCAACAGACACCAGGTGCCCATCATCGCCGTCATCATGATGGTCAATTGCCAATGGCGTTCCATATTGCCCGCCGCCAACGGGGTCACGACGGCGGCAATGACCGCACAGGTCGCCGCATCTGGCCCCACAATCAATTGGCGTGATGAGCCAAAAAACGCGTAGGCTACCATTGGCAAAATACAGGAATATAACCCCACTATCGGGCTGACTCCGGCCAATTCGGCGTAGGCAATCGCCACCGGCAATGCCACGGCGGCAACGGAAAGCCCGGCGCGAATGTCCGGTTTGAGCCAACTGCGTTGATACCCTAATAAATGCGTCAAACCGGGCGTAAGCGCCAGGAGAGATTTCCACTGCATAAACTGTTTTCCGTTATAAATTATCCGGCTATTATCGCGCATATCATGCGATGCCAATGCCGAGCTGGCAATCTGCCCACCGCGAACTCACGACCTCAATCGTAAGTTTATGCAAATTCCTGCTTTCATGGCGGAAATCCGGCGGCCAAACGCCGATAATCAGCAGTTGCCAGCGGTACACAGAGCCCGCCAAATCCGGTATAGTCGGCCGATGAACAGATGATGGATTGATTTATGAAGCAGTTTCTTGATTTCCTCCCGTTAATTGTCTTTTTCGCTTTTTATAAGCTCTACGATATCTACGTCGCCTCTGGCGCGCTGATTGTTGCTACCGCCCTGGCGCTGGTGTTCACCTGGTTCAAATACCGCAAAATTGAGAAGATGACGCTGATCACCTTCCTGATGGTACTGGTGTTCGGCACTTTGACGCTGGTGTTCCATAACGATTTGTTTATCAAATGGAAAGTGACGATCATTTACTGCCTGTTCGCGCTGGCACTGCTGATTAGCCAACTGGTGCTGAAAAAGCCGTTGGTTCAACGCATGCTGGGCAAAGAGCTGACGCTGCCGGATAAAGTCTGGAATAACCTCAACCTGGCCTGGGCCGTGTTCTTCCTGGCCTGTGGTCTGGCGAATATCTACGTTGCCTTCTGGTTGCCCCAGAGCGTTTGGGTTAACTTTAAAGTCTTCGGTCTGACCGCGCTGACGCTGGTATTTACCCTGCTTAGCGGCGTTTATATTTATCGGCACATGCCGGAAGAACAGAAAAAATAGTTACAAAATTGTTAATGCCCGTAGCCTTTGCTACGGGCAGTATAGTGAAATCCCTTCTTTGATAAGCAGACAGCTATGACTCAACAACGACCTTTACCCAGTGGCGAAATGGTGCTGCGAACGCTGGCGATGCCAGCCGATACCAACGCCAATGGCGATATTTTTGGCGGCTGGCTGATGTCGCAGATGGATATTGGCGGCGCTATTCAGGCGAAAGAAATTGCCGAAGGCCGCGTCGTCACCGTACGAGTGGATGGTATGACCTTCCTGAAACCGGTCGCGGTGGGTGACGTGGTATGTTGCTACGCGCACTGTATCCGCACCGGACGCAGTTCGATCACCATCAATATCGAAGTGTGGGTCAAAAAAGTATCTTCCGCCCCTATCGGCCAGCGCTACCGTGCGACCGAAGCGGTGTTTACCTATGTGGCAGTAGACGATGAAGGTAATTCACGCGCCCTGCCCGATGGCAAAATGAACTTCCGCGTTGGCTTCGAAGAATAAGCTGGAATGCAAACAGCAAAAAGGGTCGCCGAATAAACGGCGACCCTTTTTTATTGGCACAAAACTCAATCAGTTCATTTCCGTAGTGCCGTTGATTTTGAAGCGAATGTTCATGGTACGATCTTTCGCTTCTTTCGCTTCATAACGCCACTTACGCATTGCCTGCTTCACTTCGCGCTCAAACATATTGCGTGGTTCCGCAGACAGGATACGCACATTACTGACCCGGCCATCGCTGTCAATATCGAACTGTACCCGCACATTGCCTTCAATCTGCAATGCTCTGGCGCGCGGCGGATAAATCGGATCGGCACGGCTAATTGGGCGCGGCCCCACATCTCGCGAATTGCCTTGAACCGGTGCTGACGGTGCTTGCTTCACCGGGGCCTTGTCGATAGGCTTGGCCGGCTGGTTATTTTCAAACGGTGACGGCTCACGCGGCTCGGTTTTCTGTGGCTCACGCTTAACCGTTTTTTCGACCTTCGGCTTCGGTTTTGGCTTCGGCTTGGGTTTTACCGGCTCCGGCTTCAGTATCGCCTTCGGCGGTGGCTCTGGGAGCGGTTCTGGCTCAGGTTCAGGCTCTACCTGTGGCTCTGGCTCAGGTTCGGCCGGTGCCGGCGGAGGCGGCTCTGCCATCGCGGCGGTATTGACCATCATGACGCTGATCGGCGCATCTTCAGGTTTCGGCAACTCCATCACTTCCTTGACAGAAGCATAGAGCAGACCCGCCACCAGGGCGCTATGTAAGCCAACAGACAGGATAATTGGCACGGACAAACGGCGATTAAGGAACATCTTTTTTAGCGGCATAATGATTCTGTTTCCTCTGGTTCGCCAAGTTTAAATGCAAATAGCAATCATATTCAATAACGAATGGCAAACTATCGCTCTAATCGTCATTATTCATCGCTAAAACCTGCAAACTCATGGGGATATTAACCTTTCGTTTGCCTTTTCACTGAGGCTTTCACACGCTTTATTAACCTGCCTTACCAGCACCAATATGAAAAAACCCGCCGTAGCGGGTCATTTTTCACCAATCGAGCGTTATTCTTCATCACCGTAATACAGTACACCCAGTTTGATCAGCGGCCGACCCTGCGCCTTACGGTGAAGATTGGTGTCACGCAGTGAATAGACGCAGCCACAGTACTCCTGCTGATAAAAGCGTTCACGTTTGCTGATGTCGATCATCCGCGACGCACCGCCCTTTTTACGCCAGTTGTAATCCCAATACTCCAGATCTGGGTATTTTTCCGCTGCGCGCACGCCGCAGTCGGTGATTTGCTGCATATTCTTCCAGCGGGAAATGCCCAGCGAACTGGATATGGTGTCGTATCCATGCTCATGCGCGTACAGAGCGGTACGTTCAAAGCGCATGTCGAAGCACATGGTGCAACGGATCCCACGCTCAGGTTCGTGCTCCATTCCTTTGGCGCGAGCAAACCAGTTATCGGTATCGTAATCGGCATCGATGATTGGCACGCCGTGCTGCTCGGCAAAACGGATATTTTCGTCTTTGCGCAGCAGGTATTCCTTTTGCGGATGAATGTTCGGGTTATAGAAGAAAATGGCGTATTCGATGCCGGAGGCCTGAATGGCTTCCATCACCTCACCGGAACAGGGTGCACAGCAAGAATGCAGCAGCAGTTTGCTTTTGCCCTCAGGCAAGTCGAGTTTATCTCTAACCAGTTCCGTCATTTCCTCACCTCTTAATCCTTGTCTCATTAAATCGCGCGGCCGCACTATACGAATAAAAGCTAGTCGCTTCAAGGCATAAGCGCCAGCCGCAGGCAAATTCCAACGGGCAGGCATTCCCTTGTATCCCCTTTTGCGCTACTTTAAATTTACCGTTCTATAGCAATGATTTTAAAGGTGAAACATGCTTTATCTGATCTACGCACAAGACGTACCCAATTCATTGGAAAATCGTCTGTCGGTACGCCCGGCACATCTGGCACGTCTGCAGGCACTGCGTGACGCAGGTCGGCTGGTGGTTGCCGGTCCCAACCCGGCTATCGACAGCAACGATCCGGGCGCAGCCGGCTTTACCGGTTCAACGGTGATTGCGGAATTCGCCTCGCTGGCAGACGCCCAGGCCTGGGCCGAGCAGGATCCCTACATCGCCGCCGGCGTTTATGCCGACGTAACTGTAAAGCCCTTTAAGCAAGTGCTTTGATTTCAATTGCACCCCATTGGCCTCTGTCGCCGTGGGGTGTTTGCCGATATAAGTTGCCCATCATGCGACTGTCGCCATGTTTAGCGTTTAATGGCACAACCGCGTGTTGTGGAGAATTAACCGACGAACTCATAGACTAAAATGACTGTACACACATACAGTCATTGAAATCTATGAGGATCTAAATAATGAACACCTGCCCTGATATCGCAACATTAAGAACGACTATTCCTACCGCCGCCGGTGAGCTGATCACCGTAACCGCCTATAATGCCGACTGGAGCACCAGTAATCTTCAACCCACTGGAGGCGGTGTTTTTGTCGCAAAAGCGCAAGCGACGCCGGCAGACGACGGTGGCATGTTTATTCGCCCTAATACGTCGTGGGTGTGGTTACGTGTATTGGAAGTAGCGGGAACAGTTTCACCCTATATGTACGGGGCTAAAGGCGATGGCATTGCTGACGACACCGATGCGATCCAAAAAGCACACAACTATGCCAGTTCGCAGGCAACCACCAGTGGTTCACGTGTGTTGAAAAACGGCAATCTGATTTTTGGAAATGGCCGTTTCAAATGTATTACAAACCTCACCCTTGATACCAAAACCGTCGATTATGATTTTTCCGGCGCATTACTGGATTTCACAGCAATGACACCTGGCACTGCAGAGCTTCGCAAGGTTGCCATCGACTGGAAAAACAGTGCCGGTTATACCCAAGGTAATCTTAGTGCTAAAAATCTGCGAATGATTGGCCCTGGCGCTGACTCATTTATCGATGGAATGGCATTCTCTACGTCACTTTCAGGCAGCTACCCACGTAACTCGCTGACGTTCACCGGCGGTGGCATCGAGGGGTTCTCCTGCGGCATAACCGGTACCACTAATTTCTATTTCCTGCGCATGTACGCTTTCACTTTCAACCATTGTGACACCTGCTATTTCTTCCCAAACAATACTTCAGACTCTGGTGAAGAGATGAATTTCCACAGCTGTGTCTTTGCCCAAAGTAACTGCGGCGTGAACCTGCAGGGAGGCTATAGCTACTTCTTCAATTGTTCCTTCGACTATATCTACGGAAAAAGTGGGCCACAAACATCGGCAGACAGGCTGGGAAAATATATTCATATCGAAGGTGGTCAACACTCTTTCCGCGATTGCCACTTTGAAGGTTATGGCCCCCAAAATTACATCGTCAACATCCCTGATGATAAAAGCTGTAAAGTTAACTTTATTGGCGGCATATTCACCTTTAAAGCTGGCGGCAGCCCATCAACCTACCCAACTACCAGTAACCCTTTCTATTTTGGCAACCTGGCGCGAGTGGTGTTTGAAAAAGTCAATATTGGTCAGATGCAGCAAGGTGGCGATGCAAACGTCAGCGGCTGGATTGACGGTAGCGGTTCAGTATCATTACATGATATGCAACTGCCGATCGCCTGGCCTTATCTGTTGACGCAAGTTCGCACCAACGCCACGGTTCAGGACAACTGGCTCGATGGCTCAACCTATACCAGCGGTGCCGGCAATGAGAAATGGACCGAGGAAGTTTGGGTCTTACCGCCAGGAGGCGTTAATACCGTGCGCAAATCACGTTACGGTTGGGGAACCGCAGCCAGTACCAATTTCAGCATGATCCGACAGGCCAACTTTGTCTCCCTTGGGCGTAATGTCAGCGCAGGAGACGGTGTATTTCAGGCCGTGTTAGGGACAATAAAGTTGAAAGGCCATGGCAGCGTTATTCATCACTTCCAAGCCAATACATTCGCAGGCGATGGTCAAAGCTGCCAGGTTAAAATTGTTTGGGCAAAACTAAGCGAATTTGGTGCACAGCAGGATCTTGAACCTAAAATACTGATGCAACAAACCGGCCATTCATACACCTTTAATTTCAGTGGGGTAGAATCCGAATTGAAAACTGTGGTCATTCCTGGGCAAATGCAAGGCTACGTCACCCAGCCACCATCATTTGAACGGGCTCCAGATTGGGCGACTCATGCGTTCTTACTGGTTGATACCACAAAAATGAAAAGCAACTTCGACCTGCGCATTACGGATGTTTATATGCGTCAGGTCTAAAGAGTTCGACACTAACAACAGCCGCAGATCTCTGCGGCTCAGACTACTGACAAAGCCCGTTATTAGGGAGAGCGTGCCGAAGGGGTCGTAGCGGCTTGCCCGCCGGAGTGCCCCTCGGTGCGCTAGGCCCGGGTATCTCGGATTCAAAGACAACTTTGTCATCAAACTCAGCCGCAGATCACTGCGGCTTTTTCATGCAAAAAAAAGCCAGCACGGAGTGGCTGGCTAAAGGGTTCTTCGAGGGAATATCTTGTCCGATAAAGTTACTCCCTTGGCTTGCCGGTGCGCCAGCTATCGCTGTGATAGGTGAACTATTTTTTCGCCAGAATCAGCGTCTGCATATCCGCAAACATCGCATCCCATTCCGCTTGATTTATCTCCATCAGGCCAAAGAAACGCAACATAAATGCCCCTTCGGTAGCCAGAAAGGCCAATCGTGCCCGCTTACCCTCCTCGGTGGTTAAATCCAGACCGGCGATCCGGCTGCGGTACCACTCACGCGTGCTGTCCAAATGCTCTGGCGTTTGGATCAGAGTCGCCATCAATCCTGCGGCCTTGGCGCTGGATGCCTGATCGGAGCTTCGGGTGGCCTGCATATGCGCCTGCACTGTCGTTGTGGCCGAGGGACTTTCCCCGGCAATGGCATCGAAAACCTGGTCATAGGCTTTACCCCAACGTTCGAACATCGCATCAATTAACGCGTCTTTGGTACCAAAGCAGTACTGCACCCCGCCCTTGGAAATCCCCATCGCCTTGGCGACAGAATCAATGGTCAAACCGGCAGCACCCTGCCTGGCGACAATCTCCTCGGCCATATCCAGAACCTTGTCGCGATCGATGCTCCGTTGACGTCCCATTGATAAACCCCCTTTTCAATACATACGTATGGATATATATTACCCCAGTATACCACCCGGTTCGTTCGGGAGGTGACCTTATAGCAACGCATCCGCGTCGCCTGTTTTTTTGGAATAATATTATGCACGCAAACAACCGCTGGTTGATCCTGGCAATGATCTCCAGCGCGCTATTTTTGATCATTATCGATATGACGGTGCTATACACCGCATTGCCTCGGCTGACCCTGGCACTGGATGCCAGCGCCTCACAAAAGTTATGGATTGTGAATGCCTATCCGCTAGTGGTCGCCGGTTTACTGCCCGGTGCCGGCATGCTGAGCGATCGCATTGGTCATAAACGGCTGTTTATTGCCGGGCTGCCGGTGTTTGCCGTCGCCTCCCTTTGTGCGGCCTTTTCTCCTTCAGCCCAATGGCTGATCGCCGCCCGCGTATTTCTCGCCGTAGGTGCAGCGATGATGATGCCGGCAACCCTGTCCATTGTCCGCCATGTGTTTACTGACGAACGCGAACGCGCCCTGGCGATTGGCATTTGGGCAGCGGTCGCTTCCGGTGGTGCCGCTATCGGCCCGGTGGTCGGTGGCGTCTTGCTGGAGTATTTCTGGTGGGGATCGGTATTTTTGATCAACGTTCCTGTCGTCATGGTGGTACTGCCGCTGGCCTGGCGATTGATACCGCACTGCGGTGGGGAAAATAAACGCCCTTACGATATCATCGGGTCAGTGCAGATCATGGCCGGTCTGGTGGGTAGCATCTATGCACTGAAGGAACTGAGCAAGGCAACGCCCTCCCTTTCTGCGCTGGCGATCGCCGCCGCCATCGGCGTTTTGTCACTCTGGCTGTTTGTTCGTCGACAGCGGCAGGCGCGCTACCCGATGATCGACTTCTCGCTATTCCAGAATCGGCTGTTTGCCGGCGGCGTCGGCGTCGCGCTGGTGTCGATGATTGCATTAGTCGGTGTGGAACTGGTGCTGACTCAACGCCTGCAATTGGTGCTTGAGCTGAGCCCATTACAGGCCGCACTGTTTATTCTGCCAATCCCGGTGGCGTCCGCACTGGCAGGCCCTCTGGCCGGCTTACTGCTGCCGCGCTACGGCGAGCGCAGCATGATATTTGGCGGATTGTTCCTGACCGGCCTCGGCATCGCCGGGCTGGCCCTGCTTTACCAGAACAGCCTGATGTCGCAGTTGGTTTGTCTGTTTATTGCCGGTTTTGGCATCGGTGGCGCCATTACCGCCGCGTCGACCGCCATCATGCTCAATGCCCCGGAAGAAAAATCCGGTATGGCTGCTTCGATCGAGGACGTGTCCTATGAGCTGGGTGGCGTGCTCGGTATCACCTTGCTGGGTGGCTTGATGACCGCCATCTATAGCCACAGCCTGGTGTTACCCGACAATCTGCCGGTGGGTGACGTCGCCTACGACAGTATTGATGAAGCCCTGCGGCTGGCGGCCAAACTGGCTGTCGATCAGGCTGAGCAACTGAGGCAACTGGCTCGACTGGCTTTCGATCGAGCATTTATCGTGGTGTTGATTGCGGCGGCATTGCTGATGGCGCTAAGTGCCGGCGTGGCAAAAATGGTCTTACGCAAGTAATGCTACCAAGCCGCTGTTGTTGTTAACGCATTCTGCTTAAACTGAATGGGCAATTTGCTTGTCGGATTTATCGTTATTGGTTTCAGCGATTGCATTGATGCTTTTGATCGTCTTTAACCCTGCAATAAATCCGGTTACTGTGTTTGTTATGGATATTGTGTAAATCATCGAATCAAATAATCAGGAGAAGATTATTATGGCAACGACGAAGAAAGCAGCGAAAAACCATATCGGCCTGGACAGCAAACAATCGGCAAAACTATCGGAAGCGCTGAATGCGCTGCTGGCAAATTATCAGGTGCTGTATATGAACGTGCGCGGCTACCACTGGAACATTTCCGGCCCGCATTTCTTTGAACTGCACGTCAAATTTGAAGAAACCTATAACGATCTGTTAACCAAGGTTGATGAGCTGGCAGAACGTATTCTGACTCTGGGGTCGCAACCGCGTCATGCCTTCAGCGATTATCTGAAAACGTCCGATATCAAGGAAGACACCAATGTCACCGACGATAAAGGCACGCTGGGTGGTTTACTGCACGGCTATTCGGTGTTGCTGCAACAGCAGCGTGACCTGTTGACTCTGGCCGCCGATGCGGGGGACGAAGGCACAGCATCCCTGATGAGTGACTACATCAAAGAGCAGGAAAAACAGGTTTGGATGCTTAACGCCTATCTGGGGAAATAACCCCGGCAGCCAAAATCGCGTTTTCCTGCTTTGTCAGCAAACTAAAACAGTCCCCAAGGGGACTGTTTTAGTTTTACCATTCGTAGGCCACTACAAACAGCAATGAACGCCGGTGCTGGTCATCCAGGCGCCGACGCACCCGTATAATATGCCGGTTGCTGCAAGACTGGCGTTCCAACCAGCGATGCCTGCGGCGCTGACTCTGCCGCAGCATCCGCCAACGGCCCACCTCGTTTCTACTGCGTCTCATCGTTTCGTTACTCATCCGTCAAATGCCAACGGCGGGCATTATAGACCTTTCACCACAGGATCCAACCCCACAGTTCCCCGTATTTTAATCCTGCCGAGAGGCATGATAATCGGCGAAAAATGTATTTTTGTTTACAGCAAGTCCCTTAAGCCAATCATAATTTTGCAACATAAGCACCGGGAAAGGGTTTCCCCTTTAGCGTTCTGTGCGTACACTCATCGTTGGTGGTTTGCGAACGGGATTTTTCGCCTTTATGACAACATTTTATACCGTAATCAGTTGGCTCATGGTGTTTGGTTACTGGCTGCTTATCGCTGGTGTGACACTGCGTATTCTGATGAAGCGCCGCGCCGTACCTTCCGCTATGGCCTGGCTGCTGGTTATCTATATTCTGCCGCTGTTCGGTATTGTGGCTTATTTATCTTTTGGTGAATTGCATCTGGGCAAACGCCGTGCCGAACGCGCCAAGGCAATGTGGCCTTCTACCGCACGCTGGCTGAGCGAATTAAAAGAGAGCCAGCGCATCTTCGCCACCGATTACAGCGAGGTCGCCAGACCCCTGTTCCAACTGTGCGATCGTCGTCAGGGCATCGATGGCGTTAAGGGCAACCAACTCCAGTTACTCACCACCACCGACGCAACGCTGAAAGCGCTGATCCGTGATATTGAGCTTGCACGCCATAATATTGAGATGGTGTTTTACATCTGGCAGCCCGGCGGGTTGGTCGATCAGGTGGCCGAATCGCTGATGGCCGCTGCGCGCCGTGGCGTGCATTGCCGCCTGATGCTGGACTCAGCCGGTAGTTTGCAATTCTTCCGCAGCCCCTATCCTGGCATGATGCGCAATGCGGGTATCGAGGTGGTGGAGGCGCTCAAGGTAAACCTGTTCCGCGTATTCCTGCGCCGAATGGATTTGCGTCAACACCGTAAAGTGGTGCTGATTGACAACTATATTGCCTATACCGGCAGTATGAACATGGTCGATCCGCGCTTTTTCAAACAGGACGCCGGTGTTGGTCAGTGGATCGATCTGATGGCCCGCATGGAAGGCCCGGTCGCCAGTACCATGGGCATTGTTTATGCCTGTGACTGGGAGATTGAAACCGGTAAACGGATCCTGCCGCCGCCGCCGGACGTCAATATCATGCCGTTCGAACAGGAGAGCGGCCACACAATCCAGGTTATCGCTTCAGGCCCAGGTTTCCCGGAAGAAATGATCCACCAGGCGCTGCTAACCGCAGTTTACTCGGCGCGCGAACAGTTGATCATGACCACCCCCTACTTCGTACCCAGCGACGATTTGCTGCATGCGATTTGCACTGCCGCCTTGCGCGGGGTTGAAGTCAGCATCATTGTCCCACGCGACAACGATTCAACCATGGTCCGTTGGGCCAGCCGCTCTTTCTTCTCCGAGCTGCTGGAAGCCGGCGTGCGCATCTATCAGTTTGAAGGCGGTTTGCTGCATACCAAAAGCGTACTGGTCGATGGCCAACTCAGCCTGGTCGGCACGGTGAATCTGGACATGCGCAGCCTGTGGCTGAACTTCGAAATTACCCTGGTGATTGACGATGACGGTTTCGGCAGCGATCTGGCCTGCGTGCAGGACGACTATATTGCTCGTTCGCAGTTGCTGAACGCCGCAGAGTGGCAGAAACGGCCGTTCTGGCACCGTATTGTTGAGCGCCTGTTCTACTTTTTCAGCCCGCTGCTTTAAATGCCGTAGCGGGCATGCTTTATACCCGTCGCCTTTCAAGTTGCAGCGTTGTTACCTGCACTCATTCCCCCCAGTTACTTACTTAAGTAAGCGCCTGAGGATGAATGAGCTGGTCGCCTAGCTGCAACTTGAAATTCATAGGGTATAATGAGGAATCATTTGTTATCGGGATTTAATTATGGATTTGAATAACCGCCTTACTGAAGACGAAACGCTGGAACAGGCTTACGACATCTTTTTGGAGTTGGCTGGCGACAATCTGGATCCGGCGGATATTCTGCTGTTCAACCTGCAGTTTGAGGAGCGCGGTGGCGCAGAACTGTATGACCCGGCGGAAGACTGGTCGGAACATGTGGACTTTGACCTGAACCCTGACTTTTTCGCCGAAGTGGTGATTGGCCTGGCGGATAGCGATGGCGAACCGATCAACGACGTGTTTGCCCGCGTGTTGCTGTGCCGTGAGAAAGACCACAAGCTTTGCCACATTCTGTGGAAAGAGTAAGCGGCCATAAGGCATAAAAAAGCCCGCCAATTTTGGCGGGCTTTTTGTTGGCGAAAAACACCGGTTACAACGGATCGACCTTCAGGCAAGAAACCGCATGGCGGAAGCTGCCTTCCAACAGCGGACGCGTTTTGGCGCATTCCGGCCCGGCAATCGGGCAACGAGTACGGAACACGCAGCCGGATGGCGGGTTAATGGGCGAAGGCAGTTCCCCTTCCAGCAGTTGGATCTGTTTGTCCTTCTCCTTGTCCGGATCCGGAACCGGCACCGCTGACATCAGCGCTTTGGTATAAGGGTGCTGCGGGTTGTGATACACCTCATCATAGGTGCCCAGCTCTACCGCATGACCCAGATACATTACCAGCACGCGGTCAGAGATGTGTTTTACCACCGCCAAGTCATGGGCGATAAAGATCAGCGACAGGCCCATTTCGCGCTGCAGTTGCTGCAACAGGTTCACTACCTGTGCCTGAATCGACACGTCCAGCGCCGAAACCGGTTCATCGCAAATCACCAGTTTGGGCTCCAGGATCAGAGCACGGGCGATACCGATACGCTGACACTGGCCGCCGGAGAACTCATGCGGATAGCGGTTGATCAGGTTTGGCAGCAGGCCAACCTTCAGCATCATCGCCTTGACCTTGTCCTTCACTTCCTGACGCGGCATTTTTGGGTAATAGGTGCGCAGTGGCTCGGCAATGATTTCACCGATGGTCATACGCGGGTTCAGCGATGCCAGCGGATCCTGGAAAATCATTTGGATATCGCTACGGGTTTTACGCCAGTCAACGTCACTCATACCGAGCAGGTCTTTACCCAGCCAGGCCACGCGCCCGCTGGTGGCTTTCACCAAACCAATAATGGCGCGGGCGAAGGTTGATTTACCACAACCCGACTCACCCACCACACCCAGAGTTTCACCTTCGAACAGGCGCAGCGTCACGCCGTCAACGGCCTTCAGGGTTTTCGGCGGCTGCCAGAACCACTGTTTGTCATCATGAATGTCGAAGTGCACTTTCAAATCAGCCACTTCGAGCAGAACTTTCTTGTCGGTTACCGTACTCATACCAACGCCTCCACCGGTTTAAAGCAGGCACGCAAGCGCCCTTCACCAAATTGCTCCAATGGCGGAGCGCTCGAACATTGCGGCATCGCGTACGCACAACGCGGCTGGAACGGGCAGCCTTTCGGCAGACGCAGCAGGTTCGGCGGGTTACCGGGGATGGTCATCAGCGCCTCACCCTCGGCGTCCAGACGCGGTACCGCATTGAGCAAACCAATGGAATAAGGATGGCTTGGGTGATAGAACACATCACGCGCACTGCCGTATTCCATGGTTCGCCCGGCGTACATCACCAGTACTTTATTACAGATACCGGCGACAACACCCAGGTCGTGAGTGATCATGATGATAGCCGTGTTGAACTCGCGCTTGAGCTCATTAAGCAAGGTCATAATCTGTGCCTGAACCGTCACGTCCAGTGCGGTGGTCGGCTCATCGGCAATCAACAGCTTCGGCCGGCACAGTAGCGCCATGGCAATCATTACACGCTGGCGCATACCACCGGAAAACTCATGCGGATACATGCGCATGCGCTTACGCGCTTCCGGCATTTTAACCGCATCGAGCATGCGAACCGACTCTTCAAAGGCTTCGCTTTTACCCATTTTCTTGTGCTGCATCAGCACTTCCATCAACTGCTCGCCAACGCGCATATAAGGGTTGAGCGATGTCATTGGGTCCTGGAAGATCATCGAAATCTCTTCTGCCCGCAGCTTGTTGAGCTGCTTTTCCGGCAGGTTGAGGATTTCACGGCCATTAAATTTGGCCGAGCCGCCAATGCGGCCATTGCTGGCCAACAATCCCATCAGCGCGAAAGCGGTCTGGGATTTGCCGGAGCCCGATTCGCCCACGATCCCCAGCGTTTCGCCGGCGCGCAGGTCAAAGTTCAGGTCGTTAACGGCCGTCACATCACCGTCCGGCGTGCCGAAGGTCACGCGCAGGTCTTTGACATCCAACAATAACGACGATTTCACGGCGGTGCTGGTTTGCAATTGCGGATTTTCAATGGTGCTCATGATTGCACTCCTTAACGATCTTTCGGGTCGAGGGCGTCACGCAGACCATCGCCGATAAAGTTGAAACAAAACAGAGTGACAACCAGGAAACCCGCCGGGAACAGCAGCAACCACGGTGAAACTTCCATCGAGTTGGCGCCATCGCTCAGCAATGCACCCCAGCTGCTTAATGGCTCCTGGGTACCCAGCCCCAGGAAGCTGAGGAAGGATTCGAACAGGATCATGCTCGGCACCAGCAATGAGGCATATACCACCACCACGCCGAGCACGTTCGGCACGATGTGGCGCAGTACGATATTGCGGCTGGAAACCCCGCATACCAACGCCGCTTCGATAAACTCTTTACGCTTCAGGCTCAGGGTCTGTCCACGCACAATACGTGCCATGTCGAGCCAGGACACCATGCCGATCGCCACAAAGATCAGCAGAATGTTTTGACCAAAGAAGGTCACCAGCAGGATCACGAAGAACATAAACGGGAAGGAGTTGAGGATCTCCAGCAGGCGCATCATGACCGAGTCAATTTTACCGCCCAGGTAACCGGACATGGCGCCGTACAGGGTGCCGACAATCACCGCCACCAGCGCGGCGGAAACGCCAACCATCAGCGAGATACGCCCGCCAATCGCCACGCGCACCAGCAAATCACGCCCGGAGGAATCGGTACCGAAGTAGTGCCCCGCATCGAAAGCCGGTGCCGCCGACATCATCGCCCAATCGGTATCGTCATAGGCAAACTGTGACAGCCAGGGGGCTACAATCACAAACAGGGTAATCAGCGCCAGCACGAACAGGCTACTGACTGCCGCACGGTTGTGCACAAAGCGGCGACGGGCATCCTGCCACAGGCTGCGCCCTTCCACTTCGAGCTTTTCGCTGAAGTTCTCCAGAGCCTCGCTGTTCTTTTTCGTCAACATCATTTGCGTGCTCCAGCTTAATAACGAATTTTTGGATCGATAACGGCGTACAGCACGTCGACGATCGCGTTAAACAAAATGGTCAGGCCACCCACCAGAATGGTCAGGCTCAATACCAAAGAATAATCGCGGTTCAGCGCACCATTCACAAACAGCTGGCCGATACCTGGCAGGCCGTAAATGGTTTCAATGACCATTGAACCGGTGATGATGCCGACAAACGCCGGGCCCATATAGGAAAGCACAGGCAATAACGCCGGCTTGAGCGCATGGCGGAAAATGATGCGACGCATCGGCAATCCTTTGGCGCGGGCGGTGCGGATAAAGTTTGAGTGCAGCACTTCAATCATCGATCCGCGCGTGATACGGGCAATACTGGCAATATAGGCCAGTGATAACGCCACCATCGGCAAGATGATGTATTTCGGTGCGCCACCGTTCCAACCACCGCCTGGCAGCCACTTCAGCGTGATGGCGAAAATCAGCACCAGCAACGGCGCCACCACGAAACTGGGTATCACCACCCCGGTCATGGCAAAGCCCATCACCGTATAATCCCATTTGGTATTTTGATTAAGTGCGGCAACCACCCCGGCGCTAACCCCCAAGATGACCGCCAGCAAAAATGCGGCAAGACCCAATTTGGCGGAAACCGGGAATGAAGACGCCACCAGATCGTTAACCGAGTAATCTTTGTATTTGAATGAAGGCCCAAAATCCCCTTTCGACAGTTGCACCAGATAATGGCCGTACTGTTTCCAGATCGGATCGTTCAAATGATATTTGGCCTCGATATTGGCCATCACTTCCGGCGGCAATGCGCGCTCGCCAGTGAATGGGCTACCGGGAGCCAAACGCATCATAAAGAATGAGATGGTAATAAGGATAAATAGTGTCGGGATCGCTTCTAACAAGCGACGAAATATAAATTTAAGCATTGCCCTAACCCTGTGCTGCAGCCTGATAACGGCTTATTATTCTCAACATGGGCCGGCGGTTCGCACCGCCGGCACTTACCATATCAATGCTTGATGATGTACAGGTTTTTGTCATACACGTTATCAAGTGGGTCTTTACCGGTGTAACCGCCAACATAAGGTTTCACCAGACGAGCATTCACATAGTAATAAACCGGAACAATGGCAGAGTCTTTATCCAGCTGTACTTCGGCTTTCTGATACAGTTCTGCACGTTCTTCTTTGGTTTTCGCCGTCAGCACATTCGCCATCAGCTTATCGAACTCCGCGCTCTTATAGTGCGGGGTGTTACTACTGCTGTCAGACAACATCATGTTCAGGAACGAGCTTGGTTCGTTATAGTCGGCACACCAGCCGGCACGCGCTACGTCATAGGTCCCCTGATGACGGGTATCCAGGAAGGTTTTCCACTCCTGATTCACCAGCTTCACGTCTACACCCAGGTTTTTCTTCCAGATAGAAGCCGCGGCGATCGCCAATTTTTTGTGCAGATCTGAAGTGTTGTACAGCAATGAGAACGTCAATGGTTTGCCCGGACCGTAGCCCGCTTCAGCCAACAGTTTCTTCGCTACTTCGTTACGTTTTTCCTGTGTCCAGCCGAACCACTCTGGTGGCGTCAACTTGGCACCATCAGCATAAGGAGGTGTGAAGCTGTAAGCCGGCAGATCGCCCTGGTTTTTCACTTTATTGGTGATGATGTCGCGATCCAGCCCCAGTTTCAGCGCCTCACGCACGCGCTGATCGGTAAATGGCGCTTTCTGGTTGTTGATCTCGTAGTAATAAGTACACAGATATGGATCGACGTGAACTTCTTTCGGGATCTCTTTTTTCAACTTCTGGAACAGTTCAATCGGCATGTTGTTATAGGTCATGTCGATTTCGCCGGTGCGGTAGCGGTTTACGTCGGTCACTTCCGACGAAATTGGCAGGAATGTCACTTTATTAATGATGGTTTTCGCGTTATCCCAATATTCCGGGTTACGCTCCAGTACGATACGTTCGTTAACCACCCAATCTTTTAACTTGTAGGCACCGTTGCTGACGTAGTTCGCAGGCAGGGTCCACTTCTCGCCAAACTTCTCGACCGCATCTTTAAATACTGGCTTCATCGCATAGTGCGGCGTCATTTCAACCAGATAAGGTACCGGCTCGGTCAGGGTGACCTGGAAGGTGTGATCGTCGATGGCTTTCACACCCAGTGTCGATTTGTCTTTTTTGCCGGCAATAATGTCATCGACGTTTTCTACATGAGCATATTGCAGATAGCTGGCGTAAGGAGATGCCGTTTTCGGATCCACCACGCGCTGCCAGCTATAAACGAAATCTTGCGCCGTTACCGGCTTGCCATTCGACCATTTTGCGTCTTTACGCAGATGGAAGGTCCATACTTTAAAGTCTTTGTTATCCCAGCTTTCCGCCACGCCCGGAACGATAGAGCCATCCGGGCTGTTGTTGGCCAAGCCTTCCATCAAATCGCGCGTAACGTTATTTTCCGGAACACCTTCAATTTTATGCGGGTCCAAAGACTGTACTTCCGAACCGTTATTTTTAACGATCTCTTGTTTCTCTGCCAGCTGCACGCCTGCCGGTACATCGGCAGCGAAAGCACTTCCGGTTGCTGTGATACCCAGCGCGGCAATGATGCCGGCCGCAAGGATGGTTTTTTTCGTGATGTTGGTCATGTGTATACTCCAGTTTTTTATTATCACAGGCTCGTCGTGGAGCCTGCGTTGCCCGTGAGCGGACCTTGTTATACCGGCAGCCGTTGAACGAATACGGCAAGCGGCCTCCCCTGTATTACCCCCCCCTTGTTGGCGTGGCGTAATACCCCTCGTTACTGCTTGATGATGTACAGGTTTTTTACATCGGTGTAATCCAGCGGGTCTTTACCGGTAAAGCCCCCCACCGACGGTCTGATCAGACGTGCGCTGACGCGGTAATACACCGGGATCAGCGCCGAGTCTTTATCCAACTGAGCCTCCGCCTGCTGGTAAAGCGCAGCGCGCGCCGCTTCGTCCGGCGCTTTTAGCGTGGCGGCCATCAGGGCGTCAAACGTCGGGCTCTTGTAAAAAATGGTATTGATGCTGCTGTTGGAGATAACCAGATTCAGGAAGGCACTCGGCTCGTTATAGTCACCGCACCAGGTGGCACGCGCGATGTCGTACTGACCTTGATGGCGGCTTTCCAGCGAAGTTTTCCACTCCTGATTGCGCAGCGTGACATCTGCACCAAGGTTTTTCTTCCACATTGACGCGGCAGCAATCGCCTGCTGTTTATTTTGATCTGAAGTGTTGTACAGCAACGTAAACTTCAGCGGTTTAGCCGCGCTGAAGCCTGCCTCGGCCAACAATTTTTTCGCCTCAGCATTGCGTTGATCCTGGCTCCACCCTGCCCATTCCGGCGCCGTAAATTTGGCACCCTCGGTAAAGCTCGGGGTAAAGCTGTAGGCCGGGATCTGCCCCTGACCCATGATCTTGTTGGCAATGATGTCGCGATCCAACGTCAGTTTCACTGCAGCTCGTACCCGGGCATCGGTAAAAGGTGCGCGTTGGTTGTTGATCTCGTAATAAAAAGTGCACAGGTAAGGATTAACGTGCAATTGCTCAGGGATCTCGCTCTTCATTTTCGCAAACAGATTCGGCGGGATGGCGCTGTTGGTGATATCAATTTCACCGCTGCGGAAGCGGTTGACGTCACTGACCTCTGAGGAAATCGGCAAGAAGGTTGCCTGATCGATAACCGTTTTCTTGTTGTTCCAGTAGCTCGGGCTGCGCTCAAGCACGATGCGCTCATTCACCACCCAATCTTTCAAGCGATACGCACCATTACCGACATAGTTGGCAGGCAGCGTCCACTTGTCGCCAAACTTCTCAACCACCGAGCGTTTTACCGGTTTCAACGAAGTGTGGCTCAGCATACTGATAAAATACGGCACCGGCTCACTCAACGTGACTTGCAACGTTTTATCGTCGATAGCTTTAATACCGAGCGTCTGCGGGCTTTGCTTGCCCGTCAGAATGGCGTCGATATTTTCAACTTTGGCGTACTGCAGGTAGCTGGCATAAGGTGAGCCAATTTTCGGATCGGCCAGGCGCTGCCAACTGTAGACGAAGTCCTGCGCAGTAACTGGGGAGCCGTCACTCCAAACCGCATCGGGACGCAGATGAAAAGTCCAGGTTTTAAAACCCTGGTTTTCCCAATTTGTCGCCGCAGCAGCGACCACGTGCCCATTGGCGTCGGTGCTGACCAGCCCTTCCAGCAGGTTCAGAATAATATTGCTTTCCGGTATGCCTTCAACCTTGTGCGGATCCAATGAAGCCACTTCCGAGCCGTTGTTAATAACAATTTTCTGCTGCTCTGCCAATTGCACCCCGGCCGGAACATCAGCCGCCTGAGCAGAATAAACGGCGCTGATACTCAGCAAACCGGCAATCAACATAGCCAATGGAGTGTGCTTTAGGGTTTGCTGCATGGTCGAGGCTCCTTTTCACCAACAAACATTGCTTATCGATATTCGTGAAGTATTTATAAGAATTCTAAATAAACAGACACCAGCAAAAATCGTTCCCACTTTGTCGACGCGATACCGTTAATTACGCGTAGAAAGTTGCTCGGAAATTAGCAGAAGGCAATTTCCATAGCCAATAATTTTTACAGAAATGTTAAGCAATTCTCTTTTATTGCATCAGACGGGTTTTGTCGCCCTGACGAAGGGGTAACAAAAAATCAACTCAACCAATTGATTTTAATCATTAAAATTTGAATCATCACCATCAAAGCCGTACGCAGCGAACCCACACACCTGATAAAGAAACATTCAGTTAACAAAGTCACCATTCAAAGAACAAACACCTGCTTATGTGCGGTTAATCACTAATAACACCTGGATGAAAGCGAGACAAGCCCTACAGAATGATGTGATTAAATTAACAGCAAATTTGATATTCGGGAGGCGAAAAAGGGCAGGAAGTGAGGAAGATAAGGGGTAAAAACAACGCTTAGAGCTTTTATTGAGCAACAAATTGAGATTTATGCCACATCATGGTGCAAGTGAATAAAATTCATTCATATTTCGCACTATATTAATGCGAGCTAATAATAGTTTTTATTTTTAAAATTAATTTGAGTCGCGAATCATCCTATTCGCGACTCATTCGGCTGATTACAACAAGCCGGGGAATATCGCCTTTATGCCAGTCACGATAAACTCGATGCCCAACGCCATCAGCAGCAACCCCATGATACGGGTAATGACGTTAATGCCAGTTTGCCCCAACAAGCGTACCAGCAAAGGCGCAGCCCGGAACAACAACCAGCAACAAAAGGCGAACAGCGCGATAGCCAGGCTAAACCCCAACAGGTTCTGCCAGCTATGGTAGCGGGAGCTCCAGACAATGGTGGAACTGATCGCGCCCGGTCCTGCCATCAGTGGCAATGCCAATGGCACGACCCCAATACTTTCACGGATCGCGCTCTCTGATTTTTCCTGTTTGTTCTGTTTGTCCTCACCCAGCTTGCCACTGATCATCGACATGGCAATACTGACCACCAGGATGCCGCCGGCAATACGGAACGAGTCAATAGAGATACCGAACATGCGCAAAATCCCCTCCCCCAAAAACAGCGAGGTCCACAGGATGATGGCAACCGACAGGTTGGCGGTCAGGTTGGTTTTATTGCGCCCGGCCGCCGCCTGGTAGCTGGTCATGCTGATAAACACCGGCAAAATACCCACCGGGTTTACCAGCGCAAACAGGCCGACAAAAAATTTAATGAAGCCGGAAAAATCCAACAGAGATTGGCCCACAAATGACTCCGCTTTAATAGCTCTAAAAGTGACACTGCCTTCGCGCGCTAATGTAATAGAATTGCCACGGGTAATCCATTGCTCTTGAGCGAGATTTATCTCTATTTACACCCCTCCTGATAAGATAATTCTCTATTGTTAAAGCAATGTACGGTTTATGATTTTTTATGTTGAGAAAAGTGCCTGACATCGCAGTTATCAAGAATGATTCTCAAAAACCCTAGCTGAATGGTGTCAGCTTGCGTTTTTTATGATTTAAATCACAAAATCACTAACCAAGAGTAGTTAAGCTCTTAGTCGTAGTCAGGGAGTAGAACAGGTTAAGGAAAAAGTGGCATCTCTGTTCGCCCGCTGTCTTCTCCTGCTGAAGCATCGGGTAAAGCTCTTTAAGCAAATCAGCAGCATGCGACAAAAAATGGCGGAAAGCCTTTGTTTTTAAAGCGGCATTTTCCACCGAACTGTCTATACTACTTGCTCGCACGGCTGATTTACTGAAAGAGTTTAACATTATCAGGAGAGCATTATGGCTGTAACAAATGTCGCTGAACTGAACGAGCTGGTTGCACGTGTCAAAAAAGCCCAGCGCGAATATGCCAACTTCACCCAAGAGCAAGTTGACAAGATTTTCCGCGCTGCTGCCCTCGCCGCTGCCGATGCCCGTATTCCTCTGGCCAAACTGGCCGTTGAAGAGTCAGGTATGGGGATCGTTGAAGATAAAGTGATCAAGAACCACTTCGCATCAGAGTTTATCTACAACGCTTATAAAGATGAAAAAACCTGCGGCATCCTGGCCGAAGACCATACTTTCGGTACCATCACCATTGCAGAGCCTATTGGCCTGATTTGCGGTATCGTGCCTACCACCAACCCAACTTCTACGGCCATTTTCAAAGCGTTAATCAGCCTGAAAACCCGTAACGGCATTATCTTCTCTCCGCATCCACGTGCGAAAAACGCGACCAACAAGGCAGCGGATATTGTGTTGCAGGCAGCAATTGCCGCCGGCGCGCCGAAAGATATCGTCGGCTGGATTGACCAACCTACCGTTGAACTGTCCAACCAGTTAATGCACCACCCTGACATCAACCTGATCCTCGCGACCGGTGGCCCAGGCATGGTGAAAGCCGCCTACAGCTCCGGCAAACCGGCAATCGGCGTTGGTGCAGGTAACACTCCGGTTGTGGTTGACGAAACTGCGGATATCAAACGCGTTGTCGCCTCAATTCTGATGTCTAAAACCTTCGACAGCGGTGTGATTTGCGCCTCTGAGCAGTCGGTCATCGTGGTTGACTCCATCTATGATGCAGTGCGCGAACGTTTTGCTACCCACGGCGGCTACATGCTGCAGGGTAAAGAACTGAAAGCCGTACAGGACATTATCCTGAAAAACGGCGGCCTGAACGCGGCTATCGTTGGCCAGTCTGCACCGAAAATCGCTGAAATGGCGGGCATCAAAGTGCCGGCAAGCACCAAGGTGCTGATCGGTGAAGTGAAGCTGGTTGATGAAACCGAGCCTTTCGCTCACGAAAAACTGTCGCCTACGCTTGCCATGTACCGCGCCAAAGATTTTGCCGACGCTGTCAGCAAAGCAGAAAAACTGGTTGCCATGGGCGGTATCGGCCACACCTCTTGCCTGTACACCGACCAGGATAACCAGCCGGAACGAGTTGCCTTCTTCGGCGACAAGATGAAAACCGCGCGTATCCTGATTAACACCCCAGCATCTCAGGGGGGTATCGGTGACCTGTACAACTTTAAACTCGCTCCGTCTCTGACGCTGGGCTGCGGTTCCTGGGGCGGTAACTCCATCTCTGAAAACGTCGGTCCAAAACACCTGATCAACAAGAAAACTGTAGCGAAGCGAGCAGAAAACATGTTGTGGCATAAACTTCCGAAATCAATCTACTTCCGCCGTGGCTCACTGCCTATCGCGCTGGAAGAAGTAGCGACCGACGGGGCAAAACGCGCCTTCATTGTGACCGACCGCTACCTGTTCAATAACGGTTATGCTGACCAGATCACTTCCGTTCTGAAGTCTCACGGCATTGAAACAGAAGTGTTCTTTGAAGTTGAAGCAGACCCAACGCTGTCCATCGTGCGTAAAGGCGCTGAGCAGATGAACTCCTTCAAACCAGACGTGATTATCGCGCTGGGCGGGGGTTCACCGATGGATGCGGCGAAGATCATGTGGGTGCTGTACGAACATCCTGAAACCCATTTTGAAGACCTGGCGCTGCGCTTTATGGATATCCGTAAACGTATCTACAAGTTCCCGAAAATGGGCGTTAAAGCGAAAATGATCGCTGTGACCACCACCTCAGGTACCGGTTCAGAAGTGACTCCATTTGCGGTAGTGACCGACGACGTGACCGGCCAGAAATACCCATTGGCAGATTACGCACTCACCCCGGACATGGCCATTGTTGACGCCAACCTGGTGATGAACATGCCAAAATCCCTGTGCGCCTTTGGCGGCCTGGATGCGGTAACTCACGCACTGGAAGCTTACGTTTCAGTACTGGCGAACGAATACTCTGATGGTCAGGCGCTGCAAGCGTTGAAACTGCTGAAAGAGTATCTGCCAGCCAGCTATAAAGAAGGTGCCAAGAACCCGGTCGCCCGTGAGCGCGTGCACAATGCAGCGACCATCGCCGGCATCGCCTTCGCCAACGCCTTCCTGGGGGTTTGCCACTCAATGGCCCATAAACTGGGTTCTGAGTTCCACATCCCGCACGGCCTGGCTAACGCCATGCTGATCTCCAACGTTATTCGCTATAACGCGAACGACAACCCAACCAAGCAAACGGCCTTCAGCCAGTACGACCGCCCTCAGGCTCGTCGCCGCTACGCTGAAATCGCTGACCACCTCGGTCTGGGCGCACCAGGCGACCGTACCGCACAGAAAATCGAGAAGTTGCTGACATGGCTCGATGAGATCAAAGCTGAACTGGGCATCCCGGCATCCATCCGTGAAGCTGGTGTGACAGAAGCCGACTTCCTGGCCAAAGTCGACAAGCTGTCTGAAGACGCCTTTGACGACCAATGTACCGGCGCCAACCCGCGTTATCCGCTGATTGCCGAACTGAAGCAAATCATGCTGGATACCTTCTACGGCCGTAAGTTTAGTGAAGCGGAAGATGAAGAAGTTTTGGTAGCTCCAACTGCGGCCAAAGCGGAAAAAAAGTCCAAAAAATAACGGTTCATTGAACCAATAAAAAACCGCCGAAA
>NZ_SRIA01000018.1:0-391785 GCF_004684015.1 Serratia proteamaculans
CCGCCAGGCAAAGTGTCCAATAAACGGGGTTCACTTCAGAAAGGCGGTTTTTTTATGCGGCACGTTGACCAGTACATCCCTGAGTGCGCAATAGCGCTCAAACACGCCATAGGGCTCCCTGTGGCGTTCTAAACGCTACTCCAGTGCCTGTATGGCTTCTTTGTAATGCTTACGGCAAACGGAAACGTAGCTCTCGTTGCCGCCTATCACTACCTGCTCACCAGCATGCATCGCCTGCCCGCTCTCATCCAGCCGTAACACCATATTGGCCTTGCGACCGCAATGGCAGATAGTTTTCAGCTCTACCAGTTTATCTGCCCAGGCCAGCAAGTATTGGCTGCCAATGAACAGTTCTCCCAGGAAGTCAGTGCGCAAGCCGTAACACAAAACCGGAATATCCAGTTGGTCGACGACATCACACAATTGCTCAACCTGCTGCTTCGTCAGGAACTGGCTTTCATCCAACAACACGCAATGTATTGGTTGCTGTTGATGTTCCTGTGCAATCATCGCATAGAGCATCGAGTCATTATTATAGAGCTGTGCCTGCGACGACAGCCCGATTCGCGAGCTGACCTTACCGACACCAAACCGATGATCTATTTCGGCAGTAAACACCAGCGTACGCATACCACGCTCTTGATAATTATATGAAGATTGCAACAACGCGGTAGATTTCCCTGCGTTCATCGCAGAGTAATAAAAATAAAGTTGAGCCATGGGCCCGCAACTCCAATGGTATAAGAAATATTCAAAGGTTGATTCAGACGCAAAGTGTACCATAACCTGCCGGCCTGCTCACGCCTCGGACGTTAATCAACATTGCGCAAAACGAATGCCAACTTTCAAGTGAAACATTCCGTTTTCTACATCTCATACCTTTACATCTATTTACAGGATAATTTCTGTCTGACATCACATTTAATTACTGCTAATGATTAGCGTCCGGCATTAATGGTTATGCCAACACAGGAAAGCCCCGCAGCCCCCGAGGTAGGGGTGGAATTAAATCTATTAACACTACTCAGCGCTACGCCCAAGTATTTAATGACACCAAACAGCCAAAGGTACAGTTCTTGACGTTATCTTTACTCGTATACCCCCATTGTTTACAGTGTTTGCATACTAAGTCGCGTGATTTAACCCACAGAATTCAGCGTAATATTGATATAAAACACAATTATAACTTAGCCATGAATGTCTTCCCGGCATAGCAAACATACCGTCGCTGTTGAAAATTTGACTTAAAAATGACAGTTGTAATACTTACCTCCCCCACCTATATTAGCCAGAGTGTTCTGGTTTAGTGTTTTAAAAGGTAAATTTGAGCCTTCCTTTTCAATTTGGCTATTGCAGAAAAGAAAAGAGCACTCTATTATTATCCAGACGCCCCCCACCAATATAATTTGAGACTAGGACAATGAGCGAAGCATTAAAGATTTTGAACAACATCCGTACTCTACGCGCCCAGGCAAGAGAATGCACACTGGAAACGCTGGAAGAAATGCTTGAAAAACTGGAAGTTGTTGTGAACGAACGTCGCGAAGAAGACAGCCAGGCTCAAGCAGAAGTTGAAGAACGCACCCGTAAACTGCAGCAATATCGTGAAATGCTGATTGCTGACGGTATTGATCCTAATGAACTGCTGCAAACTATGGCTGCAACTAAAGCCGCTGGTAAAGCTAAACGTGCTGCACGTCCGGCTAAATACCAATATAAAGACGAAAACGGTGAACTGAAAACCTGGACTGGCCAGGGCCGTACCCCAGCAGTGATTAAGAAAGCTATCGAAGAGCAAGGTAAATCTCTGGACGATTTCCTGCTGTAATAGCATTCCGCTGCAAGTTAAAAAGGCTCCCTTGGGAGCCTTTTTGTTATGCTTATTTTCAGAGGTAGTAGAATCCAAGCCAAGCTTTGCGTAATTATCCTATGTAGGTAACCTTCTACCTCATTGGCCTTGTCTCTTGGCTACCTGACCTTTCCTGAAGCATAAAAAAGGGGCCATGGCCCCTTATAGCATTTACACGCTGCTCAATTACTGAACTTTATAAAAAGACTTATACCATTCAACAAAGCGTTTCACACCTTCTTCAACGCTGGTTTCTGGCTTGAAGCCAATCACACGATAAAGCTCCGCAGTATCGGCACTGGTATCTAACACGTCGCCAGGTTGCATCGGCAACATATTCTTGTGTGCCTCAATCCCCAGCGCCTGTTCCAATGCGCTGATATATTCCATCAACTTAACCGGATTGCTGTTGCCGATATTATAGACATGGTACGGCGCAGAACTGCTTGCCGGAGAACCCTGTTCCACCGTCCAGGCTGCATTCGGCTGTGGAATAATCGCCTGCAACCGCACAATAGCCTCAGCGATGTCGTCGATGTAAGTAAAGTCACGGTGCATCTCCCCGTGGTTATATACATCGATGTTCTCACCCGCCAATATGGCCTTGGTAAATTTAAACAGCGCCATATCCGGACGCCCCCACGGGCCATAAACGGTAAAGAAACGCAGACCGGTGGTTGGAAGACCATATAAATGGGAGTAGCTGTGTGACATCAGCTCATTGGCTTTCTTGGTCGCTGCATACAAAGATATCGGGTGATCAACAGAATCTTCAGTCGCAAAGGGTAACTTACGATTCAGGCCATATACCGAACTGGAAGAAGCATATAACAAATGCTCAACTTTATTGTGTCGGCACCCTTCCAGCACATTTATATGCCCGATGAGATTTGAGTCAGCATACGCCAGCGGGTTCTCCAATGAATAACGCACCCCGGCTTGTGCGCCAAGGTGAATCACCCGTTGGAACTTATGCTCGGCAAACAGCTGCGCCATGCCCTCACGATCGGCCAAATCCAGCTTAATAAACTGGAAAGCCGGTTTATCCGCCAGCAGATCAAGACGAGCCATTTTCAGGCCCACATCGTAATAATCATTCAGGTTGTCAATACCGACAACCTGATGCCCAGCGGCCAACAGACGCTCAGCGGTGTAGTAACCAATAAACCCTGCCGCGCCTGTAACCAGGAATTTCATATTTATCCCTTAAATAACCGGCTGAATGGACGCACCGCGACCAATCGCATAATAGGTAAAGCCACGATTTTCCAAACGTTCAGGATCAAACAGGTTGCGACCATCAAAGATTACCGGTTGCTTTAACGAACCTTTAATCACGTCGAAATCCGGTGCACGGAAGTTCTGCCATTCGGTACAAATAACCAACGCGTCAGCACCCTGCAGCGCCGCTTCTTTGGTACCGACCAGCTTCAGATCGTCGCGCTGACCGTAGATGCGCTGTACTTCGTTCATGGCCTCAGGATCGTACGCCTGAACGGTAGCGCCCGCTTCCCACAGTTGCTCCATCAACACCCGGCTGGAAGCCTCACGCATGTCGTCGGTATTCGGCTTGAATGCCAATCCCCACAGCGCAAAGGTTTTGCCTTTCAGATCTTCACCAAAGTGATGTTTGATGAACTTGGTCAGCTTATATTTCTGCTGATAGTTAACCTGCTCTACCGCTTGCAACAGTTTTGGCTGGTAGCCAATATGTTCAGCAGTGCGGATCAGGGCCTGAACGTCCTTCGGGAAACAGGAGCCACCATAACCACAGCCTGGGTAGATAAAGTGGTAACCGATACGGGAATCAGAACCGATACCCTGACGCACTTTCTCAATGTCTGCACCCAGCATTTCGGCCAGATTAGACATTTCATTCATAAAGCTGATTTTGGTCGCCAGCATACAGTTGGCAGCATACTTGGTCAGTTCAGCACTGCGAATATCCATCATGATCATGCGATCGTGATTGCGGTTGAACGGCTCATACAGCTCGCGAATAGGTTCAATCACATCTTTGTTATCGGTACCGATAACGATGCGCTCAGGACGCATACAGTCCGCTACTGCCGCACCTTCCTTCAGGAACTCGGGGTTGGAAACCACATCGAAAGGAATCTGGCTGCCGCGTTTGCGCAGCGTTTCTTCCATAACCTGACGGACTTTATCTGCAGTACCTACCGGCACGGTAGATTTATCGATCACCACTTTATGGTCGGTCATGTGTTCCGCAATGGTACGGGCCACAGCCGTTACATACTTCAAGTCGGCAGAGCCGTCTTCATCTGGTGGCGTCCCCACGGCGATGAACTGAATGGTGCCATGTTCAACCCCGGCTTTAGCATCGGTGGTGAACTGCAGGCGACCTGCTTCATAGTTTTGCTGCACCAACGGCGTCAAGCCTGGCTCAAAAATAGGGATATTCCCTTTCTTCAGGTTTTCGACTTTACGCTCGTCTATATCAATACACATAACGTCGTGGCCGACTTCAGCCAACACCGCAGCCTGCACCAGGCCAACATAGCCAATACCAAAAACTGTTACTTTCATGGGAAAATCCTAGTTTTTCAAATTAAGACGAAAGATGAATAAATTATTTCTTGTCAGCGGCCAATAACTGTTTCAGCCACTGAGTAAACTCTTGGCCCAGCCCGGCATGACGCATGCCATATTCGACAAATGCCTGCATATAACCCAGCTTGTTGCCGCAATCGTGGCTGATCCCTTTCAGGTGATACGCCTCTACCGTCTCTTGCTGCATCAGCATTTCAATGCTGTCAGTCAACTGGATTTCACCACCGGCGCCCGGAGGGGTTTTCGACAGCAGCGGCCAGATATCGGCAGAGAGTACATAGCGGCCTACAATGGCCAGGTTGGAAGGGGCTTCATCCGGCGAAGGTTTCTCGACTACGCTGACCATCGGGGCGCTTTCACCCGGCTTCAGCTCATACCCTTTGCAATCGGCCACGCCATAGTTGCCAACATCTTTATGTGGCACAGGTTCAACCATAATCTGACTGATACCCGTTTGTTCAAAACGCTGCAGCATTTCGTGCAGATTGTCTTTTTTCAGATCGGAGCTGTACTCATCGAGGATCACGTCCGGCAAAATCACCGCCACCGGTTCGTCACCGACCAGTGGATAGGCACACATAATCGCGTGCCCCAGCCCTTTAGCCACGCCTTGACGCACCTGCATCACGGTAACGCCCTTGGGACAGATAGACTGCACTTCATCGAGCAACTGACGCTTAACGCGTTTTTCCAGCATCGCTTCCAGTTCAAAACTGGTATCGAAATGGTTTTCGATCGAATTCTTGGAGGAATGGGTAACCAGCACAATTTCGTTAATCCCTGCTGCAATACACTCATTCACAACGTATTGGATCAAGGGCTTGTCAACCAGCGGCAGCATTTCTTTAGGAATGGCTTTTGTCGCCGGTAACATCCGTGTTCCCAAGCCTGCAACCGGGATCACCGCCTTTCTGACTTTACGATTTACAGCAGGCATTATTTCCTCTCTTAATAGCGCTCAGTTTATGAGCTTTATCCGCCATACAAAACCCTCGGAGTATACCAGCTTATGACTGACTGGCATTAACCGCAGCACAAATAGAAAAACTTTAGGACAATTACCCAATGGACTAACTGAGGTAAAAATAAGCATCTCAAATATATAAATTTCAAATACTATTTTGACCCAGGAGGATTATTCAGCACTGAGCATCAAGCGTAGCCTGCCACCCGAGCCCCAAACCTGGCACTGCCAGGCAGCACAGTGCTGACTGATTTGATTCATGTAAGTCGCACCCAGCGTGCCCAATGGCACACCGTTGCTCAGTTGAATTTGATTATCACCGGTATTCACATTGGCATGCAGACCGGCGGAGACCAGGATCAGGTTCTTATATTCGGCGTGATAATAACCAACCAGCAGCGGAAATTGCCCTTCCAGCTTGCCTTGTCGTAATAATTGATTAACTTGCTTTAACAATGCACTCATTTGCGGCAGCCGATGGCGCTGATTAGCTAAATGATCTTGCAGCAATCCATTAAATAATGCGCGCAGCAGCAGTGCCGCCAATACGCCATTATCTCCTGCGCGGGTCACATCCAGACAATAGAACGCCAGATCCTTATCCGAGAGTGCCGCAATATCCAACACCAATCCCGGGTTCTCGCCAGTGGTTAATTGGCGATAATTAATTCGGCAATTAGCAACGGTCTGCTGCACCGGCGGCTGTAGCTGTTTGAGCAACTTCACCGCTTCGGAAGGATTTTTACTTAGCGCGTCCCAGTCCTGGAACAGTTCCACTTCCTCAATGGCCTGTGAAGTGAACATATTGGGATACAGACACCCCAGCACCGCTTCACGCAGACGATTAAGGTCGGTCACCGGCTTTAACAACACGTCCTGGACGCCTAATCGCAACATTTTGGCGATATCCGCCATTTTATCGGTAGCCGAGATCACCAACACCGGGGTTTGCACGCCTTGTAACCGCAGGTGTTCGACAAACTCAATCCCATCCATTTCCGGCATCGCCAGATCGCACAGGATTAAATCGGGATGAACATCATCCACCAGACTCAACGCCTGCAAACCATTGGGAGCCTCACTGGTTTCTGCTCCCAACGATTTCAAATAGCCAACAAGCACGGAACGAAAAACCAGTTCGTCCTCAACGACCAAAATGCGCTTGTGAGTCAATGGTAATGCCATCAGTCGAGCCTCTTCCCTTTTCATAGTGTAATAGTGGCTCAAAAAGACCTTTTATGCCTGTCGGAAATTGCTCCCATCGCAGGTTATGCAGTCAAGAACCGTAAATTATTTGTTTTTTATCAAGGGCAACAGTTTATCCAGCTGTTTTTCAACCGCCAATCTGCCGGCTTCAATCGCCTCTTCGGCGCGATGAAAATCCAACGTCGAAATCTGTGGGCAATAGGGTTGGATCAACACATCTGGCGGATCGCCAGCCATGCGGTTGCGTTTCAGGCGATTTTCCAGCACCTGAATAGAAGTTCCCATGATTTCCATCGCCGTCGGTGTGAGATTAGGCTTTCTGGTGGTCATTTTGCTGATGCGTTCCCTTAAACGACCTCGCCAGTTACGGGCGGCGAGATCTTTTGGCACATCCATCTCAGGGCTTTGCACCGAGAACAAATCCTGCTGCATCAGATGAGCATCGTGTTGCAAGTCAACGGCGATAACAATGTCGGCACCCAGGGCCCGGGTCAATGAGATAGGTACCGGATTCACCACAGCGCCATCCACCAGCCAATAACCGTCAAACCACACCGGTGCCAACAGACCGGGCATGCTGCACGACGCTCGCACCGCCTGATGAATATCACCTTCGGTCAGCCACAGTTCCCGCCCGGTACTCAGATTGGTCGCCACAGCACCAAACTTCAATGAACACTCGGCGATATCATCGATCTTCAGCAACTGCCCTACCGCATTAAACACCCGTTCACCACGCAGCAGCCCACCGCGCTGCCAGGACAAATCCATCAAACGGATCACATCCCAATAACTGAATGATCGCACCCAGGTTTCCATGGCCGGCAGACGATGGCTGGCAAAAGCAGCCCCCACCAGTGCGCCAACCGAACAACCGGCTACTATATCGACTTCAACCCCCAACTTCTTTAGTGCATTGATCACACCAATATGTGCCCAGCCTTTAGCCGACCCTGCACCCAATGCCAATCCAACCTTGATTTTCCGCATAATTACCGCCTTTTTCCGGTGAATTGTTTCGATCCTGCCGTCAGCGTAGATTGTCAGGGTCGAATGATGTTAGGTAACATATGCGCTAAATCACTTTCGGCATCGGCCCGTTCATTTCGTTCCGGCCATTTTAGGAGTCACCTTGCCCGAATTATGCCCCTGCGGTAGCGGACTGGAGTATAGCGCATGCTGCGAACCCTACGTCAACGGCACCCAAACACCGGCCACACCCGGACAATTAATGCGTTCGCGCTTTAGCGCATACGTAAAACACAACGTGGATTATCTGATTGCCACCTGGCATCCCGACTGTCATGCCACGGAATGGCGCAACGCGATCGCCGAAAGTTTCAAGAATACCGAATGGCTGGGTCTGACGGTGGTTGAAGAAAAACAGGGCCATGAAGCCGGGGAAGGTTTTGTCGAGTTCATTGCCCGATTTATCGACGGCAACACCGGTGAACATCAGGCGATGCACGAGCGTTCTCGCTTCCTTCAACTTGACCAACGCTGGTATTATATAGACGGCACCAAACCCCAACCCGGCAGAAATGCAATTTGCCCCTGCGGCTCAGGGAAAAAATATAAAAAATGCTGTGGGCGTTAGCCAACAGTCAGGGTACCCATAAACGTCAAGTCGCTGCCCATCGTGCTGCCGCTTGAAAATACAGATGATAAAAACTTTCGCCTGCCATGACAGGGCGTTCAGTATCAGACAGGATCCTCACTCCCATGCCACACCAAAATGTACAAAGAAAAGTTTTGCGCACCATTTGCCCGGATGCCAAAGGCCTGATCGCCAAGATCACCAACATTTGCTACAAGCATGAGCTCAACATTGTTCAAAACAATGAATTTGTTGATCACCGTACCGGCCGTTTCTTTATGCGTACTGAATTGGAAGGCATTTTCAACGACACGACGCTGCTGGCAGATCTCGATAGCGCACTGCCGGTGGGTTCGGTTCGCGAACTGCATAACTCCGGCCGTCGTCGTATTGTGGTGTTGGTGACCAAAGAAGCGCATTGCCTGGGTGACTTGCTGATGAAAAGCGCCTACGGCGGTCTGGATGTAGAAATTGCGGCAGTTATCGGTAATCACGATACGCTGCAAACGCTGGTAGAGCGTTTCGATATCCCGTTCCACCTGGTTAGCCATGAAGGCCTGACACGCGATCAACACGATCAGAAAATGATGGCCCAGATCGATCAGTATCAGCCGGATTACGTGGTGCTGGCCAAATATATGCGCGTGCTGACACCAGCATTCGTGCAGCACTATCCAAACCAGGTGATCAATATCCACCACTCATTCCTGCCGGCCTTTATCGGTGCCCGCCCTTACCACCAGGCTTACGAACGCGGAGTGAAAATCATCGGTGCTACGGCCCATTACGTTAACGATAATCTGGACGAAGGCCCAATCATCATGCAGGACGTGATCCATGTTGATCACACCTATTCGGCTGAAGATATGATGCGTGCCGGACGAGACGTTGAGAAAAATGCCCTTAGCCGCGCACTGTACCATGTGTTGGCGCAACGGGTATTTGTCTACGGCAACCGGACAGTTATCCTGTAATTGCTCAATAAAGCGGTGCCTTTCGTTCAGGGATGCGCCGCCACGAGTAAAAAATCGGCAAACGATTCATTTTCTGCATTTCAATGCTTTACACGCCCGTTTCATTTGATATGATGCGCCCCGCTTACCGAGACAGACGTTTCGCAAGCAAGGCCAGTGGTGGGGTTCCCGAGCGGCCAAAGGGAGCAGACTGTAAATCTGCCGTCACAGACTTCGAAGGTTCGAATCCTTCCCCCACCACCATCTTCTCTCTGTTGATGAGAGCACAGCGAAAGCTGAAGCTACATAAAACACTGAGGGGGAGGATGAGAAGCTTCGCCAAGGTTCGAGTCTCACGCAGTGAGACAACGCGCTTTAGCGCGGCCCGCAGGGTGAGGAACGAAGAGACGAATAATCCTTCCCCCACCACCATCTTCTCTCTGCAACGAGTGAAGACGCAGTAAAGAAACCGGCCAGGTTTCTTCCGGATAAAACCGGAACTACAATTTGTAAAACCATGAATACCATGGTGGGGTTCCCGAGCGGCCAAAGGGAGCAGACTGTAAATCTGCCGTCACAGACTTCGAAGGTTCGAATCCTTCCCCCACCACCATCCTTGTATACCCTTCAGAATCAAATCAAACCTGACAGCCCCCAGATCACTCCTTACCGGGAGGGATGAGAAGCTTCGACAAGGTTCGAGTCTCACGCAGTGAGACAACGCACTTCAGCGCGGCCCGCAGGGTGAGTCGCACAGCGACGAATAATCCTTCCCCCACCACCATCCTTGTATACCTCTCAGATAGACCATTTATCAATTCCCTTAACCATTCAGTGCATCCTCAACTTGAACTCCGGTCAACAATTCGCTATACCACTGACTTCTTTAATGCAGTAAGGAAGAAAGTGCATGCGTAACAATATCTGCGTTTTTTGTGGTGCCAGCGAAGGCGTTAATCCTGCTTATGCCGAGAACGCGCGGCAATTGGGGCAAACGCTTGCCGCTCAGGGCCGACGCCTAATCTATGGCGGCGGCAAAAAAGGGTTGATGGGCATTGTGGCTGATGCCGTGCTTGCCGCCGGTGGTGAGGCCGTGGGCATTATTCCCGAGCGGCTGGTAGAAGCAGAAACCGCACACCGTGGCCTGACTGAACTGGAAGTGGTTCCGGACATGCACACCCGCAAGGCGCGCATGGCGGCTCTGGCAGACGGTTTTATCGCGCTGCCTGGCGGCATAGGTACCCTCGAGGAGTTGTTTGAAATCTGGACCTGGGGTCAGATCGGTTATCACAGCAAACCGGTTGGCTTGCTGGACGTGAATGGGTTCTATCGCCCACTGAACAGTTTCCTGCAGCACGTGGCCGATCAGGGCTTTATGCGCCATGACTATCTGGGCACCATGCACATCAGTGAGTCAGCGCAAACCTTGCTGCAACAATTTGACGACTACCAGCCCAAGACTTACGACCGCTGGGCAAAATAATTCAGCTTGCCGCCGGCGGCCTGATGCCGCTGGCCTGCGTTACATTTCTGGCCAAACTCTGCTACTATCTCAACACATTTTTCTTGTAAAAACGGCACCGCTCATGAAGTTTGTCTCTTTTAATATCAATGGACTGCGTGCGCGTCCGCACCAACTGGCCGCGATCATCGAACAGCACCAGCCCGACGTGATCGGCCTGCAGGAAACGAAAGTTCACGATGACATGTTCCCGCTGGAAGAAGTCAGCCAGCATGGTTATCACGTGTTCTATCATGGCCAAAAAGGTCACTATGGCGTGGCACTGCTAACCAAAGAGAAGCCGCTTGCCGTACGCCGTGGTTTCCCTACCGATGATGAAGACGCACAGCGCCGCATCATCATGGCTGACCTGGCGACGCCACAAGGCACGCTGACGGTGATCAATGGCTACTTCCCGCAGGGGGAAAGCCGTGACCATCCGATCAAATTCCCCGCCAAGACCCGCTTCTATCAGGATTTGCAAAATTACCTGGAGCAGCAAATGTCGGTGGACTCACCGGTATTGGTGATGGGTGACGTGAATATCAGCCCAAGCGATTACGATATCGGCATCGGCGAGGAAAGCCGTAAACGCTGGCTGCGTACCGGTAAGTGTTCCTTCCTGCCGGAAGAGCGCGAATGGATGGATCGCCTGATGAACTGGGGCCTGGTCGATACCTACCGCCACGCCAACCCGGAACGTAACGATCAATTCTCGTGGTTCGACTACCGTTCACGTGGCTTCGATGAAAACCGGGGTCTGCGAATCGATCTGCTGCTGGCCAGCACGCCATTGGCCGCACGCTGCACCGCCACCGGCATCGATTATCAGATCCGCGGGATGGAAAAGCCGTCGGATCACGCGCCAGTCTGGGCGGAATTCTCACTGTAATTGTCCCAACCCCGGCCATCGCCGGGGTTACTTTATGTGGTACCTATGAAAATTATCGATGTCGTCGCCGCCATCATTGAAAGAAATGGTCAGATCCTTTTGGCGCAGCGCGATGCAGGCAGCGATCAGGCCGGACTGTGGGAGTTCCCCGGCGGCAAGGTAGAGGCAGGCGAGAGCCAGCCGCAAGCACTGGCACGTGAACTGGACGAAGAGTTGGGAATTGTAGCCAGTGTCGGTCGCTATGTCGCCAGCAACCAGTGGCAGCAAAGTGAGCGTATCATCCGGCTGCATGCCTGGCAGGTTGAAACCTTCAGCGGCGAATTACAAAACCGCTGCCATTCAGATTTTGTCTGGTTGGCGCCGGAGCAGGCTTTTGACTATCCCCTGGCTCCGGCGGATGTCCCGCTATTAACCGCCTATATTAGCGCACTGCAGGCGCAAGGCTAAGTGACAGCGTCACTTCTTCAGACGCACCCAAATTAACGGATTGGTCCCCACCACGTTGGGGTCGCGTACGCACTGCAACGCTTCCCCTTCCACCTTGAGTATCGCCCCTTCAGAATAGTTTTGATCCTGATAGATACAGCAGCGACTGCAAGGTTGTGCTGTCGGCTGAGCAGCAGCATTTTTGGCCGCCCCCCAGATTTCCGGTGACACTGGCACCACCACATCGACATCGCCACGGTTGGCCATCGCCGTGGAACAAAACAGCAGTGCGCTACCGGCCAGCAACAGTAAGCAGTGATTCATTCGCTCTTCTCCCGCGCCTTACCGGCGCTTTTCTTGCGTTTTTTCGCCCCGCCAGAAGGTGACGGCGGCAACCCGCGAAACGCCATACTCGCCCGGCTCTGCTTGGCCTGATAAATCAGTTCCTGCAGAGTGCCTACCAGAGGTTGCATAAAGTCCTGATAACGGCAGGATTTCTCACTGATTTGCGTCAGCGTGGCTTCCCAGTTGGCGGTCATATCAGGACGGGCAGCAATATCCGGCAGCGAATGGATCAACGCCCGGCCAGTTTCACTGGAGTGAATATAGCGCCCTTTCTTATACAAAAACGCCCGCTTGAACAGCAACTCAATGATGCCCGCGCGCGTAGCCTCGGTCCCTAAACCATCGGTCGCTCGCAGGATTTTCTTTAGTGCTTTATCCTGAACGAAACGTGCAATCCCGGTCATGGCGGAAAGCAGGCTGGCATCGGTAAACGGACGTGGCGGTTGGGTCTGGCGTTCTACCACCTCCCCACGCTCACAAAGTAGCTCATCATCCTTCGCCACTACAGGCAGCGGAGCGCCTTCGTTTTCTTCATCGCGCTCTTTACTGCCCAACAGTGTCCGCCATCCTGCCTCAGCAAGAAAACGTGCCTTGGCGATAAACTTGCCGCCGGCGATATCCAGCTCAATCACGCATTTGCGGAACATGGCGTCCGGGCAAAACTGCATCAGGTATTGCCGTGCAACCAAGCCATAAACGTTTAGCTCGTCCTGACTGAGACTAACCTTACTGGCTCGGGCGGTAGGAATAATGGCGTGGTGGGCATCCACCTTTTTATCGTCCCAGCAACGGTTACGACGATCGCTGTCGATCACCGGCTGCGGATAAAGATCCGGCTGGTGAACGCTAATGGCGTTCAACACCGAATGCCGCCCGGCAAAATGCTCTTCCGGCAGATAGCGACAGTCGGAACGCGGATAGGTAATCAATTTATGGGTTTCATACAGCCGCTGGCACACGTCCAGCACCTGTTGCGCGCTCAGGTTAAAACGCTTGGAAGCCTCAATCTGTAAGGTCGACAGTGAAAACGGCAAGGGGGCAGTATCTGATTCCCGTTTATCATTATAAGAGGTGACCAGCGCCGGCTGCCCCTCGATGCGCTTGAGCACGTGTTCTGCCAACGATCGGTGCAGCAAGCGCCCTTCTTCGTCCTGATAAGGCTCGCAGGAGTCACTCGGTTGCCACAGGGCGACAAAACGCTCATCTTTGGGCGTCACGATGTGCGCTTTAACTTCGAAAAAGTCCTTCGAGACAAAATTTTCAATATCTTCGTCACGCCTGACTACCAACCCCAACACCGGCGTTTGCACCCGGCCCACCGACAGCACGCCATCATAACCGGCATTACGCCCCAAAATGGTGTAGGCGCGGGTCATATTGATGCCATACAGCCAGTCGGCACGGGAGCGCGCCAGGGCGGAAACACAAAGTGGGATAAAGTCGCGGTTGTCACGCAGCCGTTCAATCGCGCGTTCCACCGCCTGCGGGTTGAGATCGTTGATCAGGCAACGGCGGACGCTGTGACGTTTTTCCGGCGATAACGCCAGATAGTCCAGCACCTCGTCCACCAGCAATTGGCCTTCCCTGTCCGGGTCACCGGCATGCACCACTTCATCGGCCTCGTGCAGCAGCTTTTTAATGGCATTAAGCTGTTTGCTGACCGAAGGCCGTGGCTGCAATTGCCACTTTTCAGGGATGATCGGCAGGTCTGCCAGCGACCAGCGTGCATAACGGCTGTCGTAGGCATCCGGCTGCGCCTGTTCTAACAGGTGACCCACACACCAGGTCACCACATCATTGTTACCGCAGGCAATAAACCCGTCGCCACGGCGATGCGGCTTGGGAAGTACGTCGGCAATGGCGCGCGCCAAACTCGGTTTCTCGGCAATAAACAGTCGCATTATTCACCGTTATTCTGGCTGTACGTCATCAGGAATTCTCTTACTTCAGCATAATTCCCGCGGAACACAATCCGCTGGGATTTCTTTTCCAATTGGTAGTGATACATCGGATCGTAGTAGTGCTGCAACAACGGCACCAGCCACTGCTGATGCTCGTCACTATTTCCACTGGCCTGCTGATACTGCAGTGCCCATTCCAGGTGCTGCGTCAGCTGTTGGAAACGCTCCAGACCCAAGCGGCGGCGAATGGCAAACAGGCCGTGATGCAGATATTCATCGTACTTCTGCCAGCCCAGCTGCGCACCGTAGGCCTGTTCAAACTCAATACGCATCCGGTCGATATATTCATGCTGCAGCCGTGCCAGACGCACTTCAAAAGGATCGTCTATCACCGCCACCGGTGCCTGCTGCATGCGGTTGAAGATCGGTAATGGCAAATTGTTGCTGCCGATAATCCGCCCTTCATCTTCCAGTACCCAGCGGCGGCAGCCACCATGCTGTTTTTTCAGCAATAACACAGCCAGACGATTCTCAAAATCAATCTGGCCGCTTTGACTCACCAGCGTTCGACCAAAAGATGACCCGCGGTGGTGCGCCGCCCCCTCCAGATCAACGCCGTCGACCCGCTCATTGACCAACAGAGTTTTACCGCTGCCGGTATTGCCGCCGATCAGCACCATCGGCAGCTCGGCGCTCTGCTCCAGCGTGGTGAGCAAAAAATTGCGCAGAGCTTTGTAACCGCCGGTAATACGCGGATAGGCGATACCGGCCTCACGCAGCCACTGCTGCACCAGTTGAGAACGCAAACCGCCGCGAAAACAGTAAATATAACCTTCCGGCGATTGGGCACATTGCGCCAGCCAGGCCGCCGTGCGTTGCTCACGCAACCTGCCATTGACCAGACTATGGCCCAGCGCAATCGCTGCCTGCTGGCCCTGCTGTTTGTAACAGATACCAACCGCCTGTCGCTCATCGTCGTTCATTAGCGGTAGATTGATGGCATTGGCGAAAGCGCCCTGTTGAAACTCAACCGGCGCGCGCACGTCAATCAGCGGGATATCCTGCAAAAAAATACGGCGATAATCCTGGGTGTCTTCTCGTTCCCTGCTGGTTGACACTAGACAACCTCGATCAAGGGTTTGGACGACTCGGCCGCATGCAGCTCACCAATCGCCTGGAGTTGAATGCCGTGGCGCTCGGCAATCGCCTGTACCTGCTGCTCCGCTTCAGGCAGAACTGCCAGCAGCAAGCCGCCGGAGGTCTGCGGATCGCACAGCAATTGGCGCTGCAGGTCGGTCATTTCACCCACCAGATGGCCGTAACTCTCAAAGTTGCGCCCGGTACCGCCGGGTACGCAGCCTTCGGCAATATAACGCTCGATGTCAGGCAGTTTAGGCACCTGATCAAACCATACCGTCGCCTGCAGCCCTGAGCCCTGGCAAACCTCGCTCAGATGGCCCAGCAGACCGAAGCCGGTGACATCGGTCATCGCCGTCACGCCGTCGACTTCGGCAAAATCCGTGCCCGGTTTATTCAGTTGGCACATCACTTCGGTCGCCAGGCCTTCATGCTCTGGCAACAGCTTGCTTTTCTTCTCGGCGGTGGTCAGCACGCCAATGCCCAACGGCTTGGTCAGGTACAATTTGGCCCCGGCCTGCGCCGCGCTGTTTTTCTTCACCCGCTCGGTATTGACGATGCCGGTCACCGCCAGGCCAAAAATAGGCTCTGGCGCATCGATAGAATGGCCGCCTGCCAGGGCGATACCCGCCTGCTGACAGGCATAGCGCCCGCCGTCGATCACCTGCTGCGCCACTTCCGGTGCCAGCTTGGCAATCGGCCATCCCAGGATGGCAATCGCCATGATAGGTTTACCGCCCATGGCATACACGTCGCTGATGGCGTTGGTGGCGGCAATGCGCCCGAAATCGAACGGGTTATCGACGATCGGCATAAAGAAGTCGGTAGTGCTGATAATGCCCACGCCGTTGCCGATGTCATACACCGCCGCATCGTCACGGGTTTCATTACCTACCAGCAAGCGCGAGTCGACAAATTTCTCCCGCTCGCTGTGCAGAATAGTTTCGAGAACTTTCGGTGAGATTTTACAACCGCAGCCGGCGCCATGGCTGTACTGGGTTAAACGGATCGCTGGCGATGTCATATACCACTCCCTTCGGTTAACGGCATTCAAGATATCATAGGGTAGCGCTTGCCGACGGGAATGGTAAGAGCGGGCTGCCGATAACCGAACGGCCTGCTCATAAACAACACAGAATGGCGGGATTTAGCGCATTTTTGCCGCAATCCCGCCGGTGGGATCAGAAATAGCTGACGAAAGGCGTGCTGTCCGGGGCGATCACTTTGGTGGAAGCTTTCAACTGTGGGGTCCCCAGATACAGGAAGCCGACAATTTCGTCCTGCTCGCGGCAGCCAAAGGCTTCACGAACCAGTGGGTGCTCGGTCCAGGCGCCGGTGCGCCAGATACCGTTATAGCCCTGCGCCAGTGCAGCCATCTGCATCGCCTGGACCGCACAACCGGCAGAAACCACCTGTTCCCAGCGCGGCACCTTGGTTTCTTCGGTGCAATGCGCCACCACGGTGATGATCAGTGGCGCGCGGAATGGCGCTTTGGTCGCCTTTTCTAGCGCGGCTTCATCCATCTCGTCCTGCTTTGCAGCAGCTTGTAACAATTGGCTAAAGCGCTCCAGCCCCTGGTTTTCAATCATCACAAAACGCCATGGCTGCAAGGCACCATGATCAGGCGCTCGCAGGCCCGCGTTGATGATATTCTGACGCGCCTCACCCGTCGGCGCAGGGGCCGCGAGGCGTGACGCAGAGCGGCGATTCAGTAAAAGATCCAGTGCATCCATCGTAAACTCCTGATAACAATTTTCATTCAAATCACGGTAACATAGCTAAACGGCGAGTGACAGCCTCGGCATTAGCCTCTGTGACCCACGATTTAAAGCTGACATTTCTTTGGCCGCTCATTAGGATAGCGGAACATTCTCGACTCTTGCTGGAGAGCACATGCGCACATTGTGGCAAATCATTGCCGGCGTTTTCAGGTGGACATGGCGTCTGCTGAACTTTATCAGGGAACTGATCCTCAATTTGTTCCTGGTGTTGCTGATCCTGGTCGGGGTCGGTATCTATCTTTCATTCCAGAGTGCTACCACCCCTGCCGTCCCTACTCGCGGTGCATTGCTGGTAGATTTGAGCGGTGTGGTGGTTGACCAACCGTCGATGAACAACAAGGTTCGCCAATGGGGTCGTGAACTGTTGGGCGCTTCCAGCAACCGCCTGCAGGAAAACTCCCTGTTTGACGTGGTTGATAGCATCCGCAAGGCCAAAGACGACAAAAACATTACCGGCATGGTATTGCAGTTGAATGACTTTGCCGGTGCCGATCAGCCTTCGCTGCAGTACATCGGCAAGGCGCTGCGTGAATTCCGTGACAGTGGCAAACCGATCTTTGCCATTGGCGACAGCTATAACCAGACACAATATTATCTGGCCAGCTACGCCAACAAGGTTTACCTGTCGCCACAGGGTGCGGTCGACCTGCACGGTTTCGCCACCAACAACCTTTACTACAAATCTTTGTTGGAAAAACTCAAGGTCACCACCAACATCTTCCGCGTCGGTACCTATAAATCCGCCGTGGAACCCTTGATCCGTGACGATATGTCACCGGCCGCCCGCGAAGCAGACAGCCGCTGGATTGGCGGATTGTGGCAAAACTATCTGGATACCGTAGCGGCTAACCGCCAGATCACGGCGCAACAGCTGTTCCCAGGGGCCGCAGGCGTGCTGAGCGGTATGCAGGCTGCCGGGGGGGATACGGCGAAGTATGCGCTGGATAACAAACTGGTCGATGAACTGGCATCGCGCACCGTTATCGAAAACCAACTGATCAAGACTTTCGGTTGGGACAAACAGGCCAATGATTTCAACGCTACCAGCATCTACGACTACCAGCCGAAGCCGACGCCGGATCAGGGCGGTAAAATCGCCGTGATCTTCGCTAACGGCGCGATCATGGACGGCCCGCAAACACCAGGCACCGTTGGCGGCGATACCACTGCCGCAGAACTGCGTCAGGCGCGACTGGATCCGGCCATCAAGGCGGTGATCTTCCGGGTCAACAGCCCAGGCGGCAGCGTCAGTGCCTCTGAAGTGATTCGCTCCGAGTTGGCTGCGGTACGGGCTGCGGGCAAACCTGTGGTGGTTTCCATGGGGGGCATGGCGGCTTCGGGCGGTTATTGGGTCTCTACCCCGGCGGACTACATTATCGCCAGCCCGAGCACCCTCACCGGCTCCATCGGCATCTTCGGGGTGATTAACACCTACGAACAGACGCTGGACAGCATCGGCGTGCATACCGACGGCGTGGCAACCTCACCGCTGGCGGATCTGGCTGTTACCAAGGCGCTACCGCCAGAGTTCTCGCAGATGATGCAATTGAACATTGAAAAAGGTTATCAAAACTTTATCGATCTGGTCGCCAAGTCACGCAAAATGACACCGCAGCAGGTTGATCAGATTGCTCAGGGTCACGTGTGGCTGGGCAGCGATGCCAAGACCAATGGTCTGGTCGATCAGTTGGGTGACTTCGATGACGCGGTGAAGAAAGCAGCCGAACTGGCGCAATTGAAACAGTGGCAGCTCAACTGGTTTGTCGATACGCCAAGCCTGACCGATATGGTTCTCAGCCAATTTGGCGTTTCCATTCACGCCATGCTGCCGGCAGCCATCCAGTCGATGCTGCCTGCACCCTTGGCGTCGGTCGCCATGGCGGTCAAAGAGCAACCGGGTTTGTTCAATAACCTCAACGATCCGCAAAACCGCTATGCCATCTGTTTGACCTGCGGAGAAGTCCGCTAACAAATTAATCCTCAGCCCGGCACCCACCGGGCTTTTTTTCTGCGCTTATCCCCCTATAATTCAGCCCATCTTATTTCTGTTAAAACAATCACTATGCAAAAGAAATCGATTTACGTCGCCTACACTGGCGGGACCATCGGCATGCAGCGTTCTGAGCACGGCTATATTCCCGTCTCCGGCCACCTGCAACGGCAACTGGCGCTGATGCCGGAATTCCACCGACCGGAAATGCCGGACTTCACCATTCATGAATATGCGCCGCTGATCGACTCCTCCGACATGACGCCGGAAGACTGGCAGCATATCGCCGACGATATCAAACTGAACTATGACCGCTATGACGGCTTTGTGATCCTGCACGGAACCGACACCATGGCATTTACCGCCTCGGCACTGTCGTTCATGCTGGAAAACCTGGCCAAGCCGGTGATTGTCACCGGTTCTCAGATCCCCCTGGCGGAACTGCGTTCCGATGGCCAGACCAACCTGCTGAACGCGCTGTATCTGGCGGCCAATCATCCGGTGAATGAAGTCAGCCTGTTCTTCAATAACAAGCTGTTCCGCGGCAACCGTACCACCAAAGCGCATGCTGACGGTTTCGACGCCTTTGCTTCACCCAATCTGCCGCCGCTGCTGGAGGCCGGTATTCATATTCGCCGCCAGAACGGCATCGACAGCCCGGTCTGCAATGGCGAACTCAGGGTGCATGACATTACGCCACAACCGATCGGTGTGGTGACCATTTACCCAGGTATCTCCGGCGCGGTAGTGCGCAATTTCCTGCTACAACCGGTGAAAGCCTTGATCCTGCGCTCTTACGGGGTAGGCAACGCACCGCAAAAAGCAGAGTTGGTGGATGAATTGCGCGATGCGTCTGAACGCGGCATTGTGGTGGTAAACCTGACGCAATGTATCTCCGGGCGGGTCAATATGGAAGGTTACGCCACCGGTAACGCACTGGCCCATGCCGGCGTCATCAGTGGGTTTGACATGACGGTCGAGGCCGCATTGACCAAGCTGCATTACCTGCTGAGCCAACCCCTGACGCCGGAACAAATCCGCAGCCTGATGCAACAAGATCTGCGCGGCGAACTGAGCATTAGCGGTTAACCCTAGACACCATGGAGTTGCGATGAAAACGGCCCTGTTGCTTATCGATTTGCAAAACGACTTTTGCCCCGGCGGCGCATTAGCGGTGACTGACGGTGATGCCGTCATTAGCATTGCCAATCAGGCTATAGCGGCCTGCAACGCGCGCGGTGAACCGGTGGTCGCCAGCCAGGACTGGCACCCCGCCAATCACCGCAGCTTTGCGGTAAATGCCAACGCACCGGTAGGCACCCTGGGTGAGCTTGAAGGCTTGCCACAGGTTTGGTGGCCGGTGCACTGCGTACAGGAAAGTCAGGGTGCTGAGTTTCATCCGCAATTGCACCAGAGGGACATCATCGCGGTGTTCCGTAAAGGGCAAAATACGGCTATCGACAGCTATAGCGCCTTCTTCGACAACGGTCATCGCTCGCACACCGAGTTGGACGCCTGGCTGAAAGCGCAGAACGTTAGTCATTTGGCGATTATGGGTTTAGCGACCGACTACTGCGTAAAATTCAGCGTGCTGGATGCGCTCGAGTTGGGTTACAAAACCACGGTGATTACCGACGGCTGCCGCGGGGTTAATTTGCAGCCTGGCGACAGTCAGGAAGCCCTCCGGGTGATGCAACAGGCCGGAGCGCAACTCGTTACCCTGTCACAATTTATCACCCACTGATACTCTTGGGCGCTTTTTGCGCCCCTTCTCTCCCCTGACCCAAACCTCGACATCGCTCACATTCCGACCATTCTCCTGTGATTACATCTTGTTCGCGTGCGGCCCTTTTGCTGTTATGACCGCTGATGCATTGGCATCAGTAAGTTATACGCATCCGGGGCCCATTGAGCCCGGCTTTATGTTACCGCCAGAGGCGGTTTCGGTCGGCCTTGCCGACCAAAGGAGATGACATGGTATTAACCCGTAAACTGCTGCCTTTGCTGGTAGCGGTGCAGCTTGGTATGGCTGGTGCCGGCATGGCTCATGCCGCTTCTTACCTTTCCGTCGGTTATTTCAACGGTGGCGGTGATGTTACCGCCGGCCCTGGCGGCGATATCAACAAGCTGGACGTCACACAAATTACCCACCTCAATTACTCTTTCGGTCTGATCTACAACGACGAAAAACAGGAAACCAACCCGGCGCTAAAAGATCCGTCCCGCCTGCACCAAATTTATCTGTCACCCAAGGTGATGGCGGATTTGCAACTGTTGCCGATTCTGCGTAAACAGAACCCGGAGCTGAAAGTCTTGCTGTCCGTCGGTGGCTGGGGAGCGCGCGGGTTCTCAGGCGCGGCCGCCACAGCGGAAAGCCGGGCGGTGTTTATCCGCTCGGTACAACAGGTCATTAAGCAATATCATTTGGACGGCATCGATCTCGACTGGGAATACCCGGTTAACGGTGCCTGGGGGCTGGTCGAAAGCCAACCGGCAGATCGTGCCAACTTCACGCTGTTGCTGGCGGAACTGCATAAAGCGCTGGATAAAGGCAAGCTACTGACCATCGCCGTCGGTGCCAACGTGAAAAGCCCACAGGAATGGGTCGATGTTAAAGGCATTGCGCCCTACCTCGATTACATCAATCTGATGACTTACGACATGGCGTACGGCACCCAATACTTCAACTCCAACCTGTATGACTCCAAACAGTGGCCAACCGTCGCCGCCGCCGATCGTTACAGTGCCAATTTTGTGGTGGATAACTATTTGGCCGCCGGGTTAAAGCCGGCTCAGTTGAACCTGGGCATTGGTTTCTATGGCCGGGTGCCAAAACGGGCTACCGAGCCGGGCATAGATTGGGACAAAGCGGACGCGGCCAAAAACCCGGTCACCCAGCCCTACTTCACCGCTCGCGAAATTGCCGTGTTCAAATCAATGGGGTTGGATCTGACCAAGGACAGCTATTTCAAATACAACGATATCGTCAGCAAGCTGCTAAACGATCCACAACGGCGCTTCACCGCCCATTGGGACAATGACGCCCAGGTGCCTTACCTGACGATGAAATCCGCCGAGGGCAAGCCGCTGTTCGCTATTTCCTACGAGAACCCTCGCTCGGTTGAACTCAAGGCTGACTACATCAAAAGCAAGGGATTGGGCGGTGCAATGTTCTGGGAATATGGCGCAGACGACAATAACCGGTTAGCGCATCAACTGGCGGAGTCGTTGGGGATTAACGGCGGGAAACGGTAACGCAGCGGGCGATGCGAGCATCGCCCAGCTGTCAGAGTTACTGTGGCTTTAACTTGACCAGCGGTTCAGCAATGAACTGCTGTTTCAGCTCCTGCTTACTCTTCATCACTATCTGCCCGTCGGTGCCAATACTCATATGCTGCGGGTCAGCGTTGTGTAATGACTGCCACAGCATCACCGCTTGCAGACTGTTTTCTTTCTGTTCCGGCGTCAGTGCCACGCCGTCCGGCCACTTGCCCAACTCCACGGCCAGCACCAGTCGCTGATAGATTTCCGGCGTCATGGCGGCAATCAGATCTTTTACGTCCATCAGAGCATTTCCTCACTCGTGGAAGAATAATTAGCTGAATCGATTTTTCTTACGGAATAATCCGTCAGCCGGCCGTTTTTTCGCCGTTCTCATCGTCGGTAAAGCTCAGCGACGCCGAGTTAACGCAAAAACGCTCGCCGGTAGGCTGTGGCCCATCGGGGAAAACATGCCCCAGGTGGGCGTCGCAATGCCCACAGCGGATCTCAACGCGATGCATATTATGCGTATTATCATCAAGATAACGAATAGCATCGTCGGAAACCGGCTGATAGAAACTCGGCCAGCCGCAGCCGGAGTCATACTTGCTGTCGGAGTAGAACAGCGGATGGTTGCAGCACAGGCAATGATACACGCCCTCACGTTTGTTGTGCAGCAATTTGCCGGAATACGGCGCTTCGGTACCACGTTCCTGAGTCACATAACGTTGGATTTCATTCAGTTCCGTGGCCGGATGGTCAGGGGTTGTCTCTTTAGCCATTTGTGCGTTTCTCTGAATGTGGATAATGTCAACGAAAACAATGAGTAATAATAACAAAAAATTAACAACACTGCAGCGCTTTTTGGCCTAAACTGTAGCCCATAAAGGTCACGCCATGGCAATTTGTGATACCGATCACATATCTAGAACAGGCTGACTTTATACTTAGCGGTTTGACCCCATATAACGGATGAGGCCGAACGCAAACGGAATGTGCAATAAGCACTCAAACCCGGCTTCCAGGTTTGATTTGCAGCAAGAATTGACACGATTCCGCTTGACGCTTGGTAAGGTTTTTGTAATTTTACAGGCAACCTTTTATTCACTAACAAATAGCTGGTGGAATATATGACTATCAAAGTAGGTATCAACGGTTTTGGCCGTATCGGTCGCATTGTTTTTCGTGCTGCTCAAGAACGTTCTGACATCGAAATCGTTGCAATCAACGACCTGTTAGACGCAGAGTACATGGCTTACATGCTGAAATATGACTCTACTCACGGCCGCTTCAACGGCACTGTAGAAGTTAAAGACGGCCACCTGGTTGTTAACGGCAAAACCATCCGTTGTACCTCAGAAAGAGATCCGGCTAACCTGAAGTGGAACGAAGTCAACGTTGACGTCGTTGCTGAAGCAACTGGCCTGTTCCTGACTGACGAAACTGCACGTAAACACATCGCTGCAGGCGCTAAGAAAGTTGTTCTGACTGGCCCATCCAAAGACGACACCCCAATGTTCGTTATGGGTGTTAACCACAAATCTTACGCGGGTCAGGAAATCGTTTCTAACGCTTCTTGTACCACCAACTGCCTGGCACCACTGGCTAAAGTTATCAACGACAAGTTCGGTATCGTTGAAGCTCTGATGACCACTGTGCATGCAACTACCGCAACTCAGAAAACTGTTGATGGCCCGTCTCACAAAGACTGGCGCGGCGGTCGCGGCGCATCCCAGAACATCATCCCTTCTTCTACCGGTGCTGCTAAAGCAGTAGGTAAAGTTATCCCAGAACTGAACGGCAAACTGACCGGTATGGCGTTCCGCGTTCCAACTCCGAACGTGTCTGTGGTTGACCTGACTGCTCGTCTGGCAAAACCAGCTTCTTACAAAGAAATCTGTGCTGCTATCAAAGCCGCTTCTGAAGGCGAGCTGAAAGGCGTGCTGGGCTACACCGAAGACGAAGTAGTTTCTACCGATTTCAACGGCGAAACTCTGACTTCCGTATTCGATGCCAAAGCCGGTATCGCTCTGAGCGACACCTTCGTGAAACTGGTTTCCTGGTACGACAACGAAACTGGCTATTCCAACAAGGTTCTGGATCTGATCGCTCACATCTCCAAATAATGGATTGATGTTAAGCTGATGATGAGGGCGACATTTTTGTCGCCCTTTTTTTGTTTCTACGGCGAACAAAAGGCAACCCGATGAACGAAAAGATTTTCACCCTACCCGTTACCGAACAAATTTCCCCTTTTATCAGTCAGCGCCAGCTCGATGAGCTGCCTGTCGTGGTGGTTTCCCATCCGAAAGTGCGTGCTGCCATCTCACTTCAGGGCGCGCATCTGTTAGCCTGGCAACCTAGCGGTGAGAAGCCGGTTATTTGGCTGAGCAACAACACACCGTTTAAAAAAGGCAATGCCATCCGTGGCGGCGTACCTATCTGCTGGCCCTGGTTCGGTCCAGTGGCAAAACCTTCGCACGGTTTCGCCCGCAATCAGCCGTGGAGCCTGACGGCGCATGATGAAGACGACAACGGCGTTATTTTGACCTTCACGTTGAAAGACAATGAGCAGACCCGCAGCCTGTGGCCACATGCCTTTACGCTGATTGCCCGGTTCAAATTGGGTGAGGAATGTGAAATCGAGCTGGAGTCCCACGGCGACTATCAGGCGACCGCAGCCCTGCACTCTTACTTCCAGATTGGTGATATTGCGCAGGTCAAGGTAGCCGGTCTCGGCGAGCCTTACATTGATAAAGTGGCCGCTGGTGCACAAGCTCGTCAGGTCGGTGACGTGACCTTCGTCGGCCAGACCGACCGGGTTTATACTCAACCGGACGCGTTCAGCCTGATCAAGGATGCATCATTACAGCGCACCATTGAGGTTCATCACCATCACATGAGTGATGTGATTGCCTGGAACCCGGGCGTGGAACTTTCTTGCAGCATGGCGGATATGCCGAATGACGGTTATAAAACCATGGTTTGTGTGGAAACCGGTCGCGTAAGTAAGCCCTTGGTGGCTGCAGGTGAACAGCCGGCTCGGCTGGCCGTGACCTTCCGTATTCGTAACAACGCCTGATCCCGTTAAGGGCGGTGAACAGTGCCGCCCAGTAACCACGCACTACAGATGTGCAAAAGGGGCGCTAACGCCCCCTTATGATGCATACATTGCCCGATACTGGTGCAACCCTCGATTAGAAGGTGTATTTCACACCCGTCATCAACACCCCGGTGTAAGATTTATCCACCATTGGGCTGTCTTTCACTTCGCTGGACAGGCTGATGTAGCGCCCGAGGAAGAATGCGTCCCAGTCTTTGTTGATCTTATAGTTGGCGCTCAGCTCAACATAAGGTGCCCAGCTATCGCTCGGCGTGTAGCTGTCCAGGCCGCTGCGGCGGGACTCTTCGCCACTGACACCATAGTAGTATTTGTTCTGGTTTTTGCTGCTCCACGCCAAGCCCACGCCAGGCACCAGAGTGAAATCGCCCAGATCAAATTTGTACAGATAAGCAACGTCGCCCACCATACCGTTACTGTAGTTCAGCGTATCACCGGTAAAGGTGGTGCGCAGAATACCCCACTCGGCAAAATGCGAATAGGCCAGACCGGCCATCAGGGTACCGCGACGCTTGTTCAACTGCTTCATGCGGTCGTCGTCACTGTCACCCGGGCGATAGCCCAGCGGTGAGAAGTAGCCCATCAGACTCAGTTGGTTTTGCTGATCTTTCCACAGGTAATAACCGGCGGTCAGCGTGCGGAAGTAGAAGTCGTCACCTTCATAGTTAATGACGGGTACCGGATAAACGCGGTCCTGATAACCACGATACGGGTCCGGGCTAACCAGCGCGGAAGCGCCGAGTGACCAAGTTCCTGCCTGAGCACTTTGCGCACAAACCATTGCGGAAGCGATAATTGCTAGCGTTTTGAGTTTAAAAATCTTCACTGGTTCTTTTTCCATAAATAACAGAGTTAATAGCGTGCTTAGTTTATGTGAGAATTCCGTGACGCGCTGAATCTTTACAATAGAAAACAACCAAGATCGAATAACTTAGAACCTTAATATGAATTAATCATGGCAGAACCATGACGTTTTTTGCCGCAGGCCGCGCCAGACAAGGCATATGGCTATCCCTGTAATAACTGAGTCATTGATATGACTTAAAAAAAGCTTTTTACCACGCAGGAAATTTTCTGGTATGCAAACTAAGCTTAAATCAGAAGGTGAATAAATCCTGAGCCAGTGGCAATACAGCGCAACTCGCGATAATAAGCGCACCAAGTTGGCATACGAGTTGCTGTACTCAGGGATAACTTCTTCTTTCGGGAGCCAAAACACTATCACCAGCTCCCTTTAACCTGTGCTAATAACGAAAGGACGGGCATCGCCATGAACATATTTGACCACTATCGCCAGCGCTACGAAGCTGCCAAGGACGAAGAGTTCACACTGCAGGACTTTCTTACCATTTGCCGGCAAGATCGCAGTGCATATGCCAATGCGGCCGAACGTCTGCTGATGGCTATCGGTGAACCAGTAATGGTCGACACTGCGCTTGAGTCGCGCATGTCTCGCCTGTTCTCCAACCGCGTGATCGCACGCTATCCGGCATTCGAAGAGTTCTACGGCATGGAGGAAGCTATCGAGCAGATAGTCTCTTACCTGAAACACGCCGCTCAGGGGCTCGAAGAGAAGAAACAAATCCTTTATCTGTTGGGCCCGGTGGGCGGCGGGAAATCATCGCTGGCGGAACGCCTGAAAGCGCTGATGCAACTGGTGCCGATTTACACCCTGAGCGCCAACGGCGAACGCAGCCCGGTTAACGACCACCCGCTGTGCCTGTTCAACCCGCAGGAGGATGCCAATATTCTGGAAAAAGAATATAACATCCCGAATCGCTACCTCGGCACCATCATGTCACCGTGGGCGGCCAAACGCCTGCATGAGTTTGGCGGCGACATCACCAAATTCAAAGTAGTCAAAGTACGCCCTTCTATTCTGGAACAGATTGCCATCGCCAAAACCGAACCGGGTGATGAAAACAACCAGGATATTTCTGCGCTGGTCGGTAAGGTCGATATCCGCAAGCTGGAGAACCATGCACAGAACGATCCGGATGCCTACGGTTACTCCGGAGCCCTGTGCCGCGCCAACCAGGGGATCATGGAGTTCGTGGAGATGTTTAAAGCGCCAATCAAGGTGCTGCACCCTCTGCTGACCGCCACCCAGGAAGGTAACTATAACGGCACCGAGGGCATTTCCGCCCTGCCGTTCAGCGGTATTATTCTGGCTCACTCCAACGAATCCGAATGGGTGACCTTCCGTAACAACAAAAACAACGAGGCCTTCCTCGACCGCGTTTATATCGTCAAGGTGCCTTACTGCCTGCGGGTTTCAGAAGAGATAAAAATCTACGACAAACTGCTGGATCACAGCGAACTGACCCATGCGCCATGCGCACCGGGCACTCTGGAAACGCTGGCCCGCTTTACCGTGCTCTCTCGTATGAAAGAGCCGGAAAACTCGAGCATTTACTCGAAAATGCGCGTCTATGACGGTGAGAGCCTCAAGGACACCGATCCTAAAGCCAAGTCGTATCAGGAATACCGCGACTATGCCGGGGTCGATGAAGGCATGAACGGCCTGTCCACCCGTTTCGCGTTTAAAATTCTGTCGCGGGTGTTCAACTTCGATCACGCAGAGGTCGCCGCTAACCCGGTACACCTGTTCTACGTGTTGGAACAGCAAATCGAACGTGAGCAGTTCCCTCAGGATCAGGCAGAGAAATACCTGGAACACCTGAAAGGTTATCTGATCCCGAAATACGCCGAATTTATCGGTAAAGAGATCCAGACGGCTTATCTGGAGTCTTACTCGGAATACGGCCAGAACATTTTTGACCGCTACGTGACCTATGCAGATTTCTGGATCCAGGATCAAGAGTACCGTGATCCGGATACCGGCCAACTGTTCGATCGCGAATCTCTGAACGCCGAACTGGAAAAAATCGAGAAGCCGGCCGGCATCAGCAACCCGAAAGATTTCCGCAACGAAATAGTCAACTTCGTGCTGCGCGCCCGGGCGAATAACAGTGGCCGCAACCCTAACTGGACCAGCTATGAGAAGCTGCGTACCGTGATCGAGAAGAAAATGTTCTCGAACACCGAAGAATTGCTGCCGGTCATTTCGTTTAACGCTAAAACCTCAACGGACGAGCAGAAGAAACACGACGACTTCGTCGATCGCATGATGGAGAAAGGCTACACCCGCAAACAGGTTCGCCTGCTGTGTGAATGGTATCTGCGGGTCAGAAAGTCTTCATAACGTCTAATGAGAATTAGCGTCATGGAGATGGCGTAGACAGTTGGCAACGTCGTTTGGGGGAAGTATGGCTTATTTTATTGACCGACGGCTGAACGGTAAAAACAAGAGCATGGTGAACCGCCAACGCTTCTTGCGTCGTTACAAGTCGCAAATCAAACAGTCGATTGCCGAAGCCATCAACAAGCGTTCGGTCACCGACGTAGACAGCGGGGAGTCAGTCTCGATCCCCAATGGCGATATCAACGAACCGATGTTTCATCAGGGTCGCGGTGGCACACGCCACCGCGTTCATCCCGGTAATGACCACTTTGTCCAGAATGACCGCGTTGAGCGCCCACAGGGTGGCGGCGGTGGTGGTAGCGGCCAGGGTAACGCCAGCCAGGACGGCGAAGGCGAGGACGAGTTCGTCTTCCAGATCTCCAAAGACGAATATCTCGACCTGCTGTTTGAGGATCTGGCGCTGCCAAATCTGAAAAAGAATCAGTACAAGCAGCTCACCGAGTACAAGACCCATAGAGCCGGTTACACCGCCAACGGCGTGCCGGCTAACATTAGCGTAGTGCGTTCGCTGCAAAATTCACTGGCGCGGCGAACCGCCATGACCGCCGGCAAACGGCGCGCCTTGCATGAGCTGGAAGACGAACTCACCCAGATGGAAAACACCGAGCCGGTGCAACTGCTGGAAGAGGAACGGCTGCGTAAGGAAATTGCCGAGCTGCGCAAAAAAATCGAAAGCGTGCCCTTTATCGACACCTTTGATTTACGTTACAAGAACTATGAGCGGCGGCCCGAGCCTTCCAGCCAGGCGGTGATGTTCTGCCTGATGGACGTTTCCGGTTCGATGGATCAGGCCACCAAAGACATGGCCAAACGCTTCTATATTCTGCTCTATCTGTTCCTGAGCAGAACCTATAAAAACGTCGACGTGGTGTACATTCGTCATCATACCCAGGCGAAGGAAGTGGATGAACAGGAGTTCTTCTACTCGCAGGAAACTGGCGGCACCATAGTTTCCAGCGCGCTGAAACTGATGAATGAAGTGGTTGAAGAGCGTTACGACCCGGCACAATGGAATATCTACGCCGCGCAGGCGTCGGATGGCGACAACTGGGCCGATGACTCACCGCTGTGTCACGAACTGCTGGCGAAGAAGCTGCTGCCGATGGTGCGTTACTATAGCTACATTGAAATCACCCGCCGCGCCCATCAAACACTGTGGCGTGAGTATGAAGACCTGCAGGCGAAATTCGAAAACTTTGCCATGCAACATATCCGCGAACCGGACGATATCTACCCGGTTTTCCGGGAACTTTTTCACAAGCAAACCGTATAATTGACATCTTTATCAACGGCCGGTTAATCAGACTAATCGGCCGTTTTCTTTTACAAAAAGAATGCAAACTGCCACAGGAAAGTTTTAATTCAGGGTTTACTTAACGTCATGGTCAATTAAATCACTCCCCCACCAGTCTTACCTCGTAGATAAATCTGTAAGTTACTGTTCATATAAAAGTTTTTTCTCCTGAACAGGCTCGATGGTCACCAGCTAAGGTAATTCCTAATTACGCTTCCCTGACAAAATGCTCATTGCGCAGCTTAGGAAAAGTCCTATTTAATGGGGTGCCAAATTGCCATCTCAGGTGAGTGCTATGGAATACCTTCCCGTTGCAATCATCGTCGTTTTGATCGCAGTTGTCGTATTTTCCTTTGTCATGTATTTGCGGCAAAGAAGGGTAAGTACTTTCAACACCAAGCGGAAACGACGCTAGGACGCCTCTCCACAAGGAAGTGGTTCAATAATCGCTATCAGGCTATGCCCCTTCCCATTGAGTTAACCATTTAGCAAACAATTTCAGTTTCTTATGAGGATATTCTGATACCTGCGCTATTACAGTTTTTCGTCTTGTCGCCGAAATGCAGGTGCGCTACTGTCGTCGTCTGGAAACACACAACACCGCATAATCAGAACAACATCCAGTTTGTCGCTATCATCCCTTAATCCCGCCGCTGCGCGGGATTTTTTTGATATCAACCGTGCTACTGAACACAATGATCGGTCGTAAACCCTACTGACAGAAATTGGCAGTCCTCACCCTTAGACTGGGTATTCCTGCGGGAGAAAATCTCCACGCGCCCTGACCAAATGCACAAGGAAATACACGCCAATGACACGAGTTATCACCATTCTTACCGAAAATTTCTCCGACTGGGAAACCGCACTGATCAACTCCACCGGCCGTGGTTATTATGGCTTCGACACCCTTTTTGCCTCACCCAAAGGGCTTCAGGTTACCTCTTCCGGTGGCATGCTGGTGACTCCGCAGTTGTCGATCGAATCCATCCAGCTTGATGAAATCGACCTGCTGATCGTTTGTGGCGGCACCGCATGGCAAACAGAACACGCGCCCAATATCACCGAGCTGGTTGCACAGGCACATGAGAAAAACATCGTTGTCGCCGGCATTTGCGATGGAACCCGCGTATTGGCACAAGCGGGCGTGCTGGATAACCTCCTTCATACTTCCAATTCGCCGGAAAACCTGTCGCAACTCAATTATCGTGGGGCTGCGTACTATCAGGATGTGCCTTACGCCGTGGCCGATCGACGCGTGATCACCGCCCCCGGTAGCGCTCCGGTCAGCTTTATGGCCGAGATTTTAGCGACTCTGGAGATTAGTGACGATAATCTCAAAACCTATCTGGCGATGCATGCGGCCGAACATCGTAAGTCGGTTTAGCGCTATAGGCTATTACAACGAGGCTAACAGCCCACTGTACAGTACCGGTCCCGTCGGTTGTCCGGTTGGCGAGCCGCCAGCCGGTTCCAGGCTAATAGCGATGGTCATCCCCCTGGACAACTGGATCTGCTCCAGTGGCAATCGGGTAGCCTGTTGGGTCGCAATCAGCCCCAATGACACAGGTTTCCCTCCGGCAGGTATGGCCCAGAGCTGCAAACTGTTTGCCGCAGCGATTGACGGCGGATTAACCGGTGTTAATTGCAGATGACTTTGCGCCTTGTCCAGACTCACAATCCACTGGCCGCTGCCGGTTTGGCTGCTGGTGAGCACCACTGCCGGACTAAACTCCTGCGGCGGTGTGATAAAACGCGGCACTAATATTACAGCCGCTAAACCGGCTGCCAGTGCCCAGCCGAGATAGTCCCAACGCCAGCGTCGTTGGCTTGCCACAGATGGCAGGCTAAGTTGGATTTTCTTCCACACTCGCTCCGGCGGCACTACGGGTATCAACCCATCGTCGAGTGGAGCCAATAATCGCTGCCACTGTGCCACCATAGCAGCCAGTTCCGGCTCGCGGCGGATCCGCTGTTCCAGCTTGAATCTCGCCGGGCCACGCAGCGTGCCTAGCGCATACTCCGCGGCCAGGGCTGAGTCGTACTCACCCCGGTTTTTCATAATCCCACGCAGTCTTTTAGATGGTCGAGAGCTCGGCGGATCCAGCTTTTAACCGTGCCAAGCGGTTGTTGCAGATAAATGGAAACTTCACCGTGCGACATACCCTGATAGTAAGCCAGCACAATGCTTTGCCGTTGATCGACGGGTAAATTATCTAAACACGCCGTCAGCTTTCGTCCCTCCTGCGAGCGCTGTAACTCTTCAACCGGTTCAATGAGGCTGACGCCGTCAAGATCCCCCCACTCATCCTCACGTTCTGCCGCCCTACCGCCAGCGCCGCGTAACCAGTCGATGGCACGGTTACGCACGATGTGCGTCAACCAGGTCTGAGGTGAACTGAGTTGTGGATCATAGCTGGAAGCTCGATTCCACACGCTGATAAAGCTCTCATGCAACACTTCTTCTGCCCAGGATTGTCGCCGAAGTATGCGCAAAGCAACGGCATACAAACGCGGTGACGTCTGGCGATAGAGCTGTTCAAAGGCCTGACGATCGCCAAGCCCTATAGCCTTCATCATCGCCACATCATCTTCTGGCAAGGGTGCTGTCATGTCCCATCCTGATTAAGCCGCGGGTGACTGACACTCAGAACACCCGCAACAAGTATAGTCCCAATTTATTTAGGCATCAGAACGGTATCAATAACATCAATCACCCCATTTTTTTGGAAGACATCATAGGTGCTTATATTGGCAATATTGCCCTTCCCGTCTTTAAGCTGAATATTATGTGGCCCGTTACTCATGATCCACAAAGGCTGTCCGTTCACCGTTTTCAATTCAGCAGACCCCTTACCGTCATGGATTTTCTTTTCCAACTGCTTCATATCATATCTGCCTGCCACCACGTGGTAGGTCAGCACGCTGGTCAACAAAGCCTTATTTTCAGGTTTCAACAAGCTGTCTACGGTGCCGGCCGGTAATTTGGCAAAGGCCGCGTTGGTCGGTGCAAATACGGTAAACGGCCCCTTGCCTTGTAGGGTATCTACCAGCCCCGCCGCCTTGACCGCCGCCACCAGAGTCGAATGATCTTTAGAATTAACGGCGTTTTCGACAATATTTTTACCTGGGTACATGGCGGCACCACCCACCATGACTTGATCAGACATCATGGCAGCGGCAGACACGCCACTGAACAGCACCGATGCATATATAACGCCAGTAATGAGCTTTTTCATGACCAATTCCTCGAAGGTAAGAGAGGTGAAGTTTTGCCTCACATTCGGATATACGTACGAGGAGATGTTTTTGGATGCAGTGGCAGCGAAATATTTTCAACGGCTATTATGTAGACATAAAACGCCATAGTTGCAGAGCCTGAGCGAGGATGGCTCACGAGCTATTGACGGCGTTATCTATCAACATCCCCTTCTGATATTCCATTCCTCTCGGGTGATCTGCCAGATTTCCGTCTGCATGCGTCCGCCAATATAATCACTTTCTTGCGTGGCAACCACGCGCATGCCGTTATGCTCGGAAATGCGTCGTGACGCCTGATTTTCCTTCGATTTTGGCACCCTCATCACCTCCTGCCCCAGTATATTGAACCAAAAATCCGTAACGCTTTGACTGGCTTCAGTCATCAATCCCTGGCGTTGCCATTGCTGTGCTAACCAAAAACCACGATTGCTGTTGCCACCCAGGCTAAGGTTAATCACACCAATCAAATGTCGTTGATCTTCCAAACGTCGGATAGACCAAAACCACCCGTTACCCGCAGCCATCGCCGGTAATGCGACATTATTTATAAACTCAAGTGCAGCCCCCTCAGGATATGGCCAGGGAATTTGGCTGGTCATCAGACGCACAATTTCCCAGTGCGGAAACATACGCTGAATATCTTCGGCATCATCAGCCTGTAGCGGGCGCAATACCAGCCGGCGGCTGTTTAAAACAGGGATTTCCAAGGGGCAAACCTCCTATGCAAATGCTGTATTTTGGTCGATGAACAGTCACACCACCACATTAAAACTAGGATTTTTACCTATTACGATCTAAAATCCCATGAAAAAACAATGAGAAGTAATTTCAACGAAATCAAAAGGGAATTTCTAAGTGAAAGAAATGATCTCCATTCTTTTTATCGCAGGCCTGCTGGCGATGCTTTTTTCATGGTTGTTTGTCTACGGCCTCAATATTCATTAGCCCCTTCAAAGATAAAAACCCCGGCATGTGCCCATACCAGGGTTGATAGCGTTACGCTGAACAAACCGCTTCCCTGGGCGATATGCCCGTAAAACCCCTACTGTTTGGTCTGGATCCAGAATGCGTGGATCAGACCGGGGAAATAGCCAAGCAGAGTCAGAATAATGTTGAGGATAAACGCCCCGCCGATCCCTTTATCCAGCAGTACACCCAAAGGGGGCAAGATGATGGTAAATACGATTCTCCAAAAGCTCATAATAACGCCTCATTTTGCTTTATAAGACACCAATATATTACATATGCTTAACATTTTCAAATTTCGATCTCTCCAGAGAGTCTTATAAAACCGTTAAATTGGTATATATCTACAAACACTGTGGTTATATATCGTCAGTAAAAGAAAGAATTAATAAGCATTGATTATGTGGGATTGAGCCCTTAAAATTTAAGGCTTAAAAATACAACTGGGATTGGTTTCATGTCGTCGCTGTGGGTAGCAACTCAATACTTTTATTTAATTGGCCTGTTAGTTTCTATGATTTTTACCTATCTGGTCAGCCGGGATACCATTAAGATTCGTTTTATCAGTGCGTTAACCATTGGCCTGACCTGGCCATTGAGCCTACCGGTAGTGTTGATGTTCTCCTTGTTCTAACGCTTGAGAAACCGCCCCGCCAAAGACCGACGGGGCAGTCATGAGCCTTCCCTTAAAAATCGTACCCTACCGTCGCCAGCACGGAGCGTTCTGCCCCCCAATAGCAATAACCGGTGCCATAACAGGCCGCGACGTATTTTCGATCGGTCAGGTTATTCACGTTTAACTGCACATAAGCGCCTTTCAACGATGAGTTAACCGCATCCAAATTCATCCGCACCGAAGCATCCACCAGCGTCACGGAAGGAATACGTAGCGTATTTTCGTTATCCGCCCACTGCTTGCCGATATAACGCACCCCGGCTCCCAGATCCACGCCGTAGGTGGTGGCGTATTTGCCCCACAGGGAAGCCATTTGCTCCGGCGCCAGATACGGCGTATTACCGTTGTTGCCATCAATCGCATCTTTGAACTTCACCTTGTTGTAGGTGTAGCCCGCGATCAGATCGAAATGTTCGGTTAACTTGCTGCGAGCCTCCAGCTCAATCCCTTGAGAATGTACTTTTCCGGCAGGCACATAATAACTCTGCTGCACTACACGGTTAGCTACGTCTTTTTGTGTCAGGTCATACAGCGCTACGCTGTAAATTGATGAACTGCCCGGCGGCTGATATTTCAGGCCCAGCTCGTACTGTTCGCTGGTGCTCGGCTTGAGCATATGACCGTTTTGGTCGGATAGCGCCTCTGGTGTCACCGCCGTGCTGTAGCTGGCGTAAGGTGAAAAACCGCTGTCAAAGCGGTACAGCAACGAGGCGCGGCCGCTAAAGTTATCATCACGACGTTCATCGCTGGTGCCAGTGTTGAGCACCGTGTTTTTTGACTCTATACGGTCAAAACGACCAGACAGATTCAGATACCAGTTCTGCAGGCTGATTTCGTCCTGCAGATAAACACCACTTTGTTCATAGTGGCGTCGGGAATCGGTATGCGTCAGATTGGTCAACCCCGCGCCACCCGACACACCGGTATAAGGGTTCAATTGAGAGGCGCCAGCAGACTCATCCCACAGGTTATTACGAAAACGCTGGTAATCCAGGCCCAACATCACTCGGTGATCCAGCGGCCCGGTAGCAAAGTCGGCCTCCAGTTGGTTGTCGACGGCGAATGCGTCCAGTGAGGTTGCCGAGCCACTGTAATAGCGGTTCAGCAACTGGTGATCCTGATCCCAACCAATCTGATAAACCTGCTGCAGTTCAACGTTAGAATGGGTATAGCTGGCATTCTGGCGGAATGACCAAACGTCATTAAAACTGTGCGAGAAGGCGTAGCTGTAAATCTGCTCCCAACGTTTGAAGACGTTACGGCTGCTCTCTCCGTCAAAGAATCCACGCCCCAGTTTGTCACCTGAGCTGGAATAGAGGCTGCCATCTGCCGGTACTGCACTGTGATAACCGCCGGACGGATCCTTTTGCAGGTAAGCTTTCAGTAACAATGAAGTATTTTCATCCGGTTGCCACAGCAATGACGGCGAAATTGCATAGCGTTCTTCGCGCTGATGGTCATACATGGTATCGCTGCTGCGCGTCATTCCGGTCAGCCGATAAGCCCACTGATCCGACAAAGGACCGGTCACATCGAAAGCCGCGCCCTTGGTGCTGTTATTACCCGCCGAAAGATTAACCTTTCCCTGCGTAGCAAACTGCGGACGCTTGGAGGTCAAGGCCACCAGCCCGCCCGGAATGCTCTGCCCATACATCACGGAAGAAGGGCCCTTGATGACGTCAATACGCTCCAGGAACCAGGGATCAACCTGCAAGGCATTATAGCTGCCGCCGTCACTTAACAGGCGCAGGCCATCGAGGAAGGTGTTATTGACATCACCGCCGTGAAAACCGCGCAATGCAATGGTGTCATAGCGTGTCGCACCACCGGCGAAGTTGGTGAAAACGCCCGGGGTATATTTCAGTGCATCATTAACCGTTTGGGTATTCTGGTCGCTCATTTGTTGGCGTGTCACCACAGAAACAGACTGCGCCGTCAGGATCAGCGGCTGGTCGGTTTTGGTCGCCCCCAGGCTGGTGGTCGCCTGATAGCCCTGAGTCGCAGACTCGGCGGTATCCGCAGGTCTGGCGGTAACCACCAGGGTATCTTCGGCAAGCGAGGTCAGCGGCAGGAACATCGCGAGCGCACACAAAACACGCGACCGTTTGACAGGAAAAATCATCTGCATATTGGTAATCCCCGGAAAGTATCATTAAGTCACCCCCGACCCGCCCCCATCAGCAGCGCTGGCTGACAAGAGTGCAAAAGTTCTATCGGTGGGCTGTATGTAAAGAAAAGGAAATATTAATGATAATTATTATCTTTATCGATAAGGAATTACAAGCATGAGGATACTTTTTATCAGCAGGCGAACTAACTTGTCGCAGGTAAAAACCCTGGACTGATTGCGGAAATTTCGGGGTCTTGGTCATCAAACTAATGCCAGCATTTGGCTGGCATACCAATTGGAAGCAATTTGGATCTATCTGGTGCCCGTGCTCAACGAGTGCTTCTGACTAACCGGACATAGAGACGTCGAGCCAGCAGCAAAATAAGCGCCAGCAGAATATTCGCTATAACCCATAAGATTAATATGTATATAAAGGTTTGATAGAGAGGAATGCCGCGGTCGGCGGAAAACGGATTAAAATGCCAGAAGCGAATAATGCTAAAGGGGTTGAGGTTTAACCAATCAAAGAAGAAAGCGACCAGCGCCGGTGGCAGGAAAAAATAGAGGCCCAGGGTGATAATCAGCAGATACACGGCGGAGCTATCGCTTTTATAATCTTTCATATCAATGAATTACCATTATGGAGCACATAAAAACACCTTACGTGTTGCAACGTTCAACAGACCTGGCGAATGCGGCTTAGTTCCAGGTCAGGGGTAAAATAAAGCCTGTTTGGCGTTTAATTTTCATTTAGTTTTTAGGTGGTATAACGCTAGTCAGCTCAGGAGGCTCCAATGATATCGGATTATTGCCCAACCCCGCCAACCCCAAAAAAGCTCAAAATCATCTATGGCTGGTATATCTATACCCTCTATGCCCAGTTGGTGTTTAATATCTATCTGGCAGTCTATAACGGCTGCGTCAGGCGCCCCATTGAAGCGCCACTGATCTCCGTGTGCCACAGCGTTTTCATCGCATTTCTACTTTATCAGGTGTTGAAAAAACGCACCCATTTCGCCTGGGTAATGCTGGCCTATTATATTTTGATGCGGCTGTACTACGCCAATGTATTGCACATCGAGTTCAATGCCTGGAGCCGTGGGTTGGTATTCATTTTTCTGACGTTGCTGCTGGCCGGTACGGTTGCGGTGGGTCAGCTTGCGACACCGCCACTGCGCCAGGATTGGTTGGCACGCCTTGGGTGGCGACAGTGGGCAACGCTGGCCGCATTATCAGGGCTGATGACGCCGCTTATCACCGCTGACTATTTGAGCTGACAGCCGAATTTACTTTGGAATATGCGGCTCCGAAATATCGACCAGGCGGCACACCTTGGTGTAGTTATTGGATTTCTCACATATTTTATCCGTGACGAAAACACCAAGGTAACTCAACACCAGCAGATAACCCGCCATACACAAAATAAAAATAAGCGTTCTCACCGATAAGACCAACCTGACAACAAAACCCTCAGCATCATACCTTGCTTACCCCGCTTTAGACTATTTCAAAGTATTTCATAAATCCGCTGGTTATTTCGAACACGTAAATGTTGTGTTATTACATAACAAATAGACCCAAGAAAAATGCATCAATGGATAACCAAACCTCGCCGTTACTCACCGCAGAACACCTGACGTTGTCACTTGACGAAGACGTCAAAATCTACGACTTGAATTTTACTCTGCATGCCGGCACCCGTCGGGGCTGACGGCGCATCCTGACCCGGTTTGTAGTAATATTATGCGGTACCTCAACCGGCCGGGAGACCCAATGCACCATCTGATGTTAGATATTGAAACGCTGGATATAAAACCCAGTGCGGTGATCCTGGTGGTCGCCGCGGTATTTTTCGATCCCCAAACCGGGCAGCTCGGCGCGGAGTTTGAAAACGCCGTCAGCAGCCAAAAAGATCAGCCCGGCAGAACCATCAGCCTGGATACCGTCGCCTGGTGGGCGAAACAGTCGGATGAAGCGCGCAAGCTGGCTTTCGGCGGTACAGAAAGCCTCAAACGTGCGCTGACCAACCTGAGCCGATTTATCCATATGAACAGCACCGAGAAGGTCAAGGTCTGGGGCAACGGCAAGGAGTTCGATTGCGCTATCCTCGAACATGCCTTCCAGCAGCTGGAGATGCCCTGTCCGTGGAAGTTTTGGGACACGCAAGATGTGCGCACGGTGATCACCCTGGCAGAAATGCTGGGCTTTAACCCGAAGAAAGAACGGGCATTTGAAGGCACGCCCCATCGGGCATTGGATGACGCCAAACACCAGGCACGTTACGTGGCGGATACGGTATCAGCACTTTACTACCGCAAAGCCGCTGCGTCATAAATAGAACAGGACTGGCGTACCGGCGGCGGGCCTGGGCTTTGCCTCTTTCCATTTAGCGCCAGAATCTCTACTCTAGCCCTCTTTGTCACTCGGATGTGCTGTTTTTGTTATGCAAAAATTTCTGTTTCTGCTTCTTAGCCTGGTGCTACTCGGCCCGCTGGGTATCGATCTCTATCTGCCGACCATTCCCGCCATCGCCGCTGGCCTTAACAGCAGTGAAGCGCTGATTCAGTCCACTATTTCTCTGTTCATTCTGGTGTTGGGCCTCGGGCAGGTTATTGCCGGCCCGCTGGTGGATAACTACGGCCGTAAGCCGGTGGCTCTGGCCGGTATTGTGATTTACATGATTGGCGCGGCAATGGCGGCGCTGGCCACCACGCCAACGATGTTTGTCGCCTCTCGCCTGTTGCAGGGTGTGGCGGTCTGTTGTACCGCAGTGGTGGCATTCAGCGGCGTGCGCGATCGGATGAACGGCGACGATGCGGCCCGTGCCTTCGGTTTTCTCAACGGTACGCTGAATATTATTCCTGCTCTGGCCCCCTTGCTGGGTGGACTGCTGGCAGAAGCCTATGGCTGGCGCGCCCCATTCTGGTTCCTGGTGTGTTACGCGTTGGCGGTACTGGTACTGATCGCCCTTCGCCTACCGGAAACCCGTCCGGCGGACACCGTGCGCGTCAAAGGATTGCCGGTGCGACAATATGCCCGCATCGCCCGCGACCGCCGCTTTCTGTCCTTCGCCGTGGTCAACTCCGGTGCCATGGGCATGGCGCTGACCTACGTCTCGCTGGCCCCTAACGTGCTAATGAGCACCGCCGGGCTGACGCCGTTGCAATTCTCGCTGGTGTTTGGCGCCAACGGCTTTTGGATCATGCTGGTGAGTTTTTTCGCCAACCGCATCATTCACAAGGTCGGGCGTCCCGTCTGTCTGGCGACCGGCGGCATATTGATGGGTATCGGGGCTATTGGGCTACTGATTGGCGTCTCCTTACTGTCCGGTGCGGCACAAAGTCACTGGCTGGCCTATATGCTGCCGGTCGCTTTTGCCTGCGCTGGGCTGGCCTTTGTGATGGGCCCGGCAACCAGCTACGCGCTGGAGCCATATTCCAATGAAGCAGGAGTAGCTTCTGCCTTGGTCGGTTTTGTGCAGATGGCCGGCGGTGCCGCTCTGGGCTTATTGGCGATGGCGCTGCCGTTGCCGCCCAAGCTGTCACTGGCGCTGGTAATGCTGGTGGGTTGCCTGCTGGCGCTGCACGCACGGCAGCGCAGCAAGCAAATTAAAGGTCAGTTGAAAAAAATTGCCTGAGGCTTATGCCTCGGTGATGATGGGCACTCTGGCGGCCAACGCCGTCAGGAGTTCATAACCCAGCGTGCCTGCCGCGGCGGCGACATTGTCAACCGGCAGGTGTCGCCCCCACAGCTCCACCTCTGTCCCAATACCCGCATGCGGGCAAGGCGTCAGATCGACCACCAGCATATCCATTGAAACCGTGCCCAGCGTTCGTGTCAGCACACCATCCACCCAGACTGGCGTACCGGTTTGCGCATGACGCGGATAGCCATCTGCATAACCACAGGCCACCACGCCGATGCGTTGTGCTCCCTCGGCGCGGTAACGCCAGCCATAACCCACCTGATCACCGGATTTCAACGTTTGAACACCGATAATTTCGCTACTCAGCGTCATGGTGGGTTGCAGACCGCTGTCGGCAATATCGCTCCACTGGCCGCTAGGCGAAGCACCATAGAGCACAATGCCTGGCCGCACCCAACTGCCGTGGGTTTGCGGATGCCACAAGGTGGCGGCAGAGTTGGCCAGACAGCGCGGTGAAGTGATACCCGTCGCCGCCTGCTCAATGGCGGCCATTTGCGCCTCGACGCCCTGTGGACCGTCAGCGGTGGCGAAATGACTCATCAGCGTCAGGCTGGCTATGTTGCCGATCTCCTGGGCCTTCATCCAGACAGCGTGAAAACGTTCCGGCGTAAACCCCAGACGATTCATGCCGCTGTTCACTTTCAGATAAACATCCAGCGGTGCCGACAATTTGGCCTCGGCTATCGCCGCCAGTTGCCAGTCGCTGTGTACCGAGGTCGTCAAACGATAGTGGTCCAGCAGGGCCAAATCCTGTGGTTTGAAAAAGCCTTCCAGCAGCAAAATCGGTCCTTGCCAGCCTGACTCACGCAACAAAATGGCTTCGGCCAGATCCAGCAAGGCAAAACCGTCGGTCTGCGCCATACTGCGCCAGACATGTTTGATACCGTGACCATAGGCATTGGCCTTGACCACCGACCAGACTTTGGCTTTGGGGGCGAAACGACGAACCACCTGCAGGTTATTATCAAAAGCGCCAAGGTGTAACGTGGCGGAAATCGGGCGAGGCATGGGCACTCCTAGGGGCCGGCGAATGCGGTCACGGGCCAACGCCCGTGACAATAACATTATAAATTAGGGTTTTTAACGCGCGGGATGCACATCGTTCAAGGGGCCGGTGTAGAGGCTGCGAAATCCGGCGCTGTAGCGTGCCACACCCAGGTCATCAGATGGAATGGCCGGTGTGATACCGGACATCAAATCGGAGAGCAGTTGGCCGGAACCACAAGCCATGGTCCAGCCCAGGGTGCCGTGACCGGTATTCAGGAACAGATTTTTCAGCGAGGTCTTGCCGACAATCGGCGTGCCGTCCGGCGTCATCGGCCGCAAACCGGTCCAGAAGGTCGCGTCTTCTACCCTTCCACCGTTAGGGTAAAGGTCGCGAACCACCATCTCCAGCGTCTCTCTGCGCTTTTGTTCAAGCTGAGTATTGAAGCCCACGATTTCCGCCATGCCGCCGACGCGGATACGCTGGTCAAAACGGGTAATGGCAATTTTGTAGGTTTCATCCAGCACGGTTGAGAACGGCGCGGCAGACTCATCGGTAATAGGAATGGTCAGCGAGTAGCCTTTCAGCGGATAGACAGGGATCGACACCAGATCGCGCAACAGCGCGGTGGAATAAGAACCAAAGGCCACCACATAGCTGTCGGCTTTGAAGATTTCCTCACCACACTGCACACCGCTGATCTTGTCCCCTTCCACCAGCAGGCGATCGACGCTGCGGTTATACAGGAAGGTCACCCCGGCCTGCTGTGCCAGTTTGGCCAGTTGCTGGGTAAAGAGTTGGCAGTCGCCGGTTTCATCGTTAGGCAGTTGCAGCCCGCCGGTCAGTTTATGTGCCACCTGCGCCAGCGCAGGTTCAACGCTGGCCAACTGACTGGCTTCCAGCAGTTTGTAGGGCACGCCGGCATCTTCCAACACCGCGATGTCCTTGGCCGCACTTTCGAACTGTTGCTGGGTACGGAACAGCTGCAGCGTCCCACCCTGACGGCCTTCGTATTGGATGCCGGTTTCCTGGCGCAGCGCCTTGATACAGTCACGACTGTATTCCGCCAGCCGCACCATACGCCCTTTATTGGTCATGTAGTGTTCGGTATTGCAGTTTTTGAGCATCTGCCACATCCAGCTCAATTGGAAGCTGCTGCCATCCAAACGAACCGCCAAAGGCGCATGGCGCTGGAACATCCATTTGACCGCCTTCAAAGGCACGCCAGGCGCAGCCCACGGAGCCGCATAGCCCGGTGAGATCTGACCGGCATTCGCCGCACTGGTTTCCATCGCCGGACCGGGTTGACGATCGATCACCGTCACCTCATGTCCCGCTTTCGCCAAATACCAGGCGCTGGCAACACCCACCACTCCACTACCTAAAATTACCACTCGCATCGCTGACTCCAGCTTAAGGCTTCACAAAGCATAATCTTCTGCTCACAGGAAATTAACTCAGTGGAAAAATCCGTCCAACATCTTCGTCATCAAACGTGACAACATTCACAATTAATTTATCGTTCATGGCCGTCTCTTTTGCAATAGCTACCTATAAATAGCGATAAGATGTGGTGAAAGGAGGATTTCAGAGCGAAACACGGGCTGTTATGCAGTCAATGACTGCATTGATAGCGCCAAGGAAAAGCCAAGAAAGCAACAAGGATTTAACAGAATATAAAAATGAAACAGCGCCAATAAAACAGAACAATAAACTACAAAATTGCAACTTTACTAATATAACGCTTTGCCGTAGTGAGATCCTGCTCCAGCAGAAAAAACTCAGGGTAAAACCTCTCTGCCAGCTCTATCGGTGGGTTCCCTGCGACAGATCGTTGAATTTTTAAGCTTTATATCATTATTACCTCTGCGTAGATTGAGCTACGATTGATACAGGGTCTGCCGTTCGAGCAAGGTCCGTAATAACGAGGGTGCGCTGATGACTACTTCAACACATGATAAGGTCAAGGAAGATAAACGTCTGAGCGATGGACCGGACTGGACGTTCGAGTTGCTGCAGGTGTATCTGGAGCACATCGACCGCGTAGCCAAACATTACAAGCTCGACACCTACCCACATCAAATCGAGGTCATTACCTCAGAGCAGATGATGGACGCTTATTCGAGCGTCGGCATGCCGATTAACTACACCCATTGGTCATTCGGTAAAAAATTCATTGAGACCGAGCAGCGCTATAAGCATGGGCAGCAAGGCCTGGCCTATGAGATCGTGATCAACTCCAATCCCTGTATCGCCTACTTGATGGAAGAAAACACCATCACCATGCAGGCTTTGGTGATGGCGCACGCCTGCTATGGACACAATTCATTCTTCAAGAATAACTACCTGTTCCGCAGTTGGACCGACGCCAGTTCAATTGTCGATTACCTGCTGTTCGCCCGCCACTACATCAGCCAGTGCGAAGAGCGTTACGGCGTTGAAGAAGTAGAGAAGCTGCTCGACTCTTGCCATGCATTGATGAACTACGGTGTGGACCGTTACAAACGGCCGCAGAAAATTTCACTGATCGAAGAAACAGCCCGGCAAAAAAGCCGCGAAGAGTACCTGCAAAGCCAGGTGAACACGCTGTGGAAGACCCTGCCACGGGTTGAACGTGAAGAGGCGCCTGAGCAGGCGCGCCGCTATCCAAGCGAACCGCAGGAAAACATCCTCTACTTTATGGAAAAGAATGCGCCGCTGTTGGAGCCCTGGCAGCGTGAAGTTCTGCGTATTGTGCGCAAAGTGAGTCAGTATTTTTACCCGCAGAAACAAACCCAGGTGATGAACGAAGGCTGGGCGACATTCTGGCACTACACCATCCTCAATCATTTGTACGACGAGGGCCGGGTAACCGAACGTTTTATGCTGGAGTTTTTGCACAGCCATACCAACGTGGTGTATCAACCGCCTTACAACAGCCCTTATTACAACGGCATTAACCCGTACGCACTGGGCTTTGCCATGTTCCAGGACATCAAGCGCATCTGCCAATCGCCGACGGAAGAAGATCGTTACTGGTTCCCGGACATCGCCGGTAAAGACTGGCTGGAAACACTCCACTTCGCCATGCGTGACTTCAAGGATGAAAGCTTTATCAGCCAGTTCCTGTCACCGAAGATCATGCGTGATTTCCGGCTGTTCACCGTGCTGGATGACGATCGCAATAACTACCTGGAAATAGCCGCGATCCATGATGAAGCCGGTTACCGCGCAATCCGTCAGGAGCTGTCGGCGCAATATAATCTGAGCGACCACGAGCCGAACATACAGATCTGGAATGTGGATTTACGCGGTGACCGTTCATTAACGTTGCGTTATATCCCGCAGGATCGCGCACCGCTGGATAAAAGTCGACGTGAAGTGATGAAACACCTGCATCGTCTGTGGGGCTTCGACATTATTTTGGAGCAACAGAACGAGGACGGCAGCGTCGAGCTGCTGGAGCGTTGCCCACCACGGCCGACACCGCTGTAATTAAGTAAGCCTCAGTTTCGGCCACGTTGTGAATACAATGTGGCCGATCATCTCTTCTGTTCCCATATGTCTTCTACTTGTGGGTATTTTGCTTGTCTCAGTATAGAGAAACTGTGTATCTGAGGGTAAAAATCCGAAATTACGAGTTGAATGTGTTTTTCCTTTACAAACCCAGAAAGCGCTTGCACTATCTTTGCGAGTTCAATACGAGTAACACTCGTTTGTAATATTTTATAAATCATGTGGTTAGCTAGGTGAATCGATGGAAAACGTAGTAAAAGAAAGGGTCAAAAATTATAGACGAGACATTGATGGCTTGCGTGCCGTAGCTATACTTTTAGTCATTCTTTATCATTCTGGCGTTACTTTTTTAAGTGGCGGGTTTATAGGCGTTGACGTTTTCTTTGTCATATCCGGCTTTTTGATTGGCGGAATTATCTACACAGAGCTTAGCAATAAAACGTTCTCCTACAGTCGTTTTTACACACGCCGAATAAAACGAATTGCACCAGCATTGCTGGTCATGCTATTAACTTGTTCAATTTTCTCCTTCTTTTACTTATCCCCTCTCGAACTTAAAGATTTTAGTCTTTTTTCAGGTTCAACGATATTATCAGTTCCCAACATTATGCTTTGGCATAAAACAAACTATTTCTCACCCAATGCCGAGCTAAACCCTTTACTAATGACCTGGTCCTTAGGGGTTGAAGAACAATTTTATATTTTCCTACCAATTATTCTTTCCATTGTAATAAAATTCAATAAGAAAATCGTGGCCTCGGTTGCAGTAATTTCCACCATCTCATTCATACTTTGCGTTATTTTAACGAAAACTAACCCGCTGTTCTCTTTCTTTATGTTACCAACCAGGGCCTGGGAACTTGGCATGGGCGTTATATTATCTATAATGCATAGGGAAGGACGGTTCAACAGTTTATCTTTAAAGATAAAAGAGATTATTTTTATTGTTGGCATCGTGTTAATTTTATTCGCCGCCGTCAATTTCGATAAACATACAAGTTTTCCAGGTTACGCGGCAACCTTGCCGGTGTTAGGTTCATTGCTTATCATCCTTGGTAATGGCCGTATTAGCTCAATTATATTGGGAAACCGTATCATGGTCTTTATCGGCCTGGTTTCTTATTCTTGGTACCTATGGCATTGGCCATTACTATCCTTTGCGCGCTTAGCCATTGATAGCAAGCTATCCGTTTATAATGGATTAATCATTTCATCGATTGCTTTATTTATTGCTTACCTCTCTTATTTATTTGTCGAAACACCATTTAGAAAAGGGTTTAAACTTGAAAATAAAAAAATCATTCTAGGATATATGATAATATCAGCGCTATTGATTTTACCTGGCTCATTCGGCTACTTATTACAAGGTGTTCCTCAACGAGTCAACACTGCGGTGGCACAAGCGGAAATTGATAAATTAGATCGCGTTGCCGATCGTTGCCTCGTTGGTTATGGTTCAACCTCCTATTCCAAAGACAAATCCTGCTTAGCTAATGCTCAGCAAGACGCTGTTGCGTTAGTTGGTGACAGTCATGCAGCAGCTTTACGAGGTGGGGTTGAACAATATGCGAAAAAATCCAATATGGGCGTTTATCAATTAACCAAAGCTTCATGCCCTATGCTATTAGGGGCAACAAGAGTGATAAGCAGTTACCCTTCTCATGCTAGTGAATGTGAAGCCTATAATGAAAAAGTAATGAAACTCATCACCAGCAATGAAAAAATCAAAACTGTCATCATTTCCGCGTTTTGGGACTCCGGAGTTGATGATATTGATGGCGGTTACACTGTCATTAATACGGGCCAGAATGGACTCAACGCGTTGGAGTCAGGGTTAAATAATGTCATCCAAATGCTGACCGACTCTGATAAAAAAGTCATTTTGGTTAAGGATGTCCCTTTCCTGAACTTCAACGTTGTCAGAGCCATCGACAATCAGCAAATCCCTCTACGTCGAGTCGCTAATCAGCTTATTCAACCGACATCACTGGATAACGAAGCTACAAACGACTATCGTTTACCAAAGAAGGAGGTCAATATACTGCTGACATCAGTTGCAAAGAATCACCATATTGAAGTGTTTAATCCAGCAAAAAATTTGTGTGATACTTTGGGTTGTAAATTTAAAAGCAACAATCGGCCACTTTACTATGACGATCAGCATCTGACCTATTTAGGTAGCGCGCAGGCTTTAAATGGTATGTAAGTGTTAGTCTTCAGATAGATTGATGAACGCCCGATAAGTTTGATCGGGCGTTTTGCATTTTAGAGAGTAGATAACCCGATTAGAACATGAATATGAACCGTATTTCAGCCCTCGGTATTACTCCATAATAAATATCCTCCGCCATAGTCGGAGGTTTTTCATATGCGCCTATAAGACTCTCTTACCAGCCGCGCCCTAACAGGCGCATTTGCGCTTTTCCCCGTAGAACACCTGTCTTCGGGAAGGATACCCGAAAGCCGATATCGTTGACCTTTACGGGCAGCGTTGGGAAATCGAACATGGCTTCAGAGAAATGATACAACATCTGTTACAGAATGAACTGACGTTACGAAGCAGGAAGCCAGAGCTGGTAAGGCAGGAACTCTGGGGCATAGCCCTAGCCTATAACTTGCTGAGGTTCATGATGGCTCAGATGGCGTACAGTCTTAAACACGTGGAGCCTTACCAGATAGGTTTTAAGCAGGCAGCGCTGTATCTGACAGCCCAACTGAGCATACTGCCGGCGGTGGCACCAGGAAGTGTCCCGAAGGTAACGAATGAAATACTGGCGATGGCGAGAAGCTTCGTCCTACCAACGCGACGGCAAAGGCATTCTTCAAGAGCGGTAAAAAAGAATCCGCAACGTTAACCGTTGCGGCATCCTCAAAAAAGCTTAACTGACAAGCATTACGCCATTTGGCGCCCCTTTTACGTAATGCGGTGTTGACGTTAGCGACGGGCTTCGGTCAGATCGCTTGGCATAGTGCCTTGCATACTTTGCCAAATGGCACCGCTATCTTTACCGTAGTTACGCACGCAGTCCATTACCTGATCGTATGACTTCTCATGGCACAGGGTCGACAGCTTGCTATAGAAAGTCAGCGCCAGCTTGCGAGACTCCGGGTTTGAGAAGTAATAACGGCCAACGCGGGTGTACAAGCCTTTCAGACCGTTGAAGATCAGACCGTAAATCGGGTTGCCGGAGGCAAACGCCAGACCACGGAAAATTTCGTAGTCCAACAGATTGAAAGCATCCGCCTGGTCTTCCACCTGGGTGGCTTTTGCCAACACTTCCTGAGCAGCTTCTGGATGGTTACGCACCGCTGCGCGAATAAAGATCGCCGCAATATTGGTACGCACTGACAGCAGGTTGTCGATCAATTGTGGGACGCTCTGATGGTCGAGGCGTGCCACCGTCTCAAGAATATTGAGGCCGGATGTTTCCCAGAAATTATTTACTTTGGTCGGTTTGCCATGCTGAATGGTCAACCAGCCATCACGGGCCAGGCGTTGTAAAACTTCACGTAACGTGGTGCGCGTGACACCAATCAGTTCTGAAAGCTCACGCTCCGCGGGCAAAATAGTGCCAGGAGGGAAGCGATTATTCCAGATACTCTCGATAATGTATTCTTCCGCGAAACCGGCAGGACTCTGCGCCTTTATGACCATGTGTTTGACGTTCCGTAGCGACGATAATCAGTAATAGTAGTCGGCTGATCATACCAGATCGCTATTGCATGACCTAGCGTGAGCGAAAAACATTGAACGAAACTGTGCATAAAGTGGCAAAAAACCTGCAAAAACACCGCTTAGAGAAATTTCTCATCGTAAAGCAAGCCCTTATTGCATCTGCCCCGGCGGCATTGTTAGGCTAGTATGAGACAACTTCTTTTCAGGACGTGTAATACATAATGGAAACGACTTTACGCAGTGCCCTGGTGAAAAACTTCCTCGGGCAATCACCAGACTGGTACAAACTGGCGATTCTTATTTTCCTGGTGGTCAACCCACTGGTTTTCTTCCTGGTCGATCCGTTCATTGCGGGTTGGCTGTTTGTGGTCGAATTTATCTTTACCCTGGCAATGGCGCTAAAGTGCTACCCGCTGCTGCCGGGTGGCCTGCTGGCCATTGAGTCGGTGCTGATTGGCATGACCAGCCCCGAGCGGGTGGGTAAAGAGATTGCCCATAATCTGGAAGTGTTGCTGTTGCTGATCTTTATGGTGGCGGGCATCTACTTTATGAAGCAGTTGCTGCTGTTCGTCTTCACCAAGCTACTGCTCAATATCCGCTCAAAAATGCTGCTTTCGTTGGCGTTCTGCTTTGCAGCCGCGCTATTGTCAGCTTTCCTCGATGCGCTGACGGTAGTGGCCGTAGTTATCAGCGTCGCAACCGGGTTTTATTCCATCTACCACAACGTGGCCTCAAACCGTCCTGACGGTAATGTTGATGTCGGTGATGACAGTACCCTGGCCAGTGACGACCACAAACAGACGCTCGAGCAGTTCCGCGCCTTCCTGCGCAGCCTGCTGATGCATGCCGGAGTCGGTACCGCGCTGGGTGGCGTGATGACCATGGTAGGCGAACCGCAGAACCTGATTATTGCCAAAAGCGCTGACTGGGGATTTGTCGACTTCTTCCTACGCATGGCGCCGGTGACCCTGCCGGTGTTTGCGTGCGGTCTGGTGGTTTGCTTACTGCTCGAGCGCTTCGGCATCTTCGGCTACGGAGCAAAATTGCCGGACCGCGTACGGGAAGTGCTGACCGAATTTGACCGTCAGGCCACCGCTGGACGCAGTAAACAAGAACAGGTCAGATTGGTCATTCAGGCGCTGATCGGCATTTGGTTGGTGGTTGCACTGGCCTTTCACCTGGCGGAAGTGGGCCTGATTGGTTTGTCAGTGATTATCCTCGCGACTTCTCTGTGCGGCGTCACCGATGAACACGCCATCGGTAAGGCATTCCAGGAGGCGCTGCCTTTTACCGCGCTGCTGACGGTATTTTTCACCGTGGTGGCGGTGATTATTGAGCAACACCTGTTTACGCCGATTATCCAGTTTGTACTGCAGGCGCAACCCTCTTCACAACTGGCGCTGTTTTATCTGTTTAATGGCCTGCTGTCTTCGGTATCTGACAACGTGTTCGTCGGGACGGTCTACATCAATGAAGCACGTGCTGCGTTTGAAAACGGTGCGATTTCCCTGAAGCAGTTCGAAATGCTGGCGGTCGCCATTAATACCGGCACCAATCTGCCGTCGGTTGCCACGCCGAATGGTCAGGCGGCCTTCTTGTTCCTGCTGACCTCTGCACTGGCACCGCTGGTGCGTTTGTCTTACGGGCGAATGGTATGGATGGCTTTGCCCTATACTGTGGTATTAACCCTGGTGGGTCTGCTGTGCGTCCAGTTTACTCTGGCCCCTATGACTGACCTGCTGACCCAGTGGCATTGGCTGACGCTGCCATCGATTGAAGCCGCTGCACACTGATCCTGTAAACCCACTCCGCTGTCAGCGACTATTTTTGTGCTGAATCAGGCTCAGGTAGCTGGCAGCAGAGTTGAATTGGTTTACACTGCCAGTTCAATTGCTTACTGCATGGAAGAATAAATATATGTTGCAATTCTTTAACCGTTGCTCGCAGGGGCGCGGTGCTTGGCTGTTGATGGCCCTGACTGCGCTGGTGCTGGAATTGGTTGCTCTCTACTTTCAGCACGTAATGCTGCTGCAACCCTGTGTGATGTGCATTTACGAACGCTGCGCGCTGTTTGGTATTCTGGGCGCCTCGCTGCTTGGCGCCATCGCACCGAAAACGCCACTGCGTTATATCGCTATTCTGCTGTGGATTTACAGTGCCTGGGAAGGCCTGCAACTGGCATGGAAACACACCATGATCCAACTGCATCCTTCACCGTTCAATACCTGTGATTTCTTCGTTAGCTTCCCATCCTGGCTACCGCTGGACAAATGGCTGCCTGCAGTGTTTCACGCGTCAGGTGACTGTTCCGTACGCCAATGGGAGTTTCTGACGCTGGAAATGCCACAGTGGCTGGTAGGTATCTTCACGGCCTATCTGATGTTCGCCGTCATCGTATTGGCTGCGCAGTTTGTTCGCCCGCGTCGCCGTGACCTGTTTGGTCGTTAAGCATGACCGAATAAAAAACGGCGCCTCAGGGCGCCGTTTTTTATGGATTTGACCCGTCCTAAATAGCGTTGACACATTTTACTCACGCACAGAGGAAAATGTGATGAACCAGTATGTTAAACGCACGCAACGCGATTACTCTCTATCCTTTAAATTAGCCGTCGTCGAACAGGTCGAAAAAGGTGAAATGACCTACCGCCAGGCACAAGACTGCTACGGTATTCAGGGAAACGCAACGGTGTTGAACTGGCTACGCAAGCACAGTCAACTCGACTGGCGCTCATCTTCCCCCACAAGAACGTGCGGAGTCACCATGCCCAAAATGCCGCTTACGCCCGAACAACGCATTAAAGAACTGGAGCAGCAACTGGCTGAATCAGAAGTCAAAGCCCAGTTTTTTGAAGCTGTTGTGAAAGTGATGAATACCGAGTTCGGAGCCACACTGACAAAAAAGCAGTTGGCCGTCTTATCACGCAAACACAAACGCCGAGACTCACAATAACGCGCGTCTGCCGGTATATGGGTATCAGTCGGCAGGCGTGGTATCAGTCATTGCAACGTGAATGCGGGAAAGAAAGACAGGCCCGGCACATCGTTGAGCAAGTGACCGCCCTTCGGTTGCACCAGCCCCAGTTGGGCACGCGCAAACTGCATTACTTGTTGCGACAGCAGCCAGAGCCCGCGTTGCACGTTGGCCGGGACCGTCTGTTCCAGATACTGCGCTGTTCACGGTTGCTGGTGATGCCCAAACGGGCCTATCACAAGACAACACACAGCCACCATCGTTTTTACCGTCATCCCAACTTGTTAAAGCCGGGTGTAAATCAGGTGATTGCCCATCGCCCGGAACAGGTGTGGGTAGCGGATATCACCTACCTTCCGCTGAGGACAGGGACGGCGTATCTGAGTCTGGTAACCGATGCCTGGTCGAGAAAAATCGTGGGTTATCATGTTCATGATAGCTTGCATACCCGGCATGTGGTCAACGCGTTCAAAATGGCGCTGGCCGGCAGGCACACAACCCATGCGCTGGTTCATCACTCAGACCGGGGTATCCAGTACTGTTCGAAGGAATATCAGGAATTACATCAACGCCATGGGGTCACCTGTTCAATGACGGATGGGTATGACTGTTACCAGAATGCCCTGGCGGAACGGGTAAACGGGATATTAAAAATGGAGTATCTGTTCGGCAGACCGGAAGATATCGGGCAGGCCAGGAAGATGGTCAGGCAGTCAGTGGAAATCTACAACACACGACGGCCACATCTGTCGCTACAATACAAAACGCCCGATGAAGTACATCGGGCGTTAGACGGCTGAAAAGTGTCAACCTATAGCAGGACTAGTCAATTTACGAATATTTTTCAGAGATAAAGCGACATTAAGTGTGCGTAAGGTAATAAACGAGCACTATCAGCGCCCCAGCCACGGCAAACAGACGTATCATTTTCATTATTTTACTCTCGGAACTTAGCGTGAGAGCGGTCAAACTACCTAACCTTCTGTATAAAAAGAAGCATCCGGGCGAGATTTGGCACGTAATTTACATAACATTAAGTTAGAGGGGGAAAAACCTTATTCGCGGAATGACAACCTCACTTTCCCGGTCTGAAATCGTCCCATAACAGAACGATTTATTTGCTCTCACTCGCTTTGTACAAAAAAACTCATCATAGTGATGCATTATTGCATCGATATTTTGATGAAGTTTTGCCGCGAAAACCTTATAGTATCCGCAAGTTAGTATTAACGATTTCCCTGGTGTTGTTGTGTGTCTTGCCCCTCTTCTTTGCAGGGGCTTTTTTCTTTTATCTCGCCCAGCTTGGTTTATTCATGATGTGGTCCTGCCAGTCCACCACTTCACTTTCACGTACCGCAATATGTCGCACCGTAATGCGTTCACCGTGCATCGCCGCCTTGGAACCGCTAACCAGTGGGTGCCAGGAGAATAGAGGTTTGCCTTCGCCAATCAGGCGATATGCACAGGTCGGTGGCAGCCAGTCAAATGTCGTGAGATTCTCACGCGTCAACTTGATACAGTCCTCTTCCAGCTCAAAGCGACGTTCATAGTTGCGGCACTGGCACGACTTAATATTCAGCTGGTCACAGGCTACGTTGGTGAAATAAATCTCGTCGGTATCTTCGTCGATCAGCTTATTCAGACAGCATTGCCCACAACCGTCGCACAGCGATTCCCACTCTTGTTCTGACATTTCCGCCAGCGTTTTTTGTTGCCAAAAAGGGGTTTGTGACATGTTCGCGTCCGGTATAGGTAAATGAATAGATAACCTGCGTACAGGTTTTGAGGGTGCACTATATAGAGATCCCAGCCAAATAGAAAGACTGAAAACACAATATAATCATAGCGATAACAACATAAACGCTTAAAAAAAATGCTATTTAAAACAACGATATTCAACATTCAGCACCGTGACTATCAGCCGATTGTTGCTTGATCCTTGCAGATAAAAACACGGTTCGTATCGCCTAATTATACGTACAAATCACAGGCCTATCACCTTTTCGTTTTGCCCCAGGATTATTGCCTGGCAACTCTGCAACTTACCGCTAAGATTCATCTTATAACGCACGATTTGCCGCCAAACACGACATAATCCTGCTATGTTTAATGTTCGCCTTTGATAACCGAGATAGGGAGCCAAGTATGTTTGGAAAAGCAGAAGACAAGGTCAATGAAGCTGCCGGTGCCGTTGAGGAAGCCTTTGGTAAGGCAACGGACTCGCCGGATCATCAGGTTAAAGGCGCAGCCCGTAAATATGCCTCCCAGGCCAGCTACGCGGCTCGCGATGCGGCTGATACGGTGCGGACTCAGGTTGAATCCAACCCGCTTGCCGGTGTGGCTATCGCCGCTGCGGTGGGGATTGTTTTCGGTTTCTTGCTGGGCCGTAAATAAGCACTTTGCCCAACCCAAACCGAAGAAAAAGACAAAAGGCCCCGCGGGGCCTTTTTTAGTGGGTCTTACCTGGTTTTAAATAACGCGAGTCGTTAATGATTTACCGTTGAGCGTGATTTTCAGCATGTCGCCTGAGCTCATCGGGCCAACGCCTTGCGGAGTACCGGTAAGAATAATGTCACCTGCGCGCAGCGTGAAGAAGCGGCTCATATAACTGATCAGCGGCAGGATCGGGGTGATCATATCGCGAGTATTGCCCTGCTGACGCACCTGGTCATTGACCGTCAGGGACAGCTCGGCATTTTGCGGATCGCCAAATTCCGCCACCGGAATAAAACCGGAGATCGGGCAGGAGCCGTCAAACCCCTTGGCTTTTTCCCAGGGCTGCCCCGCCTTCTTGAAGCCCGCCTGCAGTTCACGCAGCGTCAAATCCAGCGCCACACCGTACCCGGCGATGGCTCGAGCAACCCGATCTTCATTAGCCTGTTTTAACGGCGTACCGATTAACACCGCCAGTTCCACTTCATGATGTACCGAACCAAACTCTTTGGGGATCGCCACCGGCTGGCGGATATCGCACAGCGCCGTTTCAGGCTTGATAAACACTACCGGCTCTGCCGAGGTCGCACTACCCATTTCCTTAATATGATCGGCGTAGTTACTGCCTACACAAACCACTTTGTTTACCGGAAAATCAAGTAATGAACCCTGCCAGTCTCTATGTTGATACATACCGCTTCTCCCTACAATCATGTAGGGGCTTAGCTTGCTAAGCCCGTTATCCCACACGCGGGTGGAGGTACTCTGGCCCTGATTTATTGGCCGATACCGTCAGCCATCATACCCACACCGATGGCAAAATAGTAAGAGCGATTCCAGTGCATGATGGTGCGGAAATTGTCATAAACCATGAACGCCCGGCCCTGCATGTCATCCGGCGTAATCACCCAACTGCGCAAGGTAGAATGCGGCAAGGCTGAACCATCCGCACGGCGCACGCCACGCTTTTGCCATTCATTGACGCTGTGGGCCTGGCTGACTTTCAGCCCCAGGTTCTCGCTGCTGAAACCGGCAGGCAGTTTAACTTCCCTGCCCCAGCCCACGCCCGGTTGCCAACCTTCACGCGACAGATAACGGGCCGTAGAGGCAAACACGTCGTCAACGTTGTTCCAGATATCAATACGGCCATCGCCATCACCATCCGCCGCATAGTTCAGGAATGAAGTCGGCATAAACTGGCACTGGCCCATCGCACCAGCCCAGGAGCCTTTCAGTTGTTCGCGACTGACATGCCCCTGTTCGAGGATCCGCAGTGCCGCAATGAGCTGTTGGCTGAAGAAAGCTTCACGACGACCTTCAAAGGCCAGCGTAGCCAGCGCAGAGATCACATCCTCACGCCCCTGGATTTTGCCGAAGGCGCTTTCCATCCCCCACAGCGCCACCACATAACGCCCAGGAACACCGTAGTGAGCGGTAACACGAGACAACTTGGGCTGATATTGCCGGTAAAGAGCACGGTCCTGCGCGATTTTGGCCGGAGGCAATACGCGTTTTAGATAATCATCCAACGTGATTTTCTTTTCCGGCTGATTGCGGTCTGCCTTGATCACTCGGTCGACAAAATGCACGTTGGCAAAAGCGCTTTCGACGATAGCCGGGCTAATGCCCTGCGCCAGCGCCTGACGTTTCAGTTGCTCAATATAGGCGGGAAACTGTGCCGGATCGCGACCGGTTTCAGCCAACGTGCTTTGTGCTGGCGCAGCAGTTGTGGCCGGTGAAGCGACCTGCGCCAGCAGTTGCGGACAGACGCCAATTCCCAGCGCCAGCAGAGCCACTATCGCTGTCTTCGCTGACCCTCTCATCACCCAGCTCCTTTATCAGTTTGGGGTTACTGATCCAGCGTAGCCCCTGCACGCCAGCGACGGTTATTTTTTGTCGTCAGACAAGTGCTGTTTTAATAAATTTTCCAACGGCGGGGGCACCTGCAGATAAAACCCTTCTTCTTTCAGGGCCTCTTTCACTTTCTCAATATCTGCCGAGGCTAATTTCTCCCGACCTTCAAGAGAAAGCATCATTGCCAATTGCGGGGTGCCGAAACTTTTCATCAGATCTTCCGGCACTCGGGAGAAATCGTCTTTTTTTTCGACATAAAGATAAGTTTGATCGCGTTTCGAGCTTCTATAGATCACACAAAGCATGTTTTTAACTCTATTTAATTGGGGCAGCGTCTTGCCTGGATATAACTCTGACTATAACATGCTTATAGTACTTCGGAATATCGCACCCCGATTGGTATTCCGGGGATTTAAAGTTGCTGAGACTGAGTCAGGATAGATGTCACAATCGCCAATTGAGCTAAAAGGCAGCAGTTTTACCCTATCGGTTGTTCATTTGTATAATTCGGAACCCGAGGTAATACGTCAGGCGTTACAAGAAAAAGTCGAGCAAGCACCCGCTTTTTTGAAAAATGCCCCTGTTGTTATCAACGTTGCAACGCTGAACGGCGACGCAAACTGGAAAGAACTTCAACAGGCTGTCACGGCAGCAGGGCTGCGCGTTGTGGGTATCAGCGGTTGCAGAGATGAGCGGCAAAAACGTGCCATAGCCCGTGCCGGGCTGCCGTTATTGAACGAAGGCAAAGGCCAGAAGATGGCCGCCCCGGAAGCGGCGCCCGCGCCAGCCCCGGTGGTGGATCCCAACGCCCCCGCCAAGACGCGCATCATCAGTACCCCTGTTCGTTCCGGCCAACAGATTTATGCCCGCAACAGCGATCTGATCGTGACCAGCAGCGTCAGCGCCGGCGCTGAATTAATTGCCGATGGCAATATTCACGTTTACGGCATGATGCGCGGTCGTGCGCTGGCTGGTGCTTCAGGTGATACACAGTGCCAGATTTTTTGCACGCACCTGGGTGCTGAGCTAGTCTCTATCGCAGGGCAGTACTGGTTGAGCGACCAAATCCCGTCCGACTATGTCGGGCAGGCAGTACGACTCAGCCTGTTGGATAACGCTTTAACCATACAACCTTTAAATTAAGCCCTTTTGACAAGGAATCCATTTCATGGCACGCATTATTGTTGTTACATCGGGTAAAGGGGGCGTTGGCAAGACCACTTCAAGCGCGGCCATCGCTACCGGCTTAGCCCAAAAAGGGAAGAAAACCGTGGTGATCGATTTCGATATCGGTCTGCGGAATCTTGACCTGATCATGGGCTGTGAACGCCGGGTTGTTTACGATTTCGTTAACGTCATTCAGGGTGATGCCACACTGAACCAGGCGTTGATCAAGGACAAGCGCACAGATAACCTGTTTATCTTGCCAGCTTCGCAAACGCGCGATAAAGACGCGCTGACCCGCGAAGGCGTTGAGAAGATCCTCAACGATTTGGGCGAGATGGATTTTGACTTTGTGGTCTGTGACTCTCCGGCAGGTATCGAAACCGGCGCGCTGATGGCCCTGTACTTCGCGGATGAAGCCATCATCACCACCAACCCGGAAGTTTCCTCAGTACGTGACTCCGACCGTATCCTGGGCATTTTGTCTTCCAAATCCCGTCGCGCTGAAAGAGGCGAATCGGCGATTAAAGAACACCTTCTGCTGACTCGCTATAACCCGGGCCGCGTGAGCCGTGGGGATATGCTGAGCATGGAAGACGTACTGGAAATCCTGCGCATTCCTCTGGTCGGTGTTATCCCGGAAGACCAGTCCGTGCTGCGGGCCTCCAACCAGGGTGAGCCGGTGATCCTTGATGCCGAATCAGACGCTGGCAAGGCCTATGACGATACCGTTAGCCGCTTGTTAGGGGAAGAACGCCCCTTCCGCTTCATTGAAGAAGAGAAGAAGGGTTTCCTGAAACGCCTTTTTGGGGGATAAACCATGGCATTACTAGACTTCTTTCTGTCCCGCAAAAAGCAGACAGCCAATATAGCCAAGGAACGGCTGCAGATTATCGTCGCGGAGCGTCGTCGGGGGGACAGTGAGCCCCCGTATCTGCCTGATTTGAAACGCGATATTCTGGCGGTAATTTGCAAATACATTCAAATCGACCCTGAAATGCTGCACGTGCAGTTTGAGCAGAAAGGGGACGATATTTCGGTGCTTGAACTCAACGTGACATTACCGGAATCGGAAGAAGTAACTAAATGAGCGTGACGCATTAATTACCCCCTGTGTATTTCATACAGGGGGTAACTGTATGCATAACCAGTTATTGAGATGAAAAAGAGTTAATAATCGTTTTTATCCTTTGGGATTAATCTCAATTAATCTTGCGTCACGGTTGTTTAAAGTAAATGCTGCCGGTAAGAGTCTCTACTTCGATTATTTATAATAAATAATCAGAGCAGAGTTTCCTTACCCTGCCCCAACGTTTTCACAGCCCGATTAATAATCCTTCAAAATGTCCTGAAGGGGGGCCGCTAATAAATCACCGCGCCATCCGCTGACTAATTCTGGCAAATTGTCGCCAACCTTCAATTTCCAATGCCAGTTAAGCAACTGGTTAATCTGCCGACGCGATGCCAGCAATTCGCTGCTCAACCCGCTTTGCTCACTGGCAATGACGATCGCCGCTTTGATTTCCTTAAACACTTTCTTATAACCCGGCTGATCGATCAGGTTCGGTAACGGCTCCGGCAACGCCGACTCTTCCAGCTCAGCGGCCTCTGCCACCAACGCCACCAGCGTTTTACCGTGATAACGAATTTCCGGGCCGCTCAGCCCCAGCGAGTCCAGTTCACCCAGCGAGGTCGGCATATGACGCGCTACCTGCCAGAGGTTCTCCTCACGTACCACGAAGTTCACCGCCAGGTCACGCTCACGCGCCTGACGCAGTCGCCATTCGGCCAGTTTCTGCAAGCAACCCAACTGGCGTGGACGTAATTGCCAGGCGTTGGTGATTTCACGGTAGGCCAATTCCGGCGCCAGCGTCTCGCTACGGCGTTGACACAACAGCAGGCATTCATTGCTGGCAGCCGCCGTCCAACCGACCTCTTCCGTCTCCTGCACCAGCCGTTTGGCCATTGGCAGCAGATAGAACACGTCAGCAGCGGCGTAGACGCACTGTTTTTCCGTCAGCGGACGCGCCAGCCAGTCGGTCCGGGCTTCGCTTTTATCCAGTTCCACCTGCATATACTCCGCCACCAGGGTAGCGAAGCCACAAGACATCGGACGACCGGTAAAGGCTGCCAGGATCTGGGTATCCACCATTGGCGTCGGTAGCGTTTTGAACGCGTTGAGGAACACTTCCAGATCCTCACTGCCGGCGTGCAGGAATTTCACCACCTGAGTGTTGCTCAGCAGCTCGATAAACGGCTGCCACTGCTTGATTGGCAAAGGGTCAATCAGGGAGAGTTGTTCACCATCGTATAACTGAATCAGGCCTAACTGCGGATAGTAAGTGCGCGTTCTGACAAATTCGGTGTCCAGCGCAATCTGGGCATGGTTTTTCGCCTGCTCGCAGACCTGCTGCAATCCGGCATCGGTAGTGATCAACTGATAGTTCAAAACGTCATTCTCTTGGTCGCTTTCATGATTCAAACACAACAACGCCGGCATTCACCGGCGTTGTTGATCTGTAAGGCGTAGATGATAGCCTAGGCGGCATCGGCCGCCACAGGTTTTTTCTGCTCATCACGCAGTTCTCGCCGCAAAATTTTACCGACGTTAGACTTCGGTAACTCATCGCGGAACTCAACAATTTTAGGCACTTTATACCCGGTAAGCTGCCGACGACAATGGGTCAACAGCTCTTCTTTGGTCAACGAGGCGTCTTTCTTCACCACGCAGATCTTGACCGCTTCACCGGAGACGTCACTTGGCACGCCAATCGCCGCGCACTCCAACACTTTAGGGTGCTGACTGACCACGTCTTCAATCTCGTTCGGGTATACGTTGAACCCGGAAACCAGGATCATGTCTTTCTTACGATCGACGACGCGCACAAAGCCCATCTCATCCACTGTAACTATATCGCCGGTCGCGAGCCAGCCATCTTTCAACACTTCATCAGTGGCATCCGGCCGCTGCCAGTAGCCTAACATAACTTGCGGCCCTTTAACCCACAGTTCGCCCGGCTCGCCGACCGGCACATCATTGCCGTTATCATCCACCAGCCGAATATCGGTGGAAGGCACCGGAAGACCGATGCTGCCGCTGTAGTGTTTCAAATCGTGCGGGTTACAGGTCACCAGGGGGGCGCATTCAGTCAGGCCATAGCCTTCCAGCAGGTGCTTGCCGGTGGTTTTCTCCCACTTGTCCGCCACCGCTTTCTGTACCGACATACCGCCACCGACCGAGAAGCGCAGCGTCGAGAAATCGAGCTGATGGAAGTCAGCATTATTCAGCAGCGCATTGAACAAGGTATTCACCCCACTTAATGCAGTGAACGGATAGCGTCCCAACTCTTTCACTAGCCCCGGAATATCACGCGGGTTGGTGATCAACAGATTACGGCCGCCTAATTCGATGAACAGCAGGCAGTTAACCGTTAACGCAAAGATATGGTAGAGCGGCAATGCGGTGACGATCAGTTCCTGACCGTCGCGGAACAGCGGCTCGTAGGCGGCTTTGGCCTGCGCCACGTTGGCCTGCATGTTACGGTGCGTCAGCATCGCGCCTTTCGCCACGCCGGTGGTGCCACCGGTATATTGCAGGAACGCCAGGTCGGAGTTGATGATATCGGGTTTGACATACTGCAGCCGGCGTCCGCGCTGCAAAGCGCTGCGGAAAGAAATGGCGGCCGGCAGATGGTATTTTGGCACCAGCCGCTTGATGTATTTCACCACAAAGTTAACCAGTGTACCTTTGGCGGCGGACAGCTGGTCGCCCATGCGCGTCAGGATCACGTGTTTTACCTGGGTGTTGAATACCACTTTTTCCAGCGTGTGGGCGAAGTTGGAGACGATCACGATGGCACTGGCACCGCTGTCGTTCAGTTGGTGCTCCAGTTCACGCGGCGTGTACAGTGGGTTAACGTTGACCACCACCATACCGGCTCGCAAAATGCCAAACAACGCAATCGGATACTGCAACAGATTCGGCATCATCAGGGCAACGCGGTCACCCTTCTGCAGACCCAGTTCATTTTGCAGGTAAGCGGCAAAAGCTCGACTGCGCTCTTCCAGCTTGCGGTAGGTCATGACCTCACCCATGTTCATGAAAGCGGGTTGATCCGCGTAACGCTTAACCGCATTTTCAAACATTTCGACCAAAGATGAATAACGATCGGCGTCGATCTCTGCCGGAACATCTGCCGGGTAACGTTTTAACCAAACCTTATCCAAGGTATTACTCCTGAAATCATTATTCATTATCATCGCAGCCCCTAAATATGCAGCTAAACCATAACAATATTTTAACTCAGCAGACCAGTTTGAGTTTTAAACAATATTAAGGTTGCGATGTACATCACTAATTGGCGCCGTTTCCCTGCACCAAAAGAAAAAGGCGGCCAGAGCCGCCTCAAATTGCTAACAATGTTCTTTACGATTACAAGCCCTGATCTGAGGGCTGATATAAACAAAGAATTATGTCTTCTGATTTACCCCAAACACCCGAAAACCACGTTTTTCGGGTGTTTGTCATTAGACTAAGGCGGCCGGAGCCGCCCTATCAAAATTGTTAACTTCTCGCGAACACTACTCGGTAACGATGGTTTGCACCTGCGCCGGACCAGGATTGTACCATCCGTAGCCCACGCCCCAGCCGGGTCCCCAGGTACCGCTACGCCAGCCCCATGGCCCCATCGGCGCCGGCGGCATCATCACCTGCTGGCTAAGGTGCCAGCGTTTATAACCGGTGGCGTTCATGGTGACAAACTTGTACGGCGTCATGCCAATCTTGCCGTCTCTGACGCCGGTAATTGGTCCCACCACGGTAACCAGCTGACCTTTGAAATCAACCGGCTCCAGGAAACCGTTAACCGAGGCCAACAAGCGCCCCCGTGACGGCTCGCCCAAAATCGGCCGGGCACCGGAATCGAGCGGTACGGCGGCAATTTCCAACACCGTACGCCCCTGCTCATTGGCGACATTCACCACGGTGCCACCAAAGCGGGCCTCTGCTCCCACAAACAGGTTCGGCGCATTCTGCACCGAGGACAACTGCTGCACCGGCGTTTCTGTGCTGCCTTTAATTGCGTCGGGTACGGTAACACAGCCCGACAGTGCCAGCGCGCCACCGGCAATAGCCAGTAGCGCCATTTTTTTACTTACAGTGCGGGTTAGCATCGTCGCAATCTCCTGAAATAGCTGTAACTTTGACATCAGTTCACCGAGCAAGTTGCAGTTCATTCGTATGCCGATCGCCAGCAAAGCACAATAGGTCGCGCTATTCACGCCCCGGCAATTTTTTCCAGGTGACTTCATTACGCAGGTAGGTCGGCTCGGCATTTTCTACCGCGACCGCCTGCCCCTGTTGCCAGGCATGCAATGCCAACGGCAGCATATCTTCCGCCTGCGGCAATAACATTTGACCATCGCTCAAGCTTAACGAGGAACCGGTGACCAGATCCGGATAGGTTTGCCAGCCGGTACCAACATGCGCCCAGTGCCCCTGCAGACCTTGTGCACGCACCAGCGCCTGCGGGGGTGAAAGTACCGCTTCACCTTCGCTTTCCAGCCAATGGCCGTCTTGCTGACGTTCAAACTGGCCCCAGTAAACTTCACCCATGCGCGCATCTATCGCCGCCAGCACACGATCAGCCCCGGTGACGCGCCAGGCACCTTGCGCCATGGTCTGCAACGTGGAGATACCCAATAACGGCAAGCCGGCACCCAGTGCCAAACCCTGCGCGATACCGATGCCAATACGCACGCCGGTAAAACTCCCCGGCCCACGGCCAAAGGCCAAAGCATCAAGTTGATTAAGCGTGACGCCGGATTCCGCCAGCACTTGCTGCACCATAGGTAAAATGCGTTGCGTATGCTCACGTGGGCACAGTTCAAACAGGGCGTGGATTTCGCCTTGATTCCAGATGGCAACGGAACAGGCTTCCGTCGCCGTATCGATCGCTAAAATTCGCGTGGACATGCCAACCTCAGGCGGGAAAAAAACAGGGTTTTTCATACAGGGCGCGCATTGTAGCACAGCCCTGTGGTCACGCCTATCCGCTAGCGCTCCGCCTGCAGGAAGGCAATCGCCTGGGCAATATCACGGGTGCGTGGCGTCGGCGGCAGGCTGTTGAGGAACACTTCGCCATAGGGCCGCATCACCAGGCGGTTATCACAGATCACCAGCACGCCACGGTCATCGGTATCGCGGATCAAGCGCCCAACCCCTTGTTTCAACGTGATGACCGCATCCGGCAGTTGCACGTCGTTAAACGGATCGCCACCGCGCAACCGGCAGTCCTCAATCCTTGCCTTCAACAAGGGATCGTCCGGCGAGGTAAACGGCAGTTTGTCGATGATCACGCACGACAGGGCATCGCCACGCACGTCGACCCCTTCCCAGAAACTGCTGGTCGCCACCAGTAACGCATTGCCGGACTCAACAAACTGCGCTAACAGTTGGCCCTTACTGGTTTCCCCCTGCAACAGCACCGGTAAGGTCATGGTTGCACGGAATTCTTCCGCCAGTTCACGCATCATCTGGTGCGAGGTACAGAGGAAGAAACAACGGCCGTTATTGGCCTCAATCAACGGCCGCAGCATACGCGCCAATTGCCGGGCACCACCCGGTTGGTTCGGTGACGGCAAAAAGCGCGGCACACACAGCAATGCCTGTTTGGCATAGTCGAACGGGCTGGCCAGCAGCAAGGTTTTGGCCTTATTCAGGCCCAGACGGTCGGTAAAATGCCCCATTTGTTCATTAACCGACAAAGTTGCCGAGGTAAAAATCCAACTGCCTGGTTTCTCATCCAGCAACTCACGGAAACGATCGGCCACCGTCAATGGCGTCAGCGCCAAAACAAAATGGCGCGAGTTGCACTCGTACCAGTAGCTGAAACCCGGTTCTGTCACTTCTTTCAAACGTTTGAGCCGTGCACGGTACAGCGTGGCGCGTTCGAAGGCGGCATCCAGCAAGGCTGATCGCCCAAGGGACAGCTTGACTACGTCGTAGCAGAGTTCGAGCGCATCATCGAGCAACAGCAAGGCGCGCTGCACATTAGGTTGGCTTAATACCTCACGCAGATTGCCGCGAAAACCTGGCTCACCCAGCATTAAGCGGAAATCCTGCGTACTTTGGCTAAGACGGTCGGCGCTTTTTTGAAGCTGCGCCGCGTCACGTACTTCGGTACGGTAAGCAATGGAAATGTCTTTGGCCAGATCCAGCAACTGGCGGCTGGTTAGCTGTTTGCCGAAATACTGGCTGGCGATGTCCGGGATCTGATGCGCTTCATCGAAGATCATCACATCGGCCTCGGGGATCAGTTCGGCAAAGCCGCCCTCTTTCACGACCATGTCCGCCAGGAACAAATGGTGGTTCACTACCACCACGTCCGCATCCATAGCACGGCGACGGGCTTTGACCACAAAGCAATCTTTATACAACGGACAGTCGCTACCCAGACAGTTATCGTTGGTGCTGGTCACCAGTGGCCAGACAAAGCTGTCTTCTGCCACGTCGCTGCAGCTGCTGATGTCGCCCTCTTTGGTCATTGACGACCATTTGCGCAGATGAACCAGGTCGATCAGCGCCTGTCCGGCCAGTTCACCACCGGCCATCGACTGCTGTTCCAGACGCTCCAGACACAGGTAGTTGGATCGCCCCTTCAACAGCGCCATCTTGCCTTTGTAGTTCAGCGCCTTGGCAACGGTGGGCAGATCGCGTGCATAAAGCTGATCCTGCAGTGCTTTTGAACCGGTGGAAATAATCACTTTGCGATCGGCCCGCAGTGCCGGTGCCAGGTAGGCGAAGGTTTTACCGGTGCCGGTGCCCGCTTCGACCACCAACTCCTGCTTGAAGTTAATGGCTTCGGTGACCGCTTCCGCCATCTGCCGCTGTGCTTCACGCGGTTTGAAACCCTTGATTGCCTGCGCCAGGGCGCCGTCTGTTGCGAAATCGTCTGTCACGCTATCTCTCTGCCGGTATTATTCAGCGTTGATTATGCCAATCCTGCCGCGCGGCTACCACCGACTTTAACGTCGAGTATTTCTGCCGATGGCTGTGATACCCTACACGCGACTATGATATGGAGATAACCGAATGAATATTGAACGAATTGATCCTGCCGATCGCTGGTCTGAAGCCGTAGTTCATAACGACACTGTTTATTACACCAGCGTGCCGGAAAATCTGGATGATGATGCGACCGCGCAGACCGCTAACGCCCTGGCAGCGATTGACATGATCCTGACCCGTGTAGGCTCCGATAAAAGCCGGGTGCTGGACGCCACCATTTTTCTGGCCGACGGCGCTGACTTTGCTGCGATGAATGCCGCCTGGGATGCCTGGGTGGTTGCCGGTAGCGCCCCAGTGCGCTGTACCGTGCAGGCCAAATTGATGAACCCGAAGTACAAGGTTGAAATCAAAATTATTGCCGCGCTGTAAAGTAAAAAACCGCAGACGATAACGCCTGCGGTTTTATTTTGTCGCATTTGCTGCTGATTAAGCCAGTTTGATGATCACCATTCCCGCCAGTAACAGCACCAGACCAATCCAGCCTTTGGCATTCAATCGCTGACCAAACAGGATCCAGCCGGCAGCGATTGTCGCGGCGATACCGAAACCGCCCCACAGCGCATAGGCAACCGACAGGTCAATCCCCTTCACCGCCTGCGCCAGCGCACTGAACGCCCCCAGTACCGACAGCAGAGACAACAGACCCAACCAAATTTTGCGGAAACCGTCCGACATCTTCAGGAAAATGTTGGCGATAATCTCCAGCACGATCGCCAACCCCAGAAAAGCAATGTGGTACAACTCAAGCTGTTGCATGGTTGTCACCTCGCGGAGTTGCCTGTTTTCGTGGTTTGCGGGTGCCGGACTTCACCAACATGATACCGGCAATCAACGTCACCAGACCCAGCACCTTCAATGCCGAGATAGGTTCGTCAAACCACAGCACGCTAAACAGGGTAATAAACAGGATACCGATACCTTCCCACAGCGCATAGGCGACGCCCAGAGCAACTCGTTTTACCGCCATCGACAGCATCACATACGACGCGGTGATCATGACATACATCACTATATGGCCGGTCATGCCGCCGCTGACGCTGGCGTATTTCATTGACAGGGTACCGATAATTTCGGTGACGATGGCCAAACCTAAAAAGATCCAATAAATCATAATTTCTCTCCAAAACGGCGAATAACGCACGCTAAGGCATATTTATCCCGATTTATCTCGTCAGACAGGCGTAAACAGGCGCTGAAGACGCAGAGATCCCTGGGGATAAACTGACCCAAACGTAATAAAAATGTTTGCCCGGTTACGCGAAATGACGGAGGACTGAGCCTGTCACCAGCACCGGTTAAGGGAGAAAGACGCTATAGCTCGCTGCACCAGTGATGCTCACTGGCAAGGATGGCAGACAGGAAAAGCTGGCAGGTAGAGGTTCTGAGGGTAATTCCATTAGTTGTCATCATAAGTATTCTCTATTCTCAGCCGCACATAATCTTGTTACACGGAGTGCGATTTGCCCAATATCCTCATCAAGTAAAATTTCAACTGCAATAGTTGTACCATAGCAATAATCATAAAGCAAACCGCCATTTTCACAAAAACAGCAAAAAAATAGTCTATAAATAAGAAAGTTAACTAATTTAAAAATAAAAAAAGGCCCAACAAGCCGTTGAACCTTCGTTTAAGTTTGGCCGACCAAATAATCGCCAAAACCAGGCCCGGTGCGGGTTACGCCGTGGCGCCACTCACCGCAGTACGTGCCAGTTCAGTGATGCGCGCGTAGTCACCATTTTCCAACGCGTCGGCCGGGACCAACCAGGAGCCACCGATACACAATACGCTTTTCAGCGCCAGGTAATCACGGTAGTTACTTGGGGTGATGCCACCGGTCGGGCAGAAACGTACCTGCGGAAATGGGCCGCCGATCGCCTGTAGTGCCTTAACCCCGCCGTTGGCTTCAGCCGGGAAGAACTTGAACTCACGCAGACCGTGATCCAAACCCAGCATCAGTTCTGAAACGGTGCTGATACCCGGAATCAATGGAATGCTGCCCGCGGTAGCAGCTTTCAGCAGCGCCTCGGTCAGGCCAGGGCTGATGGCGAATTGCGCACCGGCTTCGGTCACCGCCTGCAACTGCTGCGGGTTAAGCACCGTACCGGCACCAATAATCGCCTCCGGCACCTCAGCCGCGATAGCGCGGATCGCGTCCATAGCGCAGGCGGTACGCAAAGTGACTTCCAATACACGCACGCCACCGGCGACCAGCGCCCTGGCCAGCGGCACCGCATGTTCCAGCTTATTAATCACAATCACCGGAACTACCGGACCGGCGGTCAGGATCTGTTCTGCGCTGGTTTTCCAGTTTTTCATCGTTACTTCTCCATTACTTACGGGTTATCAATGGCACGCCCCTGCCACAGGGCCCCACGGAGTCTCGCGGGCGTCCGGCCGTACCCCAAGTGATGTTGCGCCCCGGTCGTGCGGGCAAAAAAATGCCGGCAGATAAACTGCCGGCCGGGTGGTTATTCGAACTCGTTCCAGGAACGGCCATCGCGGGTGATCATCGCCACCGAGGCTACCGGGCCCCAGGTACCGGACTGATACGGCTTCGGCGCTTCGTTATCCGCTTTCCACGCGTCCATGATAGAGTCTACCCACTTCCAGGCTTCTTCCACTTCGTCACGGCGCACAAACAGCGCCTGGATACCACGCATAGTCTCCAGCAACAGGCGCTCGTAGGCGTCTGCCACGTGCTCCTGGTTGAAGGTCTCTGAGAAACTCAGATCCAGCTTGGTGGTTTGCAGACGATGTTTGTGATCCAGGCCAGGAACCTTGTTCAACACCTGGATCTCGATGCCTTCATCCGGCTGCAGACGAATGGTTAATTTGTTCTGCGGCAACTGCTGGTAAGAATCGCTGAACAGGTTCAGCGGTGGGTTCTTGAAGTAGACCACCACTTCGGAGCATTTGGTCGGCAAACGCTTACCCGTACGCAGGTAAAACGGCACACCGGCCCACTGCCAGTTGTCGATATCGACACGGATAGAAACGAAGGTTTCGGTGTTGCTGCTTTTGTTCGCCCCTTCCTCTTCCAGGTAGCCAGGGACCTTTTTGCCCTGCACAAAACCGGCAGTATATTGGCCGCGCACCGTGGTTTCGCGCACATTGGTCTGATTGATGCGACGCAGTGAGCGCAGCACCTTCACTTTCTCATCACGAATACGGTCGGTGGTCAGATCCGCCGGGGGTGACATGGCGATCATGGTCAGAATTTGCAACAGGTGGTTCTGGATCATGTCGCGCATCTGGCCGGCCTGGTCAAAGTAACCCCAACGACCTTCAATACCCACCTCTTCCGCTACGGTAATTTGCACGGAGTCGATGGTACGGTTGTCCCAGTTGGAAGCAAACAATGAGTTGGCAAAACGCAGCGCCAACAGGTTCAATACCGTCTCTTTGCCGAGATAGTGGTCAATACGGTAAACCTGAGTCTCGTTGAAATACTCCGCCACCTGATCGTTGATCACACGGGAAGATGCCAGATCGGTACCGAGCGGTTTTTCCATCACTACGCGTGCCGGCTCGTGGTTCAGCTTGGCTTCGCCCAACCCCTTGCAAATTGCGCCGAAAGTGCTGGGCGGCATGGCAAAATAGTTGATGGTGGTGCGATGTTTCTGGTCCAGCATTTTGCCCAATTTGGCAAAGTTCTTGCTGTCGTTGACATCCAGGTTGCAGAAATCCAGGCGCGCACTCAGCGTGGCCCAAAGTTCGTCATCGAGTTTTTCTTTCATAAAGGTGCCAAGCGCTTCCTTGACCACCTTGATATAGGCTTCTTTATCCCACTCGGCACGGCCGACGCCGATAATACGGGTATCCGGGTGGATATGACCGGCTTTCTCTAACTGGTACAGGGAAGGCAACAGCTTACGACGCGCCAAATCGCCTTTCGCGCCGAAAATAACCAGGTCACACGCCTGGGCTGTAGAGGTTACCGCCATGTTCATCTCCTCGTTGCAGGATATTTGTAATTTTCTTACATTACTAATGTACTCTCTTTGACTACGGCCAGTAAACCCGGATCAAAAGTAGAAAAAAAGCCCCAAAAATTGCAGTGTTATGCGCTATCGGTAGGAAACGCCGCTGGCTGAACTAAAAACTGTAATTTTCTGTCTTTTTTGATGCTCTTTTACCATTATGAAAGTTAGACACAGGTCATGTTCTGATGAAAAAACTCTGCATACCCTCTGTCGACACTGCCAACGGTTACCAGCACGTAGTATATTTTCACTAAACCGGCATTGATTTCTCCTTTGATTGAAATCGACAAAACCCATGAGTGACTCTCGTTATATGAATACGCTGGAAAAAATCCAGAGCCATCTGGAGCTGCTGAGCAAATCTGAACGGAAAGTCGCCGAGGTGATCCTCGCCTCCCCGCAGACCGCCATTCACTCCAGTATCGCGACGCTGGCCAGAATGGCGGACGTTAGCGAGCCCACCGTCAACCGCTTTTGTCGCCGTCTCGATACCAAGGGTTTTCCCGATTTTAAACTGCATCTTGCCCAAAGCCTGGCCAACGGCACCCCGTACGTAAACCGTAACGTGGAGGAAGATGACAGCGTGGCTTCCTATACCGGTAAAATTTTCGAATCCGTGATGGCCAGTCTTGATACAGTAAAGGCAAATTTGGATATTGCAGCAATCAATCGTGCGGTTGACTTGCTTACCCAGGCAAAAAAAATCTCTTTCTTCGGTTTGGGTGCCTCGGCAGCCGTGGCCCACGACGCGATGAACAAATTTTTCCGCTTCAATATTCCGGTGGTCTATTTCGATGACATCGTCATGCAACGCATGGGATGCATGAATTCCAGCGAAGGGGATGTAGTGGTACTCATCTCACACACTGGTCGCACCAAGAACCTAGTGGAAATGGCGCAACTGGCACGTGAAAACGATGCCACGGTCATAGCCATTACCTCCCGCGACACCCCACTGGCTCATGAAGCCACGCTGGCATTATTGCTCGATGTACCGGAAGACACCGACGTTTATATGCCGATGGTATCGCGAATTGCGCAATTAACGCTCATCGACGTGCTGGCCACCGGATTTACCTTGCGTCGAGGGGCCAAATTCAGAGATAACTTGAAGCGGGTCAAGGAAGCGTTGAAAGAATCGCGCTTTGATAAGGGTGTAGTTATCCCCAACAGTTTCGACTCGTAACCGATGTGAAAAAAACCTGTCGTTCAAAGTCATCTGAACGGCAGCATTAGAGGCAGTACCCTGTAAAACGCTCATGCGGGTAACCCGAGTGAAATATCAGTGTAGTAAAATTACATTTCACTCCTGGTTTCGTTATCCGACGTTATCGCAACACCAATAATTTGCTTCACCAGTCAACGGAGTAATACATGTCCAGACGGCTCAGAAGAACCAAAATCGTTACCACCCTGGGTCCGGCTACTGACCGCGACAATAATCTGGAAAAGATCATTGCCGCCGGCGCTAACGTAGTTCGGCTTAACTTTTCCCACGGCACTGCAGAAGATCACCAGATCCGCGCTGACAAAGTGCGCGAAATTGCTGCCAAGTTGGGACGCCACGTCGCTATTCTGGGTGACCTGCAAGGGCCGAAAATTCGTGTTTCCACCTTTAAGGAAGGCAAAATCTTCCTTAACATCGGTGATAAATTCCTGCTTGATGCCAACATGTCCAAGGGCGAAGGCGATAAAGAAAAAGTCGGTATCGACTATAAAGGCCTGCCTGCCGACGTGGTACCCGGCGACGTACTGCTGCTCGATGACGGCCGCGTACAGCTGAAAGTGCTCGAAGTTCAGGGCATGAAAGTGTTTACCGAGGTCACCGTTGGCGGCCCGCTGTCCAACAACAAAGGCATCAACAAACTCGGTGGCGGCCTGTCAGCTGAAGCCCTGACCGAGAAAGACAAGGCCGATATCGTCACCGCGGCAAAAATCGGCGTCGACTACCTGGCGGTTTCCTTCCCGCGTACCGGCGAAGATTTGAACTACGCACGTCGTCTGGCGCGTGATGCTGGCTGCAACGCCAAGATCGTGTCCAAAGTCGAACGTGCCGAAGCCGTTTGCAGCGACGAAGCCATGGATGACATTATCCTGGCCTCCGACGTAGTGATGGTGGCCCGTGGCGATTTGGGCGTCGAAATCGGCGATCCGGAACTGGTCGGCATCCAGAAAAAACTGATCCGCCGTGCCCGTACGCTAAACCGCGCCGTGATTACCGCGACCCAGATGATGGAGTCGATGATCACCAACCCGATGCCGACCCGTGCCGAAGTGATGGACGTGGCAAACGCCGTGCTGGACGGTACCGATGCCGTAATGCTGTCTGCTGAAACCGCGGCCGGTCAGTACCCGGCAGAAACCGTGGCGGCGATGGCACGCGTTTGTCTGGGTGCAGAGAAAATCCCAAGCATCAATGTCTCCAAACACCGTCTGGACGTGCAGTTCGACAACATTGAAGAAGCCATTGCCATGTCTTCAATGTACGCGGCCAACCACCTGAAAGGGGTTACCGCCCTGATCGCCATGACCGAGTCAGGCCGCACCGCGCTGATGATGTCACGTATCAGCTCCGGTCTGCCGATCTTCGCCATGTCACGCCATGAGCACACGTTGAACCTGACGGCGCTGTACCGCGGCGTGACGCCAGTGTACTTCGACAGCCATAATGATGGCGTTATCGCGGCCAATGACGCAGTTAACCGTCTGCGTGATAAAGGCTTCCTGGTCTCCGGCGATCTGGTGATCGTTACCCAGGGCGACGTGATGGAAACCGTGGGTACCACCAATACCAGCCGTATCCTGCGCGTCGAGTAAAATACCCTGCTGCCGACCGTTAACGCGGTCGGCATTTTTTTACGCTCCCCCTTCCCCCTGATAAACTCATCTCCAGTCGCCGCTACGGCGAGCGGACAGTCATCGATTGCACATTTAAGTAAGCTGCCATAACGAAAAGGCCAATCCCCCTGAGAGAACTGGCCTTTGGCGTAGAGAAAGAATGTCGCTTAGCGGTATAAATCATCGCGTGAATAAGGTTCAATTTCACCTTCTTTACGCGTTTTCAATAGTTTGAGGATCCAGGTGTATTGTTCCGGGTTCGGCCCCACCAGGTTCTCCACTTCTTCATTCATCCGACGCGCAATAGTGTGGTCATCGGCGGTGGCCAAATCGTCCATCGGCGGGCGAATGTAAACATCCAGCATGCTGGTTTTGCCGTCGTAAACCGGGAACAAGGGCACAATGGCCGCGCGGCAGACCTTCATCAGTCGTCCCACTGCCGGCAGCGTCGCCTTATAGGTGGCGAAGAAGTCGACGAACTCACTGTGTTCGGCACCGTGATCCTGGTCGGGCAGATAATAGCCCCAATAGCCCTGGCGCACTGAACTGATAAAGGGTTTGATGCCGTCATTGCGCGCATGCATCCGGCCGCCAAACTTGCGACGCACCGTATTCCACAGGTAGTCAACCAACGGGTTGCTCTGGTTGTGGAACATCGCCGCCATCGGCTGACCGCGAGCCGCCATTAACATCGCCGGAACATCCACTGCCCAGCCATGCGGCACCAGAAAAATCACGTTACGGCCTTCTTCACGGATTTTATCCAGCACCTCTTCACCGTGCCAGCGAACGCGCTTCAACACTTTTTCCGGTTTGGTGCAGGCCAGTTCGGCCATCAGGATCATCGACTGCGGTGCGGTGGCAAACATTTCATCAATGATGTGCTCACGCTCATTTTCCGGCACTTCCGGCAGGCAATACAGCAGATTGATGCGCGCACGACGTCGTGCACCTTTAGCCACCTTGCCGGCCAGCTTGCCAACGGCACCCAGCACCGGATCGCGCAAGCGCGCAGGCACCAATGAAATACCGGCCATCAGCCCGGTTCCCAGCCAAACGCCCCAGTAGCGCGGGTGGTAAAAGGCTTTCTGAAATTGCGGGATGAACTCTGAGTTAGATTTTTTTTCGTTTTGCATGCACAAGCTCTTAACTTAGCGGTTCGGCTAATCATAATTGCAAAGGTTGATTTTGCAATTATCCACGGCGAAGCGCCAATATAAAACAACATCGGCCCGAAATCAGGCCGATGGTATCACTGGCGCACAGCGCCCAAACAAGGGATTAATCCAGCTGCAACTGCGGGGTGACTTCCTTCACCTGCGCCAGATAATCACTGCGATCTTTACCGGTCAGCCCTTCAGAGCGCGGCAGTTTCGCCGTCAACGGGTTCACCGCCTGTTGGTTGGTCCACATTTCAAAGTGCAGATGTGGGCCGGTAGAGCGGCCGGTGTTGCCGGACAACGCAATACGATCGCCACGCTTCACTTTCTGACCTGGCTTAACCAACAGTTTTTTCAGATGCATATAACGCGTGGTGTACTGGCGACCATGACGGATAGCCACATAGTTACCCGCAGCACCACTGCGTTTGGCGATCAGTACTTCACCGTCACCCACGGCCAGCACCGGGGTGCCAACCGGCATCGCGAAGTCGACGCCTTTATGCGGCGCAATACGCCCGGTGACCGGGTTAACCCGGCGTGGGTTGAAGTTTGAGGAAATGCGGAATTGCTTCATGGTCGGGAAACGCATAAAGCCTTTCGCCAGGCCTGAACCCTGACGATCGTAGAATTTACCGTCTTCGGCACGAATAGCGTAGTAGTCCTTACCGCCGGTGCGCATGCGCACACCCAGCAACTGGCTCTGCGCACTCTTGCCATCAAAGTGTTCGCGAGACATTAATACCGAGAATTGATCGCCCTTGCGCAGTTTGCGGAAATCCAACTGCCATTGCAGTGCTTTGATCACCGCATTGATTTCAGCACGGCTCAGGCCGGCGTTAGCGGCGCTGGTGACAAAGCTGCCGTTGAGTCGGCCGCTGATCACATTATTGCGCCATTCACCCTGTTGCGATTCCTGACTTTCTTTAAAACTGTTGCCCGCACGATCGTAAGTGCGGGTTTCACGGCGGGACACTTCCCAGGTCAAACGCTGCAGGTCACCGGCATCATTCACTGTCCATGACAGCTGTTGACCAATTTTCAGATTACGCAGATCACGGTTCTGCGATGCCAACAGGGTGACGTCCGACATATCGATGCCATATTGGGTCAGGATACTGCCCAGGGTATCGCCAGTGGAAACCACATATTCATGCACGCCATCCTCGCCGGCGACCTTCTGGTCCAGCTCATCCTGTGGGATGTCATCATCGGGGGTGGCTTGGTCAAGATCGATCGGTTCACTGGCTTCTGGCAGCAAGGATCGTAACTGGCTGGACTCTAATTCGATACTCTTAACGATGGGGTTATGTTCTGGGTGATAAACAAAAGGCCGCCAGACGGCAACGGCCAATGTAACCACTGTCAACGACCCCAGCATGACGCGGTGGGGCCGTGGCAGGTTGTTATACGCCAGAGCGATAGTTTTGACTATCTGCTGCACTCGATTTTATCCTCATAATCTTTACTTCAGGCAGCTCACGTACTGGTTTGACAGCTGTGTCAGGAAGTTCCCGTAGCTGTCTTTCCCCAGTGCGATGCCGGTGCCCAGCGGATCCAGCGTTCCAGAACGCACTTTGGTCCCCTTGGCAACCGCATTGATTACGGCTGGCCTGAATTGTGGCTCAGCAAAAACGCATACTGCTTTCTGCTCAACCAACTGTGTTCGAATTTGGTGTAAGCGCTGTGCCCCAGGCTGGATTTCGGGATTAACGGTGAAATGGCCCAACGGGCTCAAACCGAAATGTTTCTCAAAATAGCCGTAAGCATCATGAAAAACAAAATATCCCTTGCCTTGCACAGGCTTGAGCATGTTACCAACATTTTTGTCAGTTTGCGTCAGCAGATTCTCGAACTGGCGCAGGTTTGCGTCTAATTTGTCTTTATTTTGCGGCATAAGTTCCAATAACCTGTCGTGAATCGCGATCGCGGTCACTTTTGCCACTTCTGGAGACAACCAAACGTGCATGTTATATTCGCCGTGATGGTGTCCATCCCCCTCATCACTTTCAGCATGATTATGCGTATCTGCTGCATGATCATGACCGTGTTCATGGTCATGGTCGTCGTCTTCGCCCTTCATCAGCAGAGGTTTCACCCCACTCAATTCACTGATGGCTACCTGGCGATTAGCCGATATGGAGACTAAAGGCTTGGCCAGAAAAGCTTCCATATCCGGTCCCACCCACACCACCAGATCGGCGGCACGCAGGCGCTGGATATCGGAAGGCCGCAGCGCGAAATCGTGTGGCGATGCGCCATCCGGCAGCAACACTTCGGTCGGCGTCACGCCATCGGCTATCGCCGCGGCGATAAAACCCACTGGCCGTATAGAAGTCACCACCGCCGCAGACGCGCTGCTCAGTGGCCCGGCCATCATCAATGCGCTGGCCAGCAGCGTGCGCTGCAACCATTTATTTTTCTGTGCCATTATCTGTAATCCCGTCGTTTTCATCAGCGAGGCGTGATATTATAACATTCGGTTAGTTCTGCAAAATGTAATCATGAGATGTCCACACTGACAACGCTAAAAAATATCTCCGTCTCCTTTGGTAACCGCAAGGTACTGTCGAATATTTCGCTCAGCCTGCAGCCGGGCCGTATTCTGACGCTGCTCGGCCCCAATGGCGCGGGCAAATCCACGCTGGTGCGAGTGGTTCTGGGGCTGATTGCGCCCACCGAGGGAACACTGGAACGCGAGCCTGGCCTGCGCATTGGTTATGTGCCGCAAAAATTACACCTCGATGCCACCCTGCCGCTGACCGTCAGCCGCTTTATGCGCCTGAAGCCCGGCGTCAAAAAGGCCGATATTCTGCCAGCGCTTAAGCGCGTTCAGGCGGCCCACCTGCTCAGTCAACCCATGCAAAAGCTTTCCGGGGGTGAAAACCAGCGCGTATTGCTGGCTCGGGCGCTGCTGAACAAGCCACAGCTGTTGGTGCTGGATGAACCCACCCAGGGCGTTGATGTTAACGGCCAACTGGCGCTGTATGACCTGATCGACCAGTTGCGTAAAGAGTTGGGCTGCGCGGTATTGATGGTGTCTCATGACCTGCATCTGGTGATGGCGAAAACCGATGAAGTGCTGTGCCTCAACCAACACATCTGCTGTTCCGGCGCGCCGGAAGTGGTTTCGATGCATCCTGAATTTATCGCCATGTTCGGCAATCGCGGTGCGGAACAACTGGCGGTCTATCGCCACCACCATAACCACCGTCACGACCTGCAAGGACGAATTGTGTTGAAGAAAACCGGGGGCCGTGAGGCATGATCGAACTGTTATTACCCGGCTGGCTGGCCGGAGTCCTGCTGGCCTGCGCCGCCGGTCCGCTTGGCTCATTTGTGGTCTGGCGACGGATGTCCTATTTCGGCGATACCCTGGCGCATGCCTCATTGCTTGGCGTGGCTTTCGGTCTGCTGCTGAACATCAATCCCTTCTATGCGGTGATTGCCGTGACGCTGGTGTTGGCTCTGGTGCTGGTGTGGCTGGAGCGTCGCCCGCAGCTTTCCGTTGATACCCTGCTCGGCATTATGGCGCACAGCGCACTTTCATTGGGGCTGGTCGTGGTGGCGCTGATGTCGAACGTGCGGGTCGATCTGATGGCCTATCTGTTTGGCGACCTGCTGTCGGTCACCCTCACCGATATCTGGATGATTGGCATTGGCGTGACTGTCGTGCTGCTGATCCTGTGGTGGCAATGGCGCAACCTGCTGTCGATGACCGTCAGCCCGGAGCTGGCGCATGTCGACGGTGTTAATCTGGTGCGTGCGCGCACCGTGTTGATGCTGGTGACGGCCTTGACCATCGGCCTGGCAATGAAGTTCGTCGGTGCGCTGATCATCACTTCACTGTTGATTATTCCTGCGGCGACTGCACGCCGCTTCGCCCGCACGCCGGAGCAAATGGCCGGATACGCGGTGCTGGTTGGTGTGCTTGCCGTAACCGGCGGGCTGACCTTTTCGGCCTTCTACGACACCCCGGCCGGTCCGTCGGTGGTCTTGAGCGCCGCGGTGCTGTTTGTTTTAAGCTTATCCAAGAAGCAGCAAGCCTGACCTCGGCTGCCACCGATGTCAAAAAGGGCCGCAATTGATTCAATTGCGGCCCTTTTTTAATGCAGAGAGTTGTCTTACTCTTCGCGCACCATGCCAAAGTGTTTATAAGCATGATTGGTCGCCATGCGCCCGCGCGGTGTGCGCTGGATAAAGCCCTGCTGGATCAGGAAAGGCTCGATAACGTCTTCGATAGTTTCCCGCTCCTCACCAATCGCCGCCGCCAGGTTATCCAGGCCAACGGGCCCGCCAGTGAACTTGTCGATAATCGCCAGTAACAGCTTGCGGTCCATATAGTCAAAACCTTCGGCATCGACGTTCAACATATCCAGCGCCTGCATCGCCACTTCGCCATTGATTACACCATTGGCGCGAACTTCGGCAAAGTCACGCACCCGACGCAGTAAACGGTTGGCGATACGCGGAGTACCGCGCGCGCGACGAGCTACCTGATGGGCCCCCTCTTCCGACAGATCCAGTCCCAGGCAATTAGCGCTGCGTGAAACGATGTGCTGTAAATCGGCGATCTGATAAAACTCCAGACGCTGCACAATACCGAAGCGGTCACGCAGCGGTGAAGTCAGTGAACCGGCACGGGTGGTTGCGCCCACCAGTGTGAACGGCGGTAAATCGAGTTTGATCGAGCGAGCGGCCGGGCCTTCGCCAATCATGATATCCAGTTGGTAATCTTCCATCGCCGGATACAACACTTCTTCTACTACCGGAGAGAGGCGGTGGATTTCATCGATGAACAGCACGTCGTGTGGTTCGAGGTTGGTCAGCATTGCCGCCAGATCGCCCGCCTTCTCCAATACCGGCCCGGAAGTGGTGCGCAGGTTAACGCCCATTTCGTTGGCAACAATGTTGGCCAGCGTGGTTTTACCCAGCCCCGGCGGACCGAAAATCAGCAGGTGGTCCAGCGCGTCGCCACGCTGCTTGGCCGCCTGAATAAAGATTTCCATCTGCTCGCGGACATGTGGCTGACCGACGTACTCCGTCAGCAGCTTCGGCCGGATGGCGCGATCAAGAATTTCTTCTTCATTGATCGGTTCGGCAGAAATCAGGCGATCGGCTTCAATCATTCTCTACCCCTTATCGGCGCTTACAGCGCGGCGCGCAATGCGTCGCGGATCAGGGTTTCGCAATCGGCGCCAGGCTTGGCGATTTTGCTGACCATACGGCTGGCTTCCTGCGGTTTGTATCCCAATGCCACCAGCGCCGAGGCAGCTTCGGCTTCGGCATCCACTTCGGCGACTTGCGCTGCGGTGGGCAGCGCAATTTCACTGCTGCTGTTGAACAGATCGCCATTAAGCCCTTTGAAGCGGTCTTTCATTTCGACCACCAGGCGCTCAGCGGTTTTCTTACCGACACCCGGCAATTTCACCAGAGACGTGATCTCTTCGCGTTCAACGGCACTGACAAACTGCTGTGCAGACATGCCGGACAAAATAGCCAGCGCGAGCTTTGGCCCTACGCCGTTGACTTTGATCAACTCGCGGAACAGCGCACGCTCTTGTTTATCATTAAAGCCGTACAGCAATTGTGCATCTTCGCGCACCACGAATTGGGTAAACACGATAGCCTCTTGCCCCAGTTCCGGCAGCTCATAAAAGCAGGTCATCGGCATATGCACTTCATAACCCACACCGTTTGCCTCCAGTAACACCAGCGGCGGCTGCTTTTCCAGAATAACTCCTCTGAGACGACCTATCATTTACCCTCCTGCAGAATTCATGAGCATGACCTGCTGTCATGCCGTGCTGGTAAAGCTTATAACATAAAAAAGGCTGGATGAATATCCAGCCTAAGTTTAATAACAAAGTGGCCTTCAAGCCCGAGATACCCGGGCCTAGCGCACCGAGGGGCGCTCCGGCGGACAAGCCGCTACGACCCCTTCGGCACGCTCTCCCTAATAACAAACTTTATCTGGAGCCTGTATATCACCGATCAAGCGCTACTTTAAACGCCCACGCGCCAGGTTCAATCGCCCTTCACTCATCCGCAACACGTTTTGGCTGAGATGGCAGTGGGTAATGGCGATGGCCAGCGCATCGGCGGCGTCAGCCTGAGGATTGGCCGACAGTTTAAGCAAGGAGCGCACCATGTGCTGCACCTGCGCTTTTTCTGCCGCGCCGGTACCCACCACCGTTTGTTTGACCTGGCGTGCCGCATACTCAAACACTTCCAAATCCTGGTTCACGGCAGCGACAATGGCCACGCCGCGCGCCTGTCCGAGCTTGAGCGCCGAATCCGGGTTCTTCGCCATAAACACCTGTTCGATGGCAAAAAAGTCCGGTTTGAACTGGGTGATAATTTCGCTCACGCCCGCATAAATCAGCTTTAAACGGGTCGGCATGTCATCCACCACGGTGCGAATACAGCCGCTGGCCACATAGGTCAACTGGCGGCCTTGCTGGCGAATAAGGCCGTAACCGGTGATGCGCGATCCGGGATCGATACCGAGAATGATCGTCATCCCTACACCCACCTTGCGTTAAGCATTAACTTCGCCAGGCGCTGCCACCAGACAGCGCCGTACCTCAAGCCGATTACAGCGTTGCTGCAACTTCGTCGGAGATCTCACCGTTGTGGTAAACCTCCTGCACGTCGTCACAGTCTTCCAGCATGTCGATCAGGCGCAACAGTTTGGGTGCGGTTTCCTCATCCATATCGGCCTTGGTCGATGGGATCATGGAAACTTCTGCCGAGTCGGCAGTGAAACCGGCGGTGGTCAGGGCATCTTTCACTTCGCCGAGGTTTTCCCAGGCGGTGAAGACGTCAATGACGCCGTCGTCGTAGCTGACGATATCTTCGGCACCGGCTTCCAGCGCCGCTTCCATCACTACGTCTTCATCCAGACCCGGTGCGTAAGTGATGACGCCCTTCTTGGTGAACAGGTAAGCTACGGAGCCGTCGGTACCCAGGTTACCACCGCATTTGGTGAAGGCATGACGCACTTCGGCCACGGTACGGTTACGGTTATCACTCAGGCATTCGATCATGACGGCAGTGCCGCCCGGGCCGTAGCCTTCATAAATGATGGTTTCCATGTTGGAATCATCATCACCACCCACGCCACGCGCGATAGCACGGTTCAGGGTGTCGCGCGTCATGTTGTTGGACAGCGCCTTGTCAACTGCCGCACGCAGACGCGGGTTAGCCCCTGGATCGCCACCGCCCAGTTTCGCGGCGGTCACCAGCTCGCGAATAATTTTGGTGAAAATTTTACCGCGCTTGGAATCCTGCGCTGCCTTGCGGTGCTTGGTGTTGGCCCACTTACTATGACCTGCCATAAAAAATCTCCGAAAAAAATTACTGGACTGAATTAATCACAAACTCTTCAATCGCCTGCTGATTGCTCCAGGACTTGGTCAACTTCACGGCCTGCGCCGCCTCAAGCCACTGGTAGGCGTGATGTTCGGTAATCACCGGATCGCGCTCTTCAGGCAAAGCCAGACAGAACCAATGCTCTTTATTGCGCGTGGTTCCCGGGGCATAGCGATGTCGCAAATGGACAAAGAGTTCAAACTCCACACAGCGCTGGCAATCGAACAACGGCAGATTCTCTGCTTCGATATCGATGCCGACTTCTTCCATGACCTCACGCCGGGCGGCATGCGGCGGCGACTCATCTTCCTCCAGGCTGCCGGTCACCGACTGCCAGAACTCAGTATCATCGCGCCGCTGTAACATCAGCACCCGGCCACTGGAGATGGCATAAATCACTACCAGAATAGACTCGGGTCGCTTGTAGTTCATCACTCGCTCTCTTGTTCAGAGGCTTTCTTCACCACACAAATGCCCAACTCCTGCAGCGACGCCGGGTTGGCGAAGCTCGGCGCTTCGGTCATCAGACAGGCCGCCGCGGTGGTTTTCGGGAAGGCGATGACGTCACGAATGTTGTCGGTACCGGTCAGCAGCATCACCAGACGGTCCAGACCAAAAGCCAGGCCGGCGTGTGGCGGCGTACCGTACTTCAGCGCGTCCAGCAGGAAGCCAAACTTCTCGCGCTGTTCGTGCTCGTTAATACCAAGAATGCTGAATACCGTCTGCTGCATTTCGCTGCGGTGAATACGCACCGAACCGCCGCCCACTTCGTAGCCATTGATGACCATGTCGTAAGCGTTGGCAATCGCCGCGGTTGGCGTGCTGGCCAGCTCTTCCGGGCTCATGTCACGTGGTGCAGTGAACGGATGGTGCATCGCCGCCAGACCGCCCTCGCCGTCCTCTTCGAACATTGGGAAGTCAATCACCCACAGCGGTGCCCAGCTATCGAGTTTGGTCAGTTGCAAGTCACGACCCAGCTTCAGACGCAGTGCGCCCATCGCATCGGTCACAATCTTGAAGCTGTCGGCGCCGAAGAACAGAATGTCGCCGGACTGTGCGTTAGTGCGCGCCAGGATCGCTTCCAGCACTTCGGCGCTGAGGAATTTGGCGATCGGGCTCTGTACGCCTTCCATGCCGGCAGCACGGTCATTGACCTTCAGCCAGGCCAGACCTTTGGCGCCATAGATGTTAACGAAAGCGCCGTATTCGTCGATCAGTTTACGAGTCAGCTGCGCGCCGCCAGGAACGCAAATCGCGGCTACGCGGCCTTTGGCATCGTTAGCCGGGCCGGAGAACACTTTAAACTCGACGTCTTTCACCAGGTCGGCCACGTCCACCAGTTCCAGTGGGTTACGTAGATCCGGTTTGTCCGAGCCGTAGCGACGCATCGCTTCTTCGAAGGTCATGATCGGGAAATCACCCAGATCTACGTTCTTCACGTCCAGCCACAGTTCGCGCGCCAGTTTCTCCATCACTTCACGCACCAGTTCGGCGGTCATGAATGAAGTTTCCACGTCGATCTGGGTAAATTCTGGCTGACGGTCAGCACGCAGGTCTTCGTCGCGGAAGCATTTAACGATTTGATAGTAGCGATCGAAACCGGACATCATCAGCAACTGCTTGAACAGCTGTGGTGACTGCGGCAACGCATAGAATTTGCCTTTATGTACGCGGCTCGGCACCAGGTAGTCACGGGCGCCTTCCGGCGTGGCTTTGGTCAACATCGGCGTTTCGATATCGAGGAAGCCATGGCTGTCCATAAAGCGGCGCACAAAGCTGGTGATTTTGGCGCGGGTTTTCAGACGGTCAGCCATTTCCGGACGACGCAGATCCAGGTAGCGATATTTCAGACGCGCTTCTTCACTGTTGACCTGGTTGGAGTCCAGCGGCAGAGGCTCGGAACGGTTGATGATCTCCAGAGCGTGGGCGAACACTTCCACTTCGCCAGTGGCCATATCTTTATTGATCTGGCTGTCCGGACGAGCACGCACGGTGCCGACGATCTGGATGCAGAATTCATTGCGCAGGTCATACGCCTTATCGAACGCGGCCTTCTGGTCCGGATCGAAAAACACCTGCACGATGCCTTCGCGGTCGCGCATATCAATAAAGATCAGGCCGCCCAGATCGCGACGACGGTTGACCCAACCACACAAAGTGACTTCCTGGCCCACGTGAGACAGATTCAACTGCCCGCAATATTCAGTACGCATACGCTATCCTTTTGGCTTAAGCCGATGCCGCGCGGGCTTTAGCGCCTGCCACGCGGCTGATTTCTGATAATTTCTGATGAACTCTACTTATTACCCGGTTTGAAGTCTGTTGCATACCAACCTGTACCCTTTAACTGGAAACCGGTGGACGAAATCAACTTGGTTAACGCGGGCTGCCCACACGCCGGACAATCTGTCAGCGGCGCATCGGAAAATTTTTGCAGTTTCTCTAACCGAAGGCTGCAAGCACCACATGCATATTCATAAATCGGCATAGGTCGTCGGAGTAAAGTGTGTTGAAAAAAGGCGATCATTATAAAGGAAATTCATGCGCCAGATAAGTGCGAACACAGCTTTGTTGCAGCACTAAATGACGTGTTTTTGCCCGAAGTAACACATTGATTAACAAATTTCCCATTAACCCGTGACGCTTTTTTCACGTAGCCTGAATCAACTCCTGTTTAGCGCGCCAGCTCACCTGCGCGTATTTTATCCACCTCGTAACGAGATATTCCCATGTTAAAACTTGATGCTCAAACTACGGCCCTGGTATTGATTGATTTGCAAAAGGGCATTCTGCCTTACGCCGGTGGACCGCACAGCGCCGAGAGCGTGGTTGCCCATGGCGCTCAACTGGCGGCACATTTTCGTTCGCTCGGTGCGCCGGTTGTTCTGGTACGCGTCGGTTGGTCAGATTCCTTTGCCGAAGCGCTGAAACAACCGGTGGACCAACCCTCCCCAGCGCCTGCAGGCGGGTTGCCGGCCAACTGGTGGGAATTCCCTGAATCGCTGGCGGTTAGCGACAGCGATATCCTGGTGACCAAACGCCAATGGGGCGCATTTTACGGCACCGATCTGGACCTGCAACTGCGTCGCCGCGGCATTAAATCCGTCGTATTGGGCGGCATTTCCACCAACATTGGCGTGGAGTCAACCGCCCGCGCCGCCTGGGAACACGGCTACGAGTTGGTGATCGCCGAAGACCTGTGCAGTGCATCAAACGCGCAAATGCACCAGTTTGCCTTCGACAACATCTTCCCGCGTCTGGCACGCGTTCGCAGCACCGGCGAAATTCTTGCCGCATTCGGCGAGTAACGCTAACTTGTAGGGGCGCCGCATGCTGCGCCCGCGTTTGACTGACAGGGATAATTAAGGAAGATGCCAGCTTGATGTATATCGGACTCCCACAGTGGCAACACCCGGCCTGGAATCGTATCGGACTGCGCGATCTGGCGGATTACAGCCGTTACTTTAACTGCGTGGAAGGCAATACCACCTTCTACGCATTACCGAAACTGGAAATCGTCCAGCGCTGGCGCGACATGACCACCGATGATTTTCGCTTCTGTTTCAAGTTCCCTGCCACCATCAGTCATAAGGCGGCGCTACGCAACTGTGACGCCGATCTACAGGCCTTTTACCAATGTCTGAGCCCGGTGCATCAGCGCATTGGTCAACTGTGGCTGCAACTGCCTGCCGCGTTTGGCCCGGCGGAGTTACCGGCACTGTGGCAATTTTTCGACGCCTTGCCAAAAGAGTTTACCTACGGGGTGGAAGTCCGCCACCCGGCATTCTTTGGCAAGGGTGAAGAAGAACGACTGCTGAATCAGGGGTTGCATCAGCGGGGGATCAACCGGGTGATCCTCGACAGCCGCCCGGTGCATCACGCCCTGCCCAACAGCGCGGCAGTGCGCGATGCCCAACAGAAAAAACCCAAACTGCCGGTACACGCACTGGTTACCGCCAACCATCCGCTGGTGCGTTTTATCGGTGGCGACGTGTTGCAGGATAATCTGCGCTGGTTCGACGCCTGGCAACAGAAACTGCCCAGTTGGCAAGCCCGGCATCAGCCCTTCCTGTTTATCCATACGCCGGATAACGGCGATTCTCCGCAACAGGCGCAGAAAATCTGGCAGCAACTGCATCAGGCTATTCCGAATTTACCGCCCCCACCGGACTGGCCCGAGCAGGATGCACTGTTTTGACCTATTAATCTGACCAATAGCATCAGATTTTTCCTCGCGACAGTGAATGCAATGGCGGCTATGATGCTGGCTGCCAGTTTTGGTTAGGGAATGGAGTTAAAAATGGTAAGCGCGCTTTATGTCGTGCTCGGCGCACTGTTGTTGATCAAACTCTCTTATGACGTGGTTAGGCTAAGGATGCAATACCGTGTCGCTTACGGAGACGGCGGGTTTTACGAGCTACAAACCGCCATCCGCGTTCACGGCAACGCCGTAGAATACATCCCTATCGCCGCCGTTTTGCTGGTGATTATGGAGATGAACGGCGCTGAAGTCTGGATGATCCATATTTGTGGCCTGATGTTGATGGCTGGTCGTCTGGTGCATTATTACGGTTTACGCAATCGTGAAGTCCGCTGGCGTCGTTCCGGCATGGCTGCCACCTACCTTTCGTTGGTGTTAATGGTGCTGGCTAATATTTTCTATCTGCCGTGGGACATTATTTTCAGCCTTCATTGATCCCCGTTCGACCTCAGGCGGTTACGCCGCCTGCTTCCGCTGCTCTTTCCTGCCATTTTCTGTTAGCATATGCGCCTTCGAATTCTGAACTGATTTGCCGCCATGCCAAACCGCGATACTCTTTTTTCTGCCCCAATCGCCAAACTGGGCGACTGGACCTTCGACGAACGCGTCGCTGAAGTCTTCCCTGACATGATCCAGCGTTCCGTTCCCGGCTATTCCAATATCATTTCGATGATTGGCATGCTGGCCGAACGTTTCGTTCAGCCCGACAGCCAGGTGTATGACCTTGGATGTTCACTGGGCGCCGCAACGCTGTCGATGCGAAGGAATATCAAGGTGGCGGGTTGTAACATCATTGCCGTCGACAACTCCCCGGCCATGGTTGAACGCTGCCGCCGCCATATTGACGCCTTCCGCGCTGAAACGCCGGTCGAGGTGATTGAGGCCGACATCCTCGATATCAAAATCGAAAACGCCTCGATGGTGGTACTGAACTTCACCCTGCAATTCCTTGAGCCGGCGGACCGTCTGCGTCTGTTGGAACAGGTGTACCGCGGGCTGCGTCCGGGCGGCGCACTGGTGCTGTCGGAGAAGTTCAGTTTTGAGGATGCCGACGTCGGCGAGTTGCTGTTCAACATGCACCATGATTTTAAACGCGCCAACGGCTACAGCGAACTGGAAATCAGCCAGAAACGCAGCATGCTGGAAAACGTCATGCTGACCGACTCCGTAGACGCCCACAAAACGCGTCTGAAACAGGCCGGTTTTGAACATGCGGAAGTCTGGTTCCAATGCTTTAACTTCGGTTCACTGATCGCCCTGAAATCGGGAGCCGCCGCATGATTGAGTTTGGTGATTTTTATCAGCGCATCGCGAAAAGCAATCTCAGTCACTGGCTCGATACCCTGCCTGCGCAGCTCAGCGCCTGGCAGCGTGAGTCGCTGCACGGCAAGTTCAAACAGTGGTTTAATTCAGTTGAACACCTGCCGGCACTGACGCCAACCCGTTTGGATTTACTGGATGGCGTGCGTGCCGAGATGGACCCTCCTCTGTCACCAGGTCAGTTGGAAGGCATCGAAAAGATGCTGCGCACCATGATGCCGTGGCGTAAAGGGCCGTTCTCACTGTATGGCATCGATATCGACACCGAATGGCATTCCGACTGGAAATGGGACCGCGTTTTACCGCACATTTCACCTCTGGCCGGTCGCACCATTCTTGATGTCGGCTGCGGCAGCGGCTATCACCTGTGGCGCATGCTTGGCGCTGGGGCACATCTGGCGGTCGGCATCGACCCGATGCAGCTGTTCCTGTGTCAGTTCGAAGCGGTACGTAAACTGCTGGGCGGCGATCAGCGCGCTCATCTGTTGCCACTCGGCATTGAGCAACTGCCGGAACTGGCCGCCTTCGATACGGTATTTTCGATGGGCGTGCTGTATCATCGTCGTTCGCCGCTGGATCACCTCTACCAGTTGAAAAACCAATTGGTGAGCGAAGGTGAATTGGTGTTGGAAACGCTGGTGATAGAAGGCGACCGCAATCAGGTATTGGTACCCGGCGATCGCTACGCGCAAATGCGTAACGTCTATTTTATTCCGTCGGCCGAAGCGCTGAAGTGCTGGCTGGAGAAGTGCGGTTTCGTCGACGTGAAAATCGCCGACATGTGTGTGACCAGCACTGAAGAGCAACGCCGCACCGACTGGATGACCAGCGAGTCACTGGCCGAGTTCCTCGATCCTAACGATCCGGGTAAAACCATCGAAGGTTACCCTGCTCCGCTGCGTGCCGTATTGGTGGCGAGAAAGCCTTAAGCCAAAATGAAAACAGCGTCATCATCCCCTATGCTAGCGGAGTGATGACGCCATCCTTTCTTACTTTCGTAAGGCTTCCAGTAAATCCTTTTCCAGCACACCGCTGGATTTGCATTCGAATGGTTTAACCTTGTCATTACCGTCCGACGTAGTCAGCCCCGCCACACCGGTAACCTGTACCATGACATGGCTGCCTTCTCCGGCAGAATAAACCTGTACCAGAATGCGGTACTCCTGCGTCAAATTTGAAGGCGTCGCTTGCACGCTACAATCCAGATAAAGCCCTGCCAGCTCGCTATCGCTGCCGGAGAACCCGACAACCCCCAGGTGGCGATCCGTCAGCGTTGGCGTTATCCCTTTATCGCCAAGAACAGCCACCACCCGGTCAAGCAGTTCATCGGGTTTTCTATTGCCGATTAACGCGGCATTGGCGGAGTCGGGCAAGCCAGGGTCAGTGGCAGTGCTGCCGCCTGCGGGCTGATTGCCGGTTTTTGTCGGCCCATAAACCGATACACACCCCGTCAGCATCAGCATCAGCATCATTGTTAGTCGTCTCATCGCTCACCTGTAATACAAGGTTGCACAGGCGCTTAAGCTGCAAACCAGGCATAAAATAATCATAAAACGCATACGCTCTCCTTAGCGATAATAGGCCGCGACACAGCCGGATAATGAAAGGCAGGCCACCAGCAGGCAAATAAAATAGAACTTCATACTTCCTCCTTAACTACACAGTTTCCCTATGATGAATTCGGCCATTCAACGTGGCTCGTAGCAAAGGTTACTGCATCAGGAGGTAGGCGGTCGCGCCAGGACGTTTGTGCCAGCCATGGCAGGACGATGTGGAGGGTTTTGTTCGATACCAGCTTGATTTATAAATGTAAAAAACCCGGCAACTTGCCGGGTTATGGTGTTCATTTACGGGCCAATCGACCTTTCAGTCTGAAAGCGGCTTAGCTATGCGGTTTGCGCCAAGGGATCGACCAATGCCAGTGAGTTTTTCATCGCCTCGACCATTTCGCCATCCACGCAATAATGGCTAAATTCATCAAACTCACTGTCTGAACACATGGTCACGCCGGCTTTGCGATAACGCATGGTCGAAGGCACCGCATGACCGGATGAACTGTGCAGCTCCTGAATACCGATATCGACAAATTTATGCAGATTGCTCAAGCGCACGCCGGCACCGGCCATAATGACCGGCCCCTGACTGGCCTGCAGCAGGTCACGCAGCAAGGGTAAACCCAGCTCCGCATTTTGCTGCTGGCCGGAAGTCAGGATCCGCGCCACGCCCAACTGAGTTAGTTGACTGAGCGCGACCATCGGGTTCTGGCACATATCAAACGCGCGGTGAAAGGTCACCGCCATATTGCCACTCAAGCGCATCACTTCGCGCATGCGCGGCAGGTCGATATGCCCTTCTTCATCCAGCATGCCGACCACCACACCGGCAAAACCCATATCGCGGATCTGTGCAATATCATGCTTGATCACATCAAAATCTACCGCACCGTAGCAAAAATCCCCACCGCGCGGACGAATAATAGGATGCACCGGCACGCTGACTCTGTCGCGCGCCAGGCGTAATGAGCCGTAGCTGGGTGTCAAACCGCCCTCGCTCGGGCTGGAGCACAATTCTATGCGATCGGCACCTGCCCGCTCAGCCGTCAGCGCGCAATCGACGCTATAGCAACAAACTTCCAGTTTTATCATTGTCACCCCCAGATGACGGCTAACCTGCGACGGCAATTGTTAATTTTTCAATTTATCTCTTAGGCTGATAAAGAGGTATCAACCTATACAGGGTAGTAACTATGGCATTCAATTTTGATCAATGGGTAGACCGTAGTCACAGTGACAGCGTTAAGTGGGATAAATATCGCGACCGTGACATTATTCCACTCTGGGTCGCCGATACCGACTTCCCGTCACCGCCGGCCATCATCGACGCATTACAGCAGCGCGTAGCACATGCGGTATTCGGCTACAGTCATCCCTCACCCGAACTTATTGAGGTTTTTACCCGCCGCATGCTGGAACATTACGGCTGGCGTATCAACCCCGAATGGCTGATTTTCCTGCCCGGTCTGGTTTGCGGTCTTAATTTATGCGTGCGCGCTTTTACCACTGAGGGCGAAGGCACTCTGGCACCCTCCCTGATTTACCCCCCGTTTCGCAAAGCGGCAAAATTCGCCGGACGCACCCAGTTGCCGGTGCCGTTGACGCTGCATGACCGTCGCTGGCTGTTAGATTTCAGCTCTATCAGCGGGCAGCTCAGTGGTAAAGAGAAATTACTGTTGTTGTGCAACCCGCAAAACCCGGGCGGCACGGTTTATCGCCGGCAGGAGCTATTGCAGCACCATGAATTTGCCCTGGCCCATGAGCTGATAGTCTGTTCGGACGAAATTCATTGTGACCTGTTGCTTGAGCCCGGCTGCGAGCACATCCCCTTTGCCAGCTTGAATGAAGACGCCGCCCAGCGCAGCATCACGCTGATGTCACCGTCTAAAACCTTCAACATTGCCGGGCTGGGTGCCTCTATGGCGATTGTTCCCAACCCGCAGTTACGCCAGAAGCTGACCCGCGCACGCAGCGGCATCGTGCCGGAGGTGGACGTACTGGCGCTGGTTGCCGCCCAGGCTGCCTACCAGCATGGCCAAGACTGGCTGGACGCGCTGTTGATTTATCTGCGCGACAATCGTGATTTGGTGACCGAGCGTATTAATGCCATGCCCGGTCTGTTGCTGCAGCCCATTGAAGCCACTTATCTGGCCTGGATTGACTGTAGCCAACTGGCGGTCGATAACCCGCACGCCTTTTTTGAACAGGCTGGCGTCGGGTTGAGTCCGGGGCTGGATTTTGGTAACCGCCATTTTGTTCGTTTGAATTTCGGTTGTCGGCGCGAACTGCTGACTCAGGCGCTGGATCGCATGATGCTGGCGACCCAGACGCTGATGCCAAATTAGGCTTGCTCGCTGGCAACGATCTCCCGGATGGAATAAGGATGAAATTTGATAGTCACCGTCCCATCGGTGATCGCCAGCGTCGGGTTAGGCAAACGTTCGCCCTCACCCTGCGGTGAACTCTGTTTCAATTTAATCCCAGGTGCCAACAACGCTTCATCGGGCAGATGACTCAACGCTCGCGCATACAAGGTGGCAGGTTCACCACTCAGCACCAGCTCCACATGTTCCCAGCCCTCGTGCGGATAACGTTTATCGCCGGGATAAGGCAGCTCCACGCAGTCGATCAACCATGGTCCAACCTTGAGCGGTTGCTGGAGATCAAACAAACAAATAGGACGGCCATTAATCATCGATTCTGACAACAGTGAGCCGCACTGCAGCAGCCCCTGTCGCCAGCGATCGGCCGTGGTGTTTTGATGGCAACGTACCGAGATATGATCCGCCGTAAACTGGGACAAATCCAAATGCAGCTTTTCGGCGAACCGGCTCAACGCCAGTTCAAAGCGGGGTAAATCCAGCGCTAAATCGTTAAGTTCGGCCATCGCCGGGAGAGTGCTCATAACGTCCTCGATACTGCGGAAAGCGGTTTTCAGGAGGTGTAATTTACACGTCTGAGGCGCTGCTAGCCACCCGGCTGACGCGGCAAGTTAATCTTTTTTGCTCTCAAATGGCACGACAAGATAAAGTGGCGACTCGCTGAACATAAAAAGCACAAAAGAATAATTTTCACGTTTTTTATTACACTGCGATTTTACTTTTTAAGATTTTAATTCCTGATAAAGGCTATGGCATAAGTTTATAGCTTTTTCTTATGACCAAAGCACTGAAGATATTGCTAACTTATTAAGCCAGATCATTCACACTTGCCGATATTCATAAATGCTTAAAAAATAGTTAATTCATACGTAGCAAAAAAACGATTCAGAATGAATGCCCATTAAAACAGAAACATCAACAACTTGTTAACTAAAGGCTTTGTAATAAACCAGACATGAGAATCTTCCTAAACGCGAGCGCGGTAATTGCTTGAAAATATCAATTGAGCTACTTTAGTGAAAATTGAGTCAGAGATAATCACTTATGTTCCTTTTAATAGTTTCTTTGCTATTGGTAGTTATTGCTGCCTATGCGATATATCGTCACTTTAAATCACGTCGTAATAATACGCTGGATGCCGGCCGCCGAAACAAAAAACACTAGTCCTGCTGATTCCATGTTATCCCACCCCTATTTTTCTCGTATGCCGTTCACTCTGCCGCCATCACTCATTGCAGGCAGGCATTAATGAATCAGGACTTTCACCTAATCCCCCCGCGCCAACTGCTGACGTAACCCACCAAATCAGTTACAATTACAGGCTGTTTTGTGGTGGGCCGCCGTCTTGACGCGCAGCCAAAAAACCACCTTTGAATCCCGCAGGGGCATGGCATACGGCCCCTCGTTCGTCATTAAGGTAACCCGGTGAATATTCAGGTTCTTCTTTCAGATAAAGTCAGCCAGGCGCTGATTGCCGCAGGCGCGCCAGCCGATTGCGAAGCGCAGGTCCGTCAATCAGCCAAAGCACAGTTTGGTGATTATCAGGCCAATGGCGTGATGTCCGTCGCCAAAAAACTCGGCATGCCGCCGCGCCAGTTGGCGGAAAAAGTGGTGCAACTGCTTGACCTCGGCGACGTCGCCGGCAAAGTGGAAATCGCCGGCCCCGGCTTTATCAATATTTTCCTGAACAGCGAATGGGTTGCCCAGCAAGCCGATCGCGTGCTGAGCGCGCCAAAACTGGATATTGCGCCGGTCAAACAGCAGACCATCGTTATTGACTACTCTGCCCCCAACGTGGCGAAAGAAATGCACGTCGGTCACCTGCGCTCCACCATTATCGGTGACGCCGCCGCACGTACCCAGGAGTTCCTGGGCCATAAGGTGATCCGCGCCAACCACGTTGGCGACTGGGGCACCCAGTTCGGCATGTTAATCGCCTATCTGGAAAAAATGCAGAACGAGAACGCCAGCGATATGGATCTGTCCGACCTGGAACAGTTCTACCGTGAAGCGAAGAAACACTATGACGAAGACGCCGATTTTGCCGAACGCGCTCGCGCCTATGTGGTGAAATTGCAAGGCGGCGATCAATACTGCCTGAAGATGTGGCGCAAGCTGGTCGACATTACCATGGCGCAAAATCAGCTGACCTATAACCGTCTGAACGTCACCCTGACCGAAGACGACGTGATGGGTGAAAGCCTGTACAACTCGATGCTGCCGGGGATTGTTGCCGATCTCAAGGCCAAGGGTCTGGCGGTGGAAAGCGAAGGCGCCACCGTGGTATTCCTCGATGAATACAAGAATAAAGACGGCGAGCCTATGGGCGTCATCATCCAGAAAAAGGATGGCGGCTACCTGTACACCACTACCGATATCGCCTGTGCCAAGTACCGTTATGAAACGCTGGGTGCCGATCGCGTGCTGTATTACATCGATTCGCGTCAGCACCAACATCTGATGCAGGCCTGGACCATCGTGCGCAAAGCCGGCTATATACCGGACTCGCTGTCGCTGGAACACCATATGTTCGGCATGATGCTGGGTAAAGACGGCAAGCCGTTCAAAACCCGTTCAGGCGGCACGGTGAAACTGTCCGACCTACTGGATGAAGCAGTGGATCGCGCCGGCAAACTGATCGCCGAGAAAAACCCGGATATGCCGGCAGAAGAAATGCAGAGCCTGGCCAATGCGGTTGGCATCGGTGCGGTAAAATACGCCGACCTGTCAAAAAGTCGGACTACCGATTACATCTTCGACTGGGACAACATGCTGGCGTTTGAAGGCAATACTGCACCTTATATGCAGTATGCCTATACCCGCGTTGCCTCGGTGTTCAAACGCGCCGGTGTCGATGAAAGCAATCTGACCCTGCCACTGGTAATGACCGAAGAGCGTGAAATCACGCTGGCAACCCGTCTGCTGCAGTTTGAAGAAGTGATCACCACCGTGGCGCGTGAAGGCACCCCACACGTGATGTGTAGCTACCTGTATGACCTTGCAGGCCTGTTCTCCGGCTTCTACGAACACTGCCAGATCCTCAATGCAGACAGCGAAGAAGCGCGTCAGAGCCGCCTGAAACTGGCACTGCTGACCGCCAAAACGCTGAAGGCCGGTCTGGATACGCTGGGTATCGAAACCGTCGAACGTATGTAACCTCTCGGGGTTGAATACTAGAAAGGGTCGCCATGGCGACCCTTTTTTATGCTTTGGCGACGGCAATATCCGTTACGCCACCCGGCGGGCAAAGTCGCGTGGCCGGAAACCCAGCCCAGCCAACACGCCAAAGTAAGCCACCACGCCGGTGACCACCACGACCGCCAGACGCAGCAGGCGTTCCAGCATATTGCCCTGATCCCAGGCCGGCATTAGCCACATCACGCCGACCAGCACCACCGACATCACCAGCACCGCGATCACCAGCTTGGTCAGGAACAGCGCCCAACCCGGCTGCGGGTGGAAAATCTTCTGTTTACGCAATTGCCAGTACAACAGCGAAGCGTTAAGGCAAGCCCCGAGACCGATCGACAGCGAAAGCCCGGCATGTTTCAGTGGGCCGATAAACATCAGGTTCATCACCTGGGTCAAAATCAGCGTGATGATGGCGATTTTAACCGGCGTTTTAATGTCCTGGCGCGAATAGAATCCTGGTGCCAACACCTTGACCACGATTAACCCCATCAGCCCGACCGAATAGGCCACCAGCGCACGCTGAGTCATGGCGGCATCAAAGGCACTGAACTTGCCGTACTGGAACAACGAAACGGTCAACGGCTTGGCCAGAATACCCAGCGCGATAGCACTCGGCAGCGCCAGCAGGAAGCACAGCCGCAGGCCCCAGTCCATCAGGCGGGAATATTCGTCGTGGTTACCGCTGGAGAAACTTTTTGCCAGCGACGGTAACAAAATAGTGCCCAATGCCACACCCAACACCCCTGAAGGAAACTCCATCAGACGATCGGCATAGTACATCCAGGAAACCGACCCTGAGACCAGGAACGAGGCAAAAATGGTGTTGATAATCAGTGAAATCTGACTAACCGAAACGCCAAAAATCGCCGGTCCCATCTGACGCATCACACGCCATACGCCGGCATCACCAAGTTTAATGCGCGGCAGCACCAGCATGCCGATCTTCTTCAGGTGCGGCAGCTGATAACCCAGCTGCAGTACCCCACCGACCACCACCGCCCAGGCCAGCGCCATCACCGGTGGATTGAAGTATGGCGCGGCAAACAGCGCGAAACCGATCATGCTGACGTTCAGCAAGGTTGGCGCAAACGCCGGGATCGAAAAACGGTTCCAGGTATTGAGGATCGAGCCGACCAGCGAGGCCAGCGAAATCAGCAAAATATAGGGGAAGGTAACGCGCAGCAGCGACGACGTCAGAGCAAACTTGTCCGGTGAATCGACAAAGCCCGGTGCGGTAATGTAGATAACCCAGGGGGCGGCCAGCATGCCCAACACCGTGACCAGCGCCAGTATCAGCGTCAACAGCCCAGAAACGTAAGAGATAAAGGTACGCGTCGCCTCTTCACCCTGCTGGCTTTTATATTCGGCCAGGATCGGCACAAAGGCTTGAGAGAAAGCGCCTTCGGCAAAAATGCGCCGCAGCAGGTTGGGCAGTTTGAACGCCACGAAGAAGGCATCTGTTGCCATTCCGGCACCAAACACCCGCGCCACGATAGCGTCACGGGCAAAGCCCAGCACCCGCGAAAACATCGTCATAGAGCTGACGGCGGCCAACGATTTTAGTAGGTTCATGTGGTTTTTCTGATGTGCCCTGTAAATGTCGACGCCTGCATCAGCAGGCGTCAGTAAAACTATCGGCTAAGTTTACTCATCCGCGGCAGAATAGCTACCGCCATATGTTACATGGGGTTACCTTATAATCCGGCATCAAGCAGCAGTTTTTCAATCACCCTTTGAGCAGCAATCGCCTGCTCTCCGGCGGTTTCCGGCACCGTCTGGTTGCTGACGGAAGTGATGAAATGGCGAACTGCACCGTCAAAACCGCGCTGTGCCAGGGTGGTCTGCCAGCCTGGTGCCGGTTGCTCCAGCACACCTTGCGAGTCTTCCCGCAGCCACTGGCGCATATCGTTCAACTGATAGACCGCGCTGCCGGTTACTGCCTGCACGCTTTCGCGCTGGCTGCCGGCCCGGCGATGCATGCTGGTGGTCACCAGCGTTTCACCGCACTCAAAATGATGCTCGGCATACATCAACTCACCGGCCGCCGTGGCTCGCAGGCTACCGCTGAGTAATTTTCCTTCATTGCCACCCAGCCACAGCGCGGTATCCACCACGTGCAGATAATCGTCCAGCAGGGTAAAGCGCAGGCTATTTGGCCCAACGCTGTCGGCACGGTGTTTGTCCATGCGAATCGATGCCGGTTGCTGCATCTGTTGCTTCAGCTGACGATACAACGGCGCAAAGCGACGGTTAAAACCCACCATCAGCGTTTTACCCTGCTTTTCAGCCAGGGCGATCAACTGCTCGCCCTGCTCTACCGTCTCCGCCAGGGGTTTGTCGACATAGACGTGAACGCCGTAACGCAGTAATTCGCTAATAACCTGAAAATGGCTGGCGGTACTGCTGTGCACGAAAACGGCATCGCATTGCTGAGCCAAAGTGTCCAGCCCGGAAAAACAGGCCATCCGATAGCTGTCGCAAAGCGGTTGTGCCTTTTGCTGGTTGGGGGAAAAACCGCCGACCAGCGTCCAGTCCGCCGCCTGACTCAGGATCGGCAAATAGGCTTTTTGTGCAATGCCGCCCAACCCCACGACGCCAACGCGTAACTTAGTCATTCGCTCTCCCGCAGCAATAGCGCCTGCAATTGCTGTTTTAACTGTGCCACTTCGTTTTCCAATACGCTGACGCGCTGGCTCAATTCAGTGTCATTGGCCGGTGCTGCTTCTGCCGGTGCCTCGTCAATCTCGCCGCTGAACAAATGCATAAATCGGCTTTCACGCTTACCCGGCTCGCGCGCCAGACGCACCACAAAGGGGCCATCCTCCCGGGTGCTCAGGTTCGTCAGCACCTGCTCCACTTCAGTAACGTCATTAAACTCATGCATGCGGTTAGTGCGGGTGCGAAGTTCACCGGGAGTTTGCGCGCCACGTAACAACAAGGTGGCGATCACCGCCAACTCGGCGGCAGACAGTTTTAGCTGACCAAATTCCGAATTACAGAAGCGGTGCTCATACTTGACCACTCGATTACCGAAGCCGCTGAGGGTGCGCAGAAAATGTTTCTTTAGCAACAGGTCGAGAATTTGCTGAACTTCGCTTTCCGTCAGTTCCATCACCGGCTCGCGGTTGGTTTTCTGGTTGCAGGCAAGCTGGATGCCATTGAGGGAAAGGGGATATTGGTCCGGGGTAGTCACCTGCTTTTCCAGCAGGCAGCCAATCACCCTGGCTTCTTTAGCGCTTAATTCATATTTCATTATTTGGCCTCAGCGTGGCGGTAGCCATTCTTTATTGGTTAATGCCGTCAATACGTGATCCTGCCACTGCCCGTCGATCAGCAGATAGTCCTTGGCATAACCTTCACGTTCAAATCCCAGGCGGGTCAGCAACGCGCCGCTGCGCTGATTGTGCGGCATATAGTTGGCCATAATGCGGTGCATTCGCTGCTGACGCACCATATAACGGATAGCGGACTGCAGCGCTTCATACATCAGCCCTTGCCCCTGCCATTTTTCGGCCAGCGAATAGCCAAGGAAACAGGCATGGAACGAACCGCGCAGCACATTGCTGAAGTTCGCCACGCCCTGCACTTCATGTTCTTCCGGATCGAGCAGGATAAAGTAGTAGGCGCTGCCCTGCTTTTGCATTTCGGTGATCATCCCCAGCCGCGCCTGCCAGCCGGAAGGATAACAATGGCTTTCATCCCGCACCGGTTCCCAGGGCTTAAGGAAGGCTCGGTTTTCGGCATAGTATTCGGCCAACCGGTAGGCGTCGCGTTCATGGACTAAACGGACAACCAGCCGATCGGTGGTGAGGCGTACTTTTGGTGATGCAGAGCGGTAGCCAAACATCATTTCCCCCGCGGTCAGAACGGTTCGATAAGAAGTATTTATTGGGCGCATGTCTGGATATTCATCCTGCGACGAACCTATCATGGGCCATTATTTTTTAAACAGCGGCGCAGAACCGCACTTACCCTCATTTAATATAACCGTAGCCTGCCCCGGAGGTAAAACCCCGACAGCTCAGTAAATAAGCGATTGGCTATTTTACGGCTATTTTCGTGCTGTTTTGCTGCTTAGCTAACGTATTGACGATAAAAAAATATTATCTTCCCCGCCCCTATCGGCAATCCGGGATTGGGTACAAACTAGAGCGGTCGCACTCCTCTCCCCCTTAATTGCTCGTGGTGAAGCATGTCTCTGGTATCGCAAGCTCGGAGCTTGGGTAAGTATTTTCTATTACTCGATAACCTGTTAGTGGTTTTAGGTTTTTTTGTGGTTTTTCCGCTTATTTCGATTCGCTTTGTCGATCAGCTTGGCTGGGCGGCCGTGGTGGTCGGTGCCGCTCTGGGTTTACGGCAATTGATCCAGCAGGGGTTGGGCATTTTTGGCGGGGCGATCGCCGACCGATTTGGTGCCAAACCGATGATCGTCACTGGCATGCTGATGCGCGCTGCCGGTTTCGCCACCATGGCCATGGCCGATCAACCCTGGTTACTGTGGTTTTCCTGCGCCCTTTCCGCCCTCGGTGGCACCTTGTTTGACCCACCGCGCACCGCGCTGGTGATTAAGCTCACCCGTCCGCATGAGCGTGGCCGTTTTTACTCCCTGTTAATGATGCAGGACAGTGCCGGGGCGGTGATTGGCGCCCTGATCGGCAGTTGGCTGCTGCAATATGATTTCCACTTCGTTTGCTGGGTCGGCGCAGGCATTTTCGTGTTGGCCGCGGGCTGGAACGCCTGGCTGCTGCCGGCATACCGTATATCTACCGTCCGCACCCCAATGAAGGAAGGCATGATGCGCGTACTGCGCGACCGCCGTTTCCTGACCTACGTGCTGACGCTGACCGGCTACTACATGCTGTCGGTACAGGTGATGCTGATGCTGCCGATCGTGGTCAATGAAATTGCCGGTTCACCCACGGCGGTAAAATGGATGTATGCCATCGAAGCCGCGCTGTCGCTGTCACTGCTGTACCCACTGGCTCGCTGGAGCGAAAAACGTTTTCGGCTGGAACAGCGGTTGATGGCCGGCCTGCTGCTGATGACCCTCAGCCTGATGCCGGTTGGGCTGGCAACCAGTCTGCAGGGCGTGTTTACTCTGATCTGTTGTTTCTATCTCGGCTCCATCATCGCCGAACCTGCGCGTGAAACCCTCAGCGCCTCGCTGGCCGATCCACGCGCACGCGGCAGTTACATGGGGTTCAGCCGTCTGGGGCTGGCATTGGGCGGCGCTCTGGGCTACACCGGTGGCGGCTGGATGTACGACACCGGTCATGCGATGAATATGCCGGAACTGCCGTGGATACTGCTGGGTATCGTGGGCTTTATTACCCTGTTCGCCCTTTACTGGCAGTTCAACCCACGCAGCAGCGCGCCGGCGATTGCTCCAGGAGGCTAAGGTTTATCTCTAAGTTGCCAGAAAATCAGCCAAATTTCCGATAGCTGCTATCCTGATAGTAAAAACATAAACCGGAGAAGTTGGCGATGACCGATGAATCAAAATTACCGCAGTTGCTGGAACACATGGTACTGAACCTGCGTATGCTGTACGCGCGCTCAACCCTGGTAGAAAAAGCGCTGGCCCATATCATTGCAGGAAATGCCGACCTGAAGAGCGACATCATCAAACAGTTGCAGATAGTCAACGCCAGCAACGAACGGGATAAAATCGATCTGGAAGAGGCTCGTATGCACCTGATAGAAGTGATCAATTCGGTTCCAACCAAAAAATAACGCCTGCTTTGGCCCGCGTATTTTGCGCGGGCCATCCAACAATTACGCACCTTCCAACAAGAACTCTTCGCGACAGCCTCAGTATGCTGTGATAACTATTGCTGTTAAAACCTGACAACGGGAGCAAGCATGAAACTGTTTATCTACGATCATTGCCCATTCTGCGTTAAAGCCCGCATGATTTTTGGCCTGAAAAATTTGCCCGTCCGCCTGGTCACCCTGCTCAATGATGATGAAGCGACACCAGTCAGCATGATTGGCAAGAAAATGGCGCCTATTTTGCAGAAGGATGACGGCAGCTACTTACCGGAAAGCATGGATATTGTGCATTACGTCGATCAACTCGACGGTAAACCCCTGCTGACCGGTAAAACCAACCCGGCGATCGCCGACTGGCTACAGCAGGTCGGTAGCTACAGCCTCAACTTACTGTGGCCGCGCTTTGCCAACGCCGACTTCGAAGAGTTCGCCACTGATCGTGCACGCCAGTACTTTACCGATAAGAAGCAGGCCTCAATCGGTGACTTTTCCGCGCACCTTGCCGACAGCGCCGATCTGATCGCTCAACTGGAAGCCGACCTCCAGGTGCTCTCCGGGCTGATAGCCTCCCCTGATGCAGTGAACGCTACCCTGTCGGAAGACGATATTCACCTGTTCCCACTGCTGCGTTCGTTGTCGATCGTCGCCGGGCTTACGCTGCCGGATAACGTAGAAGCCTATCGTAACCATATGGCGCAGCGCAGTGATATTCCGCTGCTGTTCGATATGGAACAGTGATCCCCCGCAATAAGGATATAGCGCGCAAATGTTGAAAATGGTGTTGGTTACCGCCCGCGATCGGGCGAGGCTGAAAGAAATCTCCGCAGTGTTGATCCGCTACGGATTGCAGGATGTGATTCGCCTGCTGGGTCTGGGCACCCTGTTGAGTGCCGCTGAGGGCGGTGGCGAGTCGCAAGATAGCCAAACCCTGCCGCAACGCTTGCGTGCCGCGCTGGAAGCGCTGGGTCCGACCTTTGTCAAATTCGGCCAGATCCTGGCGACCCGCTCAGACCTGTTGGACTCAAGCTGGACCGACGAACTGGATCGCCTGCACAGCCAGGCGACCACCCTGGCCTGGAGCGAACTGGCACCGCAAATCAACGCCGATTTGGGCGGTGACCCACACCACCTGTTTGACGAGTTTGACGAAACCCCACTGGCTGCCGCGTCAATGGCACAGATTTACCGCGCCCGCCTGCACAGCGGCGAAAAGGTGGTGATCAAGGTGTTGCTCCCTGGTCTGGCGAAAACCATTCACGCCGACTTACGCCTGCTGGCCTACCTGGCGGAAACCGTCGAACAACAGAGTCCGGCACTGGCCCGCTACCGGCCACGCCAGATGGTGCGAGCGCTGGCAACCGCGCTGAATCACGAGCTGGACTTGACTCATGAAGGTAATAACTGCGAACGAGTCGCTCAGCAATTTGCTCCGCAGCCCGAGGTGGTGATCCCGAAAATTTACTGGCAGTGGTCATCGAAACGTCTACTGGTGCAGGAGTTTTTGCCCGGCATCGCGCCGGAAAATCCGCAGCAATTGGCCAGCGCCGGTTTTGATGGCCCGCTGCTGGCAAGGCGTGGCGCACAGGCCTTTATGAAAATGGTGCTGGAGCACCGGCTTTATCACGCCGACCCGCACCCGGGTAACGTGATGGCGTTAGCGGATAACCGCGTCGGCTTTATCGATTTCGGTATGGTCGGCCAACTTTCCGAACGGCGGCGCAATCAGTTACTGCTGTTGCTGCAGGCCATTGCCGAGCGGGAGTCCGGCGGTATCGTCAATACCTTGATCGCCTGGTCGGACAGCGATCCTCTGGATCTGCTGGATTTGGAACTGGCGGCGCAAAACTTTCTCGATAAGCAGGCTTCAGCCACCCTGACGCTGGGTAAGGCGTTGACCGACTTACTGGTGATGGCACGTGAACATCAGTTGGCACTGCCACCGGATCTGGTGTTGCTGTTCAAGGCGTTAATCACCGCAGATGGCGTGTTGCACCGGCTGGATCCCAACTTCGATATCATCGCCACCCTGAAACCGATGCTGCAACAGGTGATGCTGCAGCGTTACACCCCTGAAGCGGTGCGTCGGCGGATGCTGGCGCTGGGCGGTGAAGCACTGGACGCGGGCGAAGAACTTCCGCAAACCCTGCGCCTGCTGATGCGCCGACTAAAACGCGGGCAGATCAGTGCCGATATCAACCTCAAGAACATCAGCCAGCTAAGCCATGCGCTGGAGCGGGCTGCCGTCACCCTGGCCATTGCCATAGTGACCGCTGCCTTCACGCTGGGCCTGGCACCCTACCTGATGCAATCCTCAGTGCGGCTATGGGGCATTCCACTGTTTCCGGCACTGGGTGCGCTAGCCTGTCTGGGGGGAGTATTGTTGCTGGCATTGCGTTTACGCCGCTGAACAGTTTCGGTGTTATCCGATAGGTCGTGACAAGTTTCCCGCGCATTATCAATATTATCCCATGTTCTGAAAGTGGCGCGGTATACTGCGCCCATGTCAATCGGGGCGGATAGATAGGCCCCCTACACGTGAGTACTTATGAAAAAAATTATGATGGGTGTGGCAGCCCTGGCATTTGTTGGCGCATTGGTCGGCTGCAATCAGCTGACCCAATACACACTTAGCGAGCAGGAAGTGAACGACTACCTGCAAAAACATAATGATTACCAGAAGCAGATAGGCGTGCCGGGATTACTGGACGCCAATATCGTGCTGACGCAGTTACAGAGCCAAATTGGTCGCAGCGAGCCAGGTAAGGTCACCCTTTCCGGTGACGCGAAAGTGAATATCACCTCGATCCTCGGCCCACAGACTGCGGATCTGAAGCTGACGCTGAAGGCACAGCCGGTCTATGACCGCGAGCAAGGCGCGGTATTCCTGAAGGACATGGAATTGACCGACTATAGCGTGCAGCCGGAGAAAATGCAGACGGTGATGAAGGCACTGACGCCTTATTTGAATCAATCGTTGAAATCCTATTTCAACCAGAAACCGGCCTACGTGCTGAACCCGGATAACAGTAAAACCGAGGCGATGGCGAAGAAACTGGCGAAAGGACTGGAAGTGAAACCGGGTGAATTGGTGATCCCGTTCACCGACTAAGGCCGGCAGTTTGCAACAAAAAGCCCGCTGATAAGGCGGGCTGAGTATTTCCAGTCAGGTAACCAATACCGGCCCCCGCTGAAACTTGCGTTACTACTGTGGTTCGCTGTAGGTAATCTTACCGGCGTTACAGTCCAGGACCACGTTATAGGTTTTATCCTGTTTGGTGCCGCGAACCGTTAAAGGCACCTGCCAGACGGCATCTTTACCGGTAATGGCCTCTGGACTAATCCAGGCTATCGGGGTGGCCGTGCCCAGCAGCTTTTTATCAGCTTCCCAGCGCGTGATGCGGTTTTGCAGAAAATCGCGTTTCACCTGAGCGGCAACGTCCGCCGGTTGCAGGCCCGCGCATTGCGCGACTTTGGCGCTACGTTGCTCCTGCGCCTGCACCGTGGTGGTTAACCCCGCCATGGCCAACAGTGCTACCGCCAAACTCAGTCCCGTTGTTTTCATATTCCCTCCAGTTGTGATTAACGCTATCCGCAGGCGCTGGCCCTTGGCTCACAACTGGTCTGGCTAAAGATCAGCGTTTGGCGAAGGTGATGACAAACAGCTCATCGAGCCCCGGATAGATTTCCTTGATCACCTGCTTCAGTTCGCTGAGCGACATGTTTTCCTGCCGGGCATGCAGCTCGGTTAACCCGTCCAGGCGCACCGGTGTGACTGACAGCACTTCAATCTGGCAGAAAAATACGTTGTCTTCATTGCGGCTTACGCGCAATACCTCACCGGGCTGAAAGTGGGATTCACTGGCGTCCCTAATGGTAATGGTCTTGCGCCCGGTCAGAATGTCTGGCTCAAAACGACTGAAGAAAGTTATTCCACGGCTCATTCTAGATCCTTTTTCATCACATTGCCGCAACATAAGTCATTATGCTGCCTGCTTTTCTGACGCAGATCCCTCTTTAGTGGTAGCGACAGATTTTTCCGTTTTCACTTTGGCAGTTTTCTTGGGTGCTTCTGTCGGCGCAGCGCCACGCAGAATTTGCCCCAACACGTCTTTATTCTCCGCCAGGAAGAAGCTCAGCCCTTCACGCTGCTCATCATCCAGAGTCAGGGGTGACTGCTGCAGCCATTCACCGAGGCTATCCGCCAGATCCAGCATTTTGTCGTAAGCGTCGGCTTCTTTCTTGGTTGCGAAAGTCATCTTTTCCTCACCGTTTCTCACCACCACATATTTAACTTCTACGGCCATGTGTGCATTCCTCAAAGGTTAGAATACTGTATTTTTATACAGTATAAGGTGATTTTACGCAGGGATGCAAGCGCCCCCCTGACGCGACTTATTTCAACAACTGCACCTTGCAGTTCTTACCCTTGATTTTGCCCTGCTGAAGCTGTTGCAGTGCCTTGCGGGCGCTTTCCTTGCGGATCGCCACATAGGCATGCACCGGGAACATGTCGATTTTGCCCACTTCCGCCGCCGTCAGCCCGGCATCGCCGGTTAATGCGCCAAGAATGTCGCCTGGACGGATTTTTGCCTTGCGCCCACCGTCGATGCACAGGGTGACCATTTCGGCTTCCAGCGTGGTATTGCCCGCCCCGCTCAGCTCAGACACCGGTGCCCACTTAACCTTGGTTTGCAAATAGTCTTCAATGGCATGTGCACGCGTCATTTCCTGCGGTGTACACAGGCTGATCGCCTTGCCGCTCAAACCGGCACGGCCGGTACGACCAATGCGGTGTACATGCACTTCCGGATCAAATGCCAGCTCGTAGTTGACTACCAGCTCCAGCTCTTTGATATCCAGCCCGCGCGCGGCGACGTCGGTTGCCACCAACACTCGGCAACTGCGGTTGGCAAAACGCACCAGCACCTGGTCACGATCGCGCTGTTCCAGATCGCCATGCAGCGCCAGCACGTTAATGCCGCGAGATTCCAGCGCCTCATATACGCTCTGACAGTCACGCTTGGTGTTACAGAACACCACGCAGGAAGCAGGTTGGTAATGGCGGATTGCCGATACCAGCACTGCCGGGCGCTGATCGCGGGTGGTTTCGTAGAAACGTTGTTCGATGGTGGTTTGTTCTTCACCGTCGTCCACTTCCACATTTAACGGGCTGCGCTGCACGCGGGCGCTGATACGTTCAATACCGCTCGGATAGGTTGCCGAGAACAGCAGCGTTTGGCGCTGTGGCGGCGTGTAGCTGATCACGTCATCGATGTCATCGGCGAAGCCCATGTCCAACATACGGTCAGCTTCATCCAGCACCAGCACTTTCAATTCGTCCAGTACCAGCGTTTTCTTGCGCAGGTGCTCCTGAATGCGTCCCGGCGTCCCCACCACGATATGCGGAGCGTGCACCAGCGAGTCAAGCTGCGGCCCCATCGGCTGGCCGCCGCACAGGGTCAAAATTTTGATGTTCTGGGTGAAGCGCGCCAAACGGCGCAGTTCTTTGCTCACCTGATCAGCCAGCTCACGTGTCGGGCACAGGATCAGCGCCTGCGCAGCCACCTGGGCGACGTTAATTTTGTCCAGCAAACCGATGCCGAACGCCGCCGTTTTACCGCTGCCGGTTTTTGCTTTGGCACGTACGTCCTGCCCATTGAGGATAGCGGGCAGTGCGGCGGCCTGCACCGGTGTCATTTCGGCATACCCCAGTTCGTTGAGGTTGGCCAACTGTTCGGCTGGCAGCGGCAGGGAAGAAAAAGATACTGTGCTCACGGCGATAACTCTTTATGGCAAATGGAATGGCGGCACGCTCAAGGCAGCACCGAATCAGCCGCAGATGATAACAGAGATAGGCTGGATTACGGATTTCACGCATAAAAAAAGCCACCTGGGGCCGTTTTTGGCCGCCATAGCGGTCGGCGGATGGCCTTCGGCTTCACACGCAAACGTTTTCGTATATACTACTGGCCCATTATCAGACCGCGTTACACGCCACAGATCCAGGTACGAGACTATGTTAACTATTGGAACCGCCCTGCGCCCGTCCGCCACCCGCGTTATGTTGCTCGGCTCCGGCGAGCTGGGTAAAGAAGTGGCTATCGAATGCCAGCGTTTGGGCCTCGAAGTCATCGCCGTCGATCGCTATGCCGACGCCCCCGCCATGCATGTGGCACACCGCAGCCACGTGATTAACATGCTGGACGGCAACGCGCTGAAAGCCGTGATCGAGCAGGAGCGTCCTGACTATATCGTGCCGGAGATCGAAGCCATCGCCACCAGCATGCTGGTTGAACTGGAACAGCAAGGACACCGCGTGGTGCCCTGTGCCGAGGCAACGCGCCTGACGATGAACCGCGAAGGCATCCGCCGCCTGGCTGCCGAAACCCTCGGGCTGCCCACCTCCAGCTATCGCTTTGCCGATGGCGAACAGGCTTTCCGGCAGGCGGTCGAGCAAATCGGCTACCCGTGCATTATCAAGCCGGTGATGAGCTCTTCCGGCAAAGGCCAGAGCCTGATCCGCAACCCGGAACAGCTGAAAACCGCCTGGGATTACGCCCAGCAAGGCGGTCGTGCCGGTGGTGGCCGGGTGATTGTTGAAGGGCTGGTGAAATTTGATTTTGAAATCACCCTGCTGACCATCAGCGCAGTCGATGGCGTGCATTTCTGCGCACCGATCGGCCATCGGCAGGAGGACGGCGATTACCGCGAATCATGGCAACCGCAGCAGATGAGTGACCTGGCTCTGAGCCGCGCGCAGGCAATTGCAGAAAACGTGGTGAAGGCGTTGGGCGGTTTTGGCCTGTTCGGCGTTGAATTGTTTGTCTGTGGCGACGACGTGATCTTCAGCGAGGTTTCACCACGCCCGCACGATACCGGGATGGTAACGCTGATTTCACAAGACCTGTCAGAGTTTGCGCTGCACGTGCGCGCTTTCCTCGGTCTGCCGATTGGTGCCATTCGCCAGTTTGGCCCTTCTGCTTCGGCGGTGATCCTGCCGCAGCTAATCAGCAGTGACCTGCGCTTTGGCGGTCTGGATCGCGCGCTGGTCGGCCACAATCAACTGCGTTTGTTCGGCAAGCCGGAAATTAACGGTCAACGTCGGATGGGGGTTGCGCTGGCTACGGCAGAAAATGTAGAGCTGGCGGTGGAATCGGCCAAACGTGCCGCGGCTGCGGTGGTGATTGAAGGTTAACGCTTTGGGGCCGGTTTGCCGGCCCCGGCAACATCAATAGTTTTCGTCTTCTTCCGAGTCATCATCAGCCTGGTCATCCGGCCGTTCCTGATACTCTTGCTCGTCGTCTTCGTCATCAAACATGACGCTAACCTGGTCACCCTGATGTTTTTCGCGGATTTCCTGCGCGACGCGCGCGATGGCTTCACCACTGCTCATGCCTTGTTCCATCAACAGATGGATACGATCTGCAGCTTCCTGCTGCTCTAGATGACTCAGTGACGGCATACCTGCAAGCATGTGTTTCTCTCCGGCAAAATGGAGGCTGAGTATACGCCTTAAACCGACGGATCCCAACGCCTGTTATTCAGTAGCCTGCAGGGAATGAGGATCGCCATGTCGCCATTGCTTCAGGCGATGGAGCCAGAGGAAAACGTGCCAGCCCTGTTTGAGGCCGCGCGCGTTATCAACCATCGCCCTATCGATGCCAAGCTGAAAGAATTCATCGGTGATGCGGCACTGGGCCGCTAACTCGGGTTCACGGCGAATGCTGTGACAAATGCCCAGGGCTTCACGGGTAATCTGCCAGTGGAAGGCTGGCCGGATGTCAATTTTATCGGCATAGCGACGGTTCAGCGCCACCAGCATAGCCACTATTTTCATGTAATGGCGCTGATACTCGACGTTGGCCTTGCCTGTGCGGCGGCGATTACTGATCGATTGGTCATGCACCCGCTGGCGATACAGCGCTTTGCTAAGGTATTTAACCCGCTGCGCATTGAACATCACCTCAGTCGTCCAGGGAATATCCTGGTGGTGCAAGCCCGGTTCGAAATACAGTTGGTGCTGCTTAATAAAATCAAGACGATAAACCGCCAGCCAAACCACATGAATAAACTTTCTTGATTTCAGTGCGCGCTCCAGCCATTGCACGCCGCTAATAACATCGGTATCCCCCAATCGATTTTGCGGAATAATCGGCTGCAATTCATCGGCATCGGTGAAATAACGTTCACCATTACACTGCATGACATCCAGTTGATTTTTCTCGGCCATTTCAATCAACGTTGAATACATATCAGGCGCCAGTAAATCATCAGCATCGGGGAATGCTACATATTTACCTTGTGCAACCGCCAGTCCGGCATTACGCGCACAGGATACGCCGGCATTACGCTGGTCAATCACGGTAATATGCGAGTATTGCTGCGCATAGCGGTGGGCGATATCACCAGAGCCATCGGTGGATCCATCATTGACGATGATTACCTCCAAACGACGCTCTTTCTGGGCCAGCAGTGACGCCAGAAACGGCTCAAACAGTTCACCCACGTTGTGCAACGGAACAATGACACTTAGCATTAGGGACATAGGCAGCTCTTCGCAAAAAGTAACGAATGAATATTTCTATTTTTAAAAATATCAGGGTGCATTTAAATTAAATAAGGCACTTGCCAAGCGACAGCGTCACAGGCATAAATGCGTCTTGTTACCATTTATATTTTAAGATCTGTGTTTTCACAGACGAGTGATAACAAGCAAAAACAATAACCGAATGAAACTAATAGTGAAGTTTAGGATTTGAAATTGAAATCAACGAATCCAAGAATTGTCTTAACCACTCACTGATGTCGTTTTTAACATATTGGATTATAGCCAAAGTCGCAAAAAATGCTTCATTTGCAAAATTGTTTACTCATCGTTTATGTGAAGTGTGCTTATGCGCCTGATGCCAGAGCATGCGTCAGCCGGTTGAATATGGCAGAATAGCGGGCAGAAACCGCCGCCCCGCCAGTCAGGTTTATTGAGGCCCATGAGCACAACCGCACCGAATCTTAAGTCTTTACCCTACACCCGCACCGCCCTGCTGGAGCTGTTTGCCCCACTGGCCTCACAGCCTTGGGCGATGTTGCTCCATTCCGGTTTTGCCGAGCACTCACATAACCGTTTCGATATTCTGGTGGCGGAACCCTGTGCAACCCTGACCACACGCGGCCCCGTTACCGAGATCCGTCGCGGTGAAGAGCATTGGTCGTCGCCGGAAGATCCTTTCAGCCTGATCCAGCAGCAGTTGGAACAGCAGAACCTGCACCCGGATGTGAATGCCAGTCTGCCGTTCCAGGGCGGCGCCCTCGGGCTGTTCGGTTACGATTTGGGCCGCCGGGTAGAGAAACTGCCGCAGTGGGCACAGGCAGATATCACGCTGCCGGATATGGCAGTCGGCATTTATGACTGGGCGCTGATAGCCGATCACCACCGACAGACGCTGACATTACTCAGCTATGATAATGCAGAACTGCGCTGGCAATGGCTCCACAATCAGCAGCCTGCGCCAGGGGCAACATTTACCCTGACCAGTCCCTGGCAGGCTAATATGACGCGGCAGCAATACGGGGAAAAGTTCCAGCGAATTCAGCATTACCTGCGCAGTGGCGACTGTTATCAAATCAATCTGGCGCAACGTTTTGCTGCCGATTATCAGGGCGATGAATGGCAAGCCTTTCAGCAATTAAGCGCCAGCAACCGCGCCCCCTTCTCAGCTTTCCTGCGCCTGCCGGATAACGCCGTGCTGAGCGTTTCACCCGAGCGTTTCTTGTGGCTGGAAAACCAACATATTCAAACCCGTCCGATCAAAGGTACCCTGCCGCGGCTGGCTGATGCCGGGCAGGATGCGCAACAGGCGCAACGTTTGGCAAACTCCAGCAAAGACCGCGCAGAGAACCTGATGATTGTCGATCTGCTACGCAATGATATCGGCCGCGTCGCCGAACCGGGCAGCGTCGAGGTTCCCGAACTGTTCGTGGTCGAACCCTTCCCGGCAGTACATCATCTGGTCAGCACCATCACCGCCACTCTGCCGCAATGCACTCCGGCGACCGAACTGTTGCGCGCCTGTTTCCCTGGGGGATCCATTACCGGGGCGCCCAAGGTACGAGCGATGGAAATTATTGAAGAGCTGGAGCCGCAGCGACGCAACGCCTACTGCGGCAGCATTGGCTATATCAGCGCCTGCGGTACCATGGACACCAATATCACTATCCGCACCTTGATCACCGAAAACGGCCGTATTTACTGCTCCGCCGGGGGCGGTATCGTGGCCGACAGCCAGGAACAGGCGGAATATCAGGAAACCTTTGATAAGGTCGGCCGCATTCTGCCGCAACTGGGGGAGTTTATCGCTTCGTGAACCAACCCACTTATCCGGCCTCGCTGGCGGCCTTTATCAGCCGCTTTCAGCTGCAACTGCCACAGGCCTCGCAGATTTCACATAACGTTCGTCCGGCCGCGGTGTTGATCCCGATTATTTGCCGCCCCGAACCCACCCTGTTGCTGACCCGCCGCGCCGACACGCTGCGCAAGCATCCGGGCCAGGTAGCGTTTCCGGGCGGTAAAACCGACGCTGAAGACGCCTCGGCGATTATCACCGCCCTGCGTGAAGCTCAGGAAGAAGTTGCTATCCCCCCCCAAGCCGTGACCATTCTGGGTCAACTGGCCCCGCTCGACAGCAGCACCGGTTTTCAGGTGACCCCGGTGGTTGGCTTGATCTCACCCGATGTGCAATTTTTCGCCAATGAAGACGAAGTGGCCGAGGTTTTTGAAATGCCGCTGCACGAGGCGTTGACGCTTTCGCGCTATTATCCGTTGGATATTCACCGCGGCGGTCATTCACACCGCATTTATCTGTCCTGGTATCAAAGCCAATTTGTCTGGGGAATGACCGCCGCCATCATTCGACGACTGGCACAGCAGGTCAGCATTTAACGCCAATAATGTGACACTGATCACAAGCCAAACGGTTACCTGCGCAACAGGCGTGGGTAAAGCGATCGGCATCACTTCATCGGTGTGCTTTTTAAACTACCTTTCTGGCTATCAGAGTTTTAAAAAAACTGTAAACCCTCTCTTCAACCTTACGAAATACCTGTAAAATAGCGCAGTCCGGAATAAACCACTATTTCAGCAGGGTTTAAGCTGGCCGCGTTCAGCAACGGAAGCTGGCGCGATTGCCATTAACCGAGTTTAGGCAACGGATGTTCCACGAGCGGCCGAATGCCTGCGGCAATCAGTAAAAAACTAACACCAAGGATTATTTTATTTCATGCGAAAAAGGCAGCCAAACCCGTGCGGCCCTTTTACAATATCGCAGTTCCCTGCGCGGTTTTTAACCGCTGCAGCCATAACAATATGCCTCTAAGGAGTTTTAGCGTGATTAGCGTTTTCGACATGTTTAAGATCGGCATCGGCCCGTCCAGCTCTCATACGGTTGGACCGATGAAAGCCGGCAAACAGTTTGTCGACGATCTGGTAAATCAAGGCCTGATGCCTTCTATCACGCGTGTTGCCGTAGATGTTTACGGCTCACTCTCATTGACCGGTAAAGGTCACCATACCGATATCGCTATCATCCTCGGCCTGGCCGGTAATATGCCGGATACCGTTGATATCGATAGCATCCCGGGCTTTATTCGCGATGTAGAACAACGTCAACGCCTGATGCTGGCCAACGGCCTGCATGAGGTTGATTTCCCGCGTGATGGCGGCATGGTTTTCCGCAGCGACAATTTGCCGCTGCATGAGAACGGCATGCAGATCCACGCCTTCGCCGGGGATAAACAGGTTTACAGCAAGACTTACTACTCACTCGGCGGCGGTTTTATCGTCGACGAAGAGAACTTCGGCAAAGCCGACGCACACGAGCTGAGCGTCCCTTATCCGTTCAGTTTTGCTCGTGACATTCTCGCCCACTGCCGTGATACCGGGCTGTCCTTTTCCGGCCTGGTGATGCAGAACGAATTGGCTCTGCACAGCAAGCAGGATATCGAAACCTACTTCGGTAACATTTGGCAGACCATGCGCGCCTGTATCGATCGCGGTCTGAACACCGAGGGCGTACTGCCGGGGCCACTGCGTGTGCCACGTCGTGCCTCCGCGCTGCGCCGCATGCTGGTGTCTTCCGACAAGCTGTCCAACGACCCAATGAACGTGATTGACTGGGTCAACATGTTCGCACTGGCGGTCAACGAAGAGAACGCGGCCGGCGGCCGAGTCGTCACCGCACCGACCAACGGCGCCTGTGGCATCGTGCCTGCCGTACTGGCTTACTATGACCACTTTATTGAATCCGTCAGCCCGGATATTTATATTCGTTACTTTATGGCAGCGGGCGCAGTAGGCGCACTGTACAAGATGAACGCCTCTATCTCCGGTGCCGAAGTGGGTTGCCAGGGTGAAGTGGGCGTGGCCTGCTCGATGGCCGCAGCCGGCCTGGCCGAACTGCTGGGTGCCAGCCCGGAGCAGGTTTGCATCGCGGCAGAGATCGGCATGGAACACAACCTGGGGCTGACCTGTGACCCGGTTGCCGGCCAGGTTCAGGTTCCTTGCATTGAACGTAATGCCATTGCTTCGGTGAAGGCGATCAACTCAGCGCGTATGGCGCTGCGTCGTACCAGTGAGCCACGTGTCTCGCTGGATAAAGTCATCGAAACCATGTACGAAACCGGCAAAGACATGAATGCCAAATATCGCGAAACCTCTCGCGGTGGTCTGGCAATCAAAGTGCAGTGTGACTGACCCGCTAACCCCGCCTTCACGGCGGGGTTTTTCTTGCTGTAACCCCCGGCTAATCAAATCATTAGCGCCACTTAGTGACAACGTCACGTAGAATATTCAAAAAACCTGTTCCCCCTATCCCACAGTTAACCAACAATTTAGCCCTCTGTTTCACCAAATTTAAATAATTTACTGGGTTAACATCACTCTTGTATAACGACAGGCTAGAATTAGCCAAGTATCATTCAGGGCAGTTTGGCCTGACGGTGATTCAGGGCTGGCTTACCGAACAAGGATTTAGCGATGTTGATGACCCAATTTGCCGTGACCAAATACCGCTATTACCGTTGGCTACTGGCCGGGGCGGTCGGGTTGGCTATTTTGCTGTTATCGCTCTACACCCGTTATTATCAAGAGATTGGCACCATTGAACAAAACCGGCAGGTGCTCGCCACCCGTACCGTCGCCAAAATTAACGATCTGCTGACACCGGCAAAGCAACAGGCCGAGCGCTCCATGCCACTGCTGGACTCCCCTTGTGAGGCCGTGATGCCAACGCTGCGTTTTCGCGCTGCGCAAAACCAGGCCCTGCGGGCAATGCTGCTGGTTAAAGACGGCGTTATTTACTGTTCCAGCCTGTTTGGCACCCGTAAGTACGTTTTCAGCGCTATTTTGCCCAGCGTAGCAAACGATGACGCGAAGCTGGTGTTGCGCCCTTCACTCTCTGTCGCCAAAGGCGTACCGACGCTGATCATGTGGACTCCGACGCAGACTGATAACCACAGTAACGGCGTGTTGCACGTGTTCAATATTGAGCTATTGGCGAACTTCCTGCTGGAGCCTCAGGAACCCTATGCACAGCGAGTGGTGCTGAACGTCGGCAACTACAGCCTGGAATATGGCCGCCGGGAAATCTTGCGCAGCGATACCCTGACAGCCGACCTGCGCTATACCGCAAAATCTACTCGATATCCGTTTTCTATTTCACTGTTCGGCCCTCAGGCCAGCATGTTGGCGCTAGCGGCGCTGCCGCGCCATATCCCGCTGTCGTTGCTGATCAGCCTGCTGGCAGCCTATGTGGTGTATCTGCTCACCGCTAACCGCATGAGCCTGTCGTACCATATTGGTCACGCCATTTCCCACCGCGAATTCCGCGTTTACTGTCAGCCAATCATCAATGCTGAAACCGGCCGCTGTGTCGGGGTTGAGATGCTGCTGCGCTGGAAAAACAAGCGCCAGGGCTGGATCTCTCCCGACGTGTTTATCCCGCTGGCGGAGCAGCATGGCTTGATTATCGCCCTGACCCGTTACCTGATGAACACCGTGGTGGAAAACCTGCAGTTGTTCCCCCCACGCCCATCGTTTTATATCAGCATCAACGTCGCGGCTGAGCATTTCAACGGCGTGACCATTATCGATGATATCCGCCGCCTGTGGCTTCCCGCCCATCCCATGCCTTCGCTGATGCTGGAACTCACCGAACGTACCGCCTTGTCGGAAATTCAGTATGAGCAAATCAAAACGCTGAAAGAAATGGGCATCATGCTGGCCATCGACGACTTTGGTACCGGGCACAGCTCACTCAGCTATTTGAAAAAACTCAGCCCTGATGTCTTGAAAATCGACCGGGGTTTCACCGCCGCCATTGGTACCGATGCGATTAACGCCACCGTCACCGATACCATCATTACCCTGGCACAACGGCTTAAGCTGAAACTGGTGGCTGAAGGGGTAGAAACCGCTGAACAGGCCGATTACCTGCGCTCACGCGAGGTCAATTCATTGCAGGGATTCTATTTCGCCAAGCCAATGCCCATCAATGTCTTTCCATTGTGGTTACAGCAGTATGAGTCTCGGTTGAGGGCGGCAAATCAGCGGAAGGAACAGGAAAGCAAGCCGGAGGCGTGATGCCTCCGGCCCGTAGGTTACTGGTGCTCCTCGTCGTGAGGCTCAACTTTGGTAATACGCACCAGTTCAATGCGGTACTCGGACAGGGCAACGACTTCGAAACGCAGTCGGTTAAGCTCCACCGTTTCGCCCACTGCCGGCATTTGGCCGTAATGGGACAGCAGGAAGCCCGCCAGAGTGGCGAAGTCCTCCGTCGGACTGACCAGATCGTCGCAGTTCAGCGCCTGCTCCAGTGAGTGCAGATCGGCGCCGCCCTTCACCAGCCAACTGGCGTCTTCCACCACGATATCCGGCGTTTCATCCTCGTCCGGGAATTCACCGGCAATGGCTTCCAGCACGTCCAGTGGCGTGACCAGCCCCTGCACAACACCAAATTCATTGGTGACCACCACCAGACGTCCCTTGGCACGGCGCAATACCGCCAGCAGGTTAATCACGTCCATGGTGTCCGGCACCACAATCGGTGGCGTACGCGCGGCAAACTCGGCGATATCTTCGCCCCGCTCGACTGCCACCAGCAGATCCTTGGCACGCACCACGCCGATAATGTCATCCAGCGAGTCGCGGCAGACCGGGAACAGGCTATGCGGCGTATCCAGCAGTTGTTCACGCACCTCTTCACGGGAACGATCGCAATCCACCCATGAAATATCGGTGCGCGGCGTCATCACGCTACGCAGTGAACGCGAGGCCAGCGTCAACACGCCACTGATCATATAACGTTCTTCCTCGGCGAAGGTTTCATTCACCGGTAGCGGTGCCGCTTCGTCCGTTTGCTGCGCGCGCTGCTGCCCCATCAGGCGCATGATCGCCTCTGCGGTGCGTTCACGCATCGGACGATGAGCCTGATGTTTGATAAAGTTACGACGGGCAATTTGGTTAAACAGCTCGATCAGGATCGAGAAACCAATCGCGGCATACAGGTAACCTTTAGGAATATGCAAACCAAAGCCTTCGGCGATCAGGCTCAGACCAATCATCAACAGGAAGCTCAGGCACAGCACCACAATAGTCGGGTGCGCATTGACGAAGTTGGTCAGCGGTTTGGAAGCCACCAGCATCACCACCATGGCGATGACAACGGCGGTCATCATGACCGGCAGGTCGTTCACCATGCCCACCGCGGTAATCACCGCGTCGAGTGAAAACACGGCGTCAAGGATCACAATCTGTACTACCACCGCCCAGAATTTGGCGTAGCCCCGGTTGGCGCCATCCTGATGCGTTTGCCCTTCCAGCCGTTCGTGCAACTCCATGGTGGCCTTGAACAACAGGAACACACCACCGAACAGCAGGATCAAATCACGACCGGAGAAGCTGAACTCCCCGACGCTAAACAGCGGCGTGGTCAGCGTCACCATCCAGGAAATGACCGACAACAGGCCCAAACGCATAAACAGCGCCAGCGACAGACCGAGTATACGTGCTTTATCACGCTGCTTCGGCGGCAGTTTATCGGCCAGAATGGCGATAAACACCAGGTTGTCGATACCCAGTACGATTTCCAATACCACCAGTGTCAGTAACCCAGCCCAAATTGAGGGGTCCATTAAAAATTCCATATCAGACTCCGAAAAAAAGACAGGATGGCCGAGCGGTGCTCAGGCGTGACGATGCCGACGCAGGAAAGGCGCGGACAGAAATAGCAAGATATCGGGATTGCAGTACCGGGGGATGGCCGAACGGCCGTGTGACTTGTACTACGCCAACAGGTGGCGGGTGGAACCTTGAAAAACAGTAACTTCGGTGACAGTCCATAGGGTGGGCTGAGGCCCTTCACTCCTAAATATGAAAGAAGAAATACTCTAGCAGGAATTTTTTTGCCGGCAAAGAAGCTTTTTTACCTTCTGCATCGTCTTGTAACAGCTCTGTTGTTTAATTCCGCAAACACCGGGTTAGGAGTAATCCGAGCGCTCAATAGCAGAGCAATGTCACAAAATTTATTTTTTCACTCACTAAAATAAATGGCGCTGACGTGGATTCACGCGCACAGGCTTTTGAAACTGCGCGAGAAATGTTAACGGCGGGTTTCCAAATTTCTACCATAATGTATCTGAACCACGGAAGTGACTGCCAGCAAGAAAATGAACTGAACAAACACAATCCGTGCATGAAGTTCAATGAGGAGGTAGCGAGTGGCAATAGCTATTATCATCGGCACACACGGGACCGCAGCAGAACAATTGCTGAAGACCACGGAAATGCTATTGGGCGAACAGGATAACGTCGCTTTTATAGATTTCGTCCCCGGTGAAAATGCCGAAACGTTAATCGAGAAATACAAGGGTAAAATCAGCGGGCTCGACACCAGTGGTGGCGTCCTGTTCCTGGTGGATACCTGGGGCGGCAGCCCGTTCAACGCGGCCAGCCGCATCGCCGTCGATAAAGAGAACTATGAGGTCGTCACCGGGGTTAACATTCCGATGCTGGTGGAAACGTTCATGGCACGAGACGACAACCCTGGCTTCGACGAACTGGTCGCGCTGGCGTTGGAAACCGGCCGTGAAGGCGTAAAAGCGCTGAAAAAACCGGCCGAAGAGAGTGTTAAGCCCGCGGCACCACAAAGTGCTCCTACCGCAAAACCCGCCGCCCCTCAGGCGCCGCTGGGTCCCAATGACCATATGAAAATCGGCCTGGCCCGTATCGATGACCGTTTGATCCACGGTCAGGTCGCGACCCGCTGGACCAAGGAAACCAACGTCAGCCGCATCATCGTGATCAGTGACGAAGTCGCCGCCGACCACGTTCGCAAAACCTTGCTGACTCAGGTTGCCCCGCCGGGCGTCACCGCACACGTGGTCGACGTGGCGAAAGCCATCCGGGTGTGGAACAACCCGAAATATGCCGGCGATCGTGTGATGCTGCTGTTCACCAATCCGACCGACGTCTGGCGTTTGGTGGAAGCCGGCGTGGATATCAAGTCGGTGAATATCGGCGGCATGGCGTTCCGCCAGGGCAAAACCCAGGTGAATAATGCCGTCTCGGTTGACGAAAAAGATATCGAAGCGTTTAAGAAATTAAACGAGCGCGGTATTGAATTGGAAGTTCGTAAAGTCTCGTCCGACAGTCGGTTAAAAATGATGGACCTGATTAACAAACTCAATTAATGGCGACAGCCAATAATTATTTTACTCAGAGATCTTTGGTCATAGGAGAAGTGCAATGGAGATTACCACTCTTCAGATTGTACTGATATTTATCGTTGCCTGTATCGCCGGGATGGGTTCCGTCCTCGACGAGTTTCAGTTCCACCGTCCGCTGGTCGCCTGTACCCTGATCGGCTTTATTCTCGGTGACATGAAAACCGGTATCATCATCGGCGGTACGCTGGAGATGATCGCCCTGGGCTGGATGAACATCGGTGCGGCGGTAGCGCCAGATGCGGCGTTAGCGTCAATCATTTCCACCATTCTGGTTATTGCCGGCGGACAAAGCGTCGGTGCCGGTATCGCCCTGGCCATTCCGCTGGCGGCGGCCGGGCAAGTGCTGACCATCATCGTGCGTACCCTGACCGTGGCCTTCCAGCACGCGGCAGACAGCGCGGCGGAGCGCGGCAGTTTGCGGGCCATTACCTGGCTGCATATCTCTGCCCTGCTGCTGCAGGCGATGCGTATTGCCATCCCGGCGGTTATTGTCGCTATCTCGGTGGGCACCTCTGGCGTTCACGCGCTGCTTAACTCGATCCCTGAAGTCGTCACCAGCGGCCTGAACATCGCCGGCGGGATGATCGTGGTGGTAGGTTACGCCATGGTGATCAACATGATGCGTGCCGGCTACCTGATGCCATTCTTCTACCTCGGCTTCGTTACCGCTGCCTTCACCAACTTTAACCTGGTCGCCCTCGGCGTGATTGGCGTGGTGATGGCGGTGCTTTATATCCAGCTCAGCCCGAAATACAACAAGTCTCAGGTAGTCCAGGCTGGCCCGGCAAATGCCAACGACCTCGATAACGAACTCGACTAGGAATAGGTGAGAGAAATGGTTGATACAACAGCTCAAAAGAAACTCACGCCGGCCGATATTCGCGGTGTGTTTATGCGCTCGAATCTGTTCCAGGGTTCATGGAACTTCGAACGTATGCAGGCGCTGGGTTTTTGCTTCTCGATGGTGCCGGTGATCCGTCGCCTGTACCCGGAAAATAACGACGATCGCAAACAGGCGATCAAACGCCATCTGGAGTTCTTTAACACCCACCCTTACGTGGCGGCACCGGTACTTGGCGTTACCATGGCGATGGAAGAACAGCGTGCTAACGGTGCACCTATCGACGATGCGGCCATCAACGGTATCAAAGTCGGTTTGATGGGGCCTTTGGCCGGTGTCGGCGACCCGATTTTCTGGGGCACCGTACGTCCGGTGTTCGCTGCGCTCGGCGCCGGTATCGCCATGAGTGGCAGCCTTCTGGGCCCGATTTTATTCTTCGTCCTGTTCAACCTGGTGCGCCTGTTGACCCGCTATTACGGCGTGGCCTACGGTTATCGCAAAGGGGTGGATATCGTTAATGATATGGGCGGCGGCTTCCTGCAAAAACTGACGGAAGGAGCGTCCATTCTTGGCCTGTTTGTCATGGGGGCGTTGGTTAACAAGTGGACGCACATGAATATCCCGCTGGTGGTGTCGAAGATCACCGACCAGACCGGGCATACCACGGTAACCACGGTGCAAACCATCCTCGATCAGTTGATGCCGGGCCTGGTGCCGCTGCTGCTGACCTTCGGCTGTATGTGGCTGCTGCGCAGAAAAGTGAATGCGCTGTGGATCATCATTGGCTTCTTCGCCATCGGTATCTTCGGTTACTGGGTAGGTCTGCTGGGTCTGTAAGCGTTTAACCGCCGGGGGGAAACCCCCGGTTTTTTTATTTGTGGAGTTGAAAGATGTCGCTGACCGATGGCGTATTACTGATTTTCACCGCGCTGATGCTGGTGTATGCGATTTACGACGAGTTCGGCATGAACCTGCTGAAAGGCAAAACCTTGCTCAAGGTGCAGTTAAAGCGCCGTAATCGAATTGACTGCCTGATTTTTGTCGGCCTGATCGCCATTCTGCTCTACCGAAATGTCACCACCCAGGGTGCGGTATTAACCACCTGGCTGCTTATTTCTTTAGCACTGATCGCAATTTATATTTCTTATATCCGTTGGCCCAAGATGTTGTTTAAGGCGCAAGGTTTCTTTTATGCCAATGCCTTTATTGAATATAACCGGATTAAAGCCATGAATTTATCCGAGGATGGCATCCTGGTGATAGATCTTGAGCAGCGTCGGTTGTTGATTCAGGTTACTCAATTAGACGATCTGGAAAAAATCTATCATTTTTTCGTTGAGAATCAGTGAGTAAAAATAGCCTTAATCCTGCCCCGTGTTGCCCTGCGCTGTATGTGGATAATTAATCATCAGCGCACATGGCTACCTGATGATTATTTACGCAATATTGTTGCACTCGCCTACATTATATTCCTTCCTATACACTTCATTAATGAAAACCATTATCAATTTCAAACCAATGTCCATGGGGAATAAGGGTTGTTGGTAACGGAATTAATATGCTATGGTTGCGCCGTCATTGGGGAGTAGCCGGTTTCTGGACAATAAAGCGCCAGAAACGCCCGTATCAACATACTCGTTTTATTCATTAAAACGTGGTGCGGGCAGCCAGGTAAGGTTGGCGAGACCATAGACACGTAACTCCGTCGTATGGTTGGGGGTGGGTTACGTGTATATGGAGCCGCCCGGCCGAGGTTATTTCACATGAACTTGTCAGCTACACTCATTCTCGCTTTTGGCATGTCTATGGATGCGTTCGCCGCATCGATTGGCAAAGGTGCCAGCCTGCATCAGCCCCGTTTTCGTGAAGCGCTACGCACCGGACTTATTTTCGGTGTGGTAGAAGCCATTACGCCGATTATCGGTTGGGGCATCGGCTTGTTCGCCAGCCAATACATTATGGAATGGGATCACTGGGTTGCCTTCTCGCTGCTGTTTATCCTCGGTATGCGCATGATCGTCGAAGGCGTCAGGAACCGGCCTGACGAAGTGGAAAAAGTGAAGCGTCACGGTTTCTGGTTATTGGTCGCCACCGCCATCGCTACCAGTCTCGACGCCATGGCTATTGGTGTCGGCCTGGCCTTCCTGCAAGTGAATATTGTCCATACCGCCATGGCCATTGGCTGCGCTACCATGATTATGGCCACCCTGGGCATGATGATAGGCCGCTTTATCGGGCCATTGCTCGGCAAGCGCGCGGAGATCCTCGGCGGCGTGGTACTGATCGGTATCGGCTTCAATATTCTGCTGGAGCATTTGGGCTATCTGGCCTGATAACGCTGAACCCAAAGAAAAACCTGCCAATGGCAGGTTTTTTCGTTTCTGGACGGTCAATCAATCAGGCTGGCGACGGTACAGCGCTATAACAAAATCGGTTTCGCAGGCAAAGGCTTCACAACCACTCAAATGCTGCTGCACCTCAGGAGAGGCACGCCAGGCGAAAGGCGTCATCTGCAGCAGGTTGGCCGCCTGCTCACCCGGCAGCGTCATCGGGTACGCCAATGACTCAACTCGTTCGCAGTCAAAACCGGCAAACTGCTCATCCTGTTCGACATGCAGTTGCACCTGCTGATACACCTGCTCTTTCAATTGATACAGATGACGCGGGCCAGGCGATACCGTTACCACCACACCACCGGGTTTCACTACCCGAGCCAGTTCTTCGGCTTTGCAAGGGGCGTAAATACGCAGTATGGCGTCCAGAGAAGCATCGGCAAACGGCAGACGATGGCTCGACGCCACGCAGAATGAGACTGCCGGATAACGCTTGGCCGCATAGCGGATCGCCACCTTGGCGACGTCCAGACCATAAACGGTGATATTACGCTGCTGTGTCAGCCGGGCAGCCACTTCCGCCGTGTAATAACCCTCACCACAGCCGATGTCCAGTAACGCCTGCGCATCACTCGCCAACGCCTGATCCAACAGTTCGGCCACCCGCTGCTGCAAGGGTTGATAGAAACCCGCATCCAGGAACGCACGCCGCGCCTGCATCATTTCCGCGCTGTCTCCGGGCTGCTTTGAGCGCTTGTGCTGTACCGGCATCAGGTTGACATAGCCTTCTTTGGCGCAGTCAAACTGATGGTTAGCGTCGCAACGCCATTGCAGATGAGAAAGGTGAAGCGGCTGATGACACAGAGGGCACTGATAAGACATGGCTTGGATTCCAGAGAGATACGGCGCGGCTAGTCTAAAGAAGCCTTCTGTACGATGCAAGGCAGATGCCGCAAGCCCCTAGCCAGCGAGGAAAAAAACTGGCTACACTGACGTTAACTTTTCTGATGCAGGTAAAGACGTGATATGACCGATTTTTCCCCACTGCTCAACGCCATCCCGGCCATTCAGCACGGTTTCGGCAACAAAAGTGCGCTGCTGCCAGGCCATCTGTTGGCCTATCGTTCTACCCTGCCGGAAAAAAAACAGGTGCATGGCACTCGCATTGTTGACGTGACACAGGCGACGCAACAATGCGGAGAAGCCGATGGCTTCTATACCACTGAGCCCGGCATTCTGCTGAGTGTGTTAACGGCAGACTGCCTGCCGGTGATTTTCAGCCGCAACGACGGCTCTGCGATTGCTGCCGTCCATGCCGGTTGGCGTGGCCTGCTGGATGGCATACTGGAGCAATTGGCAGCGCGTATCAGCCGTGATGACTCAACGGCCAACTGGGTGGCTTCCATCGGCCCTGCCGCCGGCCCCTGCTGTTACGAGGTCAACGAGGAACTGGTCGCAAGGTTCAAGCAACAGCTACCCCTGCCCGCAGCCTTAATCAGCCCCCGCTATCGCCATCTGGACCTGGCCGCCATTGCCGAATCCAAACTGCGTGAACTGGGTTTTGCCGCCGTTGACCATGCAGGGAGCTGTACCATCTGTACCCCCAATACCGATCCGCACCAACCACAGCGATTTAAATACACCAGCTACCGTCGCAACAGCCACCGACGCGAGCAAGATCCTGCCCATCCGGGCATTACCGGGCGAAATCAGTACGCAGGGATTATTATTACCCGCGGATAACAGAAACGAAAAAACCCGCACTAAGGCGGGTTTTTTGTACAGCTGACGCTGATTAGATTGCAGTAACGTTTACTGCAGATGGGCCTTTCTGGCCATCTTGGATTTCGAACTCAACGTTCTGGCCTTCAGCCAGGGTTTTGAAGCCGTTACCCTGGATTGCAGAGAAGTGTACGAACACGTCTTTGCTGCCGTCAGCTGGAGTGATGAAACCGAAACCTTTAGATTCGTTGAACCACTTAACTTGACCTTTGATCTTTGCCATCTTGAGTATTTCCTTTGGATTGTTTAAACCGCCCGGAGGCGTTACATAGACAAACTAGAGTCGTTACTGCTTGAGGCACTAAGATAAGGATCGGCAGAGAAGCGGTATTCAACGCTAACGTTTTTACTCAGAACTTCTTTACTGAAAATGCCACACATATACAGAACTGTACCTCGTTTTACCCAGATGCGTTATCACATACTCTGTATTCGATGGCAAGCCATTTTTAATCACTGGTGGAGCTGTCGCACATATTTGAAACGGTCGAGAGCAACATAAGCTTAAATAGACTAAAAGATGTTGAAGCCTTAGCTATTTTCTGCTTAACAGTGTCGCCCCGCTACACTCCGCACCCTGACTGAATTTTAACAATTCTTTCATCCGATTGACCAATGTATGTTGCAACATATAACGCCGGACAGGCGCTTAGAACGTTAAAAATTTTGAATCTTTATGGAATTTCTTATAAAACTTTTGAATATCGATGAACGGGTACATTTGATATCGGATGATCCGACCATTGGGTCGCCATCCGGACGGCCCAACGCTGGCACCGCCTCACGTCTGCGAGCTCACCCGCATGTGAAAACGAAATAATACTGAAGATCATTATTGCCCTCAGCGAGGGTGAGCACAATTTATGCAACAGGGAACTCGCGACAAAAATCAAATAGCGTGCCACTTTTGGGTGCATAAGCATGCAAAATCAGAATTTACGCACTATTGCCGTGCAGTGGTAGAGAAATACATTACTGATTAAGGGGGATAAATAACGGCAATAATCCTGAGAACAGTGGGAATCCATAGCTGAATTAAATCTTGAAATCCGCATAGGTATTTACTCGGTCAATAACAATGCCCTGTGAACATATTTATTTTATCTTTTCCTGCGCTTTGTCCCTATTCATGCCAACAGGTTAGGTCAGGTGCCGGATAAACTGGGCCCTGCACCAGCGAATGGCTACAACCCGCATTGGGACTGGCCTGCAGGCGGTGACGATAACCGTCCCCGCCACACAGAGCCAGAAATAACGCTTAAGAGTTAGCTTCAAGCGCAATGCGCTCGCCAATTTTGATGGGCCGGAACTGATGCTGCTCAATTCCCGCCGCACTCAGAGCCAGATTTAATTGCTGCGGCGGTTCATCCAATGACTCATCGGCCAATTCAAAAACCCCCCAATGGATCGGGATGACCCGCGGTGCATTTAATTGTTGATACAGCGTCACCGATTGCTGCGGATCCATATGCTGTTCCTGCATGAACCAACGTGGTGCATAGGCGCCAATCGGTAATGCCGCCACGTCAAACGGCCCTAAACGGGCTCCAATATCAGCCAGGCGATCCGAATAACCGCTGTCTCCGGAAAAATAGAAACGCAGCGCCGGGTGATGGATCACCCAGCCGCACCAGAGGGAACGATTACGGTCCCACAGGGTGCGCATGCTCCAGTGACGCGCCGGCGTGCAATGGAAAGTCAAATCACCCAACTGCAGGTTATCCCACCAGTCCAGCTCTTCGACCCGCTGCAGCCGGTAACGCCGGAACCAATTTTTCAGCCCCAGGGGCACAATGAAGGTCGCGTGCGGAAAACGCCGTGCCAACTGCCGCACGGTGCGCCGATCGAGATGGTCATAGTGATTGTGTGAAATTAAAACCACGTCCACCGTCGGCAACTGTTGCACCGTCAACGGCGGCGGTGTCTTACGCTTCGGGCCATAGAAACTCAGTGGCGATGCACGTTCAGACAATACCGGATCGATCAGGATGTATCGACCATCGAGACGCAGCAGCATTGAGGCGTGCCCCAGCCACCAAATGCTGTTATCACTGCCGCCAAGGTCGGCACGTTGCCACCAGCGCTGGGTAAACTGCTGATAGCCCATCTGTGGTGGTTTGGGCAATCCTTGCTGTTTACGCTCATCCTGCCAGCGTTTCAAATCCCCATCCTGGCGCTGTGAAGGCTCCGGGTTGCGGAACCCCTGCGGGGTATGGTGAGTTTTGCCGGCATCATAGTAACGATTGGTTATCTTCAAATTGCTCTCCCGACCACTGCGGACACCCAACACGGGCAGATGGATACCATAACAAGATACTCGATCAGCGTGCTTTGTGAACCGTGCTCACCTTGGAGTGACCTTTTCGGGTTTTGTGTTGTCACAGTCCCTGTGAGAATGCCAGGGCCGACTAGAGCCTGTTAAGCATCTCTTAAGATCCTTGTGATTTACTTATAGGACATTCAGAAAAGGAGAAGTTATGAGCCGTTCTACATCACGCAAGTCAGGTGTTCGACTGGGCCGTATCCGCAGCGCGATGCTGGCACAGATGCAGTATTGGAAAATGTATGCCGCGATGAAACTGCGCCGGGTACGCGTACCGGCACCGCTGGTGCTATTGTTTGGTGCGCTGGTGAGTTTCTTCATGCTGGGCGTGCTGATGTTAAGCGTGGTGGCTATCGATGTCATCACCACCCTGTTCCTGCTGTGCAGGAAGCTGTTGGGATTGGGCCGCGCCACCCCAGGCAATGCCTTTATGCCACGCAGCTAATGGATGGAACGGAGGCGCCAGATAGCGCCTCCGTTAAAAATTACCGTCTTACTTTAGCGCCCTTGCGGCGCGTCAGCATAAAACCAATCCACAACAGCAAGATCCACACCGGCATCAGTAATACCGAGATACGGATCCCCTCGCTGAAATACATGATCACCAGAATCAGGCTCAGGAACACCAGGCACAGGTAGTTGCCGAAGGGGTACCACAAGGCCTTGAAGACCGGGATCACGCCCTGGCGGTTTTTCGCCGCACGGAATCGCAGGTGTGCCAGACAAATCATCACCCAGTTAATCACCAGGGTGGACACCACCAACGCCATCAGCAACTCAAACGCCTTGCCTGGCATGACATAGTTGATCAGCACGCCGACGGAGGTCACCAGCGCCGACAGTGCGATTGACAACACCGGCACCCCGCGTTTATTTACCCGGGTCAACGCCTTGGGAGCATTCCCCTGTGTCGCCAGGCCAAACAACATACGGCTATTGGCATAGACCCCGCTGTTGTACACCGACAGCGCCGCTGTCAGCACCACCACGTTCAGCAGGGTCGCCACCAGGTTGCTGTTCAGCGCATGGAAAATCATCACGAACGGGCTGCCGCCTTCCACCACTTTGTGCCAGGGATAAAGTGAAAGCAGTACCGTCAGCGAGCCGATATAAAAAATCAGGATGCGATACACCACCTGATTGGTGGCCTTGGGAATACTGCGGCGCGGATCGGCCGCTTCGGCGGCGGTAATGCCCACCATTTCCAGCCCACCGAATGAGAACATGATTACCGCCATTGCCATCACCAACCCTTCGATGCCGTGTGGCATAAAGCCGCCCTGCTCCCACAGGTTGTTGATACTGGCTTGCGGTCCCCCGTTGCCGCTGGCCAATAGCCAGGCACCGAAAACAATCATGCCAACAATCGCTACCACCTTGATAATGGCAAACCAGAACTCGGTTTCCCCGTACAGCCGTACATTCACCAGGTTGATCAGATTGATCAGGACAAAGAATACTGCGGCGGAAACCCAGGTCGGGATGTCCGGCCACCAATATTGAATATAGATCCCAACCGCGGTCAGTTCGGCCATGCCGACCAAAATGAACATCGCCCAATAGTTCCAGCCGGAAAGAAAGCCAGCGAAATCACCCCAGTATTTATAGGCAAAGTGGCTGAACGACCCGGCGACCGGCTCTTCAACCACCATTTCCCCCAACTGACGCATGATCAGAAAAGCGATAAAACCGCCGATGGCATAGCCCAGCAGTACCGAAGGGCCCGCCATTTTAATGGTCTGTGCAATGCCGAGAAACAGGCCGGTACCAATGGCGCCGCCCAGGGCGATAAGTTGTATATGTCTGTTTTTTAAACCGCGTTTTAGCGGGGTATCCTGCTGCTGACCGCCCATCTTATCCTCATATGGCGTGGGATCCTGTCGCTTTTGCACAAGATTTCGCCAATCAATAAATGTATCTGCGGGCGGCTTTTTAACACTTAACCCCGTGAGCATCAAGGAGTAGCGCCCCGGCAAGGATGGCCAGGGCGCTATTTTATACTGGGAAGAATCATAAAATGAGGAGGTTTTTAGCCGGACAGGCCGCACAACTTGGTCAGATTGCGCGCACCAATCATCAGCGTGGCGACGTAGGATTGGCGGCGTGTCACCACCTCTACCGCTACACGATCGTTTTGATATTTTATCAGATAGGTTGATGGCCAGCCCTGTCGGCGCTGACCAAAGCTTTCGGCGTGACGATCGATTGCCGCATGGGCAACCACCAGATGAGACAAGTTTTTATCACCTTTAATAATGCGCTTCATAAACAGGCTCCGCCAGAGACAAGTTCTGTTGTCATAAAAAGGGAAAGTCATCAGTAATTCTGGTGTTTCAACATACCACTTCGTTAGTTTGCTGGCTCAGCAGGAAGCAGATCATCGCTGCGCGCAGTGGGCTATTGCTGTCCGCCTGCCACTCGCCACGCTGGGTGATCATGCGCGCCTGCCATTGCGGATTATCGCTTTGGGCATCGGCATTCAGACTGATTTTATTGGCGCAGATAATCGGCCAGGCATCGGAGGGATTCTTGCAATAATCTTTACCTTTAACGCCGCCGTAGGGATACCATTTATCCGGGTTTTCTCCGGTAATCAACGCAATGCTGCGATTCACTTCGGCGTCGCTTTCTTCGTACCATTTAATCATCGGCTTTATCCATCTTTCGTAGAGTTGGCGCTACATTACGACGTCAATACGACAGATTTATGACAGTACGATGGCTTTTCATATTATCTATACTAATGTTTTTCGGAGCAACGCGGGTGGCAACACCACCCGGCAGGAAGTTTGATTAACGCTCGGGGATAAAACCTTTGAAATCCAGCGCTGGACTGAGATCGTCATCGTCCGCCACGCCATCGCCGCGCGCGCTTTGCGCCAGGCTTTTCAATAATGCGGTTTGTTGACGCTGTTGCTCGGCAATTTCCTGCAGCAGGCGGATCTGCTCATTGGCTCGCACACTGGCGCGATTCACCAGGAACCAGATCCATAATCCCACCAGGACTGCCAACAAGGCGATAACCAGTGACCCCAGACTATTTGGACCAAAACCTAAATCGTACATGGACAACCCTATCTACTGCTAAAAACAGGCGGACATCTTAGCACTCCGGGCACCGGCACGAACATCCTGATAGAAAATTGTTACGCACCGCTACGCAACTCACCAGGGAACGAAACGGGTAACGGAGCAAACTCCCAACGCAAATGTGCCCCCCTCATCGCAATAGCTATCTAACGCCAACAAGTAAAAGAACAGGCAGGCAGCAAGGAAAGCTATTATCACGAGGACTTTTTTCCGTAACAAATTTAGCAGCCTCATTGTTATCTTGATAATTTGTTCCGAATGTATCACAGCCAACTTAAACGAACTTTAACCTGTCGTTTAGAAACCAGCGTCAGAACCACTTTTCAGATTGTTACCATTGCAGCCGGTTCTTCCGCATGGCTATATCGCAACGACGATAAATAACAAGGAGTCACAATGGGTAAGCTGATTAAGTGGGCGGTTCTGCTGGCGGTGGTTTATGGCGCGTTTTTGTTCTCGGGATATGGCGTATTGGTCGGCAGCAATAAAAACGTCGGGGGATTGGGATTGCAGTGTAAGTACATGACGGCACGCAACCTGGTGATAGCCCAGTATCTGCATGGTGACAACGGCCTGATTGGCGTTGCCGACTGCCCGCTATTCAAGAAAGTCGAAACGGTGGTGGATTAATCACCACCGCTCAAACCGTCGCTCAGCGGCGGTTCCCCATCAATTGCGGGTAAACTTCATTTCAATCAGCGCGATCGCTTTTTCAATCGCCCGCCGGGTCACGGGATCGGCACCGGCTGGGTGAGTGGTAAAATCGATGCTTTTCAACTGGCTGGCCATCTTGTCCCGCACCTCGGTAGGCGCGATGACATCGATAACATCCAGGATCTGTTTGATCACCAATTGGCAGGCAACCAGGTCGGAAGCCAATTCCTGATCGTTGTTCAGCATGTCGGACATAATACCTTTCCTTCTTGATTCAGACGCCGCACACAATAGCATGCCAACTGGCGCTTTGCTGCCCCTTGGCGGTTTGCCGCTGAATTTTCAGCGTTATTGCGCATTGGCCGTCAAAACACCCGGCTGAATTGACCTATACTTGAGGCTTGAGCGACGCGCATTTCGGCGTCTCCCTCCCCCCAACAGGAGAAAGTTATGGCAAACCACAATGTGAAATCCTGGGCTACCGTGCGTGAGACCTCGGTTGAGATCGCCGAGGCTATTTTTGAATTGGCGAAAAATGACGAGGTTTTGGCTCAAAAAATCTGGGAAGAAGGTAGCGACGAAGCGTTGCAAATGGCCTTTGCCAAAACCAGCGCCGACCAGCTGTACTGGGGCGAAGAAACCGTGGAGCGGAAAAACGTCTGATCGGCAAACGCTCACCAATAAAAAGCCCGGGTCACTGATTGCCCAGGCTTTTTCGGTAGTCTGTCAAACCCCTTTTGGGGTCATGTTCTGCCCTGATTTCACGGCTCTTCACCTCCCACACCTTCCGCATTATTCATTCTCATCACCGGTGTCACCATAAAAGCGGCTACACCTACAATTACAACCAGAGTAATAATCACTGTCATTAACATGCGATCACCCCATCAACGCTGAATTGTCACGGCTGACTCTGCTTAGGCTGTTATTTGTTGCGACCTGACCCACTTCGGTATCAGCGGCAGCGGGCAATCCCAGATTAGCCGTTTTTCGTTTCGAATGACAAGCCACCTGACGATGGTTTTTCCGAATAATTTCACCCTGATGTCGGCGGCTTTTTTGTCCGGGGCAGCAAGTTGTGTATACTTCAACGCTATGTAGATCTCACACAGACGCACTGATGATACAAGAACACCACCTCTCATTAGTCTGCGCCCTCAGTAAATGGGTCGAAACTCACCTTGGAAGAGTGATCCATCTCGAAGAGTTGGCCGAGTACTCCGGCTACTCTCTGTGGCACATGCAGAAGTTGTTCAAAGAAGCGACCGGGATTTCGCTGGGCAAGTACATCCGCGAACGCAGGCTGGCCGGCGCGGTTTACCAGTTGCGTAGCAGTGATGCCTCTATTTTCGACATCGCGCTCGATTTTGGTTTTGGCTCACAGTCACACTTCACTTATATGTTCAGAAAGCGCTTCGATATCACGCCTTATGATTTTCGTCAGGATTTAAGCGTGGATCTGCATATCGCCCCACCGCTGCACGTCATTCATCAAAAAACTGCCTGACCGACTTTCCCGCCATCGTTAACGGCGGGTTAATGCACCCACAGCACCACCACCAGACCAATCAACGCGGGCAATGCCTGTACCCTGAGAATTTTACGGCTGGCCGTCAGCCCGCCAAATACGCCCGCCACCAGCACGCAGCCGAGGAAAAATAGCTGCACTGCAGGCTCGTCTCGCCAGACGCCCCATGCCAGTCCTGCCGCCAGAAAGCCGTTATACAGCCCCTGATTGGCCGCCAACACCCGCGTTGCCGCAGCAAACTCGGCGGTAGTGGCGAACACGCGTCTGCCCGTGGGCTTCTGCCAAAGGAACATTTCCAGGATCAGGATATACAGATGAATCGCGGCAATGAGCAGCACTATAATATTAGAAATAATTATCATTTTATTTTACAGGGTTAATCAGGTATCAGGTTTAACAAGTATAACCACACTCTGAACATTGCGAATATATAGACATAAAAAAACCCGCCAGGGCGGGTTTATTGCATAATCATTCAGAGTTAGTTTAGTACAACAACCAGCATCGCTGCGATCGAGATCCAAAACGCCGCCGTTGCAATAACAACATGGGATAATCTTGCACGATAGAGTACTTGGCTCATAATGACCTCACAGGCTTCTGACTAGCGGTGGACAACATCACTTCTTGAGATTTATCTTAATCCACTGCTCCGACCTTTTATTTGCGCCAGATCACTATTTACCAGATAAACTATATTTACGCCAAAACATGGAATTTCGATCACATTAATTTAACGTTAATAGAGCGAAATGAATAAAACCATTAGTTTGTTATAGCCTGATGATATCAAACATCGCTCCAGGGCAGGCGGGGCGCGGCCATACGCGGGCCACAATAGCCAACAACATCGGGAAAACGCCTATTCCCCTGCTCCCAGTCATGCTGCGCACGGGCAATCTCAACCTTGTTGTGCCCGACAAAATTCCACCAAATGAGAATCTCTTCGCTTAATGGGACTCCGCCGATTAATAATCCCCGACTTCCTTTGTTGGCATGTAACCCGATACGGTTAAGATTCTTACCTAAATAGGCAAACTCATCGGGTGAAAATTTTTCATCATTAAGCTCAAATGCACCAACAAGGGGCAAAAAACCTATTTCAAAATCCTCTCGCAGGGGTAACTGCAAATAGCCGTCGGCCTGCCATTCCAGGTCAATGGCGATTAATGGTGAAAAAGTAATCACCGGGGAGTGATATTGTTCAAACTCCCCGACCAGTAAAGTATGTTTGACGCCTTCACGTTGCCAGCTCGGCAAGTCCGGATAATGATCAAAGCGCGGTGCCATATCGGCATGTTCAGCGGGTAACGCGATCCATAATTGCGCAGCATGCAAGCGGCGTTGTTCCCCTGTCGATTGTTCGGTATGCGCGATACCGCGCCCTGCGGTCATCAAGTTAACCTGTCCGGGACGTATCACCTGTTCACTGCCCAGGCTGTCACGGTGCAATACTTCCCCTTCAATCATCCAGGTAAAGGTCTGCAGACCGATATGCGGATGCGGCCCAACGTCCATACCGGGTGAAGCGCCGCTGAAGACCGAGGGACCAGCATGGTCGAGAAAGCACCAGGCTCCCACCGTGCGCCGTTCACGGGTAGGCAAGGCACGATTAATCCCTATGCCACCGACTTCGGCGTTGCGTACGGCAATACGTTGGATCTGACGGACACCGTCAACCACGGGACAATCACGGGAAGATGAAGAATGAGTTGGACGGGAATTGCTCATGATAAAACGCCTCCAGAACGTCACACAGGTAAGTGAACAGCTGGATGCCAGCTTAGCATGAGCCGGCATCCAGAACGCAACCTGTGCGGCCCTGGCGCTAAGACGACTTGATATAGCAGCCTTTTACATCGACTTCATCGCGCGCATGCTTCAGATCGGAGAAGTAAGTCACACCAAAGAGTATTGATACCACCAGCAACACGGAAACCAGTAAGCCGATAACAGCCAACAGCTTGGTCTCGTCGTGGAGATTATGCTCCATTTTATCCCCTGCATTAAAAGACGTCATGTCAGCCACAGTGTCACTGACAGCGTAAAGATGATCAGGGAGCATGACGCTATCGCCAGCACAATGACCGCAAATTGCGCATCTCCCAAAGTTTCACGGTAGTTTTTATCTTGTGAGGTATTACGTTGTTGTTTCACAGAATCTATCTTAACTCATCACGCGTTAACGTTTTTGTGAGGGATACTTGATAAACAGTCCGCCATTGCGGGTTTGTCAGATTCCGCGTCCAATACCGCTCAGACCTCAAGAGTGGCAAGACGCTATCAACTTTCTTCGCCAGGGTCAACATTGCCCCAGACTGAGATAGCGAAGACCCTATCGCATTCCAAAATCTTATTACAACAAGAAAATAATTAGCCCAACTTATACCAAATCAAATAAAAAAGCCCGACCAAAGATCGGGCTGGGAATCAATCTATGGCGTTACTGCGGAATACGCAGTACCTGCCCTGGATAGATTTTGTCCGGGCTAGACAGCATTGGCTTGTTCGCTTCGAAAATCTTGTTGTACAGATTGGCGTTGCCATAGACTTCTTTGGAAACCGCGCTCAGGGTGTCGCCCTTTTTCACGGTATAGAAGCGGCTTTCTGCCGCAGCCTGTTCAACCGATACCTTGTCTTCCACACCGCTGATGCCGGCCACATTACCCACCGCCACCAGGATCTTCTCTTTCAGTTCCTGACTGACTGCGTCGCCGGTCACCACGGCTTTACCGTCAACCACCTGCACATCAACCTTATCGATACCCGGCAAACCGGTTTTATTGAGGTGATCCTTCAGCTTGGCGCTTTGGTCTTCGGCAGTGGCATTGCCGGTCACTGTGTCCCACAGTTTTTCGCCCGCTTCTTTGACGAAGTTAAACAAACCCATATTCACTCCTTTCGATGGTTACAATGTTGCATTGACTTAAGGCTTGTTAAGCTTAGCACTGCAAGAGGGATATTCAATTGGCCCTGAGGTATTAAGCGGTTAGAGTAATCCGAAAGTGCCCTCTTTAGCTGCCAATCTGTCCAGTTGCACATTCCCCAAGATGAAACAATCGCCGACTTTACCTACAATAGGGTTACGGAAGGATGGGTGAAGGACGTGAGACGCGATGTACGCCTTGGTGATGTTTGTCTGTTATCTGGATGGTGGCTGCGCCGATATCGTGGTTGACGTACTGCGCGATGAACGCCAGTGCCTGATCAGCATGAAAGAACAGAACCTGCGCCATGCCGGTTGTTTTCCGTTTGAAGATTTTATCGACGGTTTCTGGCTCCCTGCCAACGAATATGCGCCGATGTAAAACTTTGGCCGTCTTTTCCGCTATTTTCATCTGAGGAATTTCTGAATTCGCCGGAAAAGTGCCACGCCGACAATGCTTTATGCCGCCAGTTTGCTAAATTGCTTCACCCGAACGATATGGAGACGGCGTGATGCCTGGATCTACCTCCTCAAACGAACATTATGAAGCCCTGTTACGCGACGTCAGCCTGGTAGTGGGCGGCGCGGTGATCCAACTGATCAATCTCAATAAAAAAATTTCCGGCAATAATATTTTGGCCCATTTGGTCAACGAGATTGAGCATGAGACCAATCAGCAGCGCTTTGTCACATTGCGCTCGGCAATTGAAGTGATGGGGCAAGCCCCGAAAGGATAACCGCCCAATAATAGAAAAGGCAGAGCTTGCGCTCTGCCTGGTTACCTTTTAGATCCCGACACAGGAAAGAAGGTAATAGCGTTGAAACTTAGAAGCGATAAGTCAGGTTCACTGCCACGATATCGTCGGTGCTCAGTTTCAGCTTGTTATCGTCGTTCAACTGGTTGATTTTGTAGTCAACATAGGTGTACATGTTTTTGTTGAAGTAGTAAGTCGCACCCACTTCCACGTATTTCACCAGATCGACATCGCCAATCCCTTCGATATCCTTGCCTTTGGACTGCACGTAGGCCAGAGATGGGCGCAGACCGTTTTCAAACTGGTACTGGGCCACGACTTCGAAGTTCTGCGTTTTGTTGGCGAAGCCCGCCACACTGTTGACCTCAATAGGCGTCATATTACGCGTTTCGGCATACATGGCAGCCAGGTATACCTGGTTGGCATCATATTTAACGGCCGTAGTCCAGGCTGTTGCACTGTCGCCTTTGCCGTAAGCCAGTTCTTTCTGCTTACTGGTACGGTTGGAGTCGGAGAATGCCGCCGCCACGCCAATGCCAGAACCACCGATGTCCTGGTAATCCAGGGACATACCGTAACCGTCACCGTTTTGTTTGGTCACGCCACGGCCATCACCGTCGTTTTTACCCTGGTACTGCAACGCAACACTCAGACCTTCAACCAGGCCGAAGAAATCACGGTTACGGTAAGTTGCCAGGCCGTTGGAACGTGCGGTCATGTAGTTGTCGGTGTAGCTATAGGAGTCACCGCCGAATTCAGGCAGCATGTCGGTATAGGATTCTGGGTCGTACACCACGCCGTAGTTACGGCCATAATCGAATGAACCGTAGTTGGCGAATTTCAGCCCGGCAAAGCCAAGACGGGTTTTGGTGCCCGCAGTACCCTGCGCTTCGTCGTGGTTGGCCTGAACGTTGTATTCCCACTGGCCGTAACCGGTCAGTTGGTCATTGATTTGCGTTTCGCCTTTAAAACCGAAACGGACATAAGTCTTGTCGCCATCTTCGGATTTATCATCGCTGAAAACATGTTTGGCCGATACGCGACCATACAGGTCGAGTTTATTGCCATCTTTATTATAGATTTCAGCCGCATTGGCAAAGGAGGTGATTGCCCCGAGGGCAATAGCTAAGGCTAATACACTGCGTTTCATCATTTATTTTCCTAGATATTATAATTTTAATTCCTGCCCATCACGCCCAATTTATGATTTGGGCTGTGATCTTTATCATTTAGCGTTTTATGAGCGCCCCTAATAAAGGAGCCATGTGACATTAGCATCATGAATCCCAACTTCAAATAAAAAAGTTCATAAAACACCGTGGATAAAGCATGTTTATTTGTAAAAAAATATTACAATCACCACATCAATCAAACCATTGATTATCATTGAATTTTGCCACATAACTTATAACCAAATTGGTGCATTGCACCATTATGGTGCAATTTAGTTTCTTTTTGTATGCTTTCCACGCGATTCATAAATACCATGAAACTTAGCATGGTTATGAATAACGTTACTTATTTCACATTTTTATCTGAGTAAAGTCATTGAGTCGATTTAGGGTTGTCTCTCGGGTTTTAAGGCAAGCTTTTACCGATTCGAATAATTAATTCGATTCAAACGACCAAAAATCAAAATGGGAGAGAGGTAAAGATAAAAAAGAAAAAATAAATCACAGGATATAAATCAGAAGGAATAAGAGAAATGAGCAGCATGATATACCGGATTTATTTAAGGCTGCAGCCAACATCGCTACAGCCTTAAATACCACAAGAATAAAACCGATTTATAAAACGTCTGTTCAATACAGCGTGCTACGTGGTGCCTCCACCAGCACCATGCCGGCACGCAACCCAAGCGCAACCCCAGGATTAGGGAACAATATCCATTCGCTGGCATGCTGAACCCGGTACTCTTCTCCCGGTTGCTCACACAGCAGCGTTCCCTGCTTCAACTCGGTAAAGTTGGCAGTATCATCACTGAGATGCAGCCTGAAGTCTTCACTACGCTTGATCAGCGAACGCTCAACGCGGAATAGCCGCAAAGCATCCCCCGTTCGTTGCGGTAAAGGCTCATCACTCACCGCCGTCTGCAAAGCACGGTTAATCGCGGCAAACTGCTGTAGATCGTTGTTGCCAAACGGCCGCGCCTTGCCCAGCTCCAGCGTGCAGCTGGCAGCACCGGCATGCTCGCTGGAAAAATGACTGAAGGTGCCGCCCGGCGCACTGTGGATCACCAAGGCATCCAGACCGGCCGCATCCAGCATGGCCAGCATGTCTGCACTGTAAGGCCGCATCTGGAAGGGCAGAATGCCAAACCGCGGCAGGTGCGAGTCGCGGATTGCCGTATGCAGATCATAATGGAAGCGAGCAGCGCCCTCATCGGCGAAAAACTCCGTGACCGTCTGCTCCAGTTGCTGTGCCCGGGCGGTTTCACCACTGTGGTCAAAATCACGATGGCGGCCGCCAAACATCCGGTTCATGTCACTGTGCAGATAACGCTTTCCGGCGCGCATCGCCGCCGGGTTACCCAGCACCACCAGCAGTCGAACCGCCAAGGGGCGATCGCCGTTGAGCAGGTCTTTGACCAACTGATTCAACAGCTCAATGGGGGCAGTTTCATTGCCGTGGATGCCGGCAGAAACCACCACCGCCTGCTGATAATCCTGCTTAGGGCTTATCTCCAGCAAGCCCTCCCCCAGCCAGCGCCAGCGCAAATTCGCATTCTCACCCTGTTGCTCAGCGGGAACCTGTCCCGCCAGTGTCAGGGCCAACAAATCAAACATGGTGGCTCCACCTATTGTTGGAAAGGATAAACCGAGCCCAGCCCGAGGATGGTCGTCAGGGCATCCAGCGCATCGCGCCCTTCGCGCAGCAGTTGCGGGTCGGCCAAATCATTCTGCGTCAGGCGATCGCGGTAATAACGATCAACCCACTCATTGAGCGTGGCGAACAGACTGTCGTTCATCATTACGCGCGGATTAACCGCCCGCAGCTCCTGCTCATTGAGCGCCACACGCAGCCGCAAACAGGCTGGTCCGCCGCCGTTACGCATACTTTCACGCAGATCGAACACCTTGATTTCATCAATAGGTCCGCCGCTGGCCACCATCTCGCTCAGATAGCTCCAGACGCCGCTGTGCTGACGCGACTCTTCCGGCACCACGATCATCATCTTGCCGTTGGGCTTGGTCAGGATCTGACTGTTAAACAGATAGGTTGCCACCGCATCCGCCACGGAAACCCGCGTCGTCGGCACCTCAATCGCCACCAGTTCACTGTCCAGCGTCGCCATCTTGCGGCGCACTTCATCCAGTGCCTGTTGCTGCCGATAAAAAGCCTGCTGATGATGGAACAGCACGTTCTGGTTGCTGACGGCAATCACGTCGTTATGGAACACGCCCTGATCGATCACCTCCGGATTCTGCTGCACAAACACCGTGTGCTGCTCGTCCAACTGGTGCAGACGGGCAATCGCCTCCCCGGCTTCACGCGTCTGGCGCGCCGGATAACGCGTTGGGGCAATTTCGCCGCCAAACTCCTGACGGCCGTAAACAAACATCTGCACGCTGCGTTTAGCGTAGTCGCCGCCCAGGCGGTTGTGGTTAGCCGCACCTTCGTCGCCAAACAGCGCCACCTGCGGCAAAGCCTCATGGTGGGCGAAATGGCGCGGGTCGTTAAACATGGCTCGCAGTACGCCAGAGGTGGTTTCAGCCTCAATCGCGCGATGGAATTTATTGTTCAGATTAGCGGCGGTGAAATGCACCTTGCCATCATGACTGTCCGCCGAAGGTGACACCGTGGCCGCATTGGCGGTCCACATGCAGGAAGCGGAACTGAGCGCGGACAGCAGACGTGGCGACTGCTGCATGGCTTGCGCCAACACGCTTTCATCGCTACCGCTGAAGCCCAGTTTACGTAACATCGGCACATGCGGGCGTTCCTGCGGCGGCAATACCCCCTGCTGGAAACCGAGATCGGCCAACGCCTTCATCTTCAGCAAGCCCTGCTTGGCCGCCAGCTTCGGGTTCGACACGCTATTTTGGTGTTGGGTCGAAGCCTCATTACCAAACGACAATCCGGCATAGTGATGCGTCAGGCCCACCAGACCATCGAAATTGACTTCATATCCTGACATGCTGTTCTCCTGATATTGTAGGGGCGCTGCATGCTGCGCCCCTACAGTAACAACGCTGCGGCTTGAAAAGCGGCGGGTAAAACTTAATTAAATGACAGCCCCGGCGACAAACTGGTCGGTAACGTCAAACTTTCGCTTTCCAGCGACGCCATTGGCCAGGCGCAATAATCCGCCGCGTAATAGGCGCTTGGGCGATGGTTGCCCGAAGCCCCCACGCCGCCGAACGGTGCCGCACTGGACGCACCGGTCAACGGCTTGTTCCAGTTGACGATACCGGCGCGCGCTTCCAGCAGCAGGTGATCAAAGCGCTCACGCTGCGGCGATACCAGACCGACCGACAGGCCATAACGCGTCTGGTTGGCGATACGCACCGCTTCATCAAAGTCGTTATAGCGAATGAGGGTCGTCAGTGGGCCAAAGTACTCTTCGTCCGGCACGTCACGCACGCCGGTCACGTCAATAATGCCGGGGCTGAGCAACGCGCTGCCGCTTTCCAGGCGCTGCATGGTCAGCAAGGCTTTGCCGCCCAGTGACAGCAGGTGATGCTGTGCCGCCAGCATTTTTTCTGCCGCCGCTGAAGAGATCACCCCGCCCATAAACGGCTGAGGCTCCGCATCCCAACGTCCGATGCGCAACGCACTCGCCACCTGCACCAAACGCTCGATAAAGGCATCGCCCTCACTGCCGCGTTTCACCAGAATGCGGCGTGAACAGGTGCAGCGCTGACCGGCGGAAATAAACGCCGACTGGATCGCCAGGTTGACCGCCGCATCGCAGTCTTCAATCTGGTCAACAATCAGCGCGTTGTTGCCGCCCATTTCCAATGCCAGGATCTTTTCAGGCTGCCCCGCCAACTGACGATGCAGGTGATAACCGGTGCCGGCGCTGCCGGTAAACAGCAGGCCGTCGATATCGGTGCTGGCGGCCAGCGCTTCGCCGGTTTCACGTCCGCCCTGCACCATATTGATCACCCCGGCAGGTAAACCGGCCAGTTGCCACAGCTTCAGCGTTTCCTCGGCGGTTTGCGGCGTCAGTTCGCTCGGCTTGAATACCACCGTGTTACCCGCCAGCAGGGCCGGTACGATGTGGCCATTAGGTAAATGGCCGGGGAAGTTATAAGGCCCAAACACCGCCAGCACGCCGTGTGGCCGGTGGCGCAGCACCGAAGCGCCATCCGCCATCGCGGTTTGGCTAACGCCGGTACGTGCCTGGTAAGCGTGCAGGGAAATCGCCACTTTGCCGATCATCGCCTGAACTTCGGTCAGCGTTTCCCAGCGCGGTTTGCTGGTTTCACGGCTGATGGTGGCCGCCAAATGCGACTTGTGCTCTTCCAACAGCGCAGCAAAACGTTTCACCAGTTGTTCGCGTTGTTCAAACGGAGTGCGCGCCCAGGCAGGAAATGCAGCACGAGCCGCTTCGCAAGCGGCGGCCACATCGCTGCCGTCGGCGGCGTTAGCCTGCCACAGCGGCTGATTGTCGACCGGGTCGGTTTTGCTGAACTCAGCACCACGGCCCTGCTGCCAGGCGCCATTAATAAACAGTGCAGGATGTGACATTACGCTTTCTCCTGTGCAATAAGGGGGATAACCCGCACCGGGCTGCCTTGCTCAACGCCCAGCGCCGCAGCGGTGGCCGCATTGAGGTGCAGACGATCGTCATACAGCTCGGCATTGACCAGCAGTGCGCGGTAATTTTGATAATGATCGTTGGCCACCAGATGAACCGGCGCATCGGCGCGCATCGGCGTTTCATCCAGCACCACTTTAACCAGGCGGCTTTGCTTGACCGCGCGGATATGGTCGATTTCCGCTTCCAGCGTCGGGCCACCGTCGAAAATATCGACATAGCCTTGGTAACGCAGGCCTTCCGACTCCAGTACCCGGCGCGCCGGTACCGTCTGCGGGTGCACTTCACCAATCACTTTTTGCGCGTCTTCGGCCAGGAAATCGACATACAGCGGGTGTTTCGGCATCAGCTCGGCGATAAACGCCTTCTGACCGGTGCCACTCAGGTAGTCCGCCTTGGCGAACTCGATGGAAAAGAAATGATTGCCAACGCTCTCCCAGAATGGGGAACGGCCGTTTTCATCGGAGAAGCCACGCATTTCGGCAATCAGGCGCTCAGAGAAACGCTCACGGAAGGCGGCGATAAACAGGAAACGCACCTTCGACAGCAGCTTGCCGTTTTCGCCGTGACGGTAGTCCGGATCGAGGAACAGCGTGCACAGTTCGGAATGGCCGGTGTGATCGTTGCTGAGGAACAGCGTCGGCACCGATTTATACACATTCAACTGCTTGGAGGCATGCACCTGAGTGCCAACCCGGAAGCTGTACCAGGGTTCGGTCAGGCCAACGGCCACTTCAATGGCGCAAACCCCGACCGCCTGTTGGCGATCCGTGTCTTCCAGCACAAACAGATAACACTGCTCACCACGCGGAAGTTCGCCTTGCCAGGTTTTTAACGCCCGCTCAATGCGTGCCAGCAAGGTATCTTCGTCTTGCGGCAGGGAAGTGAGACCGATGCCGGACTTACCGGCGAGCGTCAGTAAATCAGCCAAATCGCGACGCTCTATAGGGCGAATAATCATCATAATGCGAACCTCTTCTTAAACAGGCTGCGCCGGTGAAGGCGCAGCCCCGGTATTAGCTGCAAATTCGCGCCACGGCTCGCGCGAATCGCGCCAGCCCCTCTTTCACATCCTGCTCAGGAATGATCAGCGAAGGAGTGAAACGCACCACATCCGGGCCGGCGATCAAGGCAATCACGCCTTCTTCGTTGGCCAGTTGGGTGATCTGTTTCGCTTTACCGGCGTAATCCTGAGTCAACTGGCAGCCAATCAACAGGCCGCCACCGCGGATTTCAGAGAAAATCGGGTATTGTTGGTTAATCTTGTTCAGGCCATCGAGGAACCACTGATGCCGTTGCTTAACCCCTTCCAGCACTTCCGGCGTGTTGATGATAGAGAACACCGCCCCCGCCACCGCCGTCGCCAGCGGGTTGCCGCCGTAGGTGGTGCCGTGGGTACCGACGCTCAGGGTTTTAGCCAGTTCGTCCGTGGTCAGCATCGCGCCGATAGGGAAGCCGCACCCCAACGCTTTCGCGGTAGTCAGCACGTCAGGCACCACACCGTATTGCGTATAGGCGTACAGCTCGCCGGTACGGCCCATGCCGGTTTGCACTTCGTCAAAAATCAGCACCGCGTCGTGACGGTCGCACAGCTCGCGCAGCCCCTGCAGGAAGGCTGGATCGGCCGGCAACACGCCGCCTTCGCCCTGAATCGGCTCAACGATCACCGCGCAGGTGTGGTCGCCTATCACTTCAGCGGCCGCCGCCAGATCGTTAAACGGCGTGTGGGTGATGCCGCCCGGCAATGGGGCAAAATCTTTCGAATATTTTGGCTGGCCACCGGCAGACACGGTAAACAGCGTGCGACCGTGGAAGGCGTTGTTAAATGCCACAATCTGGTTCTTGCTGCTGTTGCCCTGGTCCAGCGCACGCTTACGCGCCAGCTTCAACGCCGCTTCGTTGGCTTCCGCCCCGGAGTTACAGAAAAACACTTTGTCGGCAAAGGTGGCGTCAATCAGCTGTTTGGCCAAACGCAGTACCGGTTCGTTGGTGTAGCCATTGCCCAGATGCCACAGCTTGCCCGCCTGCTCCACCAGCGCCGCCGTCACCACCGGATGAGCATGGCCCAACGCGTTGACCGCGATGCCGCCGGCAAAATCGATGTAAGACTTACCCTGTTGATCCCAGACCTGCGAACCTTCTCCCCGTACCAGAATAAAATCAGCGGGGGCGTAAACCGGGACCATCCAGTCATCGAAAGACTGGCGGGTAACTGCGATTGGCTGTTCCATAATGACCTCATAACTTCAGCAAAGACTGAATTTTGACTGTAAGGGCCGCTCCAGCCCGCATGTCCCGCAACAAAACAACAAAAACTGCGCCGTGAGTTCGACTTTTCGACCGGTGATAACTCTGCCTTTCACCGTCTATTCAGAAACAAATCTGTTACATCAAACGCGTTTTTCGCTATTTATGCCGGGTATCGGGTCCTGGAACGGGGAATAAATGTTAACGAGCAGTTAAAATACATGCCGTTTGATAAAGAGTGTAGAGCAGCTATCGTGCCAAACTGGGATTTTTGGCGAATTTTGCGTTTTTTTTCGCTAAAACAACGGCTTACAATGCATACTTATTCAATAAATATGCATTGGTAATGAATAATTGAAAAAATAAGGCTAAAAATCATCGTTGACCGCGAAATCCTATTCAATTACAAAAAACTTCAATATTTCTGATCGCGCTCGCAAAAATAATTTGACCCGATCTGCGCCCGATCACACTTTCGCCCCACTTCGGTGCACAGAATGCACCAAACACGGGCAAAGCCGCGCCAGTTCAGGCTCGGCGTGCTCCTGTGTGAACCATCATCGGGCGTATCTGCGAGTAACTTCCGCGCCAGATCTCATATTTGTTAACTTACTGAACAAATTGTTGACAGTCCGGGGGCGCAATAATAGGTTAATTTCAATGGAACACGTGTTCCATGATGAAAAAACACACACCACATCGACTGCACAGCATCGGGGTTATCATGGCTCATTTCTGCTTGCGTACTAACCATAGGATCACCGGGGCCGCACTGGCCGTGCTGCTGGCTCTGCCCGTTTCCGCCAGCGCCAACACCCGCATTACCTTCGCCAACTATTTGCCGAATGATTACATCAACAAGGTGATTAAAGACTTTGAGGCGGCACATCCGGACATCCAGGTGCAGTCGTTCAAATGCGGCTTCGCCGACTGTCATCAAAAACTGACCACCGCGCTGGCCGTCGGCCAAGGCGCCGCCGATATTTTCAGCGTCAGCACCATCAAGCTGGGCAGTTTTGCCAACTCCGGTGGCCTGAACAACCTGAGCGCTCCACCGTTCAGCATCGATAGCCAGGGCTGGCAGTTTGATCCCTCGATGATCAGCCTGGCGAAGGGCAACGATGGCAACATCTATGGTGTACCTTACGACACCGGCCCGGTGATCATGATCTACCGCAACGACATGGTGCAGAAGGCTGGCGTGAAGATTGAAGACATCACCAAAAGCTGGGACAGCTTTATCGCCTTTGGTGAAAAACTGAAAAAAGAGCAAGGCGCCTATCTGCTCCCGGCGGCCACCAGCCTGATCAACCCGCTGGTGGTGGGCATGAACAGTGAACCGGGCAAGCCGGTATACACCAAAGACGGCAAACCCAATCTCGACTCCCCGCAGATCAAACAGCTGATGACGGTGATTAAAACGCTGTATGACAAAGGGCTGGCGGCCTCGCTTGACGGCTCCACCAACTCGCAGGAATACATCAAACTGTACCGTCAGGGGAAACTGTTTGCCGATATCGACGGCCCCTGGGACGAAGGCCGCATCGAGCAGGAATTGGATCCGGACGGTGCCAAAGCAGGGTTGTGGCGCGTGACCGGCGTGCCGGGCAATATCAAGGTCAATGCCGGTGGCACCACGCTGGTGATCCCGAAGCAGAGCAAAAATGCCCAGGCGGCCTGGCAGTTCATTCAATACTTTATGCAGCGTGACGTAGTGATCGACGCGGCGAAAACCGCCGGTACCCTGCCTGCCCGCCTCGACGTGTATAACGCCCCCTACTTCGACACACCGAGCAACATACTCGGCGGTCAACATTCGATGCGCTACTACGCCAGCCTGGTGCCGGATCTGAAACCGGTCGCCTCATCGCCGGAAGATAACATCGCCAACGAAATCCTTAACGAAGCGGCGAAGAAAATTCTGGTGCAGCATCAGGACATCGACAGCACCCTGCGCGATGCCAACAAGCTGCTCGAGCGCCGGATGCGCGCTTTGTAATCATCAGATACGGCGGTCAGTCGGCCGCCGACTTTATGTTTTCCGTCGGTTCGGGGAGTCTATGCGTAAGCGATTTTTCAAAGGGCTGCTGCACGATCACCGCACCGCCTACCTGCTGCTGCTGCCGTTTATGCTGCTGTTCGCGGTGTTCAACGCCTTCCCGATCTTCTTCTCGGCGTTTCTGTCCTTTCAGTCGTGGAACCCGGTTAAAGGCCTTAGTTCGATGAAGTTTGTCGGGCTGGACAACTTTTACTATGCCTTCACCGACGATGCCTTCTGGGTGTCGCTGGTCAACACCATCAAAATTACGCTGGTGTCCGGTATTTGCCAGCACCTGTTTGCCATCACCCTGGCCTATTCATTGCTGCACATCATCGTGCGCGGCAGACGCTTTTTGAAGGCGGCGATCTTCCTGCCCTACATCACCTCTTCCGTCGCCGTCAGCTTGATTGTGTTCAACCTGTTCTCCCCGGTCGGCATGGTTAACGAACTGCTCAGCGGGTTAGCCACCCGACTGCACCTCGGCGCGCTGGCGGCTGCCTTGCCGATCAACTTTTTTGACAGCGACTGGATCCGCTTCACCATCGCCAATCAGGTGACCTGGAAGTTTACCGGCATCAATACCGTCATCTACATGACCGGTCTGGCGTCAATCTCACCGGACCTGTACGAAGCGATAGAACTGGACGGCGCGGGCCGCTGGCAAAAATTCCGCTATATCGCCCTGCCGCTGTTGGCGCCCTTTATCTTCTTCGCCACCTTGATGACGCTGATCGGCAATATGCAATTGTTCAATGAACCGATGATCCTGACGCAAGGCACCGGCGGCGTCGACAACAGCGGCCTGACGGTATCGATGTACGTGTACAAAACCGGTTGGTCCTATCTGGATATGGGCACCGCTTCGGCGATCTCCTGGATCCTGTTCCTGTTGATTGCCGCAGTCAGTGCTCTGGTGTTCTGGGGCTTTGGCAAACGGGGAGGATTGAACAATGAACGCTAACGGCCGCCGTTTTGACACTGGCAAACTGGTGATTTACCTGCTGGTCTCACTGTTTGCTTCGCTGTCATTATTCCCGTTCTATTGGTCGGCCCTGCTGGCGACGCAGGACACCCGCAGCATCATGGGCATGTCGCTGCGCTTTGGCAGCCATCTGCTGGAAAATTATCGCGGGCTGGAACAGCAAGTGCCCTTCACCCACGCGCTGCTCAATACCCTGTATGTCACTGCCATGGCGACGCTGACCAGCGTGCTGGTGTCCGCCGCCGCGGGCTACGCCTTCAGCGTTTATCAGTTCAAGGGCAAAAAGGTGCTGTTCACCACCCTGATGCTGACCATGATGGTCCCCAGCGTGGTCAACCTGGTGCCCTATTTCTTCGTGATCAAAAGCGTTGGCCTGCTCGATCAGTTCGCCGCCGTCTGGCTGCCCGCCGGGGTCAACATCTTCGGCATTTTCCTGGTACGCCAGTACGTCAGCTCCTCGCTGCCCAGCGAAATCCTCGACAGCGCACGTATGGACGGCCTGAACGAGCTGCAAATCTTCCTGCGTATCGGCTTGCCGCTGATGCGCCCGGCGCTGCTGACGGTGGCGATCGTGGTAGTAGTCGATACCTGGAACAACTTTATGCTGCCGCTGGTGGCGTTGCAGTCGCCGGATAAACAAATTCTTCAGTTGGTATTACGCAGCCTAAGCGGTGCCACTGCCACACCGTGGAACCTGGTGATGACCGGCAGTTTTCTGGCGATCGTGCCGCTGCTGATCGCCTTTATCTTCTCGTCCAAACAAATGATGGAGAGCCTCACCCGTGGGGCGGTCAAAGGGTAACTTATGCAATCAATCGATATTTACCGCGTTAACGGCGCGGCCGAGCGCCAACAGGTGATCCTGTTTGCCAGCGCAGAAAGCCAACTGCCCGCCACATTGCAAAATGCCGGGCTGCAACAGGCAGCCGTCGGCAGGCTTTATCCGCTGGGCGAAAACCGTTTTGCCCTTAATATCGGCACGCTGCTGACCCCTGCCGCGCTGCAGGATGCCGGGGCGGTGATCGCCGCCGGGCAAAAAGACTACGGGCTGCAACAGCTCCGCCTGACGCTGGCCCCAGAGCTGCCGGCAGATGCCGAGAACTGGCGCTGGTTACTGTTCGGCCTGCGGCTGGGCGCTTATCATTATCAGCATCACGCCAGCGCCCGGCTTGCCGACCCAACCCTGCCACTGGGCAGCGAGGATGCGGCCACCCAGGCCCTGTGCGACTGGGCCAATCTGCATGCCGAGGGCGTGATCATTGGCCGCGAACTGATGAACAAACCGGCCAACATTCTCTACCCGGAAAGCTTTGTAGAAGCGGTAGCACAGTTGCCCTTCCGTCATCTGCGCCAGGAGGTATTGGGGGATGAACAAATGGCGGCACTGGGCTTCGGCGGCCTGCTCGGCGTAGGCCAGGGCAGCGCCCGCGCCTCGCAGTTGTTAATTCTCGATCACCGCCCGGCCAACGCCCGCCACACGCTGGCGCTGGTCGGCAAAGGCGTCACCTTCGACAGCGGCGGTATCAGCATCAAAGGCGCGGCACGCATGAGCACCATGAAGTTCGATATGGGCGGTGCCGCCGCAGTGGTGGGTGCAATGCGCATTATCGACGCATTGCAATTGCCAATCCGCGTCATTGGCCTGTGCGGGCTGGTGGAAAACATGCCCTCCTCCCGTGCCCAGCGCCCCGGCGACGTTGTCACCATGCACAACGGCAAATCGGTGGAGATCATTTCCACCGACGCCGAGGGCCGCATGGTGCTGGCGGACGTCATCAGCTATGCCCAGCAACGCTTCCAGCCGGATTACCTGCTGGATATCGCCACCCTGACCGGCGGTGCCGGCGTGGCATTGGGCAAGGAATATGCCGCCATGATGGGCAACGATCCGGCTTTTCTGGCACAGGTCACCCAGGCGGGCCAGGCCAGCGCAGAACCGGTGTGGCCGATGCCGCACGGCGGCTGGTATCACGGCGTGCTGAAGTCTGAATTTGCCGACTACCGCCACGGCGGTGAAGATCCGCACGGCAGCCCGTGCGTGGCGGCGACCTTTATCAGCGAGTTCGTACAACCGGGCCAACGTTGGGCGCATCTGGACATCGCCGCCATGTCGACCGATATGCCGCACCGCAAGCTGTATGCCAACGGCGCGTCCTCATTCGGCGTGCTGCTGCTGGCACGACTGAGTTCCCTGCTTGCCGAAACGGAGCACTGATGGCTTACGTAGAATTGCTTGATATCAACAAACGTTATGACAACGGCTATCAAGCCGCCAGCAACGTGAATCTGCAGGTGGAAAAAGGTGAATTTGTGGTGCTGCTCGGCCCGTCGGGCTGCGGAAAATCCACCACCCTGCGGATGATTGCCGGGCTGGAAACCCTGTCCTCCGGCGAATTGCGCATCGACGGCGAACGCATGAATGAAGTGCTGCCCAAATACCGTGATATCGCCATGGTCTTCCAGAGCTATGCGCTGTACCCGCACATGACGGTGTACGACAACATGGCGCTGTCGCTGAAAATCAAAGGCATGGCCAAAGCAGAGATCGCCAGCCAGATTGCCGCCGTCGCCGAAATGCTGCATCTGAGCGAGTTTCTGCAGGTCAAACCCGGCCAGCTTTCCGGCGGCCAACGGCAGCGGGTGGCGCTCGGTCGGGCAATCGTCCGGCGGCCGAAGGTATTCCTGTTCGATGAACCGCTGTCCAACCTCGACGCCAAACTGCGTAACCGCATGCGTCAGGAACTGTCGGCGCTGCACAAGGCCATCGGTGCCACCATTATCTACGTCACCCACGATCAGGTGGAAGCAATGACCATGGCGGATAAAGTGGTGATCATGAACCAGGGCAAAGTGCAGCAAATCGGCACGCCGCTGGATCTCTACCACCGCCCGGTTAATCGTTTTGTCGCCGAGTTTATCGGCTCACCGCAGATGAATCTGTTTGAAGTTCAGCTACAGGTGCAGGGGGATCAGATTATGCTGCAAGGCGATTCTGGCCTGGTGCTGCCGCTGGCCGCCGCCGACTTTCCGGCGCTGAGCAAGCGGGACGGAGCCTGGCTGACGCTGGGCTGCAGACCGGAAGCCTGTCGTATCAGCGAGCCGCTGGCAGAACCGCATCTGACCGGGACGCTGGTATACAGCGAAAATCTGGGAGCAGAGAGCAACCTGTTCGTGCAAGGCGACAATGGCGCGCAATACATCGTGAAGCAGCATACTCAGTTGCAGCACGCTCAAGGGCAACCGCTGGCGGTAACGCTGGACACCACTGCGCTGCACTTTTTTGATTCGCAAACCGGCGAACGGCTGGCATCACAGGGGGAAACAGTGTTACCGAGCAGCATTCTGTGAGATCCTGTTACCGCTGTGCGACCCGACCGCAGCGCCCTGTTTTCTGTTGAGTATGCGCACCATGTCGATTAAAAAAGTCACCTCTCACGATGTCGCCCGCGTTGCCGGCGTTTCACGCACCGTGGTTTCCCGCGCCTTTTCCAATCAGGGCCGGGTATCGCAGAAAAACCGTGAGCTGGTCATGCGCGTTGCTGGCCAACTGGGCTACGCCCCGGATGCCATCGCCCAGAGCCTGCACACCGGCAAAACCGGCTTTGTCGCGGTGGTGGTAAACCACTTTCATGACCTGTCCGACCTGGAGTTTTTCGACCGTTTGGTGGAGCAGTTGCAAAACAGCAACCGGCAGGCGGTGATGATCCGGCTGGAAGGCATCGAAGATCCGGCCGGCTACCTAAAGCAAACCATTTCCTATCACGTGGATTCTGCCGTGGTATTCGCCGACCATATCAGCGCCCGCGCCGCCAAGGACCTGTTTCGCGTCGCCACGCCGATTATGCTCAACGGCCTGGCGGCTGATGCCCTGTGCGATGCGCTCAACGCCGATGAGGCCCCCAGCCTGCAACAATTGGCGGCGCTGATGGCGCAAAAGGGTCAACAACGGGTGGCGGTGCTTGGCGGACGCAGCAGCGCCAAAGGGGAACAACTGCGCCAACAGACCTTTTTAGCCCAGGCGGCGCAGCAGCACTTGCAGATCGTGGCCCAGCTCAGCGGGGATTACAGCTATCTGAGCGGTTTCAAACTGGCGCCGCAGCTGCTGGCGGCACAGCCGGCTCCGCAGGCGATCTTCTGCACCGCAGACTCCATGGCGATGGGGGTGATGGATTATATTCGTTTGCATACGTCGCAGCAGATCCCGCAGGACGTCGCGGTCTACGGCTTCGACGATATCCCGATGGCCGCCTGGCCAAGCTACCAACTGACCTCGGTACGGCGGGATATCAGTGCGATGATCGCCGCCATTGTGCAACTGATCGAACTACGCAGCAGCAGCCCGCAGGCCGCGCCGCAGCAGGTGACCATTCCCACCGAACTGGTGGTGCGCGCCTCCTGTTAATTAACCCCGCCTTTCAGCGGGTAGTCATCATCTCGGCGTCGCGTAATTCCGGTGCTGCCATGCCGGTTTGCCACAGCCAGTATTGGATCGGGCCGGGGCAATTAAGGCTGACCACCTTGTGGTTGCCCTGCTTATCAACAGCATGGATCGTTACCCCTTCGGTATAACCGTCTTTCAGGTAGTCCAAATCCTCTATCGCTTCATACACCGCCTGATCCAGCGTCATGCCCATCTTCATGTACAACACCACGGCGCGACTGGTGCCGCAGCGGATGGTCATTTCCCCGGTGTGAGTGCAGGCGCAGGCTCCATAGCGGCTGTCGGCATAGGAGCCGCTGCCGATGATTGGACTATCCCCCAAACGCCCCGGATATTTCCATGCCCAACCCGAAGTGGACGTCGCGGCGCTGAGCGTGCCGCCACCATCCTGCGCTAAAAATACCGTGGTATCCCGCACCCGCTCCGGGTCAGTGGCGTTATTCGACAGCCCGGCCAGCGGAATATTCGGCCAGTCACGGCGCTGCTCGGCACTCATCGCCTGCTCCAGCTTTTCCCACCAGACGCGTTTGGAGTCGGCAATCAGATTGTCACCGGCCAGCGCACCGATTTCGGCGGCAAAACGTGCCGCCCCGGCACCGACCAGGATCTCGTGATTAAGGTCTTCCATCACCCGATACGCCACCTCCACCGGATGCAAATAGCCCTGCAATGCCCCTACTGCGCCGGTGCGCAAGCTGTCGCCGTCCATCACCGAGGCATCGAGTTCCATCTCACCCAACACGTTGGGCCAGCCGCCATAGCCAACGGTGCGCACACTCGGATCCAACTCCACCAGCTTGATGCCGTCAACGATAGCCCGCAGGCCGTTGTGCCCCTGCTGCAACCGTTCGGCCGACAGACCGATGCCCGGATGTCCTTCAGAGTTTGCAATCACAATCATAGGGTTCTGTTTCCTGCACGGCGTTAAGCGCCAAAAAGAGGCACCGGGTTATCCGGTGATCGACGTCAATGGAACACGTGTGCCATTGGTGTTTAAAAAGTATCTTCGCCCCGTAGAAAAGTCAAACTCAGGCGGCCGAAAGCGTGGCTTGGCACGCCTTTTCTCAACGTGCTGTCGGCCCAGCAAACGTGCATCCTTCAACTACACTGTGATCTCGACCGAAAAGCGCTTGAGGAGCCATGATGTCCAAGAAAACTGTAGATCCCACCCAACCGGCCGCACAGCATGATATTCGCACCTTTCTGGATGCGTTGAACGCCGGTGGTGGCAAGCCGATGGAACAAATGAAACCGAAAGAGGCGCGCAAAGTGCTGGAGGGCGCGCAGCGTAGCGTCGAAGTGCCGCTGCACGAGGTCGAAATCAGCGAGAAAACCATTCATGTCGAGGGGCAGGATATCCTGCTGCATATCGTACGACCGGCCAGAATCAAGGAAGCACTGCCGGTGTTTATGTTCTTCCACGGCGGCGGCTGGGTGCTGGGCGACTTCCCGACCCATGAACGACTGGTGCGTGATTTGGTTTACAGCTCGGGTGCCGCGGCGGTGTTCGTCAACTACACCCCGTCACCGGAAGCCCATTACCCGACCGCCATCAACCAGGCCTACGCCGCCACCGAATGGGTGGCCGAATACGGCGAGAAAATCAACGTTGACGGTTCGCGCCTGGCGGTGGTCGGCAACAGCGTCGGCGGCAATATGGCGGCGGTGGTCAGCCTGATGGCCAAAGAAAAAGGCACCCCGGCGCTGCGCACTCAGATCCTGCTGTGGCCGGTAACGCACGCCAGCTTTGATACCGACTCTTATCACCAGTTCGCCGAAGGCCACTTCCTGACCCGCAATATGATGAAGTGGTTCTGGGATAACTACACCACCGATAAAGCGCAGCGCAAAGAAATCCACGCCTCGCCGCTCAATGCCACGCTGGAACAGCTAAAAGGCCTGCCGCCGGCACTGGTGCAAACCGCTGAACTGGACGTGCTGCGTGACGAGGGCGAGGCCTATGCCCGGCTGCTGAATGCCGCCGGGGTTGAGGTCACTTCCACCCGCTACAATGGGCTGATCCACGATTATGGCCTGCTAAACCCTATCGCCCATGTCCCGGCGGTGCATTCCGCCCTCCATCAGGCCGGACGAGCGCTGAAGCATTATCTGGCCTAGAGCCTACCGGGCAGCCTTGCCTGCGGGTTCGAGCTGCCGGATCAGTTTGGCCAGGGTTTTGATCGCCGCCTCGTGCTTGTCGCTCCAGTCAAAAGAGGCGTTCAAACGGAAGCAGTGGTTGAAATGGTTGCCGGTGGTGAACATTCTGCCCGGCGCGATACTTACCCCCAATGCCAGCGCTCGCTGGTAGAGTTCCATCGACGACAGTGCCGGATCCAGCTCCAGCCACAGGAAGTAGCCACCGTCCGGCTGGCTGACTTTGACGGTCGGCGGGAAATGGTGGGCGATCGCCTGGCGCATCATGCTTTGGCGCTGCGCCAGCAAGCGGCGCAGACGCCGTAGGTGGGTATCATAGCCGCCGTGCAGCAGATAGTCGGCAATCGCCAGCTGGGTCGGCACGCTGGTCGAGACGGTACTCATCAGCTGCAACCGTTGGATCTGCTGCGCGTAGCGCCCCGCCGCCACCCAGCCAACACGGAAACCCGGAGCCAGACACTTGGAGAATGACGAACAGTGCAAGACTTGCCCATCGTTGTCCCACGCCTTGGCCGGCTGCGGCCGCTCGGCGCTGAAATACAGCTCGCCGTAAACGTCGTCCTCAATCAGGGAAATCTGCCGCTCACGCAGTAAACTCACCAGCCGCTGCTTGTTGTCGTCCGACAGGCTGGCCCCCAGCGGGTTTTGGAAGTGAGTCATCAACCAACAGGCCTTGATCGGGTACTGCTCCAGCGCCTGCTCCAGTGCATCCAAATCGATGCCGTCTTGCGGGTGAGTGGCAATCGCCACCGCCTTCAGACGCAGCCGTTCCAGCGCCTGTAACGCGCCATAAAACGCCGGTGACTCAATCGCCACGTAGTCCCCCGGCTGGGTCACCGCCTGCAGGCTGAGGCTCAATGACTCCATCGCCCCGGCGGTTATCACGATTTCGTCCGGGGCCACCTGCATACCGCTCAGCGCATAACGCTGGGCAATATGACGCCGCAATGCTTCATTGCCGGGCGGCAGATTGGCCAGTGAACTGTGCGGCGTAAACTTGCGTGCCACGCTGCTCAGCGCCCGCGCCAGCTTGGGTTGAGCAAATAAGGTGGCATCGGGAAACGCCGAACCAAAGGGCACAATCGCCGGATCCTGGCACGCCTGCAGCACGTCGAAAATAAAGGTGTTGATATCCACCTGCTCGCTCAGCAACAGCTTCTCGCCGTGTACCGGCTGCGGCAGCGGCTGCGGGCGCGCCGCCACGTAATAACCGGACTGCGGCCGCGCGACGATCCAGCCCTGGCTCTCCAGCAATTGATACGACTGCACCACCGTCATCAGGCTCAGTCCGGCACGCTTGCCGCTCTCACGCAGCGACGGCAGCTTGTCCCCCGCCCGCCATACCCGGTTTTGGATTTGTTCACGAATCTGTTGCGCAAGCTGCTCGTATCTGGTCATAGGCCTTAACTGTTATATGAAAAAGTGAAATAACTGTCACTATTATAGCCACTGTACTCCGTGCTTAACTTGGCGCCAAGCTTTCCACCAAAAAATTACCGCTATACTGAAGAGGCCATTTTATGTACAACCCAAGGAGGCGCCATGCTGGGTCTTGATGCACTGGAACTTGCCAGAATACAGTTCGCCTTCACCGTTTCTTTCCATATCATTTTTCCGGCGATTACCATCGGCCTGGCCAGTTATCTGGCGGTACTGGAAGGGTTGTGGCTGAAAACGCGTAACGAAACCTACCGCGACCTCTATCATTTCTGGTCAAAGATTTTCGCCGTTAACTTCGGCATGGGCGTGGTGTCCGGTCTGGTGATGGCCTATCAGTTCGGCACCAACTGGAGCTTCTTCTCCGAGTTTGCCGGCAGCATTACCGGCCCATTGTTGACCTATGAAGTGCTGACGGCCTTCTTCCTCGAGGCCGGTTTCCTCGGGGTGATGCTGTTCGGCTGGAACCGTGTTGGCCCCGGCCTGCACTTCTTCGCGACCTGCATGGTGGCGCTGGGAACGCTGATTTCCACCTTTTGGATCCTGGCCTCCAACAGTTGGATGCAAACGCCACAGGGCCACGAAATCATCAACGGCCAGGTGGTGCCGGTCGACTGGCTGAAAGTGATTTTCAACCCGTCATTCCCATACCGGCTGTTGCATATGTCGACCGCCGCCTTCCTGTCCTCAGCGTTCTTTGTCAGTGCCTCCGCCGCCTGGCATCTGCTGCGCGGGCGTGACACTCCGGCAATGCGCAAAATGCTGTCGATGGCAATGTGGATGGCACTGATTGTCGCGCCGATACAGGCGATGATCGGCGATGCCCACGGCTTGAATACGCTGAAATATCAACCGGCAAAAATCGCTGCTATCGAAGGCCACTGGGAAAACCCGCCGGGTGAAGCCACCCCGCTGATCCTGTTCGGCTGGCCGGATATGCAACGTGAGGAAACCCGCTTCAAGCTGGAAGTCCCTTACCTTGGCAGCCTGATCCTGACCCACAGCCTGACCGAGCAGGTACCGGCGCTAAAATCCTTCCCACCGGAGGACCGGCCGAATTCCACCGTGGTGTTCTGGTCGTTCCGCATTATGGTGGCGCTGGGCATGCTGATGATACTCGCCGGGGTCTGGAGCCTGTGGCTGCGCTGGCGCGGTGGCCTGTATCAGTCGCGGCCGTTCCTCTACTTCATTTTGTGGATGGGGCCTTCCGGTTTGCTGGCACTGCTGGCGGGCTGGTTCACTACCGAGATTGGGCGTCAGCCGTGGGTGGTGTATGGCCTGCTGCGCACCAAGGATGCGGTCTCCGCACACGGTGACCTGCACATGAGCATCAGCCTGCTGGCGTTTATCCTCGTCTACTGTTCGGTGTTCGGCGTGGGCTACTCCTACATGATGCGGCTGATCCGCAAAGGGCCGCAGCAGCATGAAGTGCATGAAGATGACACCGAAGGCCGACCGGCGCGTCCGCTGTCTGCGGTGAAAGAAACTCTGGATGACAGGAGCTGAGCATGGGCATTGATCTTCCGCTGATTTGGTTTGTGATCATCGTGTTCAGCACCATGATGTACGTGGTAATGGACGGCTTTGATTTGGGTATCGGCATCCTGTTCCCCTGGGTTAAGGACAGCGGTGACCGTGATGTGATGATGAACACCGTCGCCCCGGTGTGGGACGGCAATGAAACCTGGCTGGTACTGGGGGGTGCGGCACTGTTTGGCGCCTTCCCATTGGCTTACGCGGTGATCCTCGACGCGCTGGCCATTCCGCTGACCCTGATGTTGTTTGGCCTGATCTTCCGCGGCGTGGCCTTTGAGTTCCGCTTTAAAGCCACGGCAGAAAAACGCCACATCTGGGACAAGGCGTTTATCTGGGGCTCCCTCTTCGCCACCTTCAGCCAGGGGGTAGTGGTAGGTGCCATTATCAACGGTTTCCCGGTCAACGGCCGCACCTATGCCGGTGGCGCTCTCGACTGGCTGACCCCGTTCGCGCTGTTTTGCGGGCTGGGGCTGGTGGTGACCTATGCATTGCTCGGCTGCACCTGGCTGGTGATGAAAACCGCCGGTGACCTGCAGGCCCGCATGTACCGGTTGGCAACCCCGCTGTTGGTCATCCTGCTGCTGGTGCTGGCGGTGGTCAGTATCTGGACGCCGATGGCCCACCCGGAGATCGCCACCCGCTGGTTCTCACTGCCGAATCTGTTGGTGCTGCTGCCGGTGCCGATCCTGGTGTTGCTCAGCGCCTGGGGCATTCAACATGGGGTGAAAAATGCGGCGCACTACTCGCCCTTCTTGCTCACCCTGCTGCTGGTGTTCCTCGGCCTCAGTGGTCTGGGCATCAGTATCTGGCCGCTGTTGATCCCACCGTCCATCACTCTGTGGCAGGCCGCCGCGCCACCGCAAAGCCTCGGCTTTATGCTGGTGGGTGCGCTGTTTATCATTCCGATTATTTTGGTTTACACCTTCTGGAGCTACTACGTGTTCCGCGGCAAGGTCAGCCATGAACAGGGTTATCACTGATGAGGGAAGAAACTATGCAGGATAAAACCGCACCTGTACCGGCGCCCTGGTGGAAACGCATTGGCTGGCTGGTGGTGATCTGGAGCGCCAGCGTGCTGGGGCTGTTCGCAGTCGCTTCAATGTTCCGCCTGCTGATGAATGCCGCGGGCATGAGATCGCATTAACCCAGGCGTTGTCTGGCAAGCGTGGGCGGTAAAATGCCCACGCTAATAACTAAACCGGTTTACGCCCCATCGCACTGAGAAAACGCTGTTGCAGGCGCAGCAACTCCCCCAGTTCCAGCACGCGATAGTCGATACCAAAACGCGGTGCCACCTCGGCAATGATACGGCTTAATGCCGGGTAATGCCGGTGACTCCAGTGCGGGAACAGATGGTGGGTCAGGTGCAGATTGGCGCCGCCCAACCAATAGCCCAGCCAGCGCGGTCGCGGGAACCAGTCAAAGGTCGTGGCGAACACATGATGATACCAGCCATGCGCTAATGGTCCCTGATCCGGTGCCTGATAAAATTGCGCCTTGGCCCAGTGGGTGCCGATAATCAACATCACGAACAGCAATGAGGACAACATCTGGCTGAGCAGATAAACCAGCAGGATCTGCCCCACGCCGATCGCCGGCGGCAGCAAATAGCACGGGATCGCCAGCGCCAGTATCAGGTGCGCTGCTTTGCCCGCCAGAAAAATGCTCCAGCCGCGTAGACCCTGTTGTGCCATCCTCGCCCTGACCCGGGTTCGCCCTGCCCGATCCAGCCAGTCGAAAAGCCAGATGTAATACGGAAAGGTCATCGCCGCCACCAACGGCCAGTAAAAGCGCTGCGCGCGCATAAAGGGCCGCCAACGCTGGAACGGCGTCTGGCGCAATACGCCATTGGCGTCGATATCGGGATCGTAATGTTCGATATTGTTGTGCGCGTGGTGAAAAATAACGTGCCGTACCCGCCAGCAATCGGGATCCAGGCCGAGCGGGATACTCACCAGGCCATTCAGCCAGCGGTTGGCCCAGGGCTGCCGGAAAAACGCGTTGTGCGACGCGTCGTGCACCACGTTGACCGTGAGGAACATGCCGATGAAAATAAAACCGAAGTAGCAGGCAAAAAAGCCCCAGAGATTCTGTTGCTGCAGGCTCACCCCATAGCAAAGCGCGCACAGCGCCAGCAGAGAAAGCACTTTCGCCAGCATGCCGCGGTCGGCAAAACGATGGTCGTGATGATCTTTCAGATACTCCTGCGCGGCCTGCATCAGCGCACGATGCAACCCGCTGTCATCCCGCTTGAAGGCCAACGGACGCAATGGCTTCATGGCTGCCCCATCCGGCGTAAGAACTGCTGTTGCTGCGCCAGCAGTTCGCGGTAACCGATGCAGCGGTAATTCATGCCGTGCTCAACCGCCAACTGCGCCACCATGGCGGCCAGCGCCGGATAATGGCGATGATTCCAGCCGGGAAACAGATGATGGGTCAGGTGATAATTCAGCCCACCGGTCAGGTGCTGCAACCCACTCGGCGAAGTCTGCCAGTCGCAGGCGGTTGCGAAATTATGGCGATACCAGCCATGTGGCATGCTGTCGCCCTCCGGGGCCGGATAAAATTCGGCCTGAGCCCAATGGGTACCCAGCAGCAGAAACACCACCAACAACGAGGCGCACATCTGGCTAAGCGCATAGGCCAGCAACACCCACGGCCAACCGATACCGTTCTGCTGGCACAGCACCAGAGGTATTGCCAGAACCAGCAACAGATGGCCTATCTTGCACAGGATAAACACAGCCCAGCCGCTACGGCCCGGCAAAATGTTCTTTTCATGCAGCGGGGTTTTACCCAGGCGATCCGACCAGTCGAATATCCAGGCGATATAGGGCAAGGAGAGTGCAGCAATCAACGGCCAGTACAAGTGCTGATAACGCATATGCTTGCGCCAGCGCTGGAACGGGGTCTGGCGGAAGAAACCATTCTCTTCGGTATCCAGATCGTAGTGTTCAACATTGGCGTAAACATGGTGATATTCCACATGGCGCACCCGCCAATAATCCGGATCCACCCCCAGCGGCAGCGTCACCAGCCGCCCTGCCAGTCGGTTGGCCCAAGGAGCACGTAGAAAAGCATTATGCGAAGCATCGTGGTTAACATTCACGTTGAGCAACATGCCCATCATCACGAACAAGAAATAACAGGCCAAAAATGTCCAAACCTGCTGCTGCATCAGGCTCAGCGCATAAAAGCCCACGCACAGCACCAACAACAGCGCCGCCTTCGCCAGGCGCCAACCGTCGGCATAGCGATGGTCACCGGCCAGATAGGCATGAGCCGCCCGTTTAAGCGCACGATGGAACGCCTGTTCACCGTCGGCGGGAAACTTCAATGGTGCCAGTGTGTCAGCCATGGGGTTCCTCCACCGGCGCCGGAGCGCTTGCCCGACCCCAGCCCAGCGCCACGCAAACACCGTGCAATGTGAGTAGGGCCATCGCGAGATGCCAATAAAGCGGCGACCAGCCCAGATAACCGATAAACAGCAGCGGAAGAGTCAGGGTAATCATCAACCAGGCAACAATCGCCCAACGATGCCCTTCGGTCATGCCGCCCAGCGCCATAGAACCCAACGCCAACAACACCAGCAGCGCCATCTGCGGCCAGCTGATATCGCTGTAGCCATAGCCGTACTGGTCAACATAACCAATCACCAGCGCAAACAGCAGCATTGCGCCGCTGAACACACTAAGCGCCGAGTAGTGAAAACGGCCGCTGCTCGCCCTGGGCCGCCAGCGCAGACGGAAATAGCGCAGGAATGGCAGATTGCTGGCCCAAAACGGATTGGCGGACGGCTTATCGCCGCTGACGCCATACACAAACGGCGTTTGCGGCAGGCTGGGGCAAAAAGTGCCGAACAGCTTGTCCCAGAAAATAAAGCTGCCGCCGAAGTTCTGGTTCGAATAGGCCATATCTTTAACGTGATGCACCCGATGGTGCGCTGGCGTCACCAGTATGTACTCCAGCCAGCCAAGTTTGGGGGTCAGCGCATTATGGTTAAACAGCTGGATGCTGTAGTGCAGGATTGAGACCGTGACAAACACCGACAACGGCACACCCAATACTGCCAGCAGCAAAAAGAATGGGATCGAAGTCAGTGACGAATACCAGGAGTTGCGTACCCCCAGCGACAGATTGAAATGCTCGCCCTGATGATGCACCACATGCACCGCCCACAGCACACGCAGGTAATGATGCAAGCGATGCAACCAGTAAAAACCGAAGTCCCATGCCAGCAGGGCAAACAACCACATCAGCACCGGTGGCCAACTACCGAACAAATCCAGGCTGAAGTGCGCCGCCACATAGCCGTAGCAGGTGATTTCCAGCCCGCGGAACAACCACAGCATGATATGGCCGGAGTTCAGATTGAACACCAGATCGTGCCAGTTGACCTGCCGCCGCTGTGCATACTGCAGCACCAGCGCCTCGCCAATGACGACAAACAGCATGAACAGGATCGGCATCGCCAGTTCGCTCATCCTATCTCTCCTTTAGTGACGTTACGTCGCCAGCTTTCTTTACGCTGAACCAACCAGCCGGCCAGAAATGCCAGCAACGCCCCGCTAACCAGATCGACCAGCAGATGGCGGCGCAGTTGCAGAATGGAAAAGGCAATCGCCAGCGCCCATAACATTAACAGTGCCGTTCTCGCTTTACGTTGCCGACAGCTCAGCGCCCACACCGCCAGCACCGTCAGCGCCATATGTAACGACGGCAGGCAATTTTGCAGCGAATCCACCTGGGTCAGCGCCGCCAGCAGTTTTGAACTCGCGCCGACTCCGCTGTCCGGCGGATAAGCCATAGTGGTCGGCCACAGCAGGTAGACCGCCCCGGCCCCCAACGCCGCCAGCTGCATCGCGGCACGCAACCATTTAACCCGCGGGATGGGTGCCAGCAAGTAGCCCAGAGGAATAATGATAAAGAAAGACAGGTATAGCCAAATCGCCGTCGGGCTAAAGGGGATCCAGCGGTCAATCGCCGAAGGTGGGAGCAGCGTGCCCGCGCCCTGAAAGTGGTCGGTAAAGCTATAGACTATCCCGACAAATCCCCAGCCCAACAGCATTTGCCACAGCCGGTACGGCAGCGTTTTCATCATGCCGCTACCTGCCGGATAATCCGCCTTCTCTTGAGATCAAACTGCGGCATCACCGCCTGCGTACTCAGTTGCCACTCCAGCCCTGCGCTGGCGATGCCGTGGCGTTCAAACAAGGCAGCCAGCTGCTGCTGACAGTGTGCCAGCTCTGTCTCGCTACAGTCGGCAATCAGTTGCAACTGCCGCACGCCAGACTGGATGAGGCGATAATCGCTGGTCAGCGGCAGTGCATTGGCAATTGCCCGGCTGCACAGATCGGCAAACACCACCTGCGGCCGACCAAAGGCATCCGGCAACATCAGTTGATCGTCACGCCGTCCTTCTATACGGGCAATCGCCATTGACGACTGCCCACAGGGGCAAGGCTCCGCCTGCCTGACCAGCACGTCGTCCAGCCGATAGCGCACAATCGGTTGGGTGCTACGGGTGAAGTCGGTGATCAACGGCGTAAAGCGCTGCTCATCAATCCATTGGGGTTCGATATGCAAAAACTCTTCGTTCAGGTGCAGGGTGCCGTGCGCGCAGGTGGCGGCGAGGAAGCCTTCGGTAGCCTGATAGACCTCCCCCACCGCCGGGAACACCTGCGCCAGCAGTCGCCGGTCTTGCTCTTCCAGCACCTCGGCTACCGAAATCACCTTTTTAACCTCGAGCCGAATTTTTCTGGCCAACACCGCCAGCGCCAATGCACGTAGCACCTGCGCTGGTGCGACGATAATCGTCGGTGCCTGTTGCTCCAGCCGCGAGAACTGTTCGGCAAAGGGAGCAAAGAGATCGTAAAACTCCAGGCTCAGCCAGCGGTTGTTGACGCTGTGATACAGGTTATTGTCCGCCCGCAGAAACAGCGCCACGCGCTCACCGGCAAACAGCCCATCCGGCAGCATTTTCGCCAGCATGCCACCGGCCCAAAGGCTTTGTTCATGCGGGCTGACGACAAAAATACCGCGTTGGCCGGAAGTGCCCGACGACAGGCCCACGCTGTATTTACCGATTTTCGGGCTGAAATCCCGCTGTTGTTCGCTGCGTCGTGCGCAGGCCAGCAGTTGATCGCGCTGCAGCCCGGCGGTATTCATTTGGTCGAATTGCGCCATCATCAGCGCCTTGTCCATCTGCGGCCAGGTGGCGATGGCTTGCCGGTTGAAGCGGCTGAAATAAGGACTCTTCGCCAGCACACGGCGTGCAAACCGCCTGAGTCGTTTGGCCTGGTATGCCTCCAGCGCCTGGCGGTCAGCAAAAGTTAAGCGACGGGTACGGAAGTAATACCACAGCGTCATCAGCAGGTTCATAAATCCCCCTCATGACAGAGTAAAATATTCGCGTTGCCGCTCGCCCACAGCTGATTCAGCCGCTCCAGCGTACGGTAATAGGCGTTGGCATCGTCCATCACCAGATTGGCCAAGCGCGAAGGCCCGCGCAATTGCTGATAACTCAGCGGCGACCAGGCCGCGTCGCTGGCCAGCAGCGTCCAGCCATCCTCGGTGAGGATAAACGCGCCAATATGCCCTGCCGCATGCCCCGGCAAATCAACCAGCAGGATCTGCCCTTCACTGCCCGGCAGCACATAGCCGCGCTCGAAAGGGGCCAGTAGCGCAGGCAGACTGACCGGTGGGAAACCCTCGATAAACTGCTGACGGCTCTCGAAATCTTCTGGGATCAGGCCAGGGATAAAAGCGCGTTTTAACGCTGCAAAGCCGCGTAAAGTGCGGGTTCGCCGCCAGCCTTCGCCAGAGCAGATAAAATCGAGGTGTTTGAAATCACGCAGCCCGGCAATATGGTCGGCGTGAAAGTGCGAAATAATCAGCGCCTGAATATCATTGGCGGCGTAACCGGCAGACAGCAACTGCTGGCTCAGCGACTCACGCGGGTCGAAATACACCGGCGTCATTTGGCGATAGATACGGAAAATGCCAGACTGCGTCTGCTGCTGGAAATAGTGCGCATAACCGGTATCCCACAGCCAGCGGCGCTCTCCCACCTCCAGCAAATAGGCACGGGCCGGGAATTTACACACCCGAAAACCGGCACCGCGCAGCGCCATACAGCCGATATGGGTACAGTAACCCACTTCAAAAACCGTAACCTTAGCCATGGGGCTGCTCTCCTTGCCGTTTGAGCCAGTCGCCGGTGATGCGGATCCCCTCTTCCATCGAATAGCGCGGCCGATAACCCAACTGTTCCACCGCAAGGGTTTGGCTCAGCGTCATGTCAAAATGCACCGCCGCCACGCTATAACGCGTCAGCATGGGTTCTCTGCCGGTAAAACGGGCCAGCAACTCCAGCCCGCCCGCCAGAGCGTACAGCAAGGAATAAGGCACCGCCTGCAGCCGATAACTCAGCCCCAGTTGCTGACGCAGCAGCGAATCCAGCATATCCGCCAACCGCTGCGGTTGGTGATTGGTGATGTTGTAGGCCGCGCCGGATGGCAACCCGTGCTGGCGGCTGGCCAGAACCATCGCATGCACCACGTTAAGTACAAAGGTCAGATCCAATACCGCTTTACCACCGCCAGGCAACCGTAATACTCCGCGGTCGCGATCCAGCTGTTGCAGCAGCCGTGGCACAATCACCCGGTCGTGCGGGCCGAACAGCCCTCTGGGCCGCAGAATGATATAGGTAGTTTGCGGGTAACGCGGCACCAGTGCCTGCAGCCGCTGTTCCGCGGCATACTTGCTGGCAGCGTAATGGTTGGCGAAACGCCGGGCACGGTAGCCTTCTTCAATATTCTGCTGCGGCCGAAAATCGAAATAGATTGCCGGGGTGGAGATATGAACAAAACGCCGGACGCCGCAGTCCCCTGCCGCCTGCGCCAGTTTTTCGGTCGCAACCTCGTTAGCCTGACAGAACTCTGCCTGACTGCCCCAGGGGGAGGATTTTGCCGCGCAGTGCCAGACCCAATCGCAACCGGCCATCAGTTGACGACACTGCTCCGCCGTGGCCTGCGTTAAATCCAGCGGGCTGAACTCGGCCCCCAACTCACGCAGTGCCTGCCCAGCGCGGCTATCGCGCCCGGTGCCATGAACCTGATGGCCCGCCTCCAGCAACCACTGCGCCGCGTTACGGCCCAGTCCGCTGGTGGCCCCGGTGACCAGCACCTTCATGGCAGCAGCACCATGCCGGCCAGCGACAGTCCGGCGGCGGTGCCGATCAGCATCACCGGTTTGCCTGGGTTAAATCGCCCGCAGGTAACCGCAGCGTGTAGCGCCGTGGGGATAGACGCCGCCACCTGATTACCGTGAAACCGATAAATATCCACCAGTACCTCAGGAGGAACGTGCAGCCGCTTGCGCATATGTTCGAGCGACAGGTGGCTCGCCTGATGCGGCACCACCGTGGCGATCTGCGCCAGCGTCAGGCCGCTGGCGGCCAGCAACCTGGCAAGATAATCCTCGATCAATGCCGATGCCTGGCGGAACAGCTGTTTGCCCTGCATATGAAACAGGAAATCGCTGTTATTCATACCGGCGCGCGGGTTGCGCCGCGTACCGCCGGCCCGGATCTCGCACAGTTCACTGCCCTCGGGATAGGTTTCCACCAGACTGGCCAGAATACCGCTGCTACCGTCGCCGCGCTCGACGATGACACAGGCCGCACCGTCGCCAAATATCAGCGAAGATTCTTCGTGCTGCCAGTCAATACCGCGCGAAGCCAAATCGGCGGAGACAATAGCAATGCGCCGGTAGGTACCAGCATTCAGCAGCCCGGCGGCCACCTGCATGGCAGAGATAAAACTGACGCAGCTGCTGTTGATATCGAAACCGGCGGTGCCCGGTGCCAAACCGGCCACTTTAAGAATATGCGCAGCGGTGCAAGGCAGGGCCTGCACTGAAATTGCGGACGCGGAAATCAGCAGATCGATTGATTGTGCATCGATGCGGCAACGGGTTAAGGCATTCTGCAATGCGGCGACAGCCAGCTCAGCCTGGCTGGCATCATCGGCGGCGTGAAACCGGTAACTGATACCGGAGCGTTTCTCGACGTAGCCGGCCGGTTTGCACAGCAGACTGTCCAGCGCAGAGGAGTCGACTCGGTTGGGTGGCAGTGCTGCTCCCGTGGCAATGACTTTCAGCGGCAGCAACGCGGGTGAACAAGATTGTATTGTCATGATTATTGTTAACTAACCTGAATATCCATAAAGCGATCTCCCGGCGCTATCCTGGCGGCAGCGGCGAGTCATCCCCGGTTTTAAATCCCAAAGTGCCCGCAAACGCGAGCTATTGATTGTTGTTATGCACTGCAAACAGCCGGCAGCCGCCGACGAATAATTGTAACAATACTGAGATAGCAAGTTTACGGCAAGGAAGCAAGAATGGGCAAATCGGTGGGAATTATCTGGCGTGGCTATTAGGGAAGTAAAAGGAGACAACCAATGTGACCAACGGCAGGGCGCCAATCTTCAACAGTTCAAACACCTGCCTGATGGATTCATTTTGATCCCAATACGCGTGGGCAACAAAAACGCCCACGCTGATAACGAAGATACCGCACAACACCTGGCGCGCCAGACGAAGACGTTCCATTTCGTCAAACACCAATGCTGGATCCAAATAAAGTGTTTCCGCATCCACCTTCGCATTTTGATTTTGGATGCTCATGGGAAAACCCCCACCACCTGACCTACCGCCTCCAACACCTCACCGTTCTCGCGCACAATGCCAAGAGAGGAGCCGTCTTGTTTCACCCACTGCTTGTCAGCAATACTGATTAGCGCAAAAGCCAAGCGGATCACATCCGTTTTCTTCATCCCATGCCGCTGTGCAATATCGTTCAGATTGTCATCAATTTCATTTGATAACCGAATTGGCAAACTACGCATACCCCACCTCCTGTGGCTGTCAGTTAGTGGAGAAAAGCTTACTTCACCAGCAATTATTGTTCAATTAGCGAACTGCGTAACGCTTCGCAAATTCAGCAGGTTGCGCTAAAAAAATGCCTTATCGAACTGGCAAATATGAAAAGCCAACCTATTGCTGTCAGGTATTAAAAGAGATCGGATTTTCCTGCCCACAGACTGCCGCTCACAGCTGCCAAACCTGCACTATACTCCCTGTGCATCGTCAATGATTGACGGACGACGCCAAGGGTCGGCCTGTTGCCGGCCTTTGTCTTTTTTGAGGATAAGCAATGCAAAAATCCCCCGCTCACCGCAAGCACCTGACGCGCACCGAGGTTACACGTCTGCTGCAACAGGCCGCTGCCGGCCGCGCCCCCGAGCGCGACTGCTGCCTGATCTGGATGGGTTTTATCCACGGTTGCCGCGTCAGCGAACTCAACGGCCTGCGCCTGGCTGACCTGGATATGGAAAGCGGTTGTGTTTACATGAACCGGTTGAAAAATGGCCTTTCCACCATTCATCCGCTGGAAGCGACCGAAAAACAGTTATTGACCCGCTGGCTGGAGAAGCGCCAGTCGTGCCGCAATCTGGAAGATGAAGAGTGGCTGTTTTTGTCGCAAAAGGGTTACCGGCTGTCGCGCCAGCGTATCTACCGCATGTTGCAGGCCTACGGTAAACAGGCCGGATTGGCGGTGGCTGCGCACCCGCATATGCTACGCCATGCCTGTGGCTATGCTCTGGCCGATAACGGGGCCGATACACGAGTGATTCAGGACTATTTGGGGCACCGCAATATTCAGCATACCGTGCTGTACACCGCCGCCAATTCAGGCCGGTTTAAACATCTTTGGAAGGATGAAAAAACAGAAGAAAATGTTACTTTTTGAGTCAAACTGACACATAACTTAAGAATGTCCTGAAAAAAAGTCAACAACTGACGAAGGGTTATTTTATTTTTTTTTAAAATTCTATGATTATCAATTGATTAAGTAGTTGCCTGCATTATACCAAACTCATCACCCGCATGAAGTTTCAGCCGAAAACAGCCTATTGCATTATTTATTAATTTTAAAAAAAAATAACAAACCAGCAATTACCTCTGTTAAAACACCTTCCGTGGTGTTTTACACTGCTAAAACCACAAAATAACCCAGTGAACAACACTACTCACTTAATGTGACATTATGACTCAAAGTGTCACTTTTTCAGCTGAGCGCCAGCCTGCCGGGCCAGCGCGCAGCAAAAAAACTAGCGGCGGTTACGCACCAGTTGGTAGCGGCGAGTCAGATACTCCAGCGGTACGCTCCAGATATGTACCAGACGGCAGAACGGGAACAGCACGAACAGCGTCATGCCCAGCACCATATGCAGTTTAAAGATCGGCGCAACCCCCACCAGATACTCTGATGCACCGGCGTGGAAGGTCACCACCGCCTGCGCCCAGCCCACCAGCTTCATCATCTCGCTGCCGTCCATATGTTGGGCGGAGAACGGAATAGTCAGCAGACCAAGGCATACCTGCACCACTAACAGCGTCAGGATCATGATATCGGCAAAGCTGCTGGTCGCCCGTACCCGTGGGTTGGTCAAACGGCGTTTCAGCAGCAGCGCACCACCGATCAGGGTCATCACGCCGCAGGCACCCCCGGCGATCATCGCCAGCTTCTGTTTCACATCAATCGGCAGGAAGGATTCGTACATCCAGTGCGGTGTCAGCATACCGAGGAAGTGCCCGGCGAAGATACCCAAAATACCGATATGGAACAGGTTGGAGGCCAGCCGCATGCCCTTTTTGTCCAGCATCTGGCTGGATCCGGCGCGCCAGGTGTATTGGCCGTAATCGTAACGCAGCCAACTGCCGATCAGGAAAATCGCGCCCGCCAGATAGGGGTAAATATCGAAGAAGAACTGATTTAAAAATTGCATGATTAGCGTCCTTTGGTTCCGGTTAGCGCATCCGTCAGGTTCAGGTATTGCGGGGCCACCGCGCCGGCGAAACGCCGTTGGTGGGCTGCCTGTTGGGCCGAAGCACACCCTTCGTCACCGAGAAACTTGATCTGTTCCTCTTCCCATACCGCGTCCAGCGCCTGCGGCGTGTCATCGCGGGCTTCTTTGGCTACCTGGGACGCCAGCGTTTGTGCCTGTACGTCACTGCCGGACAGCGCCAGCAGCAGATCAAACAGCACCGCATACGGGCTTTCCCGCTGTTGTAATCGCGCGCCCAGCAGCGCCAGGATCGGCGCGATGTCCTGCAACCCTTCGGTGGCCTGTTGCTTGCTGCGGCTGGCAAGATACTCCAGATACAACGGCAGGAAGTCCGGCAGTTCGCGGCTGTCGATCTCCAGCCCGGCTTCACGGTATTGCGCCATCAGATCGACCATGGCCTGGCCGCGATCGCGCGACTCACCGTGCACATGTTCAAACAGCAACAGCGAGGTGGCTCGCCCCCGGTCGAACAGTTCACAATATTCGGCCTGCACGTCCAACAACGGGCGGGCGCAAAAACGGCGAATAAACAGGATCAACTGCGCGCTGCGGTGTAAATCCAGTTCGCTGGCCGGTTCCAGCGCTTCCACCAGCGCCTGTTGATGGTCAAACAACGCCTGCTCCGGGTAGTCCAGCAGGCGGGCAATCACTTTCAGGCTGATCATGAGGCATCCTCCTGACGAGTCGTTTTTTGGCTCACATCAATAGCGTCAATGCGGCGGCTGTTGAACAGGTTGAATTTACCGTCGCTGCCGTGGCAGCCGTCGCCAAAGCTAAAGCCGCAGCCTTTGCTTTCCGGGAAGGCTTCACGCGCCAGTTCGCGATGGCTGGACGGGATCACAAAACGGTCTTCGTAGTTGGCGATCGCCAGGTAGCGATACATCTCTTGCGCCTGCGCTTCGCTCAGTCCCACCTGCTCCAGTGCGCTGGTGTCCAGCACGCCGTCAACGGTTTCTGCCCGTTTGTAATGGCGCATCGCCAGCATGCGCTTGAGCGCCAACAGCACCGGCGCGGTATCGCCGGCGGTCAGCAGGTTGGCCAGGTACTGCACCGGAATACGCAGGCTTTCCACGTCCGGCAGTACGCCACTGTGCGCCAGCTCACCGGTATCGGCGGCGGATTGAATTGGTGACAATGGTGGTACGTACCATACCATCGGCAGCGTGCGGTATTCCGGATGCAAAGGCAGCGCCAGCTTCCAGTCCATCGCCATTTTGTATACCGGCGACTGCTGGGCAGATTCGATCACCCCTTGTGGAATGCCGTCGGCCAACGCCTGGGCAATCACCGCCGGGTCATGCGGGTCGAGGAAGATATCCAGTTGGCTCTGGTACAAGTCTTTGTCATTTTCGACCGCTGCCGCCTGCTCGATGCGGTCAGCGTCATACAGCAGCACGCCCAGATAACGGATACGCCCCACACAGGTTTCCGAACACACCGTCGGCTGGCCGGATTCAATGCGCGGATAGCAGAAGATGCATTTCTCGGACTTGCCGCTTTTCCAGTTGAAGTAGATTTTTTTGTACGGGCAGCCGGTCAGGCACATGCGCCAGCCGCGGCATTTATCCTGATCGATCAGCACAATGCCGTCTTCGCCACGCTTGTAGATAGCGCCACTCGGGCAGGTCGCGACACAGGCCGGGTTAAGGCAGTGTTCGCACAGGCGCGGCAGGTACATCATGAAGGTGTTTTCGAACTGGCCGTACATCTCCTTTTGCATATTATCGAAGTTTTTGTCCTTCGAACGCTTGGAGAATTCGCCACCGAGGATCTCTTCCCAGTTCGGGCCATTTTCAATCTTCTTCATGCGCTGGCCGGTGATCAGCGAACGCGGACGGGCGATCGGCTGATGCTTGCCCTGCGGCGCGGTATGCAGGTTCTGGTAGTCGTAGTCGAACGGCTCGTAATAGTCGTCCAGCGCCGGGACGTCCGGATTGGCGAATATCTTCGACAGCAGACCGACGCGGCCGCCCATGCGCGGCTCCAGCTTGCCGTTGATTTTACGGATCCAACCGCCCTTCCACTTCTCCTGATCTTCCCAGGCGTGCGGATAGCCCACACCTGGCTTGCTTTCCACGTTATTGAACCAGGCATACTCCATACCCTCGCGGCTGGTCCAGACGTTTTTGCAGGTCACCGAACAGGTGTGGCAACCGATGCATTTGTCCAGGTTCAGCACCATGCCAACTTGTGAACGAATTTTCATTTTGCTTTCTCCTGCTGGCTACCCTGCGAGTCGTCATTGCCTTCACCGTCTAACCAGTCGATGCGGTTCATCTTGCGCACCACCACAAACTCATCGCGGTTGGAGCCGACGGTGCCGTAATAGTTGAAGCCATAGGCCAGCTGCGCGTAACCGCCGATCATATGGGTCGGTTTCGGGCAGACGCGGGTCACCGAGTTATGGATACCGCCGCGCTGGCTGGTGATTTCCGAACCGGGAATATTCACGATGCGTTCCTGCGCGTGGTACATCATGGTCATGCCAGTCGGAACGCGCTGGCTGACTACTGCCCGCGCCGTCAACGCGCCGTTGGCGTTAAAGGCTTCAATCCAGTCGTTGTCCTCAATGCCCAGATCTTTGGCATCTTCTTCACTCATCCAGACGATCGGCCCGCCGCGCGACAGGGTCAGCATCAGCAGGTTGTCGCTGTAAGTGGAGTGAATGCCCCACTTCTGGTGCGGCGTCAGGAAGTTCAGCGCCTTCTCCTTGTTGCCGTTCGGTTTCTGGTTCAGCAACGGCTGCGCGGCACGGGTGTCGATCGGCGGGCGGTACACCAGCAGGCTTTCGCCAAAGGCACGCATCCACTCATGGTCCTGATACAGTTGCTGACGGCCGCTGAGGGTGCGCCATGGGATCAGCTCATGCACGTTGGTATAACAGGCGTTGTAAGACACATGTTCATCTTCCAGGCCTGACCAGGTCGGGCTGGAAATGATCTTGCGCGGCTGGGCCTGAATATCACGGAAGCGGATTTTTTCATCTTCCTTGTTCAGTGCCAGATGGCGGTGGTCACGACCGGTCATCTTGCCCAGCGCGTCCCACGCCTTGACCGCGACCTGTCCGTTGGTTTCCGGCGCCAGCGCCAGGATCACTTCGGCGGCATCGATGGCGGTTTCAATCTTCGGCCGACCGGCCGCCGGGCCATCCGCCTTCACGTAGTTGAGTTTTTTCAGGAAGTCGACTTCGGTCTGGGTGTTCCAGCTAATCCCTTTGCCACCGTTACCCAGCTTGTCCAGCAACGGCCCCAGCGAAGTGAAACGCTCGTAGGTAGCCGGGTAATCACGCTCCACCACCATAATATGCGGCGCGGTAATGCCCGGGATCAGATCGCACTCGCCTTTCTTCCAGTCTTTGACGCCGTAAGGCTGCGCCAGTTCGGCGGCCGAGTCATGCTGAATAGGCAGCGTCACCACGTCGGTTTCCTGACCCAAATGCCCGACACACACCTCGGAGAAGGCTTTGGCGATGCCCTTGTAAATCTCCCAGTCACTTTTCGAATCCCAGGCCGGATCGACCGCCGCCGACAGCGGGTGAATAAACGGATGCATATCCGAGGTATTCATGTCGTCTTTTTCGTACCAGGTGGCGGTCGGCAACACGATGTCGGAGTAAAGACAGGTACTGGACATGCGGAAATCAAGCGTCACCACCAGATCCAGTTTGCCTTCGCCACCGTTATCCCGCCATTCCACTTCCTCGGGTTTGGCGCCGCCCTGTTGGCCCAGATCCTTGCCCTGAATGCCGTTTTCGGTGCCCAGTAAATACTTGAGCATGTACTCGTGGCCCTTGCCGGATGAGCCCAACAGGTTGGAACGCCAAACGAACAGGTTACGCGGGAAATTCTGCGGATTGTCCGGCTGTTCGGCAGCAAAGTTCAGGCTGCCTTTTTTCAGTCCTTCGACGGTGTAGTCCAGCGGCGACTGACCGGCGGCTTTCGCCTGCGCCGCCAGATGCAGCGGGTTGGTGCCCAACTGGGGGGCCGACGGCAGCCAGCCCATGCGCTCGGCGCGCACGTTTAGGTCAATCAGGCTACCGCCAAAGTGGGTCTTGTCCGCTAACGGCGACAGCAGCTCTTCGGTGCCGACGGTTTCATAGCGCCACTGGCTGGAATGGTTATAGAAGAACGAGGTGCTGTTCATATGGCGCGGCGGACGTTGCCAGTCAAGGCCAAACGCCAGCGGCAGCCAACCGGTCTGCGGCCGCAGCTTTTCCTGGCCGACGTAGTGCGCCCAGCCGCCGCCGCTCTGGCCGACGCAGCCGCAGAAGATCAGCATATTGATCAGGCCGCGATAGGTCATGTCCATGTGGTACCAGTGGTTGACACCGGCACCGACGATAATCATCGAACGGCCATGGGTTTTCTCGGCGTTATCGGCAAACTCACGGGCAATGCGGATGATATTGTGGCGTGACACGCCGGTGATCTGCTCGGCCCAGGCCGGGGTATAGGCTTTGATGTCGTCATAGTCGGTGGCGCAGTTGGCGTCGTTCAGACCACGATCGAGGCCGTAGTTGGCCAGGGTCAAATCGTAAACGCTGGTCACCAACGCCTCGCTGCCGTCCGCCAGGCGCAGGCGTTTGACCGGCAGCTTGTGCAGCAGGATCTCGTCCAGCGCCACGCTGTTGAAATGTTCGCTCTCGGTACTGCCGCTTTTGATACCGCCAAAATAAGGGAAGCCGACTTCGGCCACGTCGTCATGTGCGCCCAGCAGGCTGAGTTGCAACTCGACTTCCTGCCCGTCTTCACCGGCGCGCTGTTCCAGGTTCCATTTGCCCTGCTCGCCCCAGCGAAAGCCAATCGACCCCTGCGGTGCCACCAGCTCACCGTTGCGCTGATCTATGGCGACGGTTTTCCACTCAGGGTTGTTTTCCTGCCCCAGGCCATCCACCAGATCGGCGGCACGCAGCAGGCGACCGGCGGCGTAATAGCCTGCTTCACGCGGTTCGAGCATCACCAGCATCGGCATATCGGTGTAGCGGCGCACGTAGTCACGGAAATAGCCCACCTCACGATCCAGGTGGAACTCTTTGAGCATCACGTGGCCCATGGCCAGCGCCATGGCGCTGTCGGTGCCCTGTTTCGGATTGAGCCACTGGTCGCACAGCTTGGCGACTTCGGCATAGTCCGGCGTCACCGCCACGGTTTTGGTGCCTTTGTAGCGCACTTCGGTGAAGAAGTGGGCGTCCGGGGTACGCGTCTGCGGCACGTTGGAGCCCCAGGCGATAATGTAGGAAGAGTTGTACCAGTCGGCGGATTCCGGCACGTCGGTCTGCTCGCCCCAGGTCATTGGCGAGGCTGGCGGTAAGTCGCAGTACCAGTCGTAGAAGCTCAGGCAGGTGCCGCCAATCAGCGACAGATAGCGGGCGCCGGCGGCGTAGGACACCATCGACATCGCCGGGATCGGTGAGAAGCCGATAATGCGATCCGGGCCGAAGGTTTTGGCGGTGTAGACGTTGGAAGCGGCAATCAGTTCGTTCACTTCCTGCCAGCTGGAGCGGACAAAGCCGCCGCGTCCGCGCGCGACCTTGTAGCTTTTGGATTTTTCCGCATCGCTGACGATCGAGCCCCAGGCATCGACCGGGTCACTGTGCAGCGCCTTGGCCTCCCGCCACAGTTTGATCAGGCGTTTGCGCATCAAGGGGTATTTCAGTCGGTTGGCGCTGTACAGATACCAGGAGTAGCTGGCGCCACGCGGGCAACCTCGCGGTTCATGGTTGGGCAAGTCTGGCCGGGTACGCGGGTAATCGGTTTGCTGGGTTTCCCAGGTCACCAGGCCGTTTTTCACATATATCTTCCAGCTACAGGAGCCGGTGCAGTTCACCCCATGGGTGGATCGCACAATCTTGTCGTGCTGCCAGCGGCTGCGATAGCCGTCTTCCCAGTCGCGGTTGGTGTTCAGCGTCTGGCCATGTTCGCCAGAAAAGGGTTCCGCCAACTGCTTAAAATAGCGGAATCGGTCTAGAAACTTGCTCATCCGGAGTTCTCCTGAAAGCTTTTAATATTTTTACCGTTAAAGGAACGGCATTGCTCAATCTGCCGCCAGCCTACTGAGGCCAGAACTGGGGCAAATTGATTGCGATCAAGAGAACGGAGGGAGAATAACGGTGGCGGCGGCGTGCCTACCCCTAAAGTATCAGGGCATAAAGTGGCGTTAATTGATTGAAAATAGAATAAAAATCATGATTTGGATATTCGAGGGGATGTACTGCGAAGTGAGTCAGGGTATTTGGGGGTAGGATGCGGGCGCGTGCCCGAGATACCCGGGCCTAGCGCACCGAGGGGCACTCCGGCGGACAAGCCGCTACGACCCCTGCGGCACGCTCTCCCTAATAACAGGCTTGTGAGTCTGCTTACTGATTAACCTGCATCCATCTCATGGCCGATCCACTCGCCACTGTCGCGATTAATCACCCGCAGATACTGCTCATACTCCTGTTCACCGTAGAACAGGTTCAGCAACGGCGTTTTATAAAATGACTGCCACATTTGCCCCAGCATGATTGGCCGACGCGGCACATAAATGTTCTCGATCAGGTTATAGCCGGTGGCCATCAGCATGAAGCACAAGAAGAAGTAGTTAAACCTGCCGCGAATGAACGAGCTCTGATGAGCCACGTAGTAAAACAGCAGGAATACCGACGCCACGCTGGCATAGCGACTGGCCGCCTGCAGCGAACTGGAACACAGGAACACAAACACCACCAGCCAGGCTGCGGTGTTTTTGATGTCCCCCGCCTGGTTACGCATCGGATTCGCCAGCATGAAGATCCCGAGAAACAGCGCCGGGAACAGCACGATCAGGAAGTTAATCATCCCATTGGCATTGCCGGAGGTCAGGTAATCGCTGGCATACATGCCGGAGGTATAAACGTCGGAGTAACTGTTAATGCCAGAAATCGTAATATGAGAAAGGATAAACGGCAGTGCGAATTTGGCGGTCAGCAACGCAATGGCGCTAAACACCACCGTCAGCAGGCGATTTAGCCGCATGACCCGGCTACACAGAAACACCCCGACCAGCAGCATGCTGGAAAAGTGAGTCAGCATGGCAAATAACATCAGGCCGGCGGCCAGCGGCCGATGCTGCTTATGGCAAAACAGCACCATCGCCAGCGTCATCACCGCCATCGAAAAGCCAAAACGCAGCCCCATGCCGATGATAAACGGGTTGATCAGGAACAATACCGCCAAATGCAGCAATACAAACTGCCTGGCTGAAAACACCTTGCCGGAGTGCAGCATGACAATATTAAGCGCGGTGAGATAACAGTAAACCGACAGGCCCACGTACAACCCTGGAATGACATAAAAAGGGATACCCAGGGTTTTGAAAATATAAAAGTTGGCGTACAGCACCACGTCCACCTTGCCCGCAATGACATCGCCCAGGCGGGTGGCCGAGTTAATCGCATCATAGTTGGCAAAGTGACGGTAGAGATCGGCCAATGGCGGGATCTTGATAAAGAAGAAGAAAAAACACAGTGCAATCAGCAAATAAGCCACCGTGTTTTTCTTTCCTGCCCGCAGCGTGCCTATGCTGTGCAGCAAGGCAAACAGCGGTACCGTCAGCAGCAGCACGCTGCCAATCAGCGTAGAACGTTCAAAGCGCATAATCATCCTCTGGAAAGGGTTGTTCTCTTATCTGTGTCACCGGCAATTCAGAACGGCACGCCACGGAAAAACACATTGCGGATGATATTTTTCATATACACCCCTGCCATCAGGCCGCTATTGACGTAGATAATGCCCTTCAGCCCATACAACACCCCAGCCAGAGGGTTCTTGCCGTCGGTAATGATGCGCGAGTTAATGCAGGTGTGGCGCAGACGCATGATGTTGCGCGCCCGGGGCGATATCTGCGGCATCAATCGCTTTTCAAACTGCATTTTATTGCGGTATCCCAGGATGCCTTTCGGGCTGGAGGTAATGCGCTCCCCCTCATGGTCGTTGTGCACGGCCAGACGTTCATGCAGCGTGCCGATGTTCGCCCCGGCCGCCAACAGCCGGTACAGGAAGATATGATCCTGATAGCGCGGAGTATTGAAGAAGCCGCGCACGGCGATCGCCATGCTACGCCGCAGCATGATCATCGGCGTGTAGGCCACACCGGCCAGCATAAAGTCTTCCAGCCCTGCGCAACGCGCCCGGTAATAATGCTCGGCGCTGATCTGCCCATCTTTTAGAATATCCATGTCGCACAGGCTGACGTCGTAATTGCCCTGCTGCATAAACGCCAACTGGCGGGCGATTTTCTGCGGGTGGTAGTAGTCGTCATCATCCAGAAAGGCAATGTACTCGCCGCGTGAGCGCAGGATCCCGCTGTTACGCGCCTGCGCGCCACCACCGTTGTGGCGACGTGGGTAGTAAATGATCTGTCCCTGCTCGATATAACCGGCCAGGCGTTCGCGGGTCGCCAGGCGTTGTGCATCGCCCTGCGGATTGTCATCCACCACGATAATTTCCAGCGGACGATGGGTTTGCGCCAGCACGCTATCAATGGCGCGTGCCAGCAGTTCACTGCGGCCATAGGTGGGTATGATGACGCTGACGGTAATACTCATAGTTTGAATTTGCCTGTAGGGGGCGAATAAATTCGCCCCGATTGACATGGGCGCTACATGCTGCGCCCCTACACGATGGAGAAATAGACGCAAGCGGCGCCGCTATCCGCGCAGGTTATACAGCCGGGCCATCAGGTAGTAAGCCAGCGGGCTGCGGTAGAACAGCCGGTTCTTGCGGCTCAGCATTTTGCGCTCTTCGGCACGCAGACCGGAGTAGCGGCGTTTCAGCTCGCGGGTTTCGCGCAGCGCGTCACGCAGCCCGAAAAAGTCCAGCCCCACCAACAAACGTGCCTTCAGCGTGGTGACAAAAAGTACGGAGTACAGCCCGTGTCCCACGCCCTCACGGCGGCCCGTGTCGGCGCCGTCGAGCGCATAATCCAGGTCATCCAGATCGCGTCGTTTGGGCGCGCGGGTAATACCGTTCGGATTGGCACGGTAACCCACCAACGGCGTGTCGCAGACCACGATGCGTTGCGCCTTCAGGTACAACTGCGGGATTAACTGAATATCTTCGAAATTGCGTCCCGCCGGGAAGCGTGCCTGATCGAACAGCGTTCTACGGTAAATACGCGCCCAGGCGAACCACATACTGCGGTTGAAGCTGTCTGCCAGCAGCGCCATATGCGTATCATGCTGCTGGGGGGCGGCATTGCCGGGAACGATCGCCATAGTGCCGTCCGGCTGGATCTTGCCGTTATTGATCGCCGAGAAACGCTGGGCGTTGAAAGCCACGATGTCTGCCTGCGGGTTATCTGCCAGCAAGCGCCCCAAAATGCTGAAATACCCTTCCAGCAGCACATCGTCAGAGTCGAGAAAGCCAACATAGCTGCCCTGCGCATGGGCAATGCCACTGTTACGCGCCTCGCTCAGCCCCTGGTTTTGCTGACGCAGAATGCTGACCTGCAGTTTGTGCTGCGGATAGCGGCACAGCACCTCTTCGGCAATGCCGATGGCGTCATCCGGGCTGCCGTCATCCACGATGATCACTTCCGCCCAGTCCGGCAGCTGTTGCAGCACTGAGCACAGGCAGGCCTCAATATAAGCCTCGACCTTATACACCGGAATAATCAGGCTCAGAGTGGTATTCATGATCGGTTATCCTTGGTTTTCTTTTTGACGTTGCACCCACACCGCCCGGCTGCCCATCGACGGCAATTGGGCCTCAATCTGCCGCTGCCCCTGTGCCTGCCAGCCGCTCGGCAGGTCAAAGCGCGCTGACATTGGCCGGTAGTAAGGGTTAGCGATCAGCACCAGCCCCTGCTCGCCATTGATAAACAGCCTGGCCGGAATGGCGGTATTGTTGCCCTGCAGCAGGGTGCTTTCGCCGGAAAGCAGGTAAGGGTTAAAGCTGACAATCTGCTGCGCCACGCTGGCTACCCCCTGCCAGATAGCATCAAACTCCTGCTGGCTAAAGCCACCGCGTTGGCGCTTGTAGAACAGGTCGGTATAGGAATAAAACAGGATGCCTTTAGCGCCGCCAATCAGCCCCAACCAGGCCTGATTGCGCATTTCCGCCTCGGTGGGTTGGCGCGGTTTGCGGCCAGGTGCATAAGCGGCGTGATCCATAATCTGCATCACCAGCCAGGCTCCTTTGACCTGCCGCGCGACCTGGCTGGTAATGCGGCTGTACTCCAGCGTACGCGTCAGATCGGCGTCTCTGCCAACCGGGTAAGGATCGCTGGCCAACACGTCCGAACTGTTGAAATAGGCGTTGAGCGTGCCGGTCTTGTCCAGCACCTGGAACGTCAGGTGATCCGGATCCAGGCGTTTTACCTGCAGATGCTTTTGCTCAATCTGCGGCACATATTCCGGCCCCAGTTCGTCGTTGATATACCAGGCCAGCAGGTTCGGCTGGTGTTTGAACCTTTCCACATAGCTCGCGGTCAGTTGCGGGTAGCTCATTTGGGTTTCCGGCGCGAACCGGGTACCGGCGTACATGTCCTTGAGCGAGAAAATGACCTGCAAGCCATACTGCTGGGTTTTGCGGAAATAGTTATCAGGATCGCGACCGGTCCCGTAGTTGTAATTGAGCAAGGTGTTGAAACCGGCATCGCGGATGCGCGTCAGATGCTCATCCGTTACCATCTCACCGTACATATAAATACCGAGCGGGAAGAATCGCTTGCCCTGTTTCAGGGTATAACCCTGCGCATCCAATGCCACTTTGGCCTGTTCACGACCGACGCTGATCGGCATTTCGCTTCGCTGGCTGCGCTGGGAAGCCACATCCGTCACCTGCTGCTGCAGCCGATACTCCCCGGCGGCCAAATCGGCCGGCAGTGGGAATTCCACCTGCTGTTTGCCACTAATACGGTAACGGCGGCTGTCGTGCTTCACGGCCGTGTTTTTGTCGTCGACCAGCGTGCTATCCACCTGCACCTGCTGTGGATCCACCACTTCGATCAGGCTCGATGCCGTCCCCTGGCCGCTGCGCATCTGGTATAACTCCGGTGCCACCGGCTGCTGACAGGCATAGACGTCATCAAACCAGGCGCTGCCGGTGGTACCCCGGCGCAGATAAACACCCAGCACCACCTTCACCGCGCGCGGCGGCACCCGAAAATCCCCCGTGACCGGCTGCCAGCCGCTGGTGCCCAACAGGCCCTGCGGATAGCTGCCGGCTAAAAAACGCTCCTGGCTGTCGTAACTTTCGATAAACACCCCGGCGCCCTGATTCTCCCCTTTGCCCTTCAGGTTCTCACCGCGCACCCAGGTGCCAAAGGCCAGTTGCTGACCCGGTTTGACCGACAGCGTCTGCAGCATGTTGTGGTAGTTGGCGGGGTTGTGATTTTGATAAAACAGGCTGCTCTGACCACCATGACCGCCCGCCACCACCTGTGCGGAAGCCAGTGACCAGCCCGCGCCGCCCTGCTCAAAGCCGGGATCCTGCAGCAGGTTGTTGCTGCAGGGGGCAGCAGTAGCCAGCCCGGATCCCGCCAGCAGGCAGGCGGTGGTTAGCTTGCTGAGTTTCATTGTCTTTTCATCACCGCGTTGTACAGATAAGAGAAAAACAGATAGCAGGATTTCTGGTAGGAAAGCCCCAGATGACGGCGATAAATCTGCCATTGCCAGTCGGCCGCCTGAATTTTATTGCCGGATAACGACTGCGCAGAAAGACGGTAAAAGGCCAGCGGCTCGGGAATGCAATACGCCAGATGGTTACGCGCTTTTTCCAGCACCGACAGCCACATCACGTAGTCCTCGTGACCGACCTTGCTTTGGTACACCTTGCCAACCTGGCGCTGGTTGTACATCCCGGTCAGGTTGCCGATCCAGTTGCTTTTCAGCATGTCCTGGTAAGCGATGATCTCCCCGGAACCCCGGTAGTTTTTCACCCGCGCCGGATCATCTTCGAAGGTGTAATAGTGTGAGCACACCACGTCATAGCGGTCGGTTTTCAGGATGCCGACCTGGCGTGCCAGCTTGTTGGGGTGCCAGACATCATCACTGTCGCAGAAGGCAATATAATCGCCGCGCGCCGCTTCAATCGCGATATTGCGGGTTTCGGCCACGCCCTGGTTGGTGCTGTTGCGGATGTAGGTCAGACGATCGTGAATAAAGGGTTTCACCACCTCGGCGGTCTGATCGGTGGAGGCATCGTCGATCACATACAGGTGATAATCCTGATAGGTCTGGTTGAGCACCCCGAGGATCGACTGTTTGATAAAACCTGCGGCGTTGTAAGCCGGCATGATAACTGAAACTTTTTCCATCTTAACCTCCAGCGATAAGCTGTTGCCATTGGGGATAAATCCGCTCAGGGATGAACTGCTGCGCCCGCTCCAGCGAGTGCAGAGAAAAGCGCTGCCGCAATTCGCCATCGTCGATCAGCGCCAGCGTGCGTTGGCTGAAGGCCTCGATATCGCCCTCCGCCACCAGATAGCCATTCCTCGCGTCATCGATCAGCTCGGCCGGCCCGGTCAGGCAGTCAAATGCCACCAGCGGCAGGCCGAAGCTCATGGCTTCAATCAACACCATCGGCAGCCCTTCGTAACGCGAGGTCATCAACAGCATTGCCGCCTGTCGATAGTGGCCGGCAATGTCCTGGGTCGCCGGCAGCAACTTCACCTGTTCAGCCAACCCGGCGGCATCAATCTGCTGCTGTAACGCAATGCGATCCGGACCATCACCGACGATATGCAGTTGCCACCCTGCCGTTTGCTGTGCCACCCGTTGCCAGGCGGCTATCAGGCGATCAAATCCTTTCTGATGGCACAGCCGACCGACCGCCAGCGCCACCGGCTGTTGCAGCTTCGGCTGCGGCGATTGCACCGGGAAGGGGGAAACGTTTTCGATCACCTGACATTTGCGTTCCGGCACCCAGCGGCTGATGGTGGCCAGATCTTTCTTCGTCAGCAGTACCGTGCGGTCGCCCAACCGATAAACCAGCACCTTTAGCCACTTCATCGGCCAGGCATATTGATGGAAGCTGACGTGTTCACTCAGCAGCAGGCGGCTGTGCGGGCAAAGTAAACGCAGGTAGGGCACCATCAGCGACGAGAGTTTTCCCATCGAAACGGTGACTATCACGTCATAACGGCCACGCCGCAGAAACCACGCCAACCGCCAGGGCCACAGCAGCGTTCTGCCGGGCATAAAGCGCAAGTTCACCGCAGAGTTCAGCGGGTAAAAGGCCCGCTCACCGCTGATCGACACCAGATCCACCTGATGCCCCAAACGCGTAGCCAGCGCATTGGCCAGGCTGCTGGCGACCCGCTCGGTACCGCCTTTTTCGGCGATGTTCTCAATCACAATCGCTACTTTTCGTTGCTGCATGTCATCTCCGAAATCCCTCACGGGCGCTGCGTAACAGACGTCCCCCCAACGGAAACAGCCCTAGCCTGGCCAGGCAGTCACCGTACAGTTTGATCGCCCTGAACTTGCTGCTCAGAGCCTGGCGTTCCGTACGCGATGAGTAATAGTTGAAAGCCTGCAGGTTCTCGCTATACAGCGAGGCCAGCAGATGTTTGCAGGCAAACCCGCTGATATAACGGCCACTGGCGTGCAGGTAGGCATCAATAAACTGTTCGCTGTCGTCCAGGTTCATCCGGCAACGATCCGTGTCGGCATCGCCGCAGCGGATAAACACCCCAAGCCCTTCGTCGAAGGCCACTCTGGCCCCCAGATTGGTGGCATTGACCAAAAACCCCCAATCCTGGTACTTGTAGAGGAACTCCGGGAATAGAAACCGTCGGTCATCTTTTTTACGCAGGCTGATGGTGGAGGTGCGAATATCCCCCATGTCGAGAAATAAAAAATCCGCCCCTGCCGCCCCCTCCTTGTAATCGAATCGATAGCTGCGAATATTTTTGTCACTCACCGTGGCGTAATTACCAAAAATAATGTCCAGCCGGGTGTCCTGATGGCGTTCCAGGCGGCGGATAATATAGTTGGTACTAAAGGAGTCCTCCGGCTCCAGAAAGAAAACCACTTCCGCACGCGCCAGACGAAAACCGGTATTACAGGAAACCGCCGTGTTACTGCGAATTTTATTTTCATGTAATCGTGCCCGGCGGTTGGCGGCCAATAAGCCGCGCATATTATCCAGTTCTGATTTATCGGAAGCATTATCAACCACGATAATTTCATAATCGAACCCCGAGCAGGCACTGGTCATCCGGACTAGTGTGGCGGCCAAACTGGCTGAGTTATTAAAAACGGGCATGACAATCGATAAGTCCATTTATTACCTCAACAATATATTATCATTTGGCAAAACAGCATTATTGCCAACGGAATAGTTTGTTATCCCAGAATTTCCTTGTCCGGTTATTACCCCCCGTCCTGACGCGGATAAAATCCGCGCAGCCTACCGGTTATTCAACTACTCCTGGAAATAACCTCCCCACTCCTGTTCTATGGTTTCTGGCGTCAGCCTTTGCAGACCGGCCCCCGGGGTGAATGTCAGCTCGCCAAAATAGATACGTTGCTGCACCTGATAAAAATCGACACGTACATAAGAGAATTGCTCGGCGACCTGGTGTGCCAACGCCAGCATCTGTTCCAGCCGGCAGGGTTTATCCATCGGCACTTCGCTGTTGGGCACGCCCAGGCGGATTTCGGTGCGGTTCCAGTCGGCGTCAAAAAAGTCACGCCGGTGATCAATAAAACGCTGATAATCAATCTGGATGAAAAACCGCACTTCACCGCCGCGGTTAAAGCAGTGGACCTTGATGTCATTCGGCGTCTTGCCGTCTTCCAGCAACATTTTTTCCACCATCACACAGGGCGGAATATCCTTATAATGGCGCTCGCGGTAAACCTGATAAAAATTCTGTCGCAGCCAACTGTTGGTCAGCACTCTTAACTCATTAAAACTGGTCTGGCTTTTATCAAATACCAATTTGTTATAGCCACTGCCGTGGTTGGCTTTAATAACGAATGCATCAGGCAATGCCTCATACATTTCCTCAGTCAATTCTTTTCCCTGTGCGTAAAGCTCAATCAGGTACTCTTCCCCCCACAATTTTTTAATATACTCCCGCACCTGATACTTATCAGATAATTGCGTGTACATCGCCAGAGGATAGACTTTTCTTCGCATCAGTTTTTCGCTATACCCCACCGGCTTGGCCAGATGCGGCATCTTGCGAAAAAATAATGCGTACTTTAACTGATGATATAGTGCATCGGGTATATTACGGTAAAAACCCTCCACCAGATTATTTAGCATAAAGTTCTCGCACCTTTCCTATTAGTTGAGGTAAACAACGGTAGCAGGTCACCTGCAGCCGGGTAATTTGTCCTCTCCTGAAAAAACCATTAAGTACAAAAAATGAAATAAACTCGGTGATCAGCGTGGCAACCGCCGCGCCCGCAATGCCGTAACGCGGGATCAACACCAGATTCATCAACACATTGGCCAAGGCGGCCAGCGGCATTTTTATCGCGATAAACCGGTAGCCGCCAAACAGCACAATCGCCCGATAGGACACGGTGCCCATCACCGAGAACAACGACGTCACCGAACACAACGCCAGGATGGTGGCAGTTTCACGGTAACTGTCGCCAAACATCAGCGCCACTATTGGCCCGGGAAGCAGCGAAAGCAGCAAAATCACCGGCATCGAAAGCAGCAGCACCACCAGATACAACAGCCGGATCTGCCCTTCCTGTTCGACCTGCGTGCGGGCATTCGCCACCCCAGGCATCATCGAGGTGATCAGCGCAATCGGCACGAAGATCCAGCCCTGACTCAGGGTGATGGCGGCGCTGTACAACCCAACGCTATGCTCCCCCAGATAGTTGCCGATCATGATCTGATCGATTCGGGTGTAGATGACTATCGACAGACCCGAAACCGCCAGCGGCAACCCCACTTTCAGCAGGTAACGCCCATAACGCCGTTGATGCCGCCGACCGATCGGCCGCATACCCCCTTGCTCACGACGAAACAGCACCCAGCGCACCGCGTAGGGGAGCAGGCTGCTGAGCACATAAGGCACGGCAAACCACTCCAGCGGCAGTTTGGCATGCACCAGCGCCAGCCGCACAATGATCGACAGCAACAGCGCCAGGTTGTTGATCAGCGTATTCAATTTCGATTTCAGCAGGGCGTCGTAATAAATTTTATAAACGTCCTGTACCGAGAAATAGGCGCTGATCAGCATCAACGCCATCATGATCTGGCTGGTACGATCCTGCGTCAGCAGCGCCCAGGCCATCAGCGGTATGGCGATCAACGCGAACAGTTGCCGTCGCAGACGCATCGAGGCCAGCATCAGCCGGATGCCGCTGTGTCGATGCCGGGCGACACGGTTAAACAACACCGCGTCGGCCCCCAGCTGTACCAGCGGTACGGCGATGGCGATCACCGACAGCAGGTAGTTAATCAGCCCGTATTGCGCCGGCCCCAGGTAGCGCGCTACGTATACCGAAACAAAAATGCCTGACAGGCTCAGCGATATCCGTTCCAACATCAGCCACAGGGAGTTCATCAGCATCGCTTTCATGCGGTTACTGGACCTTTTCCTGATGGCTGGGGTAAGCAAAGGCATAGTAACCGGCATCGGTGGCGGTTTTCTTCACCATACCGTTGAGGATCACCCCTTTAATCGTCACCCCGTTCTGCTCGAAGCGACGGATACTGGTCTCAATCTGTCTGACGGTGTTGACCTCAAAACGCACCACCATCAGCGCCGTACCGGCATGATGGCCCACAATGGCGGCGTCGGTTACCGCCAGTACCGGCGGCGTATCGATCAGCACCAGATCGTAGTTTTGCCCCGCCCAGCGCAGGAAGTCGGCAAAGCGCTGATGCATCAGCAGTTCAGACGGATTCGGTGGCACCTGGCCGCGTGGCACAAAGTCCAGATTGGCAATATCGGTTTTCTTCACCGCCTGGTCTGACGCGACCAGTCCGGACAGCATGTCTGACAGCCCATCCTTGGCGCTGTTGTTCAACCAGCGGTGCAAGAAGCCTTTGCGCATGTCGGCGTCGATCAACAACACCCGCTGCCCTGCCTGAGCGATCACCACCGCCAGGTTGGTGCTGGTAAAGCTTTTGCCACTGGCGGGGCTGGCACCGGAAACCATCAGAATATTGTTTTTGGCCTCCATCATGGCGAAATGCAGGCTGGTGCGCAGGCTGCGGATCGCCTCGACGGATAAATCTTCCGGTTGCTCTTGCGCCAGGATTGGCAACTTGCCGCTGCTGCTTTTGGTCAACAACTGTTGCTGAGTGCGATTACGCTTTTGCTGCCATGGCGACAGCGGCACCGTGGCGTACACGCTGATGCCGCGTTTTTCCAGCGTATCGGTGTCACCGATGCCGCGATGGAGCGCCGCGCGCAATACCACCACCGAGGCTGACAGCACGCCCCCCATCAACAGGGCAAAGAAAACGATCATCGCTTTTTGCGGTTGCACCGGGCGCAGACCGGTTTCCGCCTCATCGATAATGCGGATGTTGCCCACCGTGCCGGCCTTGCTGATGCTCAACTCCTGCTGTTTGTTCATCAGTTGCATATAGACCTGCTGGTCCACCTGCACGTCCCGGGTTAAACGCAGAATTTCCTGCTGGGTTTTCGGCAGGCTTTGTACCTGCTTGCCCAGGCGGGATTTCTCCGCTTCCAGCGTGGCACGCTTTTCCAACAGCGCCCGATAGGCCGGATGCACGCGGGTATAAAGCTTGGAGATTTCCGCTTCTTTGAAGGTCAGCTCATTCAACTGACCTTCCAGTTGAACCTGGGTATCCAACACCGATTTAGCCTCAAGCGACAAATCCACCGAGTCGTTTTGCTGACGGAACTGATTAAGCTGATTTTCGGCGTTGTTCAGCGAGCTTTGAGTACGCGGCAACTGTTCGTGCAGGAAGGCCAGCATGCGCTGGGCCTCCTCGGTTTTGCGATCCACATTCTGTTGCAAATAGTTGTCGGTGATGCTTTTGAGCACCGCCTCCGCACGCTGCGGATCCTCCCCCGCCAGGCTGAAGGTCATGATGCCGCTTTCCTTGCCGCCGGGGGCGACGTCGAGCATGTTGCGCAGGTCGTCCACCGCTTTCTGGCGCGGCACGTTAACCAGGGTGAAGGTAGTACCCGGCAAGGCTTCCAGCGCGGTCACATTGATGGCCCAACCGCTTTGCTGCAAGGCTTGTCCCACGCTGCCGCTGAACAATTTCTTGCCGTCATGGCTCAGGCTGTAACGCTGTTGATCTTCTGCGGTCAGAGTCAGTTCCTGGCCCTGCATGACCGCCGGCACCTTCATGCCGGAGATGTTCAGCACCGGCGGCGTTTCACCGCTCAGGCGGGCGATGCCCTTGCCAAACAGCGGGAAGTAGTCCGGGCTGATACGCACCGTCAGACCAAGATCGTCGACGGTTTTGCCAATCACGTAGCGCGATTTCGCCAGCGAAACTTCGTCCTGAGTCGCCGAGTTCTGCCCGATAGATCCACCAATAGAGCTGTCCAGCGTTTCACGCAGCAGTGAATCGCCCGAGAGCTGCTTTTCCACCTGCACCAGTGCGGTGGCCTGATAGATGGGCGTCGCCATCAGCGCATAAGCGCAGCCCAGAATACCGGCGACGCCGGTGACCAGCAGAATGCGCCAGCGGTTATCCCACAGCGGGCCAATCAGGCGTTCCCACTCCAGTTTGTCGTCCTGTTCAGCCATCACAATTGGCAGTGCGTTGTTTTTCATCATCAGTATTCCTTAAGTCACCGTTACGGGTTTACCAATTACGGACCCGCAACGTGGCCTCGCTAAGGTCGTTAAAGCTGGAAATGGTCGGTGCCAACTGGCTGATCAAACGGTTCCAGCGCGCGATCGGCGCCGCAGTGACGTACACCACGTCGTAAGGTTCCAACTGGAATTCGGTGCCCATCGCCAGCGCGGAGGCATCAGACAGATCAAACTGGTACAGCGACGCCAGCCGCTGTGGCTGTTTGCCGCCATTCGGGCGGATCACGAACACGCCAGTGGCATCGGCCACCGTTTGACTGATCCCTTCGGAGCTGCCCAACGCCTCGGTCAGCGTCATGCCACTGCGATCCATTTTCAGCGTCGACTGCTTACCGACCTCGCCCATCACAAAGACTTTCAATTCGTCGTTGCGCGGCACATACAAAATATCGCCCGGCTCCAGCAGATGGTTCTGGCTGATATCGCCGCGCTGCATCAGTGCCTGCAGGGAAATCGGCTGCTCTTTGCCCTGATGCGTCAGCACCACATTGCGCCAGTCGGCGTTATCGGTCAGCCCACCGGCGGCATTGATTGCATCAAGAATGGTCAGCGGCACGTTGGTCACCGCCTGCTGCCCGGAGGTTTTCACTTCGCCGGTCACATAGACTTTCTGCGAGCGGAAGGCGGCAATGCTGACGTCGACCTGTGGACTTTCCACATAGGTCGCCAGGCGTCCGGCGATCTGACTGCGCACTTCGCTGACGGTTTTACCTGCTACCTTCACCCGGCCGATGTAGGGGTAGAAGATCGCCCCGTCGGCATGCACCCAGTTGCCGGTGTCGCTGGCGCTGCGGTATTGCCCCGCCGGGGTGGTCAGTTCCGGGTGGTCCCAGACGGTAACGTTAAGCACATCGCCGATACCGATACGGTACTGATAGCTTTGCAGACGCTGATCCAGCGCCAGATTTGGCCGCGCTACCGGTTCTACCCGGCGCATTTTTTGCAATAGCAGCGGCGTAACGCGATACACCTGGACCTGCTTGTTCAAATCGAAGTCTTCGTCCTGCTGAGTCACCTTTTCTTTGCCCTGTGTCGGCAGGTGGGACCCTGGAAATGCGGTGCAACCGCTAAGCAAGGCGCAAGACAGCACCAAAGGCATCAAGTGAAGGTTCATAGCTGTACTCGGAGAAAACGGGCCGCCTTTGCAGCCCGTCAGATGAATGACAAAGTTGTCTTTAAAAACTGAGATACCCGGGCCTAGCGCACCGAGGGGCGCTCCGGCAGCTAAAGCTGCTACGACCCCTTCGGCACGCTCTCCCTAATAACAGGCTTTGTCAGAAGCCCGTTGGGGATTAACGATCGGCGGTAGGATTATCGGTAAAGATTCTTGCCTGGCGCGGTTCATGCAACAGGGCAAAATAACCGAAGAAACAAAATACAAAGGCCAACAGCATCAGGTGGTCCGGTGTCTGCAGCACTTCACTGCAGATGCCGACACAGGCCAGTGTGACCGCCAACATGCAGCTCATCGCCAGCGCCTGGCGTGCATTGAGGCCACGGCGCATCAGAATATGATGCAGGTGATCGCGTCCGGCCTTGAACGGGCTCTGGCGACGTATCAAACGGCGTACCATCACGGTCACCATGTCCATCAGCGGGATGGCGATTAACCACAGTGCGGTCACCGGTCGTATTACCGCGTCCTCACCCTGGGTGGCGACAATCAGCAACCACAGCACGCTGAAACCAATCACCATGCTGCCGGCATCACCCATGAATATCTTGTTACGCGCACCGAACACGCTGAGGTTGAACAGCAGGTAGGCCGCCAGGGCCACTATCAGGCTCAGGCACCACAAGGCCTGAGCCTCATGCCCGGCCAGCCCGAACAAAATGGCCAACGCCATAAAGGTGACACAGGACAGCGCGCCAAGCTGACCGTCGATACCGTCAACCATGTTATAAGCGTTGATCGCTCCCCATACCGCCAGGGGCGTTACCAGCAAAGCCGCATAACCCAGCAACACCTCCTGGTGGCCCCACAGGAACCCAAACGAAGAGAGTTGCATCCCTGCCGCCAGCATCATCGCCAGCGCAATCCCTCCCTGCACAATGACGCGCGGCGCCACCGGCAGATCAAAACGGTCATCAAGCACCCCCAGCATCACTAATGCGGTGACGCACAACAAATAGGTGGTGCTGTGCGGCAACCAGTCCGGTTGCCAGAAAGTCACCAGCGTCATGATCAGGTAGATAGCGATGCCACCGACCAGCGGTACATGCCCCTGATGGCGTTTGCGGGCATTGGGTTTATCCACTAACCCCACCGCCAGTGCAGCGCGGCGGGCAATAACTACCAGCATCAGCGCCAAAATAAATATCACACTCAGTTGATATAACATGGTTCCTCCAGCGAATAAGCACGCTACCGCCCTTGAGTTACAGCTCCCAATGCGCTATTAACGAAACATTTGTAGGGGCGCCGCACGCCGCGCCCGTATTGCATACGATCCCACTACATTTAATTTCCACATTCGTAGGAGCGAATTTATGCGCCCCCTACAGTCAGCAGAAAAGAATAAAAACCCTTAGCGTTGAATAAAGGTATCTCTAGGAAAATTCGTACTTAATCGTTTTTTCGATCGCCAAATTAAGATCGACCGGCGCCACGAAATCATTTTGCACATTGCTTTTAAATTGCGTTCTGGCGCAGAATTTTTGCACCCGCACTCGGCTAATTGGGAATTTACGGTGACTTATTTTGCTCACCACATCCAATGCCGTTGCGCCACAGAGACCAAATAAATAGGGAATGCGAATAGTCTTATTACTTTTTCCTAATGAAGAAGAAATAACGTCGACCAGTTGATTCATGGTGAAGTCAGGCTTATCAACATAATTACTGACCTGATAGGTTGCCTGCTGATCCAACGCATGCTCCAGTCTGGCGGCAATATTTTCCACATAAGCCATGGACTTCATATTATTGCCACTGCCGATCATTACAAAGCGGCCGCTGGCGATTTGCCGGAACAGGTTATAGACGTTGCCGCGATTATTTTCACCAAACACCACCGTTGGGCGGATGATGGTTAATTTGTTGCTGCCATCCGCTTTGCGCCAGGCTTCGTAAACATACTCGGCCTCCAGCTTGGATTTGCCGTAATGGTTAAAGGGTTCGAAAAGCCCTTCCTCGCCGGTTTCCTGAGTCACGAAGCCGTAAACCGCCACCGAGGAGGTAAAGATGATTTGTTTGATATTCAACGCCGAGGCTGTCATGCAAACATTGCGCGCACCGTCAACGTTAACCTGATAGTACAGTGAGACAGGATCGACATTATCCTGATGCTCGGCCGCAAGATTAATCACGGCGTCACAACCGGCCAGCGCCTGCCGCAGTGTTTCTGGCTGGGTGACATCGCCAAACTGATAGAGCTCAGGAAAATGCTCACTCGGCTTTTTATCCACGATGGTCAACACCAGGTCGTCACGCGCACTCAGACGTTTAACCAAACGCGTCCCGATAAAGCCGGAACCCCCGATGATCGCTACTTTACGCTTATCCATAATTTGTCACTCAATCCGGTTTTCCATTATTCCCTACCGCACCATGAGGCAGGACGCTAATTGGCGTTAGAACATGGAAACCAGACTGGACAAAACAGACCGGGCTTTCAAATAACAAATAATGAAATAAAAATATTAGCCGAATGTAAAATTATCGATAAAGGTGAAATATCATCTGGTGCTAATTTTTAACATCGTAAGCAACTTGATATTCCATGGTTTTGTTCGGCAATATAAGATTAATCTTACCCATACCCTGTGCGTCCGAAGTTTCGTATTTCACCGGCTGTTTAAACTTCCCCTGTTTGGGGTCGACACACTCAATGGTCGCCTGCTCCAGGCTTTCCCCCTGATACAAACAAAGCAAGCTTTGCGGACCGTTGGCTCGAGGGTTGTTCAGCGTCAGAGTGAGTACCACGCGGGTATTGTTTTGAATATCATTGATAATTGGCGGGCGAGTTTGGTTCCCCAGTACATATGAGAAATGTGAAATAACCAGCAGTGACACGAATACCGACAGGTATTTCACTACTCTGATGGCTGGAACTGAGAAAAAACCTGCTGAAACCGGAATCTTGTTTCTTATTGTCGTATTTTTAAGCGGTGCGGGCGTGGCAGACGAAGAAACCTGAGCAATAGCCTCCTCCGGCTGTTCTATTTCCTCAGTAAGGATTTCATCATCTTTATTGTTACTTTCAGAAAGTTCCGCTTGAATATCTTTATTAACATCACTTTCGATATTCCATAATTCATCGGCGACGTATTCATCCTCTTCAGAAATAAAGTGAAAAACAGCCTTGTTTTCCACCTTATAACCCAGGCGTGGAATAGTTCTGATAAGTGTATGCTCCGCATCACCTATTTTTTGACGAATAGATTTAATTGTTTGATTTATCGTTGAATCCGAACAGTAAGTTCCTTTCCAAATGTTTTCTATAATTTCTGTACGGCTAACCAGTTCTGGGGATCTGGCGACAAGAAGGGAAAGTATCTGATACTCCTTCCAACGTAGGCGAAATTTTTCCCTGGACGGTGTCAGAACATCTAGATTCCTAATCTTTATTCTTTTATCAAGATTCACTTTTAATTTCCTTAGCGTGCCTGTCCTGCACACTTTGTATAGAAATATGAAAAAATGTTCAAGAAATTAAATGTAAACTCAACAGGTTGCATTCATCAGATATTTATTTTTATAAAAATTTACTGATTTCATTTTTTACATACCTCCTTAAATGAAGGTTATGATTCTTTGAATGTCTTTATTTCCCTGTTGGAAACATGGTTTCTTATCATGTTTACCGGCAATAAAATACATATAACAATCTGTTTTCAAATGAAAAATACAAGAATGTTATAAAATTGTTAGTTAAGTGAAATTGTGAAATTTCATCCAGTCAGTGAAGGATATCACCTGTTTTTCCACCTAATCCGATTGCCAGATAGCCTACAAAAAGCCTGTCAAAACAGAATGAGAGTTATCTGATTTAATCCTTCGCAGAACACCAGGTTAAAATATAGCACCAAATACAAAGGCCCCTTGTTAACTTGATGGGATAATTCTCGAAAAACGGAAAAACCAAAATTTATTACCAGGCAGCGCGTCATACACAGTGCTTTATTTTCGTAAAAAATTCGACTGAAAAATGAAAAATAACCAACAGAAATAATTCGCCTAGGGAAAGCAGGAAATCACAGTTTGAGAGAGACGCTTATAAACAAAGGGAAAAATGGCGAGCGGTAATAAGAATATTACCTAAAGCGACAGGAATTTCACTGAGGGAGTAAAACTTCACAGAGTAAAGCCGGGAAATAGCTCCTCCCCTGCCGGGGAGGAACTGGGGATATGTGAACTATTTTTTACGGCCGTAGACGACCCAGGTGACCAGCACACAGACCACGTAGAACACCAGGAAGATTTTCATCGCCCCCGCCGGTGAGCCGGTCAACGCCAGGGAAGTGCCGAAGGCTTTCGGAATAAAGAATCCGCCTGCGGCCCCGATCGCCGAGATGAAGCCCAGGGCTGCCGCGGAATCGGTAACCGCTTCGCGTTGAGCACTTTCGTCACTGCCGCCGCTGGCCTTGACCCGATCTACGGTAATTTTACGGAAGATCACGGCAATCATCTGGAAGGTAGAGCCACTGCCCAATCCAGCCGTGAGGAACAGCAGCATAAAGACGCTATAAAATGCGATAAACGAGCCGGTATGCCCTGCCCCCGGTAAAGTCAGGAACAACAAGGCAGCAAATACGGCCATCAGCACAAAGTTAATCAGCGTGACGCGAATGCCGCCGAAGCGATCGGACAGCGCCCCACCCACCGGCCGTGCCAGAGCGCCGAGGAACGGACCAAAGAAGGCATAATGCAAAATCACCACGTCCGGGAACTGGGTTTTGGACAACATGGCAAAACCGGCGGAAAAACCGATAAAGGAACCAAAGGTGGCGAGATACAGCAGGCTCAACACCCAAAGGTGACCGCGTTTGAGTACCGGCAGTTGCTGACGCAGCGACGCTTTGGAAGCCGCCAGATCGTTCATACCGAACCAGGCCGCCAGCGTACCGACCAGCAGGAAGGGCACCCAAATCCAGGCGGCGTTCTCCAGCCACAGTGAACTGCCATCAGCCTGTACCTGACCGGTTCCCCCAAAGGCGCCAAAGATAGCAACAGAGATGGCCAGTGGAGCCACCAACTGCATCACGCTGACCCCCAGGTTGCCCAGGCCGCCATTCAGGCCCAGTGCGCCGCCCTGTCTGGCCTTTGGAAAGAAGAAGCTGATATTGGCCATGCTGGAGGCAAAGTTGGCCCCGGCAAAACCACACAGCAAAGAGATAATCACAAACACGCTATAGGGCGTGGTAGCGTCCTGCACCGCAAACCCCAGCCACAGGCAGGGTATCAGCAGCAGGCAGGTGCTGATCGCCGTCCAGCGACGGCCGCCGAACATCGGGATCACGAAGGAATAAGGCACGCGCAGGATAGCACCGGAAACGGAAGGTAATGCGGTGAGCATAAACAGCTGATCGGTGGTGAAATTAAAACCTACCTTATTTAAATTGACCGCGACCGCGCTAAACAGCATCCAGACGCAGAAAGCCAATAGCAGGCAGGGAATGGAAATCCACAGGTTGCGGTTGGCAATGCGTTGGCCGCGTTGTTGCCAGAATGCGGCATCCTCAGGTTGCCAGTCCTGAATAACCGCGCCTGTTTGTTTTGATAATGACGTTGCAGATTGCGACATAAAAACCTCAGACACAGGATGATAACTTCGCCCACCCTAGGCGGCGCCCCCTGCGGCAAAGTTGATGTAAATCAACCCGGATGCAGGTAGCCAACCGTCCGAGAAGCCCCGCCATCCCTTTATGAGTAACTCTCCGCATAGATTTAAAATCATGAAAATCAATCCATTGCCTATTACTCAACGCCGCTGGCAGCGGCAGGCAAGGCAGACGGGAAACTAGTGGGTACTTCGTTAGAGGTATGGGGTTATCGCCGGGTATGATGAAAAATAACGCTGAATCGTTACCACACCCGCTGATACCACCTGCGCTTGTCCTCTGGTTACCAGCCGTATCTTGCTCTGCCGTCGGGGATCCAAAACCTATGAAACGCCTGTTAGCACCGCTTTCCATCGTGAACCAGGTGGCCGTCCTGATGTTGCTGCTGGGGGTACTGGGCGTGGCCGGTATGAGTATTTCCGCCTGGATGTCACAAAGCATTCAGGGCAACGCGCATGCGATCAACAAAGCCGGTTCGCTGCGGATGCAAAGTTACCGCCTGCTGGCTCAGGTGCCGTTGAATGCTCACAGCGAAGCACTGATCCACGAGCTGGATCAGGATGCCAACAGCCCCGATCTTCAGCGTTCGGTGACGCAAGAGCAACTGAGCGAACAGTTTCAGGCGCTGAATAATTACTGGCAAAAAACCCTGTTGCCACAGTTACGGGCGGCGCGGCAACCGGCGGATGCAACCCCGCAGGTGGTGCATTTCGTTTCCCTGCTCGATACGCTGGTCTCGGATATCGACCACCATACCGAACGTCGGCTGCTGACGGTGACGCTGGTACAGGCGGTGTTCATCGCGCTGACGCTGCTGCTGCTGGTGGGGACCATCTGTTACCTGCGCCGTCGTCTGCTGCATCCGTGGCGCCAACTGGTGGCAATGGCGCTGTCAGCAGGCCGCGGCGATTTCAGCCGCCGTTTTGCCCAGCGTGGCCATCAGGATGAAATGGCCTCACTCGGCGGCGCGTTAAACACCATGTCCGACGAACTGGCCACCATGTACAGCGGGCTGGAGCAACGGGTGGCAGAAAAAACCGCCGATCTGCAGCAAAAGAATCAGGTGCTGAGCTTTTTGTATCGCGCCAGCCGCCAATTGCATGCCAATGAGCCCTTGTGCAGCCGCCTGACGCCGATCCTCAATCAGTTGCAAACCCTGACGCCACTGCGCGCCATCCAGGTTCGTCTGTACGAAAACAACAGTCAGGAACAGTTTGTACAACTGTGCGGCAACCAGCCGCTGCGGCCGGAATATTGCAATAACCCGGTGTGCAGCGCCTGCCTGAGCGAAGACGATCAGCAGCAAGCCGATCATCCTTCGCTGAGCTGGAGCCTGAGTGACAAGCTGGGCGATTATGGGGTGATTGTCGCGCAACATGCCCCACAGTGCCCGCTGAATGACGAGCATCGACAATTGATGAGTACCCTGGTCGAACAGTTGACCAGCGTACTGGCAATTGAACGCCAGGTGGACCATCAACAGCAGTTGATGCTGATGGAAGAGCGCGCAGCGATAGCCCGTGAACTGCATGACTCCATCGCCCAGTCATTGTCGTGCCTGAAGATGCAAACCAGCTGCCTGCAAATGCAGGGGGCCGAACTTTCACCCGCCAACCTGGCGCTGGTACAACAGATGCGCGAAGAGTTAAACATCGCCTACCGCCAGCTGCGTGAACTCTTGACCACCTTCCGCCTGCGGCTGACGGAGCCGGGACTGCTGGCCGCCTTGCAGTCGACGGTGCAGGAATTTAACCAACGACTCGGCATTTCTATCCACCTCGACTATCAGTTAACGCCACGTACGGTGCCCGCTTATCAGGCGATCCACCTGTTGCAGATTGCCCGCGAGGCGTTAAGCAACATCAACAAACATGCCCAGGCCAGCCAGGTGAGTATTCAGGTGGTCAATCAACGGGGCGAAGTCACCCTGAGCGTCTGCGATAACGGCCGCGGATTGCCGGAAGATACCGATCGCCCCGATCACTACGGCCTGATCATCATGCGCGATCGCGCCAAAAGCCTGCACGGCCACTGCGAGATTTTACCCCGCAGCGGCGGCGGCACTGAGGTCCGGGTGGTCTTTAAACCGGACAACCACGCCATCGACTAATGGGAGAAACCATGACCACCGAAACTGCCGCCACTATTTTACTGATTGATGACCACCCGATGCTGCGCAATGGCGTAAAACAGCTCATTGCCATGGACTCACGCCTGCAGGTGATCGCTGAAGCCGGCAATGGTGAGCAGGGTGTCACGCTCGCCGAAGAGCATGATCCGGATCTGATCCTGCTTGATCTGAACATGCCGGGCATCAATGGTCTGGAAACGCTGGATCGCCTGCGCATGACCGCGCTCTCTGGGCGCATCGTGGTGTTTAGCGTGTCGAATCACGAAGATGACGTAGTCAGCGCGTTAAAACACGGTGCCGACGGTTATCTGCTGAAGGATATGGAGCCAGAGGAACTGCTTAAGGCGCTGCATCAGGCCGCAGCGGGTCAGATGGTGTTAAGCGAGGCATTGACACCGATCCTGGCGGCCAGCCTGCGTGAGAACCGCCCCAGCGCCGAACGCGATATCCAGCAGTTGACGCCACGTGAGCGCGACATTCTCAAGCTGATCGCCCAGGGTCTGCCGAACAAGATGATCGCCCGTAAGCTGACCATCACCGAAAGCACCGTCAAGGTGCACGTCAAACACCTGTTGAAAAAAATGAAGCTGAAATCACGCGTTGAAGCCGCCGTCTGGGTGCTGCAGGGAAAAAACGGTTAATTACCACCGTTCAATGGTCCGGTTTCCGCCGGAATAGTCGGTGGTTGCAGTATTTTAGCCGGTGGCAGCCCGTGATCAGCGTCTGAAGAGGCCGTCAGCGGCGGCGTCACCTGCAGCTGGATCCAGTTAGAGGTCACCAACTGCTGTTTATCGTCTTCCAGCGTCACCGACAATTGGTAACGATTAGTAGCATCCGGCGAGACATCCCATTGCGGCACAATCAGGCTCCAGCCGTGCGGATCATTGCTGTTGTGTGAGGGTGTCAGACTCAGGACTTGCGTATCGCCCTGCCAGCTGACGCGGGTAATTTTGTTGCTGGTTTTGATTTCCAGCACCAGCGGCAGGGTTTCCCCCGGTTGCAGGCGCCAAGGCGGCGTAGCCAGGAACACTTGCAGCGTTTTGCGCTGCTTAAACGCCATCACCGGCACATTTTTCCGTTCGATGTTGTCATAACGGCTGCCACGCAACGACTTGGCCTGAGCGACATATTCCGGTGATATCTGCTTGACCAGTGGCACGCCCAAACGATAGCTGAGCGCCAGTTCGACCTGATCCTGACTCACCCCGCCTTCCCCCATCTTGTGTAACGCTTTCACCGTCACCAGCGGCACCGGGGTGTAATTCACCCCCAGTTGCATGGCACGCGGGTCATTTTGCTTTTTGCCGCTGCCAAACAGATCGACGTTCTCACCCCAGTACTGTTCATAGCTGAGCGAGCCGCCAATCTGGCGGTAAAACGGCAGATAACCCTGAGTGGTGATGTCATACCCGCTCGCCGGACGGCTGAGGAACTGGGCGTTATCCTTCTGTTGCGCCAGCGCCGACAGCGGATAGTAATAGTTGGCGGAAAAGCGCAGATAATCGCCCCAGGCTTCGGCCCCCAGGCTGGCGCGGTTATGCTGACGCGCAAAATCGCTGTCGAGCACCGTGTTATACCCCAGCAACCAATCGCCGGCGACCCAACGCTGGCCGAGGCCAAAGTTGCCCAGCGAACCGTCTGTTTGCTGCAGCAGGCCGATCTGACTGTAGGTCAGCAAGCCGTTAACATCATACAGCGGGCTGAACAGCTGGCCGCTACTGCCGGAAAAATCCCCCTGGTCGGACATCACCAGTGACAGTTTGGCGTTACCCAGTGGTGAAAGCAGCTCCTGGGCCTGCTGTTGTAACACGCTGCTGGCTTGCCCCACGGCATAGCTCTCGGCGCGGGTGCGCACCTGTTGGCTCGAAACGTTATTCAGGTTACGTTCACCCAGCTGTTTGGCCATGGTAGCCCACTCTTTTTCGCGCTCTGCGTCACTCGACGCACTGCCGCCCAATTCCGGCAAGTCATTGGCCGGTTGATGAGCCACAGAGTCCGGTGCGGGGGGCGATTCGGCATAGGCGGGCAACGCGCCACACAACCACGCCAACCCCATAACCGGTAAATAACCCGCGGCAAAAGGCACAACTTTTTTCAATCGGTAACGCGCTTTATGAATAACGTCTGTCATTACACCGTCGCCGCCCCTTGATCCAGAGGGTTGGCAAATAGACCTTTTCTTGCTGCCATCACTCCAGAAGGCAGAATACCCAAGCTTTGCACAGTCTGACATTTTCACCCTTACAGGCAACTGTCCGCCAAACTGCATCACGAACCCTAAAGTCTAATGGGTTTCTCATCAGAAACAATCGGATAAACCTCATTCGGCAGAGTGACAACGTAACATTAAACCCAATGACTTCAGCCAGAGACGTGGCGGCCAGGGCAACGCTAAAGCTCTTTCGGGTGGAAACAAAAATTCACTTTATTTCATCGCTGATTTTGCCGAAAAAAAACGCACATTAAAATTCACCAAGAGATTAATCTATTGATTATGCGTAGTAATCCGCAATTTCAGTGTATTTCACCCGGCATTTAACAACATCTTGCGGACCCCTGCGCAATACCGATAATCGATAAGTCATTCGCTCTGCGTGAAAGCCATTTTGCCGCTATGTTGAACGCTAATTTCACGCCAGCAGGGACGTTTTTATGTTCGATAATCCCCAGATCGATTTCTGGTTTCGCGGGCTGTTTGTCCCGGCCATGTTGCTGCCTGCCACCCTCGCCACCCGGCTGATTGACTCCCTGTCGCCAGGCTTGACACAGCCTTCGCTACTTAAGGCACGCACAGTGATATTGATTGCCGTCGGTGCCGGACTGGTGGCCCTGCCTTTCACTATCCCCCTGCTGCACCGGCTATTGTTGCTGCCGGTAGCGGCGCTATTGCTGGCGCTGGCACTCATTGACTGGCAGTACCGGCTGCTGCCGGATCGTCTGACGCAGCCGCTGCTTTGGGCCGGGCTGTTGGTCAATCAGCAAGGCTATTTTGTTTCGCTGACCGAGGCGGTGACCGGGGCCAGCGCCGGTTATCTTTCGCTGTGGTTGCTCAATGCGGCCTATCGCCGCAGGCGGAAAACGGACGGTATTGGTCAGGGGGATTTTAAACTGTTGGCGGCGCTGGGTGCCTGGACCGGCTGGGCCGCGCTGCCGATGCTGGTCACCGGTGCTGCGATTGCAGGACTGTGCGCTTCGGCAATGGCCGTTTTACTGCACAAATCCGGCAGGCAGGATACGCTGCCCTTTGGCCTTTATCTGGCGCTATCCGGCTGGCTGGTTCTGCTGTTGACCGCCGATATTGGCATTTCACCCTTCAGCGGAGAAATCACGCTATTTCATCTAATTTCACCCTGACATCCAGCCTTTTTCCGCTGTTATAGCTGGCTGTTAATATAGCTGTTATGGCGAGCATCCCTCTGCGCCACTATGATTTATTTAATCAAACACAGGAGGTTGTATGTCAGGTCGTGGTTTATCTGCACTCGCGCTCAGCGCGGCATTGGCTACCGGTTCGCTTTCGTTCGCGGCACAGGCCGCCGGCACCTTTACCCTCAGTTCACCGGCATTTCAGGATGGTGGCACGCTGGCACAGAAATATGCCGGTGCCACACCGGGCAACGCCAGTTGCACCGGCGACAACGTTTCGCCACCGCTCAGTTGGGCCAACCCACCGGCAGACACCAAAAGCTTCGCCCTGCTGCTGTCCGATCCCGAGGGCCGGGCCGGTCTGGGAGTCAGCCATTTAGTGGCCTATGGCATCCCAGCCAGCGCCAGCGGCTTCGCCGAGGGCGATCTCACCCAGGGCAAGGGCTTTGTCGGTGGCAAAAACTCGCCCGGCACCGCAGTTTATCATGGCCCCTGCCCACCGGCTGGCTCTGGGCAGCACCACTATACCTTTGTGTTGATCGCCACCGACCTGCCGCCCCACGCGCTCGGTCCGGGACTCACCCGCGAACAGTTACTGGAGAAATTACAGGGCCACGCCAAGGGCGGTGCGGGCATTATCGGTCGCTTCGGCCAATAATCGTTCAGAGGGTCAGCACGCCTGCCGGTGTGTCAGACAGCCCCCAGCGCTGAGGTAATCTGGGGAGTGGGTTACTTACTCACGCGATCCAGATACAGCATGCTGTTGGCGATATCCACTTTGGCGTCTTTAACGTTGTCGCGCAGCGCCACCAGCGTTTGCCCCTGCAATGCCACCACGTAAGGTGAACTGGTTTGGAGTTCGCGCTGTAAGCTGGCGTAGTGGGCGGCGCGTTTTGCCCCGTCACCTTCCGCCGCCGCTGCGCGGGTTTCCGCACTCAGCGCCGGGATGTTCCACTGGGTACGCCATGCCAGGGTTTTCGGCCCGTTTGGCACGTTATAGGCAAAGGCGCTGGCGTTAGTGTTCGGATCCAGATAGTCGGCCCCCCAGTAGGTGAAAATGGCCTGGAAATCACGGCTGCGCATCTTGCCCCACAGATCGCTTTCCACCACCGGGTGGATATCCAGTTGCAAACTGGCCCTGGCAAAGCTGGCCTGGAGCGCCTGGGCAATATCGGTGTACGGTGGCTGATTGATGACGATCAGGTCAATGCGCGTGCCCTCGGCGATCCCGGCGTCATGCAAAATCTGTTTGGCCCTGGCCACGTCGAGCTTGAACGGTTGGTCGTCGATCGCGCCATCCAGCCCCAGCGGCAGAAATGCCTGATGGACGCGGTACTGCCCCTTCAACAGGTTGTCGGCAATGGATTGATAATCCACCAGCCAGCGCGCCGCCTGCCACAGGGCCGGGTTGCTCAACGCCGGCGTCTGCTTGCTGCCGGTGTTGAAACCGAGATAATAGACCTTGGATGAGTCCTGCTGCTCTATCCTGACCCCAGGCTCTTTACGCAGCGAATTGAACTGATCGGCACCCAGATCGTAAGCCACGTCGGCGTCCCCTTTCAGCAGCAACAGGCGCCGGGTTCCGGCATCGCTAACGTTCTTCAGCAGCACCGTTTTCAACTTCGCCTGCGGCTGGGCGTAGTCGTTACGACTGAACAACAGTGCCTCATGCGGCACATAGTTACTGACGCGATAAGGGCCTGCACCGGCTGAATTGGAACGCAGCCAGGCATTGCCGAAGTCCCCCTGTTTGCTGTGCTCATTCAGCAGCTTTTCATCGACTATCGACGCCACCGGCGCGGTCAATAGCCGCAGTGCCAGCCCGCTGCCAATATTGGCCGACCAACTTAACTGCAGCTGGTTATCGCCCAACTTTTTTAACTGGCTTTCGACGTTTTCCGGCGTCCAGCCGAATTCGCCAAGAATGAACGACGGCGCCTTGTTCAGTTTTACCGCCCGCACCAGCGAGAAAATTACATCCTCTGGCCGCACCGGATTACCGGAAGCAAAGCGCTGATTAGCCTTCAGAGTAAAAATCAGGCTGCGACCGTCCGTCCCCGCCTGCCAACCACTGGCCAGTTCCGGGGCCAGTTTTTCCGGCGTGCTGCGATCCGGCGTCAGTAACCGTTGATACAGATTGACCAGGTTGGCCGAGCTGACGGTTTCGAAGCTTTCCGCCGGATCCAGACTGATGATGCCTTCCAGCGAACTGACTACCACCAGCGTGTCTTTCGGGGTGGCCGCCTGCGCGCCAAAGCTCGCCGCCAGGGCGCTGAACAATAAGGTGGGGATTAACCGTTTCATTGATGCACTCTCCAGGATCACGCGGATGCGTTATTTTTCGAGTGTAGGGGCAGCGGCTTAGCAGAAGAACGACTATAAATTGCTTTATTTATTACGCAGATGAATATACCCGCCGGGTTAGCGGCGGGCAGTTTTCAGCTCACCAAACGGCCGTGCGCCATCGCCACCGAGCGATCGCACATGTGGTCAATCACATCGGCGTCGTGACTGACCAGGATCATCGTCAGGTCACCCGTCTGTTTCAGCTCGTTGAGCAGATTGAGGATCTCCGCCTGCACCGACATATCCAGCGCCGAGGTGGGCTCGTCCAGCAACAGCAGTTTGGGTTTTAACAGCAGTGCGCGCACTATCGCCACCCGTTGACGTTGACCGCCGGAAAGCTGGTGCGGATAACGATCAAGCAACCGGGGATCCAACCCTACCTGACGAAAACCGGCGCTAATCTTCTGTTCGATACCACTCTCTTTGAGCAATTTCAGCGGCTCCGCCAGGGTACGCAGCAACCGGTGTTTGGGATGCAGCGAAGCATAAGGATCCTGAAACACCATCTGTACCTCACGCCGCAGCGTACCGGTGAACGGACGCCCCGGCTGCAGATCGCGCCCCAACAACTGGAAACCGCCGCTCCAGTTTTCATTCAGTCCGGCCAACACCCACAGCAGCGACGATTTACCGCAGCCGGAAGGGCCGACCAAACCAAAACACTCGCCCGATTCGATATGCAGGTTGACCTCATGCACCACGGTACGCACGTCATAGCCCTGCCGATGGCTGACGCTGAGATTATCCAGAGTAATCAGGCTCATTTCAGCGACTCCAGCAGCGCACGATCCAATACCGGCAAGGATTTGCCATGGGTTTCCTTACTTGGCCGACACGACCACAGCGTGCGGGTATAAGGATGGGTGGCCGAGGCCAAACGATCGGCAGGCAACTGATCAAGCAGTTCACCCTTGTACATCACCAGCACCCGCTCGCAGTAGTGCGCCACTTGCTGTAAATCGTGGCTGATCAAAATCAGGCCCATATTGCGTTGTTCCACCAGATTTTCGATCAACTGCAATACCTGATCGCGCATCTGGTGATCCAGGGCGGACGTGGGTTCATCAGCAATCAGCAATTGCGGATCGTTAATCAACGCAATCGCCAGCATCACTCGTTGTCCCATGCCGCCAGACAGCTGGTGTGGGTAACGTTGACGCAGCGCGGCGGGATCGGGCAAACCAACAGCCGCCAGCATGTCCAGCACCTTCTCCCGCCGTTCGGCGCGGCTCAGACGGGTATGCAGCAACAGCGGCTCTTCCACCTGATGACCAATCGGCTGGGTCGGGTTCAGCGCATGCTTGGGATCCTGCATCACCATCGCCACTTTATTACCGCGCAGACGGTTCCACTGGCGCTCGTTCAGGCGTGTCAGATCGTCCCCGTCCAGGGTTAAACGCTGCGCCTGCAGCTGCAAGGGTGACGGCAGCAGCCCCATCAAGGCCCGCGCAGTCAGGGATTTGCCGGAACCGGACTCGCCGACCAGCGCCAGTCGCTCCTGCCCCATGGAAAATGAAATTTCTTTGACCAGCGGCGGCGAAGCCGGCAATGCCACCGACAGACGTTCAACGGTCAATAAAGGGGTATCAATGCCCATGACGAGGATCCATTTTATCGCGCAGGCCGTCGCCCAGCAGGTTAAAGGCCAGGCTGGCAAACAATATTGCCCCACCCGGTACCGCGGCGACCCACCATTGGTCGAAAATCACTTTGCTGCCCTCGGCCACCATCGAGCCCCATTCGGCGGTTGGCGGTGCCACCCCCATGCCGAGAAAACCCAAACCGGCGGCGGACAGGATAATACCGCCCAGACTCAGTGCCGCACGCACCACCGCACTCGGCAGGCACAACGGCAAAATGTGCCCGGCCATCAGCCGCAAGCCACCAATGCCCTGCATCCGCGCCGCTGCCAAATAATCACTGCGGCGCAGCGCCAGGGTCTCTGCCCGCGCCTGTCGGGCGAAAGAAGGCCAACTGGTTAACGCCAGGGCCAGTGCGCCGTTCATTAGCCCCGGCCCCAACACGGCAACAAACGCCAAGGCGATCACCAGGCTGGGCAACGACAGAAAGATATCGGTTATACGCATCAGAATACGCTCTACCCAGCCACCGAGATAACCGGCGCTGATGCCCACCAGCAGGCCAATCGGAATGGTCAGCAGCAGGATCAATGACACCAGGATCAGCGTTGGCCTGGCCCCGTAAATCACCCGCGACAACAGGTCACGGCCAAAGCCGTCGGTGCCCAGCCAATGGCCGGAAGAAGGCGGCAACAGCCGCAGCTCTATGTGCTGCAAATTGGGATCAAAAGGGGCCAGCCAGGGGGCCAGCAGCGCAGTGAGGATTAAAATAGCCACCAGCGTTGCGCCAATTGTCAGCGTGGTCAGCCGGCCGCGTGGGCGGTAAGCGGTGGCCGGTTCGCTCTGGGGTTCATGTTCAGAAAGGTATTGGCTCATCGGGTTCGCGGGTCCACTAAATAGGTCAGCGCGTCGGCCAGCGCATTAAGCACCACAAAACAGGTGCCAATCAGCAAGGTGGCGCCAAGGATGGCCGGCGTATCGGCGGCAAACAGCGCGGTGGTCAGATAACGCCCTACACCGGGCCAGGCAAATACCGTTTCGGTCAATACCGCGCCCTCCAGCAGGCTGGCGTAGGACAGCGACAGTACGGTAATTAGCGTGCCCAACACGTTGGGGAACACGTGACGCACCAGAATGCGTGCGCGGCTGGCCCCTTTGGAACGCGCCAGGGTAACGTACTCTTTATTGCACTCTTCCAGCATCGCGGCACGCAACAAACGGGTGATGCCCGCCATCGACAGCAGCGCCAGCGCCACCACCGGCAGCCATAGGTGGCTGATGGCGTTGTAGAACATTTCGCGATCGCCGGACAGCCAACTGTCGATCAGAATAAACCCGCTGTGCGGCTCCATGCTGTACAGATAGATATCATCCAGTCGCCCCGGCCCTGCCGACCAGTGCAATGTGGCATAAAACAGCAGCAGCCCCAGCAGGCTGAGCCAGAAGATCGGCACCGAATAGCCGATCAGCGACAGCAGACGCGCCACGTTATCCAGCCAGCCGCCCGGTTTGATCACCGCCAGAAACGCCAGCGTAATGCCGCCAACGGCACCGAGGATAATCGCGCAGGTCGCCAGCTCTACCGTTGCCGGGAAGGTACGCAGCAAATCGCTCAGCACCGGTTGCGAGGTAATGCGCGAGATGCCCATATCCCCGTGCGCCAGATGCACCAGATAACGCCAGAACTGCACCGGCAACGGCTGATCCAGCCCCAAATCGTGGCGCACCTGAGCATAGGTGGCTTCGCTGGCGTGATCGCCGGCAATCTGCAGCGTAGGATCGATCGGCGCCAGGTGCGAGAGCATAAAAGTGAACAGCAGCAGGCCAAGCAGCGTCAGCGCCAACGACAGCAAGCCGGTAAACAGCCTGCGGCCCCAGCGCCAACCGTGCCGGACGAACCCGGCGGAAAAAGTACGGCTGATCATTACTTGCTGACCTTGCTGTAGAACACCATGTCTGGGTTGATACCCTGCTCATAGCCTTTCAGGTTGTCGCGCACCGCGATCAGGCTGCGCGCCTGCAGACCGATCACAAACGGCGAGTTTTTCTGAACGGCTTGCTGCAACTGTTGGTAATCCGCCACCCGTTTGGCGGTGTCATTTTCCGCCGTAGCCGCCAGCGTCAGCTTGTTCAACGCAGGGATCTGCCAGTTGGCGCGCCAGGCCAGCGTTTTGCTGCCGTCTTCCGGGTTATAGGCGAAGGCGGCGGCGTTGGTATTCGGATCAAAATAGTCCGGCCCCCAGGAGGTCAGGACCGCATCGTAGTTGAGGGACTTGACCTTGGTGGAGACCTGCGCGCTGAGGCCCGGCACCAGGCTCACCTTCACCCCGCCCTGCGCGAAACTGGCCTGCAATGCCTGCGCGATATCCAAATACGGCGGCTGATTGTTGACCTCTAGCTTAAAACTGACGTCTTTCAGACCGGCCTTGGCCAGAATTTCTTTGGCCTTGGTCGGATTAAAGCTGTAAGGCTTATCCTTTAACGCCCCCAGGTAACCCTCCGGCAGGAACGCCTGATGGTTCTGGAACTGGCCTTTCAGCAGGTCGTCGGCAATGCCTTTATAGTCGAACAGCCAACGCGCCGCCTCCCAGAATGCCGGGTTACCCAACGCCGGTGAAGCCTTGGCGTTGAACTGCAGGAAATAGAGTGAGGCATAGGGGATCGCCAGTGGCTTAACGCCCGGTTTACCTTTCAGCGCCGCCATCTGGTCTGCACCGAGGTTACGCGCGATATCGGCATCGCCCTGTTCAATCAGCAGGCGGCGAGCGGCCGGATCCGGCACGTTCTTGATCAGAATGGTTTTCAGCGTGGGGGCGCCCTCTGGCGAACCTGGGTTGGCGTCAAGCACCACCACTTCATGCGGCACATAGGTGCGAATTTTATACGGGCCGCTACCGGCGGAATGGCTGTTCAGCCACTGGTGACCCAAGTCATCGCCCTGCTGATGTGTCAGTGCTTCTTTGGCATCAACAATGGACGACACCGGGGCCGAAAGCAGGCTAAGCACAAACGCCGGGCTGACATTTTCGCTCCAGCTGATTTTGACCCGCTGGTCATCCACCTTACTCAGGTATTGGTCAACATTTTTAGCGTTCCAGCCCAGTTGCGTGAGGATAAACGACGGTTCCAGATTCAGCTTCACCACCCGCGACAGCGAAAAGATCACGTCCTCCGGGCGCAGCGGATTGCCGCTGGCAAATTTGGCGTCCGGGCGCAGGGTAAAAGTCAGGCTGCGGTTATCGCTGCCCGCCTGCCATTCGCTGGCCAGCGTCGGTTTAAGCTCAATCGGGTTTTGCGGATCGGACTGGATCAGGCGTTGGTACAGGCTGTTGAACGACTGCACCGTGGTTAATTCAAAACCCTGGGCCGGATCAAAGCTGACAACGTCATCAATCGACTGGGCGATCACCAGCGTATTGGCTGGAGTTGCTGCCTGCGTGCTGAAACTGGCCGCCACGGCCAAAAATACCAAAGAAGGAACGAACGCTTTCATCAAAACTCTCCAAGCGGATGGAATTTATAGTAATTTCGCGAGTGTATGTGAGAGCCATCGGCAGACGAAGGTACTTAAATAACTATAGATATTCTTTTTATGTCTATAGCTGCGATTTTGATTATTAAGCAGGCGGGGTTTTGCGGGTGGCGACGCAGAACAGGAAGTCTCAACAGGATAGGATGTGTACAAATAATGTTCAAAAGGAAGAGGCTATGAAACAGAAGGATCTAACCGACCCAACGCTAACCATTCAAGAACAAAAAGAAATCGCAATCGAAATTTTGCAGCAACATCTTCGCTGGCAAATGGCGAATCCACTGCCTCCTGAAGAGATCCCCATTTTGGAAGTCATTGGCCCAGTGCAAAAAAGCAAACGCCGTATGGTGAGAAAACTGTTGAGAAAACAGCTTTAACTTTATCTATCGCCGGGCGTATGCCCGGCGCGTTTTCGCCGGCGTCTGAACTAAATCTGGTAATCGATCACCGTATCGAGCTGTGAGGAAAATACTTTGTCCTTGATTTCGGTTAGCGATAGCGTCGGGTTACACAGCTGGATAAATCGCCAGGCATAGTTACGTTGTAACTGACTGCGTTTCAAACCTAACCAAACGGTATTGGGTTCGAACAGATGCTCGGCGTTAAGGCTGACCAGCCCATGATCGCGTTCCTTCTCGTAAGACATATCCGCCAACACTCCCACACCCAGCCCCAGTTCGACATAAGTCTTGATCACATCCGAATCCTGCGCGCTTAAGGCGATATCCGGCGTCAATCCGGCGGCTTTGAACGCACTATCGAGCCGTGAACGGCCGGTAATGCCCTGTCGGTAGGTGATCAGCGGCAAGGTGCTGAGCATTTCCAGCGTCACCTGTGGCTGACGAGTCAGTTCATGCCCCTCCGGCACCAGAATGGTGTGATGCCAACGGTAATACGGGAACGCCGCCAGAGACTCATCACTCATCAGCCGCTCACTGGCAATGCCGATATCGGCTTCACCGGAAGCCAGCATGCCGACGATCTCTTCAGGACTGCCCTGATTCAACACCACTCTCACCCGTGGATACAGCGCCCGGAACTCTTTAATCACCCCCGGCAGGCTATAGCGCGCCTGGGTATGGGTCGTGGCGATGTGCAACTGACCGGAGTCGTTACTGCTGAAGACGTCCGCCAGACGGCGGATGTTATTGGCATCATTCAGGATGCGCTCCGCCACCACCAGCAGCTCTTTACCCGGTTCGGTCATGCCCAATAAACGCTTGCCGCGGCGAATAAATATCTCGATGCCCAGCTCTTCTTCCAGTTCCCGAATATGACGACTGACCCCAGATTGTGAGGTAAATAAAGTGTTGGCCACCTCGGTCAGGTTGTAGTTGCAGCGCGCCGATTCCCGAATAATTTTTAATTGTTGAAAGTTCATCCACTCCCCCGGTAGAACAATTATTGTTAACACAGTGATACGGAGTCTGCCGTGAGGGGACAAATAAGAAATAACCTTTAGTTATGCATTTTCATGCTAAGTGAATTTTTCACCGCTATGAATTAACCGTTTCTTATCCTGAAATTAACCAACCTCTTTAAAATTAAAGAGATAAATACCCATCATTAAATTGTGGCTTAAATATTCATGCAGAATAAAGTTATTAAATATAGGTATTAGATATATGAAACACAAAAGGCTCAACATGTTGAGCCTTTTGAAAACGCGGTGCGGGGATTAGGCCGTCGCCTCTCCAGCAACAGGGCCGGAGGTATTCTGCTGCAACCACTGCTGCACATAGCAGACCAAATCACCAACACAGTCATCCTTCATACCGTGGTTTTTCAGCTCGGTATCGAGTGAGAACAGGTACTGAGCGTTGGTGCCCAATGGCCCACTGGCGCTGGCGATCAACGGGGCAATCACCTGGTGGCTGGTATCCTCTTCAAACAGCGGGTGCTGCGGGTTCATCACAAACACCAACGCGGTCACCACTTGGCCATCGGCCAGGGTGAGGTCACACCAGGTCGGCAAATAACAGCCGGTCAGCATTTCTCGTTTCCACAGCAGTTCCAGCTCTTCGCGCAGCTTGGCTTCCGGCAGGCGAAACGCCAGGCCGGTAGTATGGCCGCCCTCTTTCAGCGCCAGCATACGCCCCGGCTGATGCAAGGTGCCACGTCCGGCAGTCAGCCGTAAACAGAAGGCACGGTGCCAGCCCTGCAGCGTGGCCGGTCGCACCTCTTCGGATTCAAACACCGGGTTCCACATCAATGAACCATAACCGAAAACCCACACCGGGCTGTTATCCGGCCGACGGGATAAAGTACAATCCAGTGAGGCCGCACGCTGCTCTGATGTCAGTAACAACGACTCCTCAATGGTGCCGAATGCTGTTTTGCAATCCGCATTTTGCAGAAAATCTCGCGTTAACACCTTAACAACCTCCCGGGAATAAGATTGCTCATACTCCCTAGCCACTGTTCATCTTTATTATTGAATGCGGATTTTTATTAATTCTATAACCTTTCCCGCGATAATAATGACCTTATTCTTTTCTCGGGGAGCAATCAAGTTTCAAGCGTGGTTTAAAGTGAAAAAGTATTTGTACTCAGCAGCAATAATATTAATTGCCAAGCTGTAGCTTCAAAACGCAGGATTTACCGGCGCACCGATGCGCCGGATGAAGAAGTTACTTTTTATGCCAGTGGCCATCATCGCCTTTGTGGTAGCTTTGCTTGACTGCGGCCCAAGCCACCTTATGTGCCGTTTCCTCACGGCTGTCGTCACCGCGTCGGTCGTCCGGATCGCGGTATTGTTGCCAGGCGCTGTTGAATGCTTCCTTGTAGATCTCTTGCGCATGCGCCGGCAATACATTCTTCACATTGTCAGGCAAGGCATTGGTGCTGTTATAGGGCATCACTTTCCTCCAGTAAATAGTCAGTGAACCTTAAGCTTAGATGCCCCATCCTCTCGCTTCAATTAGCAAACAATTCTCATTATCAAATGGCGTGATATACTCAGCGCCAAACGAACATAAGGAGAACCCCGTGACTACCGAAGCCCCACGCTCACGCGCACCCTACCTGATTGCAGTCAGTGCCATTCGCGATATTACCCCGCACCTGCGTCGCATCACCTTCACCGCGCCGGACTTGCGCTATTACCCGGCCAACGCCGCCGCCGCACACATTAAGGTTTTCCTGCCGCTTGCAGGCCAGACACAGCCGGATCTACCGACGCTGACCGAAAATGGCCCACGCTGGGCAGCAGACGCGGTTCGGCCCATTGTGCGCACCTATTCCATCCGTGCAGTACGTCCGGAGTTGGCAGAGATCGACATTGAATTCGCCATTCATGACCACAGCGGCCCGGCGGTTGACTTTGCGCGCGCGGCAAAAGCTGGCGATAAAATTGGTATCAGTAACCCCGGTGGCCCGAAACCCATGCTGCCAGAGGCCGATTTCTACTACCTGGCCGGTGACCCTTCTTCTTTACCCGCACTGGCGGCTTTGCTGGAAGGTCTACCGGCACACAGTGAAGGTTATGCCTTTATCCGCGTAGATAGCTCAGCCGACGTGATCGAACTGAAAAAACCTGCTGGCCTTGAGCTAAGCTGGATCATTGGCGGCACCGAGAAAACGGCAGAGCTGATCACCCAGTTTTGCGCCTTGCCGCAGCCGCAGGCCGAGATCCAATACTGGCTGGCCGGTGAAGATCGTCTGGTGGTTGAACTGCGACGCTACCTGCGCCGCGATCGCCAATGTGAGCGTAATCGGCTTTATGCCGTCCCTTACTGGCGTGAGGGATTAAATGAAGAGGGTTATCATAATAAACGGCATGAAATTATGGACAATATTGATGACTGATGAGGATTTTTTCCTTTGTTAACGGTGTAATACAACCACAAACTGCAATTTACGTGCCGTTAATGAAAAAAATGAGTCTCAATACGTAAAAGTAAGTAAAGAAAACCGCATCCCGTGCGGTTTTTTTGTTAACCTAGTCACAGTTTGCAAGCATTTGCTTTTGCAACCAGAACAACATCACATCATTCCCCGGCACGCGCCACTGGGTGTATCCTATTATTATTAAATATAATTACATTCTGGATGCGCAGAGTTGCCTTTAACGGCAGTCAGCGATGACGGGACCACGCTGTTTGAGAAGGAGTACCATCGAAATGAAGTCGCAAAACGATCCTGGCCGATCCAAATCCCGCCACACTGAGTATTCCCTGCTGCTCCCCATTGCCGCCCTGGTGGTGCTGAATCTGTGGGGCAACACCACTAACTTTCCGCTGATCGTCGGTATTAACATCATTGCCCTGATCGGTATTCTCAGCAGCGCGTTCAGCGTAGTGCGCCATGCCGACGTGCTGGCTCACCGTTTGGGTGAACCCTATGGCTCGCTGATCCTCAGCCTGTCGGTGGTGATCCTGGAAGTCAGCCTGATTTCAGCGCTGATGGCCACCGGCGACGCCGCGCCGGCGCTAATGCGCGATACGCTTTACTCAATCATTATGATTGTCAGTGCCGGATTGGTCGGTTTTGCCCTGCTGCTTGGCGGGCGTAAATTCGCGACCCAGTATGTAAACCTGGGCGGTATTAAACAGTATCTGATGGCGATTTTCCCGCTGGCGGTGATTGTGCTGGTGTTCCCGAGTGCGCTGCCGGGCGGCAATTTCACTACCGGCCAGGCACTGCTGGTCTCGGTGATTTCTGCTGCCATGTACGGCGTGTTCCTGGTGATCCAGACCAAAACTCACCAGAGTCTGTTCGTCTATGAGCACGAAGATGACGATGGCGACCCGCACCATGGCAAGCCTTCCTCGCACAGCAGTGCCTGGCATGCCGGTTGGTTGATTGTGCATCTGGTTGCGGTGATCGCGGTGACCAAGTTTAACGCCAATCCGCTGGAAGGTTTGTTGACCAAGGTGAATGCCCCGGCGCAATTTACCGGCTTCCTGGTCGCCCTGCTGATCCTGTCGCCTGAAGGGCTGGGGGCACTGCGTGCGGTATTGAATAATCAGGTACAGCGCGCCATGAACCTGTTCTTCGGTTCGGTGCTGGCTACCATTTCCCTGACGGTACCGGCGGTCACCGTCATCGCCACGCTGACCGGTCAAACCTTGATCTTCGGTTTGCAGACACCGCATATTGTGGTGATGCTGACGGTGTTGCTGCTGTGTCAGCTTTCGTTCTCCACCGGCAGAACCAACGTGCTGAACGGGACTGCGCACCTGGCGCTGTTCGCCGCCTATATGATGACTATCTTTGCCTGATTAATCGATGGGCGCCCTGCTGGCGCCCATCGCCTTTATACCGCGAAAGCTTATATTGCGAAGAAAATGCCCGCCGCAATCCCACCAAACAAAATCCATTTAATGATGTAATACCCGGTACGGTTCCACGCCTTCAGCCGTTTCCCCACTTTACGCACCGCATAAATGTACTTGAACAGCTTGTTGACGCCACCGGTGCGATCGCCCTCTTCATTGGGTGCGGTAGCCGCGCTCATCAGGTTGCGCCCCAACCAGTGATTGATGCCCTGCGCCCAGCGGAAGCGCATCGGCCTTTCGATATCACAAAACAGAATCAGCCGGTTTTGCCCACTTTGGTTTTCGGCGAAATGCAGATAGGTCTCGTCAAACATCACCCCCTCACCATCGCGCCAGCTGTAGCGCTCACCGTCCACTTCGATAAAGCAGCGGTCGTCATTCGGGGTAATCAGCCCCAGATGATAACGCAGCGAACCGGCGTAAGGGTCGCGGTGACGCGGCAGGCGGCTGCCGTCCGGCAGTTCGGCAAACATCGCCGCCTTGACCGAAGGCAGGCTCCGTAACAAAGCCGTAGTCTGTGGACACAGGCTCATCGCCGACGGGTGGCTGTCTTCATACCATTTTAAGTAAAAGCGCTTCCAGCCGGTTTTGAAAAACGAATTGAAACCAGCATCGTTAAATTGATCCGAGGCTTTGATCTGCTGGATCGCCATCAGTTGCTGCCCTTCATCACGAATGGTTTGCCAATTCTCCCGCAGCACCTGCAGCTCAGGGAATTGCTCCGGCTGCAAATAAGGGGTGGTCGGCACGCGTGAGAACAGATACATGAAAACGTTCAATGGCGCGGTGAAGGTGGAATGATCGGAAAGCTGCCGCCAGAAGGTGTAACGCACCCTGCCACGGTAATGAACATACACAACGCACAAAATAAATAGCAATAAAATAATATATTTCATGATTGAACCGCTTTGAAGATCCCAATGCTCAGTACGCCAACCTGGCATACTCCCCCAGATATTTCCTTTTGGCTGATGAACCCCTGCGCCCGTCTGGAACCCCACTAATCATTAACGCTAATCCAACTAAAATCTATACAAAAAACCACAATAATTTACACAAAAGCTAAACAAACGCAGATAAACCGCCCCTACCGGACCACCCGCGGTAAACCGTCAAAAAACAACATGAGCTAGTTTATATTTGCATTTCAGTTATTAGCGAGTCGGGTAAGTTGCCACAACACTATAAATTATTAATTTGATTTCGATCAGTACGCAATAATTCACTCATGATTAACTCAGCGTGTTTTTAATTAAAAAAACCTCGAAAACAATAATAAAAACAAATAATACACGCGGGAAATATCATGAAAAACATATCAGATATCAGAATGAATCGCAGGACCTTGTTAAAGGGGCTGGGAGTAATTGGGTTGGCCAGTATCTCACCCTGTGTATTTTCGATGGCTATGGATAACGGTAAACCCTTGCCTCGCGTGAGGCTTAAACTAACCGACTATCAAACGTTTAGGTCAACCTGTGCGATGGAGTGTCTGCACTGTAACTTAACGGCTTATGTCTACCAGGGTGAGCTAAAGAAAATAGAGGCCAGTAAAGATTTTAACGTCAAGTGCTGCCTGCGCGGTATGAGCCGGACCAAATGGGTGTATCACCCATTGCGGGTTAAAACACCTCTGCTTAGGGTCGGGAAAAAAGGCGAAGGAAAATTCAAACCCATATCCTGGGATGAAGCGCTGGATCTGATTGAGCTAAATATCCGTAACACCATTGCCAGCCACGGGAATAAGGGTCTGCTGATTTCAAGCAGCTCCGGCAATATGGACTCTATTAAGAACGATATGGCCAAGGCCTTTTTTGATTACCTCGGCGGTGCCACCAAACGCAGCGGATCCTTGTGTTGCTCTGCGGTGACCGCCGCCATGATACCGATGCTTGGCCTGCGCTATGCGGATATGCGCGACACCATTAGCGATAGCCGCTACATCCTGTGCTGGGGCAATAATCCGGCGGTGACCATGCAGGCCTACTTCAAAGAATATATCAAGGCGCAGAAACGGGGGGCACGCCTGATAGTGATTGACCCTCGATTTAACGAAACCGCAGCCAAGGCCGATGAATGGATCCCGATTGTTCCTGGCACAGACACCGCGTTGGCACTGGGGATGATCAAAATCATTATCGATGAACAGCGCTATGATGCCGAGTTCCTGCGTCAACACACCGGGGCAGTTTATCTGGTGGATGCTCAGCAAAAACAGCTTAGGGAAAACCCGCAGGACCAAGAAAGTTATCTGGTCTACGACCAGCTAAGCCAGCGCCTGGTACGTCACGATACGCCCGCCATTGTTGCTGCGCTGACGCGGGCAGAACTGCCTGCGGATGCCGCTTATACCACGGTGTTTGAATTGATTCGCCAGGAAGCCGCCGCCTGGAATCTTGAGAAAGTGGCGGCGGAAACCGATGTTCCGCCGGCCCCCCTGCTGCGGTTGGCGCGGGAATATGCCAGCAATAAGCCTTCGATGATCGTACAGAACATGTCCGGTGCTCAGCGTACCGAGTTTGGCACCTATGTGGCCGCCAGCCAATTTTATCTAGCGCTGCTGACCGGCAACATGGGCAAAGCCGGTGGCGGCGTCTGTGATGCCGGTGGGGCAAGACAGATGATGAAATTCAATCCGCCAGTGCCTCCGGCACCCAATGTCCAAAAAATCCCGCCGATACCGGTGGCCAAAACCGGTGAATGGATCGTCAACGACCGCCCTCACCCGATTAACTTCTGGTGGATTATGACCCTGGGTGCCCTAACCCAGTTACCCAATACCAATATGGTCAAGAAAGCATTGAAGAAAGTGCCTTTTGTGGTGGTGGCCGATAACCTGATGAGTTCCACCGTCTTATATGCAGATCTGGTGCTGCCGGTGACCACCATATTTGAAGATCTCAGCCTGATGGCCGGCGTTCGCAGCCACTACGTGCAACTGATGGAAAAAGCGGTAGAGCCGGTGGGCGAAGCCAAAGCAGATTATTGGATCTTTGCCCGGCTGGCCGAACGTTTCGGCTTTGGCGAAGTGTTTAATCAGCCGATCGAACAGTATATCGAAAACTGTCTGGCCGGTACCGGTATCACGATTGAACAACTGCGCCAGGGGCCAGTCAAGCCGGTTCCGGTACCGTGGATCCCGTTCAAAGATGGCATCTTCCGCACGCCGACTAAAAAAGCCCACCTGTTTATTGAAGCCTGGCAGAAAAAGGACTTCTCGCCGATTGTCACCTATATGCAGGTTAAAGAGTCGCCGAAAGGTTCGCCCGAGCTGGCAAGCCAATACCCACTCATGGCCGTGCAGCGCAAGCTGGCCCGCAGTATTCACTCCAGCCACGGCATGAATGAATGGATCCTCGAGGTGCAACGCAATCAGCCCAATATCATGATCCACCCGGATGATGCCGCCAGCCGCAATATCCAGAACGGCGCATGGGCCATTGCTTTCAATCACCGTGGCGAGCACCGGGCGTTGGCCGTGGTGACCCGCCAAATCAAACGCGGCGTGGTGTGTCTGGATAATGGCTGGTGGGAACAGCAAGGAGGCAGCAGTAGCCATGTGACTAACGATCATGTGGAAGTGCTGGGCACCGGCCATTGCTGTAACAGCACCCTGGTTGACGTTCGGGCGGAGGCATAATCATGGTCAGACAATACGGATTCTTGGTCGATATGCGCGGCTGTTACGGCTGTAAAACCTGCTCGATGGCCTGTAAATCCGAAAATGCCACCCCGGCGGGCGTGCTTTGGCGACGGGTCAGAGAATTTAGCTTTGATGACCCTAACGCGATGGCGTTTATCTCGATGTCCTGCAATCACTGTGACGATCCGCAGTGTATGAAAGTCTGCCCTGCCGATACTTACAGCAAACGAGCGGACGGCATCGTGGTGCAGGATCACGACAAATGCATTGGTTGCCGGATGTGCATTATGGCTTGTCCCTATAATGCGCCGGTATTTGACCCGGTCGAAGGGAAAACCAGCAAGTGCAATCTGTGTGCCGAACGGCTGGATGAAGGGCTGCAACCCCGTTGCGTCGAGTCCTGCCCGGCCGGGGTACTGCAGTTTGGTGATATTGACGTGCTGCGCGTGCAGTACTCGGCTGACTTAACACGCATCGAAACCCGTTACTCACTGCCGAACCATCAAATCAGCCATCCCAATATCGTGATTATTCCCGCCGGTAATAAGGAATAGAAGCCATGTCTGAATATGAACTTCCCCTGGTCTTTTTTACCGTATTTTGTCAGTGGGCGGTGGGCACGATGGTGGCCATCACAGTATTAATCCTCGCCCAGCCGATATGGCTGACGGAACAAAAACGCTTTAATGCCCTGCGCAAAATGGCGGTGGTTATTCTGGCCGTCAATATTGTCGGTTCGATGTTGTCGCTCTTGCATCTGGGTTCGCCAACCGGTGCCTACCGCGCCATTTTGGGTATCGGTCATTCCTGGTTAAGCCGGGAAGTCGTCGCTTTCTTCTTGCTTAATGCGGTGGTGTTTAGCTGGGCTGTCATCCTGTTTCGCTTTAACCGCAGCCATGCATTTATCCGCGGCGTTAGCCTGCTGGCTTCCGTTGCCGGGCTGGCTGCCATTCTGGTTTCGGCACAGGTTTATTACCAGATGAGCAGCCACCCGCTGTGGCACTCGCCCATCACCCATCTCAGCTTTATTACCACGGCACTGCTGTTGGGTTTTGCCACCCTGGGCCTGAGGATCAGTGTCTTCAATGCGGCACTGGATGAGCATCAGAGACAGCTGCCCACGGAGCTGCCGGGCGGCATTTTGCTGGCGGTGGCACTGATGTTGGCGGTGATCCTGGGGTACAGCGCAGGCTTTAGCGAACAGGGCAAAATGTTGGCCAGTGCCATCGCCATCTTTGGCTCAGGCCTGATGAGTTGGCTGATTTTTGCCGGGCTGATTATCGCCACCGGACTGGCGACCTATCTTTATCGCCGACCGGTGTTGTCAGTAGGAACCGCCAGCGTGCTGATGCTGGCCCTACTCTGCGCCTCAGTGAGTGGCCGGATGCTATTTTACGCTGGCGTGATGAGCCAGTATCCTTGGTTTTGAGATGATCAGTCAGACCCATTTCCAAGGCAACAAAAAGGCCGCCGAGGCGGCCTTGAATTAGCGGGCAGGTTTTAACTGTAGGCGTTGAGCGTACGCTGGCACAAGGCGGAGCGGACGCAGTCTTGTTTGTCAAAGCGGATGATGCCGATCATTTCATCCTCCTCGAATCGTTCCATCGCATCGCTGAGGCCGGACTTCACGCCGCGTGGCAAGTCGCATTGGGTGACGTCACCATTAACGATTACCGTTACGTTCTCACCCAAACGGGTCAGGAACATCTTCATCTGGCTGGCGGTCACGTTCTGGGCTTCATCCAGGATAACGACCGCATTTTCGAAGGTACGCCCGCGCATGTAGGCGAAAGGCGCGATCTCTACCTTGCCGATTTCCGGGCGCAGGCAGTATTGCATAAAGGACGATCCTAAACGGCGCACCAGAATGTCATACACCGGACGGAAATAAGGGGCGAACTTCTCAGAAATATCCCCGGGTAAGAAACCGAGGTCTTCATCCGCCTGCAGAACCGGACGAGTAACAATAATCCGATCCACTTCTTTATGTATAAGGGCTTCTGCCGCTTTCGCAGCGCTGATGAAAGTTTTGCCGCAGCCGGCTTCACCGGTGGCAAAAATCAACTGCTTCTTATCTATGGCGATTAAGTAATGACCCTGAGCTTCGGTTCGTGCCTCTATGGGAGAGCTATCGCGCTTGTCACGTGCCATGCCGATAGACTCAACACCACCCATTTGTACCAGCGAGGTTACAGACTCTTCTTCAAGCTGGCGATGACTACGAGCGTCACGACGAATAACGCGTTTCGCTTCACGACGTGCTTTGATCACTGCTTTTTGTCTCATAGTGGCACCTTACAGTTTGTTTCACCTACCGCAACGGCCAAGCCGCGCGATTATGTTTCACACACAGATTAGGTTTCGGCTTCCTTTCGAGCCAACAATAGCCAATTGAAAAAGTGAATATACGGCGGGCGTGATAGCACACCGATGTTTCACGGGATAACGCGATTGCGTAATTAAAACCTGAGTAAAAAGTGACAAGAATTTGGAATGACGGGAGTGCGGAGTAGCCAGGAAAAGAGAGTCGGAAGCAATGTCCTCGTTACAACGAGAAATCAGGGAAGGTCTGTTATTTGTTCTTTCTAGCCCAACCAAGGACTTTACCATTAGCGATCCCCGCAGTGTTATTTACAGCTTCGAGCTGTGCACCTTGTGAAAACTACCGCCAGATGATTACAGTATAATGACATTCAACCCTGCCGCGTTACTAAAATGTAAAAAAATTTAATCTTTTTTGTTTTAACGTGGCGCAAGAACACTATATCACGCCGATTACGTCATTCAACGGAATTTTTATCCACTGTAATATCAATTTGTTATGATTAAAACTGACGAATGACATTTTGGTTTCCTGATTAAATTTTGCACACTTCAGAACCGGTTCATCCCCCGAAATTTATAATTAAAAAAGGCGGGAAAGCTCCCGCCCTGATGCTGAATGATTACGCCGAAAGGCGAATCCTGCCGTTACTCGAAGGTATAAGAGACGCTCAATCCGCCGCCCCAGTTTCTGCCCGGCGCCGGTTCGTAGTAACGGCCATTGCCTTCATTAACGATCACCGACCCCACATATTGTCGGTCAAACAGATTATCTACCCGACCGAAAACGTTAAGCATCCAATTGCCCAGCGGATAGCGGTAGCCAGTATTCAAACCGACGGTAGTATAAGCCGGGGCCTGCTCCGTGTTGGCATCGTTAACCTCGATATCGCTCATATAGCGCACCTCTGCACCGGCATACCAACCTTCCGGCGGTGACCAGGCCAGCGAAGCATAGCCCATATTACGTGCAATGCCCGGCATGCGGTTGCCGTTGGGTACCATGTTGGCCGCTGAACACTGGCTGTCGCCGCACACATCATCGCGATAACGTGCATCCAGCAACGTCCAGGCCAACTGCACCCGCCAGTCATAAGCGAATTGCTGATCCAGCGCCAGCTCCAGGCCACGCCTGCGGGTCTGTCCGGCGTTTTTGTAGCTGGTGCGGCCATTGCTGCTTTCATCCACCACGATTTCGTTACGGGTGTCAGTCTGGAAAACGGCAGCGGTCAGCAGGCCATTGCCAATGCGGGTTTTACTGCCCAACTCCACCGTGTCGCTGGTTGAGGGATTTAGCCCGAAGTTCAGCCCGGCCTGATCGCCTGAACGGTAAGACAGTTCGTTAATGGTCGGCGTCTCAAAACCGCGACCGGCGGAAAGATACAGGTTCCAGCCGCTCATCACCGCATAGTTGAGGGAACCGGCAGGCAGCCACTGATGGTAACTGGCACTGCCGCTGTCATCGCCATTGGCACCGGTGACGTAGTGATCGTTAGAGTCGAAATTGACGGTGCTGTAACGCATACCGACATCCAGCGTCAGCTGTTGCGTCAACTGCCATGAGGTTTGCAGGTAAGGATCCACATTCCACATCAGGTTGCGTTCGTTACGGCGCAACGCCCCCTCGGTACCCAGCTCGGTGACTCCATTGACCAGGGTAAAGTTTTCATACCCTTTGCGCTGCTCGGTCATGGTTTCATAATCCAGCCCGCCAGTCAGGGTGTAAGGCACGCCCAGCTCGCCACGGTGCGTCCAGCGGGTATCAATCCCCTGATAATGGCGCGTCAGGTCAATCACCCCACCCGGATGCTGCGCACTGCGCTGCTGTACCGCGACCGGGATCGACTGGTACTGAGTGGTTTCACGCTCACCGGCATACATCATGATGCTGAGATCGTCATCAACGCCCATCTGGCGTTCATAATGCAGCCCGGCCTGGGTTTGTGAGGTGGTTTTGCACGTATTGTACTGATCGGCTCGCGGTGCCTGGCGCGGATTATCATGCCATTCGGCGGAGGTCAGGCCGCCCGGATCGTTGGCGTTGATATCAACACTGTTAAACAGCAGCGTGAGCGTGCTGACATCGTCGATGCGAACGCCCAGCTTGGCATTACCCAGATTTTTCTGCGCGCCACTGTGGTCGCGGAACCCCTGAGTGGTGAAACGGGTGCCGGAAATGGTGTAGTTAACATCGCCGGCATGGGTGCCGTCACCGGTCGCTCCGGTGGCCTTGACGCCATAGCGCCAGGTGCCGTAACTGCCAAAGTACGAACTGGCTTCAAGGCGGGGCGGCTGTTGGCCGGTTTCGGTTTCCACATTCACCATACCGCCGGAGGCATTACCGTAGAGGGCGGAAAACGGCCCGCGCAGCACTTCCACCTTTTCGACCGAGTTAAGGTCAATGTTCGAAGTCTGCCCCTGCCCATCCGGCATGGTGGCCGGAATGCCATCGACATAGATACGCACACCGCGCACGCCATACATTGAGCGCGCGCCGAAACCCCGCACCGAGAGCTGCAAATCCTGCGCATAGTTTTGGCGGTTCTGAATTTGTAAACCGGGCACGCTGCCCAGGCTTTCCGACAGGTTGATCTGTGGCCGTGCCTCACGGATTTGATCGCCCGCGACCACGCTGACGGCCGCGGGGGTTGAGAGTTCAGAAAGACCGCTGCGCTTGGCGGTGACCACCATGGTCTGTTCGCTATCCTTGTCCTGCGCAAAGCTGGCAGAAACAGGCAGTAGGGCTGGAATAACCAGCGCTGAAACTGCCAACCGGTTTTTATGAGTGCTTTTCATCAAGGGATTGCCGTTAAAGGGATCGAATTATATGAACCATTTGGAACGTTATGGCCGACATGTTAATGCTTTTAACAAAAAATGAAAATAGTTAGCGTGACTGCTCCCCGGCGTAAACGGCGAGGCTTCCCACTTCTCAGGCCGCAACCGTCTGTGCGACGGATTTACGCTGGCCTCCATGGGCAGAGACGACGAGACCCGCCGCCTGTAAATCCGTTATGCCCTTGCGCTGGATGTTAATGGCCGCGTTAATATCGCGGTCATGCTTAACACCACAGGCCAAGCATGGCCAGATACGTTTATTCAGCGGCATTTCTGCCATTTTATAACCGCAGCAATGGCAGGTTTTAGTGCTGGCAAACCATTGATCAATTTTCACCAGATGTTTGCCAGCCTGCTCCGCTTTGTATTCCAGTTTCATGATAAATCCTGACCACGACGCATCAGCGATATGCCGCGCCAGCCGGTGATTTTTCATCATATTTGCTGCTTTCAGTGTCTCAACAATGACCGCTTGGTTTTCGTCAACCAGTGTACGAGACAATTTATGCTGGAAGTCAGCGCGAGAATTCGCCACATGCTCGTGACATTTCGCTACCTGTAAACGCGCTTTTGCCCGATTTGCACTGCCTTTTATTTTCCGTGACAGCGCTTTTTGTTTGCGCCGCAGATTACGGCTGGCGCGTACCAGAGGCCGCGGATTGGCTATTTTTACGCCGCCCGACTGAGTTAGGTAATGGGACAAACCCAAATCACAACCGGTTACGCGAGTTATCAATGTGGTTTTGGCTGGCGCGGCCAGTCCATCGTCACAGAGTATGGCGGCATAATATTTTCCTGACGCGCCACGACTGACGGTGATGCTGGACACCTTTCCGATAATATCGCGATGAATGACCGCTTTAATGGGTGCCATTTTTGGCAACTGGATCGCGTCGGTTAACACTTTGCCGTTAGGGTGATAACTGGATTGTTTGCCCTGCTTGCGCTTAAAGGTGGGGAAACGAGCACGTCGCTTGAAAAAGTGTCCAAAAGCGGTATCAAGATTAATCACCGCCTGTTGTAACGCCAGTGAGTCATAGTCTTTCAGCCAATGGTAACGGCGGGATCTTTTTCCTACAGCCAGTAACGGTTTCAGGTCACGCTTAATACTGACCGATACGCCGTGTCGCTGGTACTTGTGGCGGCTGATATGCAGAGCTTTATTGTACGCAAAACGCACCGCGCCAAACTGGGCATTTAAAAATGCTTCCTGTTCGGTGGTCGGGTACAGGCGTACTTTAGCTGCTCTTTTCATCGTAACCACTCATATATCATAGGACTGTACTTTATGACCCTGGAAGGTATTTGAACAGAAAATATACATTAACTATCGCAGAAAATTCCTGATTAGCTCCCCTTATATCCCCGCCCGAAGGGGCGAGGGTTTACGGGGCAAATGCTAATTAAAGCCCGGCCCCACAATTGCGCAAGGTCACTATTGATTATAATTAACGATGGTTTGTCGTGAATGGCTGAAAAATCAGGCGGGGATCCCCCGCCTTGTAAGAAGTGGCTTAGGCTTTCAGCAGGCCGCTAGCCAGGTAATCATTGGCGTCTTTTACCCCCGGTAGCGCAAAGAAATAGCCGCCGCCGATCGGTTTGACGTACTCTTCCAACGCTTCGCCATTCAGGCGTTTTTGCACCGTCAGGAAGCCTTTTTCCAGATCGGCCTGATAACAAACAAACAGCAGCCCCATCTCCAACTGGCCGGAATTGGACACGCCAAGTGAATAGCTGTAACCACGGCGCAACAGTAAGTTGCTCTGGGTTTGCGGCGTGCGCGGGTTTGCCAGGCGAATATGCGCGTCCATCGGGATCATTTTCCCTTCAGGATCTTGCGCGTAGTCCGGCTCGTCGTGCTCATGCTTCATGCCGAGTGGCGCACCACTGTGCTTGTCGCGGCCAAAGATGGTTTGCTGTTCCTGCAACGGCGTGCGATCCCAGAATTCCACATGGAAACGGATAATACGCGCGGCTTGGTAGCTGCCCCCCACCGCCCATGCCGGTTCCCCGACGTTGTCGGCGGTCCACACCACCTGATCCATCAAGGGCTTGTCGCTGGTTTTCGGGTTGGCGGTGCCGTCTTTAAAGCCCAGCAGGTTGATCGGCGTTTCTTTGCCTTTGCTACGTGCGGCATGAGCAGAAATAAACCCTTCCCGCTTCCAGCGCACGCTGAGCAGATCCGGCGAATGCTTGATAATGTCGCGCAGCGCGTGGATCACCGTTTCATTGGTATTGGCGCAAATCTGCAACACCAAATCGCCGTGGCACAGGCTGGCGTCCAGCGAGTCGTTAGGGAAGCGCGTCATTTTCTGCAGCCGCAGAGGTTTTTGTGCCTGCAGACCGAAACGTTCGTCAAACAGCGAGCTGCCGACCGACACGGTAACCGTCAGGTTATCCGGATAAATCTCCGGCCCCATGATGCCCGAATCAAGCGGTGGCAACTTGGGATCCACCTCCGGTGCCCTGCCACCCGTGGTCAGGAAGGCAATACGGGTGGTCAGCAGCCGGAACAAACGCTCCAAATCCTGCTTGTTACTCGCCAGCACGTCGAACGCCACCAGCATCATCGCGGCTTGCTGCGGCGTGAGGATCCCGGCCTGATGCACGCCATAGAAGGGTTGCTTCTGCCAACGTTCATCCTGCGGTACTGCCAGCGGATCGGCGGTTTTATCCGCCGCCTGGGTCAGACGGCTGCCGCCCAGCGCCAGTACGCCCAGCCCCAGGCCCTGCAACAAACGACGACGCGACGGTGACGCCGCGCCTTGTGGATGCGGCCCGTTTTCCGGGCCGATCTTGTTACTCATTATGCTTTGCCTCAATCCAGACCCAGAACGCCACGCAGTTGTGACAAGTCTTCCGCCAGAGTCGTGATCGGCCCTTTCATGGCATTGCGATCGGCATCGGTCAGCTTCTCGTAAGACTCATAACCCTCTTTGGTTTTGTACTTCGCCAAAATGGTATCAACGGTTTTAAAGTTGGCGTCGATCTTGTCCAGCAGCGGTTTGTTGGCCTTGACCAGCAGCGGGCGCAGCAGGTTAACGATTTTCTGCGCACCGTCGACGTTAGCCTGGAAGTCCCACAGGTCGGTACGGCTGTAACGGTCTTCTTCACCGCTGATTTTGCTCGCCGCCACTTCTTCAATCAGACCGGCCGCCCCGCCCACCACTTTGCTTGGCGGGAAGGTCAAATCGGTCACGCGTTTTTGCAGCTCGAGGGTGTCGTTGTACAGTTGGTCGGCGTATTTGCTCATGTCTTTGGTGGTGTTATCGGCAAACAGCGCTTTTTCCAGGCGGTGGAAACCGGTGAACTTTGGATCTTCCGCTTTCTTCTCGTAATCGTCTTCACGGGCGTCGATGCTACCGTCCAGGTCGGAGAACAGTTCGGCAATCGGTTCAATGCGCTCGTAGTGCTGGCGTGTCGGCGCATAGAGTTTACGCGCCTGTTCCACGTTGCCGGCTTTGATAGCGTCGGTGAACAGCTTGGTCTGCTTGACCAAACCTTCCACTTCTTTGGTCACGTAAACCTTGTATTCGGCTATCGGCCCGACCAAATCCATCGCATTCGGTTTGCCGTCGGTGGCGGCACCTGCGGCAGCGGTCACAGTCAGCTTGCCCTTCGGATTACTGAGCAGCCCGCAGGTCATGTCATATTCGCCCGCATCCAGATTGGCGGTCATCTTCTGGGTGAAGCCCGGCGCGATATTCTCACGCTCTTCCACCACCATCACCCCTTTGAGGATTTCCCACTCAACGTTTTTCTGGCTGGTGTTGTGAACCACAAACTGAGTTTTACCGGCCGGCACCGTCAACTGCATCGGCTCACACTGCTTGTCGTTAACGGTGATCTTCACCTGCGGCACGTCTGCCGCCTGAGCGTTGATGCTAAGCGCGAACGCCGGCAGAGCCAGTAATGCTGCGTGCAACGCCTTGCGGCGGAATAATGGAGTAGACATACAAATTCCCTATTAAAATTAATGATTGATTTTACGTTGCGCCGAAACCGCTGCCGGTTCCGCACGCTGCGGCAGGAAAAAGAAAATCAGTGTTGGGATCAGATACAGGAAATAGACCGCCACTTCGCTTACCGTTGGTGCTTCCTGATAGCCGAAGATACCTTCGAGCAGGGTGCCAAACAGCGAATGGGTCGACAGATGGTTACTGAAGTCGAAGGCGATATCCTGGAAGTGGTTCCACAACCCGGCTTCATGGAAAGCGCGGATCGCCCCGGCAGCCAGACCGGCGGCCACGAACAGAATAAACAGGCTGGTCCACTTGAAGAACTTGGCCAGGTGCAACTTAACGCCGCCCCAGTAGATAACCATGCCCAGCACGATGGCTGCCACCAGGCCGAGCACCGCACCGATCGGCGCCGCAATGCCAACGTCTTGCTGGAAGGCTGCCAGCAGGAAAAATACCGATTCCAGGCCTTCGCGGGCCACGGCAAAAAACACCATCGCCACCAGCGCCCAGCCCTGGCCTTTACCGGAGCTGAGTGCGTTATCGATAGCGCCTTCCAGATGCACCTTGACCGACTTGGATACTTTGCGCATCCAGAACACCATATAGGTGAGGATCAGCACCGCCACCACCGCAACAATGCCTTCAAACAGCTCTTGTTGTTTCTGCGGGAATTCGCCGGTGGTTTCATTGATGAAAATACCGAGCGCCAGGCACAGGGCAGCGGCAACAATCACCCCTATCCATACCACGCCTAACCATTGACCGCGCTGCGTGCGTTTCAGGTAACTGGCAATCAGGCTGACGATCAACGCCGCCTCCAGCCCCTCACGGAACATGATAAGGAAGGGAACAAACATAATTAATAACCCCTAAAAAGGCATCTGCTGCGAAGCGTCTGCACGCCAGAAATGGCGGCAACGCCAATGTAAAGAAAAGTAAAACACAACGATAGTGATTATCATTCTGGCTGGAAGAAATACAAGAGCCGCAAGGGTGATTTTTTCTAATCAAATGTCGCCAGGTGTTTCAGGCAGATGACAGAAAACCACGGAATAGAAAATGACAAAGGGCGCATTAAGCGCCCTTTGAGATTCGCGGTGCGAGAAGATTAAACGGTTTTGAACTCGGTTTCTGCCTGATCAAAACGTTCGGTGATGGTTGCCGAAGGCTGACGCCCCATCAGGCTCACCACCACGATGGCGATACAAGCGAACAGGAAGCCAGGGATAATTTCATACAGATCCAACCAGGCAAACTGTTTCCAGACGATCACCGTTACCGCACCCACCAACATACCGGCCAACGCGCCGTTACGTGTCATGCGTGACCACATTACCGAGATCAACACCACCGGACCAAAGGCCGCACCGAAACCGGCCCAGGCGTAGCTCACCAGACCCAGCACGCGGTTTTCCGGGTTTGCCGCCAGCGCGATGGCAATCAGCGCCACCAGCAACACCATGAAGCGCCCGACCCACACCAGCTCACGCTGGCTTGCGCCTTTACGCAGGAAGGCTTTGTACAGGTCTTCGGTAATCGCGCTTGAACACACCAGCAACTGGCAGCTCAGGGTACTCATTACCGCGGCCAAAATGGCCGACAGCAGAATGCCCGCTACCCACGGGTTGAACAGGATCATCGCCAATTCGATAAACACGCGCTCACCGTTCTGCGATACATTGCCCGCTTGATCCGGGTTATTGGCGAAGTAGGCAATACCGAAGAAACCGACGGCAATGGTACCGGCCAGACACAGGATCATCCAGGTCATGCTGATGCGACGTGCACTGCGAATGGTACGGTGAGAGTCTGCCGCCATAAAGCGTGCCAGAATGTGTGGTTGACCGAAGTAACCCAGGCCCCAACCCAGCAGCGAGAGGATCGCTACAAAATTCAGGCCTTTGAGCATATCGATATTGGCCGGGTTCTTGGCCTCAATCACCAGCATCGAGGTATCGATACCGCCGACCGCGAAAATAACAAACACCGGCGTCAGGATCAGCGCGAAAATCATCAGGCTGGCCTGCACGGTATCGGTCCAGCTTACCGCCAGGAACCCGCCGATAAAGGTATAAAGGATAGTGGCTGCAGCACCGGCCCACAGCGCAGTTTCGTAGCTCATCCCAAAGGTGCTTTCGAACAGACGCGCACCGGCCACGATGCCGGAAGCACAGTAGATAGTGAAGAACACCAGAATAACGATGGCGGAAATCACCCGCAGCAGTTTACTGCTGTCTTCAAAACGGCTGGTGAAGTAATCCGGCAGCGTCAGAGCATTATTGTTGGCTTCGGTATGCACACGCAGCCGCCCCGCCACCAGTTTCCAGTTGAAATAAGCGCCGATTGTCAGGCCAATGGCAATCCAGCTTTCGGAGATGCCGGACAGGAAGATGGCACCCGGCAGGCCCATCAACAACCAGCCGCTCATGTCTGATGCGCCGGCAGAAAGCGCGGTCACTACGCTACCCAGGCTACGACCGCCCAGAATGTAGTCGTCAAAGTTATTGGTTGCCCGATAGGCAAGTAAGCCGATTAACACCATCCCGAAGATATACACCAGGAAGGTCACCAGCATCGGTGTGCTCATTATCATGAAATTCTCCACTCTCATTATTATGTCGCGCTGTATTGCGATAGTTACTGCTTGCCAATCCGCCGGAACGTGGCGAAATTGCGGGCCCCCGCAGGTGAAAATAGTTTCCGCCCGCAATTGTCTGACTGCCGGCTATCCTAGATGACCCATTCATTATCCAACAAGATATTTAACAACAAAGTTACACAAAGTTTACCCTGCGTCACATTTAACCGCTCTCAGGGTTACACCTGACAGCATCAAACGGAGTTGCACCTAATAAAAATCTGATGTTAGCCCTGATATCACTGGGGATAACACACTCAAGCCCTCCCTCTCCCCCCTGTAGTGCCAAAGGCCACGCAAGAACCATGCCGGTTATTGATGTTAAAAAATCGATGGAACTCACACTTCGCTCATCCGCCTGATTTAACACGGTTGCACAAAGTTGCAACATGCTGGATATTGTCTGCATTCATCACAGCACACAACGCACGAACCTATCCCAGCAGCCTATCTGGCCCGCCGTTTGTATATAGGTTCTTAAACACAGGAGTTGGATTGGCATGGGCACTACCACCATGGGCGTAAAGCTCGACGAGGCAACTCGCGATCGCATCAAAAGCGCAGCACAGCGTATCGATCGCACGCCGCACTGGCTGATCAAGCAGGCCATTTTTAATTATCTCGAGCGTCTCGAGAGCGGTTCCGAACTTCCTGAAATTCCTGCCATTGCCGCTGCCGGCCAGGCCGAAGCGGACGACATTATGCCGCAACTGCAGGAAGAGTCCCACCAGCCATTCCTTGAATTTGCTGAACAAATTCTGCCGCAGTCGGTCAACCGCGCGGCGATCACCGCGGCCTATCGCCGTCCTGAGACCGAAGCGGTGCCGATGTTGCTCGAACAGGCGCGTTTACCTGCCGATCTCGCCAAAGCCACCCATAAGATGGCTTACGATATTGCCGAGAAACTGCGTAACCAAAAGAGTGCAAACGGCCGCGCCGGTATGGTGCAAGGCCTGCTGCAGGAGTTCTCACTTTCCTCACAGGAAGGCGTGGCACTGATGTGCCTGGCGGAAGCCCTGCTGCGTATTCCTGATAAACCAACCCGTGACGCGCTGATCCGCGACAAAATCAGCAACGGTAACTGGCATTCTCACCTCGGCCGTAGCCCGTCGCTATTCGTTAACGCGGCCACCTGGGGCCTGCTGTTCACCGGCAAACTGGTCGCGACCCATAACGAAGCCAATCTGTCGCGTTCACTGAACCGTATTATCGGCAAGAGCGGTGAACCGCTGATCCGTAAAGGCGTGGACATGGCGATGCGCCTGATGGGCGAACAGTTCGTGACCGGCGAAACCATCGCCGAAGCGCTGGCCAATGCCCGCAAGCTGGAAGACAAAGGCTTCCGCTACTCCTACGATATGCTGGGTGAAGCCGCCCTGACCGAAGCCGATGCTCAGGCCTACCTGGTGTCCTACCAGCAAGCGATTCACGCCATCGGCAAGGCCTCTAATGGCCGTGGGATCTATGAAGGGCCGGGCATTTCGATCAAGCTTTCTGCCTTGCACCCGCGCTACAGCCGCGCGCAGTACGAACGCGTCATGGAAGAGCTTTACCCTCGCCTGCTGTCATTGACCCTGCAAGCGCGCCAATATGATATCGGCATCAATATCGACGCCGAAGAAGCCGACCGCCTGGAGATCTCACTCGACCTGCTGGAGAAGTTGTGCTTTGAACCACAGTTGGCCGGTTGGAACGGTATCGGCTTCGTGATCCAGGCTTATCAAAAGCGCTGCCCGTTCGCCATCGACGCCGTGATCGACATGGCGCAACGCAGCCGTCGTCGCCTGATGATCCGTCTGGTGAAGGGTGCCTACTGGGACAGCGAAATCAAACGCGCCCAAATGGACGGGCTGGAAGGCTATCCGGTTTACACCCGCAAGGTTTATACCGACGTTTCCTACCTGGCCTGCGCCCGTAAACTGCTGGCGGTGCCAAACCTGATTTATCCGCAGTTTGCTACCCATAACGCCCACACTCTGAGCGCGATTTACCATATGGCAGGCAACAACTACTACCCAGGTCAGTATGAGTTCCAGTGCCTGCACGGCATGGGTGAACCGCTGTATGAGCAGGTGGTAGGTAAAGTAGCCGAAGGTAAGCTCAACCGCCCTTGCCGCATCTATGCGCCGGTCGGTACCCATGAAACGCTGCTGGCGTACCTGGTGCGCCGCCTGCTGGAAAATGGGGCCAACACCTCATTCGTTAACCGTATCGCCGACGCTACCCTGCCGCTCGACGAACTGGTGGCCGATCCGGTCGGCGCGGTCGAAGCCATGGCCGCCAGCGAAGGGCAAATTGGCCTGCCGCACCCGCGTATCCCGCTGCCGCGTGAGCTGTATGGCGAGAAACGCACCAACTCCAGCGGCCTGGACCTGTCCAACGAACAGCGTTTGGCATCACTGTCCAGCGCATTGCTGACCAGTGCCACACAGCCATGGCGCGCAGAACCGATTATCGATGCCGAGCTGGATCAGGGTGTGGAACAACCGGTGATTAACCCCGCCGAACCGGGCGATATCGTCGGATACGTGCGTGAAGCCACCGAAGGGGAGGTCAGCCGGGCGCTCGACGCCGCTGCCGCTGCCGGCCCAATCTGGTTCGCGACCCCGCCGTCCGAACGCGCCGCCATTCTTGAACGCGCCGCTGAACTGATGGAAGGCCAACTGCAAAGCCTGCTGGGTATTCTGGTGCGTGAGGCGGGTAAAACCTTTAACAACGCCATATCTGAAGTGCGTGAAGCGGTCGATTTCCTGCATTACTACGCCGGTCAGGTACGCGATGACTTCGCCAATGACAGCCACCGCCCACTGGGCCCGGTAGTTTGTATCAGCCCGTGGAACTTCCCACTGGCGATCTTTACCGGCCAGATTGCCGCTGCGCTGGCTGCAGGCAACAGCGTGCTGGCCAAACCGGCTGAGCAAACCCCGCTGATCGCCGCACAAGCAGTACGCATTCTGCTGGAAGCCGGCATCCCGCAAGGCGTGCTGCAACTGCTGCCAGGCCAGGGTGAAAGCGTCGGCTCAGTGCTGGTCAATGATGCCCGCGTGCGTGGCGTGATGTTTACCGGTTCTACCGACGTTGCCGGTATTCTGCAACGCAATATCGCCGGTCGTCTGGATCCGCAAGGTCGCCCAACGCCGCTGATCGCCGAAACCGGTGGTCTGAACGCGATGATCGTCGACTCTTCCGCCCTGACCGAACAGGTGGTGACGGACGTGGTCGCCTCCGCCTTCGACAGTGCCGGCCAGCGTTGTTCTGCCCTGCGTATCCTGTGCATTCAGGAAGACGTGGCAGAGCATACGCTGCAAATGCTGCGCGGCGCGATGGCCGAGTGCCGCATGGGTAACCCGGAGCGCCTGTCTACCGACATCGGCCCGGTGATCGACGCCGAGGCCAAAACCGGTATCGAACGCCATATTCAGGCAATGCGTGCCAAGGGCCGCAAGGTCTATCAGGCGGCGAAAGGTAATGCGCAGGATGAGAAAGAGTGGTCACGAGGCACCTTTATCAAGCCAACGCTGATCGAACTGGACAGCTTCGATGAGCTGCAGAAAGAGATCTTTGGCCCGGTACTGCACGTGGTGCGCTTCCAGCGCTCCAATATGGAATCGCTGGTCGATCAGATCAACGCCGCCGGTTATGGCCTGACGCTGGGTATCCACACCCGTATCGACGAGACCATCGCCCGCGTCACCGAACGCGCCAAGGTCGGTAACCTGTACGTTAACCGCAACATGGTTGGTGCCGTGGTCGGCGTGCAGCCGTTTGGTGGTGAGGGCCTGTCCGGCACCGGTCCGAAAGCCGGTGGCCCACTGTATCTGTACCGCTTGCTGGCCAACCGTCCGGATGACGCGGTGCTACGTACCCTGAACCGTCAGGACGAAGAACGCCCGCTGGAGGCTACCGCACGGCCACAACTGCTCAAAGCCCATCAGGCGCTGGAGCAATGGGCAGTGGCCGAAAAACAATCCGAGTTGGTGACGCTGGCACAACGCTACGCCGAACTGGGTCAGGGCGGCACCCTGCGCCCTCTGCCAGGCCCGACCGGCGAGCGCAATACCTACGCCCTGTTGCCGCGTGAGCGGGTACTCTGCCTGGCCGATAACGAAGCCGATGCCCTGACTCAGTTGGCTGCGGTACTGGCCGTGGGCAGCAGCGTGCTGTGGCCGGAAGCCGAGCTGCAACGCGACCTGTATCGCCGCCTGCCGGCTGCGGTTCAGGCCAGCATCAGTTTCAGCAAGGACTGGCAGCAGGACAAGGTGGAGTTTGACGCCACCATTTACCACGGCGACGCCGATCAGTTGCGTATCCTGTGCGAGCAAATCGCCCAGCGCAGCGGCGCGATCGTTTCGGTGCAGGGCTTTGCCCACGGCGAAACCAATATCCTGTTGGAACGTCTGCTGATCGAACGCTCGCTGAGCGTCAACACCGCCGCCGCCGGCGGTAACGCCAGCCTGATGACCATTGGTTAACTCTCCCCGTTAATCAACCTTGGGGTGCAGTTCATAATGGCTGCGCCCCTTTTTATTGGTCGGCATCCGGTGGGCCGAACATGTTCCGTCCCCACAACGTACTTTGCGAACCTGTAGGGGCGCTGCATGCTGCGCCCTGCACATGACAACTGTTTCCTGCAAGATCCCCCGCATAACCGCTCTTCGAACATGTTCTATCCAACCAAATTCTGGTTAGGTATCCAAAATTCAGGAGGACAAATGACACATTTCCGATCGAGAAAAACCCTTCGCTTGCGCCATTATAACTATGCCTCTATCGGTATCTATTTTGTGACGATTCGCGAAGAAACAGGGGTGACCATTTCTATAATTATTCGCAATTACAAAGCGGCTGTTACACGCCAATTGCAACACCCTACATGGCAGCATAGTTACTGGGAAAGAGTCATCCGAAATGAAAGGGAATTGGCGTTAACGCGGGAATATATTGCGAACAATCCCGCACAATGGGGAACGGATAAAGCTGAGGATTATTAATTTAAAGACTGAACACGTATGACCGATCTAACCCATTCATTATACAACAGGGCGCAGCATGCAGCGCCCCTACCATAGAACAAAGGGGCACTTTGCCAACGACCACAGGCCGAACATGTTCGGCCTCTTCATGTTACTGATTCAGGAATTTATCGAGGAATTGCCGGGTGCGCTGGTGTTGCGGGTTAGCGAACAGCTCTTTCGCCGGGCCCTGCTCGACGATACGGCCATGGTCCATAAAGATGGCGCGGTCGGCCACATCACGGGCAAAGCTCATCTCGTGTGTCACAATCACCATGGTGCGCTTTTCTTCCGCCAGCGAACGGATGGTATTGAGCACCTCGCCCACCAGTTCTGGATCCAGCGCAGAGGTCGGTTCATCAAACAGGATCACTTCCGGTTGCATCGCCAGCGCGCGGGCAATCGCCACCCGTTGCTGTTGACCGCCGGAAAGACGACGCGGATAAGCGGACTCTTTGCCGTTCAACCCTACTTTCGCCAACAATGCCCTCGCCCGCTGTTCAGCACTGGCTTTTGACTCACCTTTAACGATAACCGGGCCTTCAATGATGTTCTCCAGTACCGAACGGTGTGGGAACAGATTGAAGCTCTGGAACACGAAACCTACTTGCTGGCGTAACGCCCGCACCAAATTTTTCTGTTTGCTCAGCGATTTGGAACTGTCGATCTGAATATCGCCGACGCGAATGGTGCCGGAATCCGGTATTTCCAGCAGGTTGATGCAGCGCAACAAGGTGGTTTTACCCGAGCCGCTGGGCCCGATAATCGCCACCACTTCACCCGCGCCGACTTCCAGATCAATCCCATGCAGCACCGTTTGACCCTTGAACTGCTTGATCAGCTGTTTTACTTCGATGGCACTCATGGGTTACTCCTGATCCTGGCGGTTGACGTGGGCTTCCAGACGATTTTGCAGCGCAGAAAGCAGCGTCGCCATCACCCAGTAAATCAGCGAGGCCGCCAGATACATGGTAAACACTTCCAGCGTGCGCGAGGTAATCAACTGTGCCTGACGGAACAGTTCCGGTACCTGAATGGTCGCTGCCAGCGAGGTGTCTTTCACCAGGCCGATAAAGCTGTTACCCAGCGGCGGCAATGCAGTACGTGCCGCCTGCGGCAAGATCACCCGGCGCAGCGTCTGCCAGCGGGTCATACCGATGCTGGCCGCGGCTTCCCACTGCCCTTTTTCGATTGACGAGATCGCCGCACGCAGGGTTTCCGAGGTATAGGCCGCGGTATTGAGCGACAGACCAATCAGCGCCGCCGGGAAGGGATCAAACTCGATGCCGAACTGCGGTAAACCGTAGTAAATCATGAACAGCTGGGCGATCAGCGGCGTGCCACGGAACAGCGACACGTAGAAGCGTGACAACCAGGACAGCGGCCACAACGGCGAAAGGCGCATCAGCGCCAGCAGAAAACCGAGCAATAAACCGAGCGCCATGCCCCCCAGACTGAGCTGGAGAGTAAGTATCGCGCCCCTCAATAAAAATGGCGCTGAATCCAGCGCCAGTTGAATACTTTCGTGCATTATTTAGTTACGTCCGCACCAAACCATTTGTCAGAGATCTTCGCCAGCGTGCCGTCTTTTTGCATTTCGGCAATCGCCTGGTTAATCGCGGCCAGCAGTTCCGGGTTGTTTTTACGTACCGCAACGCCAGACTCCTGACGAGAGAACGCCGGGCCGGCGACCGCCAGCGTATCGCCGGTTTTCTTCACCAGATCCAACGCTGCCAGACGGTCAACCAGAATGGCATTGATACGGCCTACGCGCAGATCCTGGTATTTGGTCGGGTCATCATCATAGGTACGCACGTCCACGCCCTGCACATTGTCGCGCAGCCACTGTTCGTAGTTGGTGCCCAGGCCGACGCCGACCTTCTTGCCCTTCAGATCTTCCGGCTTGGTGATGGTGCCTTCATTGCCCTTCTTCACCAGCGCCTGAATACCGGAGACGGTGTAAGGGGTGGAGAAATCATACTTCTTCTGGCGCTCAGGCGAAATGGTCACCTGGTTGATCACCACGTCGATACGTTTTGAATCCAGCGAGGCCAGCATGCCGTCCCACTTGGTCGGGTTCAGCTTGGCTTTAACGCCAAGATGCTGCGCCAGCGCGTTGGCAAAATCCACCTCGAAGCCGGTCAGTTTACCGTCTTCCCCCTGGAAGCTGAACGGCGGGTATGTGCCTTCCAGCCCTACCACCAGGGTCCCGTGATGCTTCACCTGCTCCAGCAGGTTATCGGCGGCATAGGTTTGCGTGCTCAAACCGGCGGTCAGCGCCACGCCCATCACACCCAGCAGCAATTGACGACGAACTTTAGAAAACATCATAAACACCCCATCTGTTGTTTATCTTTTTTGATATCAGCACTTTAACAGCCACAACATCTGAATATAGGAATATAACATTATAAATATAGTTCAAAATGGAATAACCAAGCACGGTCACACCTGTGGATGGTAGGCAAATAACGCCGGTGCCCCGCCGGTGTGAATGAACAGAATCGGGCCGTCATCACGGAAACGTTGCTGGGCTACGCCGTCGATCAGCCCGGCCATTGCCTTGCCGCTGTACACCGGATCCAGCAACACGCCCTCCTGTTGCGCCAGCAATTGAATTGCCGCCAGGCCTTCTTCGTTCGGCATGCCGTACTGCGGCGCAAAGTAATCATCCCACAGTGTGATAGGTGCCAGTTCATCGATGGCCAAACTGCTGGCCAGCGCTTTTTGGATCAGTTCCACCTTGGGCAGTTGGTCGATGACTTTGCGTGAAACGGTTACGCCGACAAGTTCAGTCTCTGGCAACAGTTGCTGCAGACCGACCGCCAGCCCTGCATGGGTGCCGGCACTGCCAGACGCCACCACGACCGAGCTGAAAGCGACATTGCTGCGTCGACTCTGCTCGGCAATTTCCAGCGCACACTGTATGTAACCCAACGCGCCCAAGGCATTAGAGCCACCAACCGGCACCACATAGGGGCGGAAACCTTGTGCTTCGAGGCGTGTAGCCAGATCGGCCAACTGCTGCTGCGGATCGTGCAACGCTTCGCACATTTCCACCTGCGCGTTGAACAACCCGAGCAGCAAGCGGTTGCCGTTGGTCAGGTAGTTTTCTTCCTGGGTGTCGATCGGATTTTCCAGCAGCGCCACGCAGTGCAGGCCCAGCTTGGCCGCCACCGCCGCCGTTTGGCGCACATGGTTGGATTGAATAGCACCGGCGGTAACCAGCGTATCGGCTCCCTGGCGCAGGGCATCGGCGGCCAAAAACTCCAATTTTCTCAGTTTGTTACCTCCCATCGCCATCGGTGTGACGTCGTCACGTTTGATGTAAATTTCACGGCCAAGGTAGTCTGAGAGGCGAGACAGCTTTTCGAGCGGTGTGGCAGAGCCGACTAAATCGAGACGCGGGAACTGCGCCAATTTTTGTTGCAGATTCACAACTTCCCCCAGGGAATCAGGTATCAATAGCTAAAGGATAGATTTAGCAGATGTGAACCTAATAATCACTCTTTATTAGTGATGGGAGAGCGGTGAAAACCCCGGCAGGCCGGCCGGGGAGGCAAGGTCAGTAGCTTCTTTGCCAGGCGAGATATTGGTCGTATTTACGCAGGGCAATGCGGTAATTGTTGTGTGCCGCAGAAGGCAAGTCTTCGATAATGCGTTGATGGCTGGCGTTGCTGGCAAACTTGTCGGCCGGGTAGTTGCGCTCCACCAGCATTTCGTCCAGTCGGCGCAGGCGCACCACGTACTCGCGAATGGTGCTGTGGCTCATTTCGGTCTGTTCAAACAGATACTGCTTGAAGGCCATAATGTCGAAATAGCTCGGGTGGCTGTTGCAGGAAATTTCACTGCAGAAACGGCACAGTGCGGTCAGCTCATTCTGCACGTTCAGCCAGACGTGATCGTCAATCGGCTGATCCATACGCGCGATGGCGTCTTTATTGATGATCTTGCCACGGAACACCAACGCCATGCGATCCAACAACTTGCCGCACTGGGAGCAATGAGTCTGGCTGTGTTTGTAATCTTTCAAATAACGGCTCAGCGGCCGCTTTTTCAACAATATTCCTGGCATTAGGCAGTCCGGTTTTCGCAAGGGTGGCAAGGTTGAAGGTTCAGAGTTGAATGCATGTCAGTTTTCGCTCGCCAAACGGGCGCGCAGGCGTTTGATCGCCTGACTGTGCAGTTGGCTGACACGCGACTCCCCCACGTCCAGCACGGCACCGATCTCCTTCAGGTTCAACTCTTCCTGGTAATACAGCGTCAGCACCATTTTCTCGCGTTCCGGCAACGCCTCGATGGCGTCGATCACCCGTTGGCGCAGATTGCCCTCCAGCAGATGATGTAACGGATTGGCCTCTTCGTGCCCTTCCAGCAGCGGTTCCGCGCTTTCGCCATGCTCTTCCCGCCATTCGTCGTAGGAGAAAAGTTGGCTGTTATTGGTGTCCAACAGAATTTGACGGTACTCATCCAGTGACAGATTCAGCGTCTGCGCAACTTCCACTTCGCTGGCCGGGCGGCCCAGTTGCTGTTCCAATTGCCGCATGACCTGCGCCACTTCACGCGCATGGCGACGCACACTGCGTGGCACCCAGTCTCGGCTGCGCAGCTCATCCAGCATGGCACCACGAATACGTTGCACCGCGTAGGTGGTAAAGGCCGTTCCCTGCATGGCGTCATAACGCTCAACGGCGTTCAACAGGCCGATGCCTCCGGCCTGCAGCAGATCGTCGAGCTCCACGCTGGCGGGCAGCCTGACCTGCAGGCGCAACGCCTCGTGGCGCACTAACGGAACGTAGCGTAGCCAGAGAGAATTTTTGTCCATCACGCCTTCGGCGGTATACAAATCGCTCACTATGTCTAAAACCTGCGGATAAGAGAGTCAGCGCTATTATCCGTAGGGGGCAAAATGCCAATCGGCTGAACAGTCGTACAAAACAGGCCTTATTTGCGCCATGCACTATCTGCACAACTCGCCATCATAAAAAAACCCCGCCGAGGCGGGGTTCTTTGCGACAGGTTAATCGGGGAGAGTCGATTAACGCAGCAGGGACAACACGTTCTGAGTAGACTGGTTAGCCTGTGCCAGAACAGAGGTGCCAGCCTGTTGCAGGATGTTGGCACGGCTCATGTTGGACACTTCGGTCGCGTAGTCAGCATCCTGAATACGAGACTGGGAAGCAGACAGGTTGTTCACGGTGCTGTTCAGGTTGTTGATAACAGAATCGAAACGGTTCTGTACCGCACCCAGGGAAGAACGCAGACCGTCAACCTGAGACAGTGCCTTGTCCAATACTGCCAGCGGGTTTTCAGTTTTTGGTGTGGTGCTCATTTCAGCACCTTTAGTTACTTTACCAGCGCCGTCTGCAGTGGCTTTAAAGTACTTGGCATCTGCGCCAGTGCCTTCCTGAATAACGTAAGATTTGCCACCGTCGTAGGATTTCAGGTTAGCAGCATCTGGGCCTGATGCGGCCACTTCCTGCTTAACAGTACTGGTTGCGCTAGTGCCGGTCAAACCCGTGGTTTCAGTTGCAGCAATCGCAGTGATATCACCAGAAGTTTTATCAATGGTTGCTTTATAGTTCTTACCATCGGTACCCACAGCGTAAACATCACCGCTCGCATCATCTTTGATGAAACTGGCTGGTGCAGCACCGTTAGCCTGTTTGTTGGTGGTGTTGGTGATAGCAATATCTTTACCGGTAGTGATAGTGGTTACCGCAGCACCCACTTTGGTAGGGTCAACGCCATCAGCAACGCTGAACTTGTCCAGGCCCAGAGTTTGAGCATTGATGTTTTTCAGATCGATATCGATGGTTTCGTTATCGTTAGCGCCCACCTGAATGGTCAGTTTCTGGTCGCCGCTCAACACTTTCACGCCGTTGAAATCGGTTTGTTCAGAGATACGGTTAATCTCGGACAGACGCTGAGTGATCTCGTCCTGGATAGACTGCAGGTCGCTGGAAGAGTTGGAACCGTTCTGAGACTGTACGGTCAGACGACGGATGTTTTGCAGGTTGTCGTTGACTTCGTTCAGTGCGCCTTCAGTGGTCTGCGCCAGAGAGATACCGTCGTTGGCGTTACGAGAAGCCTGAGTCAGGCCCTTGATGTTAGCGGTGAAGCGGTTAGAGATTGCCTGACCCGCGGCGTCATCCTTGGCGCTGTTGATACGCAGGCCAGAAGACAGACGCTCAATCGCAGTACCCAGAGAAGACTGTGATTTGTTCAGGTTGTTCTGCGCCATCAGCGACAGGCTGTTGGTGTTAATTACTTGTGCCATTGTATGCTTTCCTTACGAGTCAATTGCGATCTTCGCAACAGGGTTTAAATGGTTCGGGCTGCTTTGCCCACGGCGTCAACCACCGTCCCATCAGGTATCGGCCCTCCCCCTGCAACCTTTAGAAATTTTTTGTTTTTTTTTCGCTTGGCGGCAATGGCAGAAATAACGCCCATTTTCCTTCTTCTATTGCGTCATCAGTTTTTTATTTTTTCGGTAAACTTTTTCTCCACTGGGCCGATAACGCGTAAAGCGAATAAAGTCATAATCAAGGAGAATTACCCATGGCATCGATCAGCTCATTAGGCATCGGCTCAGGACTTGACCTCAACGGCTTGCTGGACAAGCTAACCAAAGCGGAACAGCAGCGGCTGACGCCTTATACCACCCAGCAAACCAGCTATAACGCCCAATTGACCGCTTACGGCACCTTGAAAGGTTCGCTGGAAAAGTTCGATAACTTAAGTAAAGAACTGGCGAAACCGGCATTTTTCAACAATACCACCGCCAGCAAACACGACCAGTTCACCATCACCACTACCGATAAAGCCGTGGCGGGCAACTACATTGTTAAAGTGAATGCACTGGCTCAGCCGCAAACGCTGACCACCCAAACCCCGATTGCCAATCAGACCGATACACTGGGCACACCTGGCAGCAGCGACCGCTCCATTACCATCACCGCAGGCAATCCGCAAAAAGACGTGAAGATCCCACTGAGCGATGAGCAAACCTCGCTGGTGGAAATGCGCGATGCGATTAACAACGCCAAGGCCGGCGTCAATGCCACCATCATGCGCGTAGGGGATGACGACTACCAACTGGCACTCAGTTCAACCACCACCGGCGAGAAAAGTACTGTTTCGGTGCAGGTCAATAATGACGATAAGCTCGGGGCCATCCTCAACTATGACAACAAGGCCAAAAGCGGTTCGATGAAGCAAACCGTGGCCGGTCAGGATGCTTTGATCGAGGTCAACGGCACGCCGATCAAACGCAGCACCAACTCGATTGTTGATGCACTGCAGGGTGTGACAATTGATCTGAAAGCCGTCACCAAAGCCGACGCACCACAGAACCTGGTGATCAGCACCGATAAAGCCGGTACCGCCGATAAAATCAAAGAGTGGGTCGATAACTACAACACGCTGCTGGACACCTTTAACTCGCTGAGCAAATTCACCCCGGTCAAAACCGGTGAAGCGCAGAATGCCAAAAACGGCGCACTACTGGGCGATAACACCCTGCGCGGTATTCAGTCGTCGATTAAAAGCGCGCTCAGCGCTGCGCAAGACAACCCGGAACTGAAAGGTCTGGGCAACCTGGGCATCTCGACCAACCCCAAAACCAATAAACTGGAGATCGACAGCACCAAGCTTAACAAAGCCATTGATGAAAAACCGGCACAGGTGGCCAACTTCTTCGCCGGCAACGGCAAGGACACCGGTATGGCCACCGAGATCCACAACGAGATCCAAAATTACATCAAGGCCGGCGGCATCATCGAGAACTCGACCAAAAGTATTAATACCAATCTCGATCGCCTGAACAGCCAGATAACGACAGTAACCGCCAGTATTCAAAACACCATAGATCGCTATAAACAACAATTCGTTCAACTGGATACCATGATGTCCAAGTTGGGCAGCACCGGTAATTATTTAACCCAACAGTTCAAATAAGAACTTTTTAACCAGGTAATAAATCACATGTATAACCGAAGCGGAACTCAAGCCTACGCCCAGGTCAGTCTGGAAAGCGGCGTAATGAGCGCCAGCCCGCATCAGTTAATCGTGATGCTTTTCGACGGGGCGCTTAGCGCCCTGTTACGCGCACGGATACTGATGAACCAGGGTGATATCGCCGGCAAGGGGCTGGCATTGTCTAAGGCCATCAATATCATCGATAACGGCCTGAAAAGTGGTCTCGACCCCCAGCAGGGCGGCGAAATGGCCGATAATCTGGCGGCGCTGTATGACTATATGAAGCGGCGCCTGATGCAGGCCAACCTGCATAATGACGAGGCGGCGATCACCGAAGTGGTCAAGCTGCTGGAAAATATTGCCGACGCCTGGCGCCAGATTGGCCCCAATTATCACCCCTCTCAGGACGCCGTATAATGGAACGTCAACAGCAATTGCTAGCCGCGTATCAGCAAATATATAGCCTGAGCAGCCAGATGATCGCCCTGGCGCAAACCGAACGATGGGAGGACCTGGTCGAACTGGAACTGGCCTATGTCACTGCGGTGGAAAGCACGGCCGCCTTTACCGGTCAGGCCGGTCCATCAATGGCGTTACAAGAATTATTGCGCCATAAGCTGCAGCAAATCCTGGACAATGAAACCGAACTCAAACGTCTGCTGCAACAACGTATGGACCAATTGAAGGAGTTGATCGGTCAGTCCACGCGTCAGAACGTGGTTAACAGCACCTATGGCCAGTTTCACGATCGCGCCCTGCTGCTGGGAGAGCCACAAATCAGATGAGTTGTTAACAATAACGGAAAAAGTAGAATAAATAGCAGTATGCACTATTATTCTGCGGTTAAGTCAGGATATTAATCCGTAGCATTTGAATTATTTACACCCATAATATTTATCACCCGGTGAATAGGGAGCGAATATATTCGCCCCAGCTGATGCGGGTGCCGCATGCAGCGCCGCCAGGATACGGATAGATATTACGCCGACACGGACGTTTTCTGTTCAGCAGGAAATTGATTTTTGAGAGAAAAAACACGTCGTTGTGTTTCACAACGCATGGAAAAATGTTGCTCCAACGCCAATCAAAGCGTAAAGATATTCTCAGATACTGGCTGCGAAATGAATATCGATGGAACGTACAATTAATCTTTGTCCAGGAATTGGTGCCTCAGCACACATCATTCAGCATACTGAATTATTATTCCCTTCAGTTTATTTTGAACAACCTCACCTGTATTTGGTACAGCAAGGTCACAAACGCGTGCGCTGGCAACAGCGTGAAGTGGTGGCCCATACCGGGGAGTTGTTGATTATCGACGGGGGGCAAACCGTGGATATTATCAATGAACCCTCTGAGGAAGGGGTGTTCAGTTGCCAGTTGCTGACCTGCGATCCGTCGCTGCTCGCCGCGGCACCGGCCCAGGTTGAGCCCCAGCCCACCACGGCTTTCGACGCGGTGCTGGCGTTATGCAACCTGCCCTGCGCGTTGATTCACAGTTTTGAAACCACCAGTCTGGCGCTGGCACTCAAACATCGTTTCCCCGCCGTCATCATTCGCCACAAAATGCTGGAAATTCTGCTGTGGCTCAAACAGTTCAATATCAACTTCATACATAACGAGGCCAGAAATTTAACTCAGCGGGTGCGCCGCTGCCTGGCAACCGATCCGCATAACATCTGGACGGCGGCCGAGGTGGCAGACACCTTGTCGATGAGTGAGGTAATGCTGCGCCGTAAGCTGTCGGCAGAAAATACGTCGTTGCGTAATCTGATGATCGACGTACGCATGAGCAGCGCACTGGCCTTGCTGCAATCGACTGACTGGCCCATCTCCGCCATCGCCCAGCACGTCGGTTATGAGAGTTCTTCACGGTTTGCCGAACGTTTTCGCAAACGTTTTGGCTTTGCGCCCACCGCCATTCGCGGCCACCAACGGGCAATGGAGTCCGGCGCTATTCGCCCTGATCATCTCAGTATGATGGAAGCGCAGGAATGACAGCCACAGGCATAAGTTAAATCATTGAACAACGGGAACCTCGTTTATACAGGCCGGGTTAGCGGAAAACAGCCGGGTGAGATAGCATCGACGGGCGTTAAAACTATCAGGTGTGATAAACCATGCTCAACGAAAAACTGCTGTTTTCCCTGGCCATATTGTTGCTCGGTTTGTGGCTGCTGGGCCTGACCTACGAGGAAGACGTCATGCGGATACTGGCGGGAAAATAAATCGGCAAGGCCACAAAAGTGGCCCGGGTTTTTTAGCTTTGTTTAATTAAAACGATTATTAATACGACTAAAATGGCCAGAATTAAAATACTCAACAGCCGCCATCTTTGTTCACTTTTGCTGCTCATTGTCTTTCCCGGTAATAAAAATAGCCTTAACCCGGAAATTATAACTCCATGACAAGTGCCGCAATGTGAGTTGAACCGGGGTTTCTGCCCTGTTACTCCAGCGATTGGTGATCGCTATACCAAGGGTAATACGCCTAATATGCTAATTCAGTGTTCAAAACCCCACCACTAAAAACCCGTCATCGCACCTAAGGTCCGACCTGCGCCAATCTGGCCGGCAGTTGCGCCAGCAAGTGATCTACTGCCAGCCGGACTTTTAAGGGTTGATAAACGGCATAAGGCCAGACGGCATTAACCGGAAAATCTACGCTGTGGTAATCGTGCATGATAGCCGCCAACCGACCGTCGGCAAGCTGCTCGCGAACCAGCCAGTAAGGCAGCCAAACCACGCCGGCACCGCTGACAGCGGCATTGGCAATAGCCTGCATATCATCCATGACTATTCTTGCCTGTGGCCTGATTTCCTGCAGGTGACCACTGGTGTCTCTGAGCTGCCATTTCTGCAAGATACCGGCCCGCAAATAACCCACCGCCTGATGCTGGCCAAGCTCTGCTGGCGATTGCGGCTCACCATAGTGTTGTAAATAGGCCGGTGACGCGCAAAACGTCATGCCGTGCTGGCCTAGCTGACGGGCAATCAGACTGCTGCTGTCCGGCAAGGCGCCAATGCGAATAGCCAGATCGAAACCCTCATCAATCAGATCCACCGTTCGATCGCTAAACGACAATTCCAGGGTCAGTTGCGGATGCTGTTGTGCCAGGTCCGTCAGCAAGGGGGCAATGCACAGATGACCAAACAGCACCGGCATCGATACCCGTAGTCGCCCGCTGACCTGCACTTTACCGCTGTCCAACAAGCTCTCTGCACTGTTAATGGTTGCCAATGCTTGCCGGCAGTGCTCATAGAACAACACCCCTTCATCCGTCAGGCTTTGGCTGCGGGTAGTTCGCAGAAACAGCATCACCCCAAGCCGCTGTTCCAGCCGGGAGATGATTTTACTGATGGCGGAGCGCGTCAGATGCAGTTTTTCCGCGGCGTTGGCAAAGCTGCCGGCTTCCGCCACGGCAACAAATACCGGTATCCCATTGAGTTCAGTTCTCATCTTATTGCGTCCAAAATGACATCAATGATGTGAAACACTATCACCATTGGTGAATCACAAGCAATGCTAGCATGGGTTATCTCAAATGCCCCGGCGGCAAAGTAAACGCCATGGCATTTAGCCAAACCACGAACAGGAAAATATTATGAGCAATATTCTGGTACTCAAATCCAGCATCATGGGTGACCAATCTCACACCAATGGGCTTATCGACAGCTTGTTGAGCGAACGTAGCGCCAGAGGGATGCAGGACAACGTCGTGGTACGCGATTTGGTGGCACTCAACCTGCCAGTTCTCGACGCTGAATTATTCAGCGCGCTGCGCGGCGGCGAAATATCGAGCCAGCGGATCAAGGATGGGGTAGCGCTTTCCGACCAATTAATTACCGAACTCAAGGTCAGCGATCTGGTGGTGATTGGTGCACCTATGTACAACCACAACGTACCGACACATTTAAAGAACTGGTTTGATTTGGTGGCACGGGCGCGCGTGACATTCAATTACACCGCGACGTATCCGATCGGTCTGGTGGAAGGCGTGCAAGCTCTGGTGATCAGTTCCCGTGGCGGTGTGCATGTCGGACAAGAAACCGATGCGGTCACGCCCTACCTGCGTTCCGTTTTAGGTTTGATGGGTATCAGTGAGGTGCAGTTCGTTTATGCTGAAGGCCTCGATATGAAACCGCATGGCCGAGACAGCGGCCTGGCTGCGGCCCGTAAGCAAATCGTTGAACTGATCTCCTGAAGCAAACAGTCTATAGATCCCGGCCTCAACCTCGGGCCCATTCCATCACACCGCCATATTCATTACCTCTTGATAGGCGGAAACCAGCTTATTACGCACCTGCACGCCCATCTGCAGCGAGATTGATGACTTTTGCAGATCGACCATCACGTCATTAAGGCTGAGGCCCGGGACGCCAATCTCAAAATTCTGCGCCTGCTTGCGTGCGGCCTGCTGGGTATCGCTGATCTTGTCAATAGCCGTTTTCAGCTCGCTGGCGAAACTGACGCCCGGCGCGGCAGCACCGCGATCCATTTGCCCAGCCTGAATCGCGGTGGCTTGCAACTGCTGCAATACCCCTTCAATACCCTGAATTACCATGGTGACTCCAATAAAAACGCGGCGGCCGGACGCTATGGCGACAGGCACTACTTTGATGCTGCACACCCTAACACAGCATTTTTGTCCTAAAGCGGCTAATTAACTGCAAAAAACCCGGCTTTTCGGGCCATCGAAATAGTGAGTAAGGGGAAATAATGGCATGCCCAGAAATGGGAGCGCCGCTATTTAGAAGAAATGTGTATCAGGGAGTCTGTTTTGTCACACAACGCTAACCACATCGTTCATCAGCCTGGCAGGGAGCTACGCCGTGGCCCGAACCGGATCCTGAGCGTCATTGAAGGACACTGGCTAAAATGAGTGCTTCAATCTCCGCCACCGAAAGCCGCGATAATGGCCTGCAAGCCATGTGGAACCGTCTGCGCGCCAACCCGAAAATCCCACTGCTGATCGCCGCTTCCGCCGCCATCGCCATTGTGGTTGCGCTGCTGTTATGGGCAAAAAGTCCTGATTACCGGGTGCTGTACAGCAACATTAACGATCGCGACGGCGGTGCCATTGTCACCCAGCTGACGCAGATGAACATCCCCTACCGCTTTGCCGAGAACGGCGCGGCGTTGCTGATCCCGGCAGACAAAGTGCACGAAACCCGCCTGCGGCTGGCGCAGCTGGGCCTGCCGAAAGGCGGTGCCGTAGGCTTCGAACTGCTGGATCAGGAAAAATTCGGCATCAGCCAGTTCAGTGAGCAAATCAACTACCAGCGTGCGCTGGAAGGCGAATTGTCGCGCACCATCGAATCACTGGGGCCGGTACAAAACGCCCGGGTGCATCTGGCATTGCCAAAACCCTCGCTGTTCGTGCGCGAGCAAAAATCCCCTTCCGCCTCGGTGACCCTGACGCTGCAACCCGGCCGCGCTTTGGATGACGGTCAGATCAACGCCATCGTTTATATGGTCTCAAGCAGCGTCGCCGGCCTGCCACCAGGCAACGTGACCGTGGTCGATCAATCCGGTCGCCTGCTGACCCAGTCTGACGGTGCCGGACGCGATCTGAACGCCGCACAGCTCAAGTACGCCAACGAAGTGGAAAGTCGCTACCAGCGCCGTATCGAAGCGATTTTGGCGCCGATGGTCGGTAACGGTAACGCGCGCGCCCAGGTTACCGCGCAGATTGATTTTGCCACCCGCGAACAAACCGACGAAGAATATCAGCCGAACCAACTGCCCAATAAGGCCGCCGTCCGCTCCAAACAAATGAGCCAAAGCGATCAGATTGGCGGGCCATTGGTCGGTGGCGTACCGGGTGCCTTGTCCAACCAACCTAGCGCACCGGCTACCGCGCCGATTGAAACTGCTAAACCGGCGGCCGGCGGCAATAACGCCAATGCCCCGCAACCCAATGCCGCGACCACCCGCAGCGCAAACTCGGGGCCGCAGAATTCTCGCCTGGATGAAACCACCAATTACGAAGTCGATCGCACCATCCGTCATACCCAGCAAAAAGCCGGGACGGTACAGCGGCTGTCGGTGGCGGTGGTGGTCAACTATCGCGGTACTGATAAAGACGGTAAACCACTGCCAATGAGTAAAGAGCAGTTGGCGCAGATCGAATCGCTGGTGCGCGAGTCCATGGGTTTCTCCAGCAGCCGCGGCGACACGCTCAACGTGGTCAACACGCCGTTTACCGAAAACGAAGTCACCGGTGGTGAGCTGCCGTTCTGGCAAAGTCAGGCGTTTATCGATCGTCTGTTCGACGCCGGGCGTTATCTTCTGGTGTTACTGGTCGGCTGGTTGCTGTGGCGCAAACTGGTACGTCCGCAGTTGCAAAACCGTCAGGCGGTACAAAAGGCCGCTATCGCCGCCGCCAATACGCCAATGGCCAAACCGGCAGAGAGCAATAAACAAAGTAATGAGGAGCTGGCGCAGCACCGCAAATCACAGCAGCGCGTCAGTGCAGAAGTCCAGAGCCAGCGGATCCGCGATATGGCTGATAAAGACCCACGCGTGGTCGCTCTGGTAATCCGCCAATGGATGAGCAACGAATTATGAGTCTGACCGGAACCGAAAAAAGCGCCATCCTGCTGATGACCCTGGGTGAAGATCGCGCCGCCGAGGTGTTCAAACACCTCTCCTCGCGGGAAGTCCAGCAGTTGAGCGGCACCATGGCCAGCATGAGCCAGGTCTCGCACAAACAACTCAATGAAATACTGCGCGAATTTGAAGATGACGCCGAACAGTATGCGGCACTGAGCGTCAACGCCAGTGACTACCTGCGTTCGGTGCTGGTTAAAGCGCTGGGCGAAGAGCGTGCCGCCAGCCTGTTGGAGGATATTCTCGAATCCCGCGAGACCACCACCGGCATGGAAACGCTCAACTTTATGGAGCCGATGAGCGCCGCCGATCTGATCCGCGACGAACACCCGCAGATCATCGCCACCATTCTGGTCCACCTGAAGCGTGGCCAGGCGGCGGATATTTTGGCGCTGTTCGACGAACGCCTGCGCAACGACGTGATGCTGCGTATCGCCACCTTCGGCGGTGTGCAACCGGCAGCGCTGGCGGAACTGACCGAAGTGCTGAACAACCTGCTCGACGGCCAGAACCTCAAGCGCAGCAAAATGGGCGGGGTACGCACCGCAGCCGAGATCATCAACCTGATGAAAACTCAGCAGGAAGAAGCGGTTATCGACGCCATGCGCGAATACGACGGCGAACTGGCACAGAAGATCATCGACGAAATGTTCCTGTTCGAAAACCTGGTGGAGGTCGACGACCGCAGCATCCAGCGCCTGTTGCAGGAAGTGGAAGGCGAATCCTTGCTGGTGGCGCTCAAAGGGGCGGAACAGCCGCTGCGCGAGAAGTTCCTCAAGAACATGTCGCAACGTGCCGCCGACATTCTGCGCGACGATCTGGCCAACCGTGGCCCGGTACGCATGTCGCAGGTCGAGAACGAACAGAAAGCCATCCTGCTGGTGGTCCGTCGTTTAGCGGAAAGCGGCGAAATGATTATCGGCGGTGGCGAGGACACCTATGTCTGATCGCATTAACACCCTGCCCTGGCAGCCCTGGTCGCTTAACGATTTGACCGAGCCGAAAGCGGTGGTCGAACCGCTGCCGTTACCGCCAGTAGAGTCTTTCGGCACACCACTGGACGACACCGTGGTTCAGGAACAGCAATTGGCCCAATTGCGCCTGCAGGCAGAGCAGCAAGGCCAGCAGTTGGGCTATGCCGACGGCCAGCAAAAGGGTTACGAAGCCGGGTTCCAGGCCGGCATGGAGGAAGGCCGCCAACAGGGATTGCTGGAGGCGCAACAGCAACAACAACCGCTGACCGCCCACTGGCAACAACTGGTGACAGAATTCCAGCACACGCTGGACGCGCTGGACAGCGTGATCGCCTCGCGCCTGATGCAGTTGGCGTTGACCGCCGCCAAACAGGTGCTCGGTCAGCCGCCGGTGTGTGACGGCACTGCCCTGCTGGCGCAGATACAGCAGTTGATTCAGCAGGAACCGATGTTCAGCGGTAAGCCTCAGTTGCGCGTACATCCGGATGATTACCAGCGTATTGAACAACAACTGGGCGCCACGCTCAGCCTGCACGGCTGGCGGCTGCTGGCCGATGGTCAACTGCACCCTGGCGGTTGCAAGGTCAGTGCCGATGAAGGCGACCTCGACGCCAGTCTGGCAACCCGCTGGCACGAACTCTGCCGCCTGGCGGCTCCGGGAGAAGTGTAATGACGCTTCGACTCGGCCGCTGGCTGACCTCACTGGATACGTTGGAGAAACGCATCACGCACGCGCCGAAGGTTCGTCGTTACGGCCGCCTGACGCGCGCAACCGGGCTGGTACTGGAAGCCACCGGGCTGCAACTGCCGATCGGCGCGACCTGCCTGATCGAACGTCACGACGCGGGTGAAGTACAGGAAGTCGAGAGCGAAGTGGTCGGTTTTAACGGCCAGCGACTGTTCCTGATGCCACTGGAAGAAGTGGAAGGCATTGTGCCCGGCGCACGGGTGTATGCCCGCGTCTCGCCGGAAGGGCAAAGCGCCAGCAAACAGCTGCCGCTCGGGCCGGCATTGCTGGGTCGGGTGCTGGACGGCAGCGCCAAGCCACTCGACGGCCTGCCCGCACCGGAAACCGGTTATCGTGCGCCGCTGATCACCGCCCCTTTCAACCCACTGCAACGTACGCCGATCGAACAGGTACTGGACGTCGGAGTACGCACCATTAATGGTCTGTTAACCGTCGGCCGTGGTCAGCGCATGGGGCTGTTCGCCGGTTCCGGCGTCGGTAAAAGCGTGCTGCTGGGCATGATGGCGCGTTATACCCAGGCCGACGTGATTGTCGTCGGGCTGATCGGCGAACGTGGCCGCGAGGTCAAAGACTTTATCGAAAACATCCTCGGCCCCGAAGGCCGGGCACGTTCGGTGGTGATTGCCGCCCCGGCCGACGTCTCGCCGCTGCTGCGCATGCAGGGGGCCGCCTACGCCACGCGTATTGCCGAGGACTTCCGCGATCGCGGTCAGCACGTGCTGCTGATTATGGATTCACTGACCCGTTACGCCATGGCCCAGCGTGAGATCGCCCTGGCCATCGGCGAACCGCCGGCCACCAAAGGTTATCCGCCTTCGGTATTCGCCAAACTGCCAGCGTTAGTCGAACGCGCGGGCAACGGCATCAGCGGTGGCGGTTCAATCACCGCCTTTTATACCGTACTGACCGAAGGCGATGACCAGCAGGATCCGATTGCCGATTCGGCGCGTGCCATTCTCGACGGCCACGTGGTGCTGTCACGACGGCTGGCGGAGGCCGGTCACTACCCGGCAATCGACATTGAAGCCTCGATCAGCCGCGCCATGACATCGCTGATCGATGAGGAACATTACCGCCGGGTGCGTAATTTCAAACAGATGCTGGCCAGCTATCAACGCAACCGCGATTTGATCAGCGTCGGCGCCTACGTCTCAGGCAGCGATCCTTTGCTGGACAAGGCGATGGCGCTGTACCCGCAGATGGAAGCTTATCTGCAACAGGGCATTTTTGAACGCAGCGGTTATGACGACGCTTGCCAACAGTTACAGCAGTTGATCGTTTAACGTCACCAAAGGCGAAAATCCGATGAAACCACAGTCACCCCTGATTACCCTGCGCGATTTGGCGCAGGACGCAGTAGAACAGGCGACGCAGCAGTTGGGCCAGGTGCGCAAGGCACAGCAGGCGGCAGAGCAGCAGCTTTCCATGCTGCTCAATTATCAGGATGAGTACCGTCAGAAGCTGAATAATCAACTGAGTGGCGGCATGGAATCGTCCAACTGGCAGAACTATCAGCAGTTTATCGGCACGCTGGAGCAGGCCATCACCCAACATCGCCAGCAACTGATGCAGTGGGGGCAAAAAGTCGAGAGCGCGGTTAAACACTGGCAGGACAAGCAGCAACGGCTGAATGCCTTCGAAACCCTGCATACCCGTGCCCAAAGTGCGGAACTGCAGTTGGAGAATAAACGGGATCAAAAACTGATGGATGAGTTTGCTCAACGCAGTGCACAAAGGAATATCCACCCATGAACCTCAACCTATTGTCAGGTCTGTCGACCCCAGGCGACAGCGGATTACTGCCGGACACACAGTTGCCGCTGGATGAATCCTCCCTGTCGTCCGCTTTCGCTCAACTGCTCGGTGCACGTGTGCTGCCGGCCGATAAGGCTGCAGGCAAGCTGTCGCCGATGACGCTGAGTGCAGACGAGGACTCCGCGCCGCTGAGCCGCAACCAGTTAACCCAGCTACTGACCACCTTCGGCGAACCTGATGGGCTTTTGGCACCGTCGCTATCAAGCAGCGCTCAGCAAGCAGCCGTCACGCCGGGTGAAGAGCCGCTGAAAGATCAAACTGCGGAAAATACGGCCCTGCGCCCCGCCGGTGAAATCGACGCGGCCACCTTACAGGCGCTGTTTGCCATGTTACCGATCGCCGTAACGCCGGCTACCGCGGCGGGCACCGGAGAACTGAACGTTGAAGGCGAACCGGGTGCAGTGCAATCTGCCGCCCTGCCAGGCGCAGCGCTGGGTCGACACGCGGAGGTTTCGGCATCCCAGATGACGGAGGTTCAGAAAGCCCCGGCAGCCGCGAGCAAAGATCCGCTTACTGCTGCAAGCCGTGCCGACGCCCCACAACAGTTGGCGGCCACCCACGACAAGCCGGATGCAAGCGCGTTGAAATTCAGTACCGATACCCAGCAGCCAGTCAATCACCTGATGGCGCCGCCCGTCTCCAGCCCGACGGTGGCAGCCGCTCCAGCCTCTTCGCTGGTCACCGCCCCGCCTACGCCACAGCTAAATGCCCAGCTTGGTAGCCCCGAGTGGCAACAGGCGCTCAATCAGCAGGTACTGATGTTCCATCGCAACGGCCAGCAAAGCGCAGAACTGCGTCTGCATCCGCAGGAACTGGGGGCATTGCAGATCACCCTCAAGCTCGATGACAGCCAGGCACAGTTGCACATTGCCTCCGCCCACGGTCAGGTGCGTGCCGCCGTGGAAGCCGCCATGCCGCAACTGCGCCATGCGCTGGCAGAAAGCGGCATCAATCTGGGACAAAGCAGCGTCGGCAGTGAATCCATGCCACAGGGGCAACAGGCGCAACAACAAAATGCCGGGCAGCAGGGCCAACCGAGTTATCGCGATAGCCACGCAGGTAGTGAACCTGCCGCAGAAGCCCTCAGTGCCCCACAGGCATTGCAGGCGATGGCTCGGGCCGTCAGCGGCGTTGATATTTTCGCCTGACTGACCGCAAACGCCCAAGCTGGCACGCTTTTCCCCGCCTATTCTGGCTATTGCACGCCGGAATAGACGGGATAATACCGCTACATGTCATGCGTGCGGTTTTCATGTACGCAGAAAACAGGAATTTGGCTTAGCAATGTCTCAGAACTCCCTTCCAACAGCCTCAAATAAACGTCCGTTACTGGTGATCCTGCTGGTGTTGATCACCGTAGCCGCCTGTGGCGCAGCCGGCTACAGCTGGTGGCAGCTCAAACAGCACCAGAACGGCGCACAGCCCGCAGACAAACCGCAACCTCCGGCTGCACCGGTGTTTATGCCGCTGGATACCTTTACCGTCAATCTGATGACGCCGGATAACAACCCCGATCGCGTGTTGTATATCGGCCTGACATTACGCTTGCCGGACGAAAACACCCGCCGCCAACTGAACGATTTTCTGCCGGAGGTACGTAGCCGTCTGCTGATGCTGCTGTCCCGTCAGGAAGCGGGTCAGTTGAGCAGTGAACAAGGGAAACAGCAACTGGTGGCGCAGATTAAGGACGTACTTAGCCCGCCGCTGGTTAAAGGACAACCGAAGCAGGTGGTCAGCGACGTGCTGTTCACCGCCTTCATATTGCGGTAATCACTATGGGCGACAGCATTCTTTCACAGGCAGAGATCGACGCCTTGCTCAACGGCGACAGCGCGGGGGATGAACCCGTCGCGGTCACCAGTAACGAGAGCGAGGTCAAGCCGTACGATCCGACCACCCAGCGCCGCGTGGTGCGCGAGCGTCTGCACGCGCTGGAAATCATCAACGAACGTTTTGCCCGCCAGTTCCGCATGGGGTTATTCAACCTGCTGCGTCGCAGCCCGGACATTACCGTCGGCCCGATCAAAATTCAGCCGTACCACGAATTTGCCCGCAACCTGCCGGTGCCCACCAACCTCAACCTGGTGCACCTGAACCCGCTGCGCGGTACCGCGCTGTTCGTGTTCGCGCCGAGCCTGGTGTTTATCGCAGTCGATAACCTGTTCGGGGGCGACGGCCGTTTTCCGACCAAAGTGGAAGGCCGCGAATTCACCCCGACCGAACAGCGGGTGATCAAGCGCATGCTACGTCTGGCACTGGATGCTTACGGCGACGCCTGGAGCGCGATTTACAAGATCAACGTGGAATACGTGCGCGCCGAAATGCAGGTGAAATTCACCAATATCACCACCTCGCCGAACGACATTGTGGTTACCACTCCGTTCCAGGTGGAAATCGGTGCGCTGAGCGGTGAATTCAACATCTGTATTCCGTTCGCGATGATAGAGCCACTGCGCGAACTGCTGACCAACCCGCCGCTGGAAAACTCACGGCAGGAAGACAGCCACTGGCGCGAAACGCTGGTGAAACAGGTGCAGCATTCCGAACTGGAGCTGATTGCCAACTTCGTCGATATCCCGATGCGGCTGTCAAAAATTCTGAAGCTGCAACCGGGTGACGTATTACCGATTGATAAACCGGATCGCCTGATTGCCCACGTGGACGGCGTACCGGTACTGACCAGCCAATACGGCACGTTAAACGGGCAGTACGCCCTGCGTGTTGAACATTTGATTAACCCTATTTTGAATGCTCTGAGTGAGGAACAGCCCAAATGAGTGATCCTAAGCAACCGTCTGGCGAAGGAAAGGAATCCGTGGACGACCTGTGGGCTGATGCGTTTAACGAGCAGCTTGCGACCGATAAAACCTCTGCCAGCGACGCAGTGTTCAAATCGCTGGAACCTCAGGAGGCCGGCGGTAGCCTGCAGGACATCGATCTGATCCTGGATATCCCGGTCAAACTGACCGTCGAACTGGGCCGCACCAAAATGACCATCAAGGAACTGCTGCGTCTGTCGCAGGGTTCGGTCGTGGCGTTGGACGGGTTGGCGGGTGAACCCCTGGATATCATGATCAACGGTTATCTGATTGCCCAGGGCGAAGTGGTGGTGGTGGCCGACAAGTTCGGCGTGCGTATTACCGACATCATTACCCCATCCGAACGTATGCGCCGCCTGAGCCGCTGATGAACCCAAACGCCACCGCGCCCGGCCAGGGCACTTTGCAACCCGCCACCCCGGCACTGCCGGCCGGTTCGGTGCTGACACAGGTCAGTACCGCACTCGGCGGGATCCTGCTGCTGATCCTGCTGGTAGGTTGGCTGTTTCGCCGATTGGGGTTCGCCCCACAGGCACGCAACAGCAAACTGTTAAACCTGCGGGCCAGCTGCCAGGTTGGTCAGCGTGAGCGCGTGGTGGTGGTCGAAGTGGACAACACCTTGCTGGTGCTGGGCGTCACCGCCCAGCAAATCACCCCGCTGCATACCCTGCCGGCCCCTGCGCAAGATGGCAGCGCAACCGACAGCGCAGCGCCGGCTGATTTTCGCCAACTGATGCAAAAAGTTTTGAAACGTCCGGAAAAATCGGCATGACTCACACTCAACAATCAGCATCCCCGGCTTTTGCCCCCCTCGGCTCGAATTGCCAGAAGGTCACAGCCGTCCCCCTCTCCTGCCGGGAGAGGGCCGGGGTGAGGGGAAAACACCTTTTTGCCGCTGCCCTGCTGCTAATCAGCCCGGCGACTTTCGCGCAGTTGCCTGGCCTTATCAGCCAGCCGTTGGCGGGCGGTGGCCAAAGCTGGTCGTTGCCGGTGCAAACGCTGGTGTTGCTGACCTCGCTCAGCTTCCTGCCTGCAATGCTGCTGATGATGACCAGTTTCACCCGCATCATCATCGTGCTCGGGCTACTGCGCAACGCGCTGGGCACTCCTTCCGCTCCACCGAATCAGGTGATGCTGGGTCTGGCGCTGTTCCTGACCTTTTTCATCATGTCGCCGGTGTTCGACAAGGTCTATCAGGACGCCTACCTGCCGTTCAGTCAGGACAAAATCAGCCTGGACGTCGCAATGGATAAAGGTTCGCAGCCGCTGCGCGAATTTATGCTGCGCCAGACGCGTGAAACCGATTTGGCCCTGTACGCCAAGCTCGCCAACCTGCCGCCACTGGCCGGGCCGGAAGCGGTGCCGATGCGGATTCTGCTGCCGGCTTACGTCACCAGCGAGCTGAAAACCGCGTTCCAAATTGGCTTCACGGTATTTATTCCGTTCCTGATTATCGATCTGGTGGTGGCCAGCGTGCTGATGGCGTTGGGGATGATGATGGTGCCCCCGGCGACTATCTCGCTGCCGTTCAAACTGATGCTGTTTGTGTTGGTGGATGGCTGGCAGTTGCTGCTTGGCTCGCTGGCACAAAGTTTCTATTCATAACCGGAGCCGCCAATGACCCCTGAATCCGTAATGGCGCTGGGCACCGAAGCGATGAAAGTAGCGCTGGCGCTGGCTGCCCCGATGCTGCTCGCCGCGTTGGTCAGCGGTCTGGTGGTCAGCCTGCTGCAGGCCGCCACCCAGATCAACGAAATGACGTTGTCGTTTATCCCCAAAATTCTGGCGGTGGTCGCCACCATCGTGATTGCCGGGCCCTGGATGCTCAACCTGCTGCTGGACTATATGCGCACGCTGTTCACCAACCTGCCGAATCTGATTGGTTAACCATGCTCACATTTGACAGCGCGCAGTTCGGCGTCTGGCTTAGCCAATATTTCTGGCCGCTGCTGCGCATTCTGGCGTTGATCAGCACCGCGCCGGTGTTCAGCGAAAAGCAAATCAGCAAGAAGGTAAAGATTGGCCTGGGCGGACTGATCGTGATCCTGATCGCCCCTGGATTGCCCATCAGCACCGTCCCTATCTTCTCCGCCGCCGGACTATGGCTGGCCGCACAGCAGATCCTGATCGGCGTGGCGCTGGGCCTGACCATGCAGTTCGCCTTTGCGGCAATCCGCCTGGCCGGCGAAGTGATCGGCATGCAGATGGGCCTATCGTTCGCCACCTTCTTTGATCCCAGCGGCGGGCCGAACACCCCGGTGCTGGCGCGGCTGCTCAACCTGCTGGCCATGCTGTTGTTCCTCAGTTTTAACGGTCACCTGTGGCTGATTTCGCTGCTGGTCGACAGCTTCCATACTCTGCCTATCCAGGCTGAGCCGCTCAATGGCAACGGTTTTCTGGCACTGACCCAGGCCGGTTCGCTGATTTTCATCAATGGTCTGATGCTGGCACTGCCACTGATTTGCCTGTTGCTGACGCTGAACATGGCGCTCGGCCTGCTCAACCGCATGACGCCGCAACTGTCGGTATTTGTCATCGGCTTCCCGGTCACCATGACCATCGGCATTATGACCATTGGCATGATGATGCCGATGCTGGCGCCGTTTTGTGAGCACCTGTTCGGTGAGTTCTTCGACAGGCTGGCTGATGTCATCGGCAGCATGACCCCCTAGCGTTACCCTCATTCGTGCGGCTTAACGGCCGCACCTCGCCGGACAAACTGGCAGTAAAACCCCTTTCTCGCTATAAAAAGTTGGAAAAGCCCAATAAACACGATTTGGCTTCGATTATTTTTATGGCCTTGAATAATAAAATACCCACCTTAGAATGGCCTTGTTAAATATAAAGCCATCAGTAATAACAGCCGTCGAACAATTAAATAAAGGAGTAAATTTAAATATAAATTAACGCACAGGGAAGTTAAATAAAACTCTGACGACCATCATCCGCAGGGATAAAAATACTTTTCACCGGGGTCAGCCGGCGGGACAGGCATATTTATTATCTGCGGTTTTACCTCTACCCTCAGGAGCACGGAAATGAAAGCCAAAACCAACCGAAGAGCACGCAGAGCCTTAGGCATGGCGCACTGGGCAACCAACCGTATTCAAATATCACTATCCTCTTCGCCGAACGGTGAAAAATGGACCATGGTGAAAAAGAAAAAATAACCGCTACGCTATAAATAAAAATATAGCCTCTGGTATTACTCCCCTTTCCGTCTGAATATTTTAACGTTTCCCGACGTTAAATCAGGCGAAAAAAAAGCACGTCACTCAAACCTTAGTGGGGGAAAGAGTGACGTGCCAAAAAAGTGCGCCCGGTTTCAAGAAGGCTCTACAGAGATAGCGCCTTCTAAGCACACCCAAAGAGTGACCCGCCATGGCTTCACAACGGATGTTTATTATTGCCATTCATTCGGTAGGGGCGCTGCATGCTACGCCCGCTTTAATCGGGGCGAATGTATTCGCCCCCTACCATATCAGTGCAGGTAACAACGCTGCAGCTTGAAAGACGACGGGTATCAGCGGTTCATCTGGAACAGCGACATACCCTGCATATCACCGAAGGTTTTGTACGACGCCTGCAAGGCCGCCTGCTGCATAAAGTAGCTCGATATCGACTCGGCCAGGTCGGCATCCGTCAACGCACTCATTTGCGTTTGGTTGATCAGGTCGCGATCTTTGCCGATGCTGTCCAGCGTATCCATTTCCTGCAGTTGGTTACCCAGTTCGGCACGTACGCTGAGCACTTTGTTGTAGGAGTTGTCCAGGCCACGGTTGGCCTTGGCCAGCGCATCGTTCACCTGCTGTTTGGTGGCGTCGTCCGCGTCCTTCAAAGGGGTTTTCAACGCCTTCAGCGCGATATCAATGCTTTCAAACACGTTAGAAACCGGCGCACTGCCGTCCGGCTCTGGCTTCGGGTTGCTGGTCAAGGACATAAACACTGTATCGCCGGTATGGCCAATGGTCATGGTGCGGTTGGCGTCCACTTTCTGCTCGACCGCCTGGTTACCACCGGCGTAGCTGATCGTCCCGCCGTTATCGACAAACGGGGGCTTGTCATTGACGAAGCCGCCAAACATGTAGCGGCCGTTGCCGTCGGTGCTGTTCGCCTGGTTGAGCAGTTGGTCTTTCAGCCCCTGCAGTTGGGTCGCCAGCGAATCACGGTCGTTATCGCTTTCGGTACCGCCGGCATTGACGATCAGCGCCTTCATATCGGCGATGGTACTGGTTGCCCCGCCCAGCACCGTCTCTTCCATCGACACACTTTGGCGGGCAAAGGTTCGCGCCAGGGCATACTGGGTGTTTTCCGACTGGGACTGGGCCAACATCACCGCCTGCGATGCCGCCAGCGGATCGTCAGACGGATTGCTGACCTTTTTGCCGGTAGAAAGCTGCTCTGCCGCCTTCATAAACAGTGATTGGTTGCCGGTAATGCCGGACATGTTCTGTTGGTACATCATGCTGGTGCTCATGCGCATGGTGCAGGCTCCTCAAAATCGGTGACCGGAGCCAATGCGGCCCCGGTTAAAAGGGAAATCAACGGATATTCAGCAGCGCATCAAACATCGAGCTGGCGGTCTGGATCACCTGCGCATTGGCCATGTAATACTGCTGGAAACGCAGCAGTTCACCGTACTCTTCATCCAGGTTAACGCCGGAAACCGACTGCTGTTGGATAGTCAGCTGCTTGACGATATTGTTCTGTGAGGTCACCGAAACCTTGGCCGATGCCGTTTGGTTACCCACGCTGCTGACCATACTGGCGTAAGCACCGCTGAAGGTGGCTTTGCCGTCGACCAGTTTCTTGGTTTGCAGGTCGAGCAGTTTTTTGGCGTTTTCGTTATCGCCGCGGCCGCTGTCATCCTTACCGGCAGCGGCAATGTTTGAAGAGTTGGTGATGGCGACCTTCAGGCTGCCCGCGACGTCGCTGACCGGCTTCACGGTAAAGCTGTCATTCTTTTGCGCGTTGCCCTCAATGCCCACCTTCAGGCCGTCAAAACTTAGCGTCGCTTTGCCATCGGCATCGGTACCCGCGGTGGCGTTAACCTTCACGTTGTCCGGCAGACGGCTTACCTGCCAATTGCTGCCGTCAAACTCTACCCGGTAATCATTGGCTTTCACCTTGCCGGTATCGGTGTAGGACACCGACAGCGCCGCATCACCGCTATTGCGGCTGTTATCCACCACGCGCCCACCGCCAAAGTTGAAGAAGTCGGTCCCGGCGTCACCGTTAAGATCGAACCCGGCGCGGTGTTGCTGGTTAAAACTGTCCGCCATTACCAGCGCCAGTTGCCCCAGTTGGTTACGTGTGGCATCCAGTGATTCACTGCGGAATTTCAGTACGCCGCTAACGCTGCCGCTGGTAATTTGCCCTTCAGGCACTTCGCTGACGCCGTTACCGCGGTTATAACCCAGAGTCAGGCGGGAAGGGTCGCCGCTGGAGGGGATGGCTTCAACCTGATAGCTGTTGCTGCCCTGCACCAGGGTCAGGCCGTTGGCGAAAGAGACCGTATAAGCATCGCCGTCCTGCTGGGTCACCTGCACCCCCACCACCTGGTTTAGCTCGGTGACTAACTGGTCGCGCTGATCCAGTAAGGCATTCGGCTCACCGCCACTGCCGCGCAGGCGGGTGATTTCATCATTGAGTTTGGCGATCTGCTGGCTGTAGCTGTTGATCTGCGTCGCGCTATCGCTGAGCTGCTGATTAACGCCGCTGTCCATATCGCGCAGATATTTATCGGTGTTATTGAACTGATTGACCAGGCCATTGGCTTTGCCCAGCACCGTCTGACGCGCTGCGTCATCACCGGCGTTGCTGACCAGATTCTCCAGGTTACTGAAGAAGTCCTGCATGTTGGTCGACAGAGTATTGGTCTTACTGGCCAGCAGGTTGTCGATCTGCGAAATTTTCTCGAAATAGGCGTTCTGCGCCCCGGCCTGGCTCTGCGCGCCGCGCAGTTGGTTGGTAATGAACTGATTGTATTCGCGGTTGACGCTGGTCACGGTAACGCCATTGCCAATAAAGCCGTTCATGGTGCTCATGCCGCCATTTTGCGCCAAAATCGCCGTCTGGCGGTTATAGCCCGCCACGTTGTAATTGGAGATGTTGTTACTGACGGTGCTGAGCGCCACCTGAGCCGCATTCAGCCCGCTCATCGCGGTATTGATTAAGCTATTGGACATAGAAGTTCCTTTTGCTGCGGTGCCGCTGGCCCACAGAAGTCAATTAATCTGCTGAACCCATCCGCCCAGCCTGTGTTGGTTATCGGCAAAAAGCGGGGAAACTTGAGGAAAAAAACCGGGTCCAGCATGCTGAACCCCTACGTTTAAATACGGCCTATTGCGTAGGGGCGCTGCATGCCGCGCCCTGTGGCTAGAACAGATCCTTCAGGTCATGGGTATAAGCCTTGACCACCTGTTCGCCGCTGTTTTTCATCTGCTGGATCACGCTGACCAACTTGTTGGCGTATTGCGGATCGGTAGCGTAACCGGCCTTCTGCAACGCATGTGCCGCCTGTTCGGGGCTGCGCGCATTGGCCACTTCGGCGTAGCGCGGGTTATTGGTCAACAGCTTGACGTAGTCGGCAATCGCTTCAACATAAGAACCGTACACTCGGAACTGCGCCTTGATCTTCTTCGCTGCTCCCTGCTCAAACTCGGTGGTGGTGACCTCGGTAACCGGCCCGTTCCAACTGCTGCCGGCCTTGATGCCAAACAGGTTGTAGCTTGGCGTGCCGTTGGCAGTCGGGATTTCGCGCTGGCCCCAGCCCGATTCCAGCGCGGCCTGCGCCACAATCAACTGATGCGGAATGCCACTCTGCTGACTGGCAACGCGCGCCGGAACGGACAGCCGGGCGACAAAGTTGCCGTTATTGAGCGACAGCGGCGACGCGGCAGGCGCTTTCGGCACCGCACGACGAATCATTTGCTCCAGCGCCTGATTCGGCAGCGTTTGCAGTACCTCGTTGTCCAGCGCCATTGGTGACATGCCCGCCGTCTCACTCGGCACCGCGTTGGCGTTGCTCATCTGCCTGACCATCATGTCGGCCATCCCCAGCCCCTTCTGCGACATCTGCTGGGCAATCTGCTGGTCATACATTGAGGTATAGAGCCGCGACTGATCGCTGCTCAGTACCCCGTCTTTGGGTAGCGCGGCACGCATGCTTTTGAGCATCATCTGCACGAACATGCCTTCAACCTGTTGCGCCACCTGTTTCAGATTGCCCTGCGGATCGCTCGCCGCGTCACGCTTCAGCCCGTTTAGCGCCTGCGCATCATAAGCGGCGCCCGACATCGCCATCAGATCGCCGGCCATCAAATGATTTCCAACTTGGCGCGCAGACAGCCGGCGCTTTGCATTGCCTGTAGGATCGACATCAGATCGATCGGTGTAGCCCCCAAGGCATTCAGCGCGCGGATCACGTTGTTCAGATTGGCGCTGGCATTAACCTTCTGCAGCGAACCGCCCTGCTGCTGCACTGAAATCTGGGTATTCGGCGTCACCACGGTCTGCCCGCCGCCAAACGGCGTCGTTGGTTGGCTGACGGTATTTTGCCGATCGACCACCACCGACAGATTGCCCTGCGCCACCGCACAAGAATCCAGGATCACGTCGCGGTTCATCACCACCGACCCGGTACGTGAGTTGATGATCACTTTGGCATCCATCGCCCCGACGCTGACGTTAATGTTCTGGATCTCCGCCAGGAAACGCACCTGCGAACTGTTGCCCTGCGGCACCAGTACCTGAATGGTGCGGGCGTCCAACGGTGAGGCGGTACCACCACCGCGCTGGCGGTTGATGGCATCGCTGATCTGCTGCGCCAGGGTGAAATCCTCATCGTTCAACTGCAGATTAATCACACCACCGGCACCGAAGGTGGTTGGCAGTTCGCGTTCAATGGTGGCCCCGTTACTGATGCGGCCACCGGCCAGTTGGTTGACCTGCACGCTGCTGCCGCCGGACGAGGCACCGGCACCGCCTACCAGCACGTTGCCCTGAGCCAGTGCGTAGACCTGGTTATCAACGCCTTTCAGCGGCGTCATCAGCAAGGTACCGCCACGCAGACTCTTGGCGTTGCCCATGGAGGACACCACCACGTCAATATTCTGTCCGGTACGCGAAAATGGCGGCAGCTTGGCGGTCACCATCACCGCCGCCACGTTTTTCAGCTGCATATTGGTGCCCGGCGGCACGGTGATCCCCAACTGCGACAGCATATTGCTCAGGCTCTGGGTGGTGAACGGCGTCTGCATGGTTTGGTCACCGGAACCATCCAGCCCGACCACCAACCCGTAACCGATCAGCGCGTTATCACGCACGCCTTGCACCGTGACCAGATCGCGAATGCGCTCCGCCGTTGCCGGTAGACACACCAGCCCAATCCACAGCGTAAGCAGTATTTTTTTCAGCATCGGTCAATCCTTAGAACGGTGAGACATTTAAGAAGAAGCGTTGCAACCAACCCATGGTCTGCGCCTCGTTGATATAGCCGTTACCGACGTATTCAATGCGCGCATCTGCCACCTGAGTAGAAGTGACCGAGTTACTGCCGCTGATGGTGCGCGGATTCACTACCCCGGAGAAACGAATGAACTCGGTGCCCTGGTTGATGGCGATCTGTTTTTCGCCGACCACGTGCAGATTGCCGTTAACCAGCACCTGATTGACCGTGACGGTAATGGTGCCGTTAAAGGTATTGTTGGCATTGGCTCCGCCCTTGCCGCCGAAGGTGCTGTCGCCGGACATCTCCATGTCGGCACGCGCATTGCCCAGCAGGCCATCGAGATAGCGCGGTGCAGTGGCAACGCCAAACTTGCTGGCACCATTGCGGCTGGCATTGGCGGAAGAACTTTTGCTGGCGCTGACGTTTTCCTGCAGTGCGATGGTCAGGGTGTCGCCGACATTACGCGGGCGGCGGTCTTCAAACAGAGGCTGATAGCCGTAGTTCATCGGTTGTACCGTCTGGAAAATCGAGCCGTTCGGTACCGGTGCGCCCGCCGGAGCCGGTTGCGCCGTGGTCGTGCCATCCACCAGCGGTTTATGCGGAATATAAGCACAGCCGCCCAGCGTCAGCATCACCATCGCCGCCAACCAGCGTTTGCCTTGCGGCGGCACGTTTGCCATCAGAGTTGTGGTTACCACGGGTATCGCCTTTGTTTCACAAAATCTTGAGGTTTGTTAGCTGTCTGACGGGCGCAGCCGCGCCCGTCAATTACAGTTGCGTCAGTTTTTGCAGCATCTGATCGGAGGTCGATACCGCTTTGCTGTTGATTTCATAAGCACGCTGGGTCTGGATCATATTGACCAGCTCTTCCGCCACATTGACGTTGGAGGTTTCCACATAGCCCTGATACAGCAGACCGGCCCCGTTTAACCCTGGCGTACTCTCGTTCGGCGCGCCTGAGCTCTCGGTCTCCTGGTACAGATTCTCGCCCATGCTTTCCAGGCCGCTGTCGTTGATAAAGGTGGTCAGCGTCAGTTGGCCTACCTGCTGGGCTGCGGTCTGGCCCTGCTGGGTGACGCTGACAATGCCGTCGCGGCCTACGGTGATGCTCAGAGCATTGGCCGGAATGATGATCGCCGGTTGTACCTGGAAGCCGCTGGCGGTCACCAGTTGACCGTTCTGATCTCGCTGGAACGATCCGTCGCGGGTGTAGGCCAGGGTGCCGTCCGGCATCATCACCTGGAAAAAGCCTTGCCCCTTGATGGCGATGTCTTTGCTGTTATTGGTCTGCGACAGATTGCCCTGGCTGTGCAGGCGCTCGGTCGCCACCGGACGCACACCGGTACCAATCTGCAAACCGGACGGCAGCGTAGTCTGCTCGGAGGACTGCGCCCCCGGCTGGCGCATGGTTTGGTACAGCAGATCTTCAAACACTGCACGCTGGCGTTTGAAACCGTTGGTGCTGACGTTGGCCAGGTTGTTGGCAATCACGTCCATATTGGTCTGCTGCGCGTCCAGACCGGTTTTGGCAATCCATAAAGATGGGATCATGGGCTATTTCCTTGCGGCTTAACTCATTGATAACAACGAGTTGGCGCGTTGTTCATTTTCATCCACGCTGTGGATGACCTTCATCTGCATTTCAAAGCGGCGGGCGTTGGCAATCATGTCGACCATGGTTTCCATCGGCTTGACGTTGCTGCCTTCCAGCACCCCCGGCATGACCCGCACCAAAGGATCGTTCGGTAACTGATTACCACGTTGCTGCTGGGTTTCCGGCGTCAGACGGAACAAACCGTCATCACCACGCATAACTTCGCGCGCGTCGGCCTTGACCAGTTTCAGCCGACCAATCTGTGCGAGGGTATTCGGCGGATCGCCCGCATTCAGTGCCGAAATGGTCCCGTCGGCGGCAATGGTGATCTCTGCCGACGGCGGCACCTCAATCGGCCCGCCATCGCCCATCACCGGCCGCCCCTGCACCGTCAGTTGCCCGGTGGAGGAAATCTGAAGATTGCCGTTGCGGGTGTAGGCTTCAGTGCCGTCCGGCAGGCTGACCGCCAGAAAACCGTCTTGCTGCAACGCCACGTCCAGCGGGCGCGCGGTATAGTTCAGCGCCCCCTGGCTCATGTCGGCACCCGGCGTTGACGCGGTAACCAGCGTACGCGTCGGCAGGCTTGGCCCGTCTACCGGCACCGCACGCAGCGCCGAAAGCTGAGCACGGAAACCCGGCGTCGAGGCATTAGCCAGGTTGTTGGCAGTCACCGATTGCTGCTCCAGCGTCTGCCGCGCCGCACCCATCGCGGTATAAATCGCGTGATCCATAAATCAATCCTATTAGCGCAGGCTGACCAGCGTTTGCAGGATCGAATCCTGCGTTTTGATGGTCTGGGCGTTCGACTGGTAGTTACGCTGAGCAACAATCATATTCACCAACTCCTGGCTCAGATCGACGTTGGAGGCTTCCAACGCGCCGCTGGTCAACTTGCCGAAACCACCGCCGCCCGCAATACCCACACGCGGCTGGCCCGATGCACCGGTTTCCTGCCAGACGTTATCGCCCTGCGAGGAGAGGCCTTCCGGGTTGGAGAAGTTGGCCATCACAATCTGCCCCAGCACCTGAGTCTGCTGGTTGGAATAGATGCCCACCACCGTACCGTCGTTGTTAATCTGGAAATTGGTGTACTCACCGGCACCATAGCCGTCTTGCGATACCTTGCTGACCGAGTCGGCGCTGACGCTCTGCTGCATGCTCTTGGCAAAGCTCAGGCTGAGGTTCTGCGCCGGAGCACCGTCTTTGGCGGACATCGGGATCAGCATGCTGAACTCGGCGGCGGTGCCTTGTTTACTGGTGGTGCCGGTCAGGTTGCCGCTGGTATCAAAGGTCATGGTGCCGGCATCGACAGCCGCAGCGGAGCCATCCTGGGTATACACCTGCCATTGGTTTTCGTCAGTCTTCACGAAGTAGGCATTGATGTTATGCGCATTACCCAATGAGTCGTAGGCAGTGATGGTGTTGACGTAGTTATAAGAATCCTGCTTGGTCGGATCGAAGGTCTTGTTGTCCGGTACCTTATGGGTGGATTTCAGGTTGGTTACCATGGTGCCGGAGGTAGACGCCTTGGCGTTCATCATGCCTTCAGGAATGCTCAATGGCACCGGGTTGGCGCCCTGCTGAATGGTCGGCGGCGTGCCGGCAGCCGGATAACCGGTCAACTGCAGACCCTGCATGTTGGTCAGGTTGCGGTTTTCATCCAGCTTGAACTGGCCGTTACGGCTGTAGAACACGCCACCGTCCTGGTCCTGCATGCGGAAAAAACCGTTGCCGGAAATCGCCACGTCCAGCGCACGGCTGGTCCCGGTGGTGGTGCCGCCCTTAAAGTTCTGGGTGATGCCCGCAACCTTGACGCCCAACCCTACCTGCGAACCGGCGAACATGTCGGCAAAGGAAACGGTGCCTGATTTAAAACCGGAAGTGGCGGAGTTAGCGATGTTGTTACCGATCACGTCCAGATTGGTTGCTGCTGCGTTCAAGCCGCTTACTGCCTGAGAAAAGGCCATGTCAATCTCCGAATAATGTTTAGGCTATCGTCCGATAACGCCCTGTGAATAGGTGAAATAAAAAAACGAATTAAAGAATTTGGCGGACTTCTTCCAGCGTGGTGCTCCCCGCCAGGCCCAGATCCAGCTTCGCGCCGTTCGCGTCGCGGATAACGCCATTGACCATGCCAAAGTGCAGGCTGCGCGCCACCAACTGCTCACCGTTACCCTTGGCGTTGATGGTGAAGCTGTAGGCTCCGTCGGGTGCGGTGGTGCCGTCCGTCATCGAACCGTCCCAGCTAAACGAATGCACCCCGGCGGTCAAACCACCGAGTTCGATAGTGCGTACCGCTTTGCCGGTGGCATCAGTAATGGTGGCGGTTACCGAGTCGGCCGCACGCTCCAGTTCCACACCAAACGGCGTGGTGCTGACCTTGCCGTCTTTGCTGCCGGCCAGGATGTTGCTGCCGGGAACCATCACGCCGTGACCGATCAGGGCGCTGGCCTGCAGGGACTGATTGCTGTTGATCTGGCCGGAAATCGAGCCCAGCGTGGTATTGAGTTTCTCGATGCCCTGAACGGTGTTGATCTGCGCCAATTGGCTGGTCAGTTCATTGTTCTGCATCGGGTTGGTCGGATCCTGGTTCTTCAACTGCGCTACCAGCAGCGTCAGGAAGCTGTTGCTCAGATCCTGGCTGGTGTTGTTTTTGGCGTTAGCGCCGATGACGCTGTTATCCAGCGATTCATTGGTTGTTGCGGCAATGGCCATGGCAAGCTCCGGTTATTGACCCAGCGTCAGGGTTTTCATCATCATCGACTTGGTGGTGTTGAGCACCTCGACGTTGGCCTGATAGCTGCGGGAAGCGGAAATGGTATTGACCATTTCCCCCACCACATCCACGTTCGGCATACGCACGTAGCCTTTGCCGTCCGCCAACGGGTTACCCGGTTGGTAAACCAGACGCTCCGGTGCCGGGTCGTCAACCATCTGCGCTACGCGTACGCCCCCGGTCGGCTGCCCGGCACCGGCAGCGACTTCAAACACCACCTGTTTGGCGCGATAAGGCTGGCCATCCGGGCCGGTGACGCTGTCGGCGTTGGCCATGTTGCTGGCGCTGACGTTCATGCGTTGCGACTGGGCTGACAGCGCCGAGCCGGAGATATCAAAAATATTCAGTAGCGACATGCGCCTTATCCTTGTTGTAACACTGACATCATCCCTTTGATCTGACCGTTGAGCAGCGTCAGGTCGGTCTGATATTTCAGGCTGTTATCGGCGAAGTTGGTGCGTTCGCGATCCATGTCCACCGTATTGCCGTCCATAGACGGCTGATCCGGCACGCGGAACAGCAAGTCGAGCTGTGGCGGCTGCATGTTCTGCGCCGGAATGTGGCGCGCGGACGTCATGTTCAGCGCAATGCCACTGCCGCTGACGCGGCCCTGTTCCAGCACCTTGTTCAATTGGCCGGCGAAATCGATGTCCCGCGCCTGATAGCCCGGGGTGTCTGCGTTGGCGATGTTGGCGGCCAGAATTTCCTGCCGCTGGGCGCGCAGGTTCAGCGCCTCTTGACCAAAGCGCAGAGCAGCGTCCAGTTTGTCGATCATGCTCCCTCCGCGAGGTTAGAATTTGGAGCCGACAGCATAAACGCCCCTTCCGCCAGCCTATCGTGGGAATAAGAGCAAAATGCGTCGCTATTTATCTGCTTAGCCTGAACACAGTCCGGGTACACTTACGCGTATCCTGATGGTTGTGGTGGAAGCGAAGATGAAAGGTAAAATGCTGCTGTTGGCAGCGCTGCTGTGCAGCCTGAACGCACGGGCCGAGGATCTGGCGGCGCAGATTGAAAGCTTCGTCACCAGCCAATTCAGCGGCAGTCCGGTGCAGGTTAAAGTGCTGGTGCGCACGCCTGCGACCCTGTGGCCACCGTGCGAATTTCCACAGCTTTCTCTCGCCTCCAATGCCCGCCGTTGGGGTAACATCAGTATTTCGGCGCGCTGTGGACAGGAACGGCGTTTTATCCAGACGCAGGTTCAGGTGATCGGCAAATACCTGGTGTCGGCTCGCTCAGTCAATGCCGGCAGCAAGCTGACGGCGGCGGATATCAAGTTGAAAAGTGGCCGGCTCGATACGCTGCCCCCCCGTACGCTGTCTGAAGCCGGCAAGGCTCTGGGCGCCGTCAGCCTGCGCAATATCAGCCCCGGCCAGCCACTGACCCTGGCCATGCTGCGCCGCGCCTGGGTGATCAAGGCCGGTCAGGCGGTGCAGGTGACCGCGCAGGGGGAAGGATTTAACATCAGCGGATCGGGCAAGGCGATGAACAACGCCGCCACAGAAGATAGCGTCCGCGTGCGCATGTCCTCTGGGCAAATTGTTAACGGTATTGTCGGTGACGACGGCGCAATTCGCATTAGGTTATAAACAGGTAAAGGTTTCTCAAAACCTGCCGATAATAAAATCATAAGCAGTATTTTACTGGCCGCCAGGGCCACAAAAAGTATCAGCCATTGCCTGCCAGGTGACGGCATTGATGGAGATTGACCATGAGTATCGATCGCACCCAGCGGCTGCAACCCGTTCCCACGGTGCAACCGCGTGAGACGCCGGCGGAGAATCCACTTCAGCCACGTAAAGCCGTCCAGACTGAAAACACCGTCAGCGGCACCCAGGTAAAATTGAGCGACGCGCAAGCTCGCCTGATGCAACCGGGAACGCAGGATATTGATATGAACCGGGTGGACGCCATCAAACAGGCGATCCGTAACGGTGAGCTGAAAATGGATGCCGGTAAAATTGCCGATGCACTGCTGCAGGACGCGCAAAGCGATGCCCAGTGGATGTCGAACGGCAACCCAACGCCAAAGGGCTAACCCTCGGGTTAACCACCTGGGAACTCTTTGAAAGGTGATTTATCGTCATGGAAAATCTGGCGCAACTGATTAATAAGCTGCTGGAAACCCTGCGAGCACTGGATACGGTGCTGGCGGAAGAACATCATTTGCTGTGCTCCGGCCAATTGCCGGGCGTGGCGCTGCAACGTGCCACCGATGCCAAGAGCCAACTGCTGGCCACGGTAAACTACCTGGAACAACAGCGACTGCAGTTGGAAAAGGCGCAGGGACAACAGGCGCCCTATTCCGCTCACCCGCCTCTGGCAGACGCTTGGCAACAAGTGCAGGCGCTCAGCCAATTGCTGCGGGAAAAAAACCAGCATAACGGCATGCTGCTCAATCAGCAGATCGACCACAACGCCCAGGCGCTGGCGATCCTGAGCAAGCAAAACAAATCGCTGTACGGCCCGGATGGCCAGTCGCGTAACGCCAGCCTGTTGGGCCGAAAAATCGGCGTTTAGATCCTGCTGAACGGGGCAAAAAGCCCCTTCACTTTACAGCCTGCCTCGCAATTTTTTTTCACCTTGCCGAAAACTCAAAACCCTGACGCGAGGCTCTTCGCAGCTCAGAGAATCACAGCTTCTCAGCCTGCAAAACACCCGTCATACTGCGCTCAATGGTTAATCGCTTGAAATCTACCCAAGGTAGGTATAGCGTGCACAGGGAGTGTAAAAATTGAATATCTACCATGTAATGAATTAAGGAAGATTTATTATGAGCAAGATACTCGCTGAGATTCATCAGGAAATGAAAAGTCTGTACGACGGTGGTTTTTTGGACGAAGCGACCATGGGTGGCTTTGAACTGCTGTGCAAGAAAAGAGTTAAACACTACAGTCCCAATCAAATCAAACGGTTGCGCAAGCGTGAAAAAGTCAGCTCGCACACCTTTTCTGCCTATCTGAATGTTGATTATGAAGAGATCGAAGCCTGGGAGCGTGGCGAAGCCGTCCCCAACTCCGCCGCAATGAAACTGCTTTCGCTGGTCGACCGCAACGGCCTGGCGATCCTCGCCTAAACCATTACTGGTAATTGACAATCACCTGATTGCTGATCACCCGCAGCGGCGGGTTCAAACTGCCGCGCGCCTGCACGTAATAAACAAAACGCAGTTCGGCGTTCGCCGATTCGCCCTGCAACCCGGTGCTACTGCCACTGCCGCCGCTCAGCGCAATGCAGCGGGTCTGGGTACAAAGCTGCACCTGCATACCGGCCGGTTCGGCGGCCAGCAACCGGTAACGCCAACTGACGCTGGTAATACGCGCATTGGCATTCGGTAACTCGTTAGGTGCACGCAGCCCTGGTGATTCTCCCCGCTCTCCGCCATGTTCCAGCGTGGCGCCGACGCTGTCGGCTACCCAGGAACCGGACGCCGCCTGCAAGCTCAGCGGAGCCAACAGGCAGATTACCGCCATGCTGTATTTCATTATGCGGCCCCAATGGTCGAGGTCATGCGGATTTGGCGGTCGTCGTTGATTTCCAGATTCGACAGCACCACCAGTTGCGGCAGGCTACGGCGCAGGAAGCGTGCCAGCAAGGCCCGCAGTGCATGATTCACCAGCAGCACCGGTGGCGCACTGAGCATTTCCTGACGCTGTAACGCCTGTTTGGCCTGATCCAGCAGACGGTCCGCCAGCCCTGGCTCCAGACCACCACCGCCCTGCAATGCCTGCAATAACAGGCGCTCAAGCTGGGTGTCCAGACCAATGACCTGAATTTCACCGTTGCCCGGGAACCACTGCTGGGTGATGGCCCGTCCCAACGCAACCCGTACCACGGTCGTCAGTTCATAGGGATCGGTTTGTGTCGGTGCATGCTCCGCCAGAGTTTCGATAATGGTGCGCATATCGCGGATCGAAACCCGTTCAGTCAGCAGGTTCTGCAACACCTTGTGCAAGGTGGTCAGCGTCACCACGCCCGGCACGAAATCTTCGGTCAGTTTCGGCATATCCTGCGCTACGCGATCCAACAGCTGCTGCGTTTCCTGTCGACCAAACAGCTCGCTGGCGAACTGACCAATCAAATGATTCAGGTGGGTTGCTACCACGGTGCTGGCTTCTACCACGGTAAAGCCCTGGATCTGCGCCTGCTCACGCAGCGCGCTGTCAATCCATACCGCTTCCAGCCCAAACGCCGGATCGGTGGTTTTATCCCCCGCCAATTCACCTACCGCGTTGCCGGGGTTAATTGCCAGCCAACGTCCAGGCTGCGCTTCACCGTTGCCGATCTCTACCCCCTTCATCAGAATGCGGTAACTGGCAGGCGGCAATTCCAGATTGTCGCGAATATGCACCACCGGCGGCAGGTAACCCATCTCCTGCGCAAACTTTTTACGGATGCCGCGGATACGGCCGAGCAGTTCGCCGTTCTGCTGGAAATCCACCATCGGGATCAATCGGTAACCGACTTCCATACCCAGCGGATCTTCCAACTGTACGTCAGACCAACTGGCTTCCACGGCCTGCGGGTTATCCTGCGTTATCGGCGCCTCCTGCTCTTTGGGGGCTTGCTGATCCCGCCCACGCAGCCACCAGGCCAATCCCAACAGCCCGGCGGTGAACAGCAGGAAGACCAGGTTCGGCATCCCCGGCACCATACCAAGCAGGCCGAGCACGGCGGCGCTGAGCAACATGACGCGCGGATTGTTGAACAGTTGGCCGACCATTTGTTCGCCAACGTCCTGATCAGTCGCCACGCGGGTCACGATAACGCCGGCCGCGGTCGAAATAACCAATGCCGGGATCTGCGCCACCAAACCGTCACCGATAGTCAGCAAGGTATAGGTTTCCGCCGCCGTACCCACTTCCATCCCGTGCTGGATCACCCCGACCAGCAGACCCCCGACCACGTTCAGTATCATGATCATCAGGCCGGCGACCGCATCACCACGAACGAACTTACTGGCACCGTCCATCGAGCCGTAGAAGTCGGCCTCCTGCGTGACTTCAGAACGGCGTTTTTTCGCTTCTTCTTCACCGATCAAACCGGCGTTGAGATCGGCATCGATCGCCATCTGCTTGCCCGGCATACCGTCCAGCACAAAACGCGCGCCGACTTCGGCGATACGTCCGGCACCCTTGGTGATCACCATAAAGTTGATCAGCACCAGAATGATAAACACCACAATACCGATGGCGAAGTTACCGCCTACCAGGAAGTGGCCGAAGGCTTCTACCACACGCCCGGCAGCGGCGGAGCCGGTATGCCCTTCCATCAGGATGATGCGCGTCGAAGCTACGTTGAGCGACAGGCGCAGTAAGGTCGAGAACAGCAAGATGGTGGGGAATGCGGCAAATTCCAGCGTGCGCTGGGTAAACATCGCGACCAGCAGCACCATGATCGACAAGGCAATATTGAAGGTGAACAACAGATCGAGGATAAATGCCGGCAACGGCAGCACCATCATCGACAGGATCATCAGAATCAGTATCGGGCCGGCCAATACCTGCCACTGTGTATCTTTAAAACTGCCCGGCAAACGAAGCAAGGCGGCCAAATTAGCCATTAGTGTCACTTTCTCCAGCAAAATCCAGTGCTTCCGGCACCGGTAAACGTTCAGGTTTTTTCGGGATCAGCCCGCCTTCGCGCCGCCAGCGTCTTAGCTGGTAAACCCAGGCCAGAACTTCGGCCACGGCGGCGTACAGGGTGGCGGGAATGTGTTGTCCAATTTCGCTGTGTCGATACAGCGCACGTGCCAGCGGCGGCGCCTCCAGCATGGGAATGCGGTGTTCCGTACCCAGTTCGCGGATACGCAGCGCAATTTCGCCGGCCCCCTTGGCCAGCACCTTCGGCGCGCTCATTTTTTTGTCGTTGTACTGCAGTGCGACGGCGTAATGAGTTGGGTTGGTGACGATAACGTCGGCCTTCGGCACGTCGGCCATCATGCGCCGCCGGGCTATGGCACGCTGCTGTTGGCGAATACGCCCTTTAACGTGCGGATCGCCCTCCTGGTCCTTGAACTCGTCGCGGATGTCCTGCTTGGTCATCTTCAACTTTTTGAAGTGGCTCCACAGCTGGTAAAACACGTCAAACGCCACCATCGGCGTTAGCGCCAGCACCACCAGCAAACCGCAAAAGATGATCATCTGCAGCGCATTGCCGAGCGCATCAAGTGGTTGCTGGGTTATCAGGTGCAGCATCGCTGCCCAGTTGTGCCACAGGTATAAACCGGTGACCCAGCCCACCAGTGTCGCCTTCAGGATGCCCTTCAGCAGCTCCGCCAGCACCTGACTGGAAAAGATCCGTTTTAGCCCGGACAAGGGATTCATGCGCTTTAAATCGAACTTGAGCGATTTACCGCTGAGCAGCAGGCCGCCCAACAGCATCGGCGCGGTGATGGCCACCAGCGTCAGCCCCGCCATCACCGGCAACAGCGCCCATACCGCCTGGCGTAACAGCATCCCCAACTGGCGCAGCATCTGTTTATCGTTGCTGACCATGCTGTGATCGAAATTCAGGCCCTGCGTCAGCATCATCGCCAACTGGTGCGACATATTGCTGCCGGCAATCCAGATGATCGATAAGCCCGCCACCAGCATCAACACCGACGTCAACTCGCGCGAACGCGGGATCTGGCCATCTTCACGTGCCTTTTCCACCCGGTGGGGTGTGGGGGCCTCGCTCTTTTCCAGATCGCTGTCTTCAGCCACGGATGCGCTTCCTGTGCCGGGAGGGAATAAAATTGCCGCCAGCATGCCAAAAAATCACGGATTTCATTGATGGAACAGCGGGGAAAAAGGCGGGTTATTTGCGGGATGAGTGAATGGTGAAACGTTAAAACCCTTTCTGATACCTGGGACGCAGCAAAGCCGCGCCCCAGAGAACATCAGAAACCGAGGCTGTCGAGCAGGTCGTCCACCTGTGCCTGGTTGGCTATTACACCGGCACCGTTCTGGTCGAGCTGCGGGCCATTGAGCAGGCTGTCGTTCGGCTTTTTCTCTTTCGCCGGCTGTTCAGGAATGTTTTCCATCAGCACCATCAGCAACTGTTTTTCAATCTCCTGCACCACATCCATCATGCGCTTGATCACCTGACCGGTCAGATCCTGGAAGTCCTGTGCCATCATGATTTCCAGCAACTGGGCATTGGTGAATGCCGTATGTTCCGGCACCTGCTCCAGGTACTGGCGGGTGTCGGTGACCAGTTCGCGCGCGTCGTCCAGTTCGATCGGATCGGCGAACCAGTCGTCCCAGCGGCCTTTTAATGCCTTGGCCTCTGACTCCAGCGCCGCCTGACGCGGCTGCGCGGCTTCCACACAGTTCAACGCCCGTTCCGCTGCCTGCGCCGTCATGGTGACCACGTAATCCAGACGATCGCGTGCATCCGGGATTGCCTCTGCCGCCTGGGCGATCGCCTGATCAAGCCCCAGTTCGCGCATGCTGTCGCGCAACATGCGCGTCAGTTGGCCAATGCGGGAGATAATCTCTCCCGCGGTTGCCGCATCGCTGGCAGGCATTGGAATGTCTCTCATCGCCCCTCTCCTTACATGCCCAGTTTTTCAAAGATCTTGTTGAGCTTTTCTTCCAGCGTTGCCGCCGTAAAAGGTTTCACCACGTAACCGCTGGCACCGGCCTGCGCCGCCGCGATAATGTTTTCTTTCTTGGCTTCCGCCGTGACCATCAATACCGGCATGCTCGCCAACGCGCCGTCGGCACGAATGGTTTGCAACAGCTCCAGGCCGTCCATGTTCGGCATGTTCCAGTCGGAGACCACAAAGTCGAAATCACCGGCACGCAGTTTGTTCAGTGCGTCCGCACCGTCCTCGGCTTCTTCAACGTTGTTGAATCCCAACTCTTTCAGCAAGTTTCTGACGATGCGACGCATAGTGGAAAAATCATCGACCACCAGAAACTTGAGGCTCTTGTCTGCCATTTTTATTCCCAACCTTTAAATTATTCAAAACAACGGCCACCTCGCGGCGGCCATTAGCGATAGCCCTGTAAAAAGGGCATAAAATCAAATACGTAATGCTTGACCACCGGCAATTTGCGCCAGCATGCGTTGGCTCATGCGATCCAGCTCTACCACTTCGTTGACGCCACCGGTGGCAATCGCCTCGCGCGGCATACCGAACACCACGCAACTGGCTTCGTTCTGCGCCAGGGTATAAGCACCGGCACGATGCATTTCCAGCATGCCCATCGCGCCGTCATTGCCCATGCCGGTCAGGATCACGCCCACGGCATTGCGCCCGGCGTACTGCGCAACCGAGCGGAACAGCACGTCCACCGAAGGCCGGTGGCGGTTGACCGGCGGACCATCATGCAGTTTCACCTGGTAATTCGCCCCGCTGCGTGACAATTCCAGATGGCGATCGCCCGGTGCGATATAGGCATGGCCCGGCAGCACGCGTTCGCCGTCCTCGGCCTCTTTCACCGTGATCTGACATAGCTTGTTCAGCCGTTCGGCAAACGAACGGGTAAAGCCCGGTGGCATATGCTGGGTGATCAATAACGCCGGGCTGGTGGCCGGTAGCGGCTGCAACACCTGGCGAATAGCTTCCGTTCCGCCAGTAGAGGCGCCGATGGCGATCAGTTTTTCACTGCTCAACAGCGGTGCGTGACTGAGGATCGCCGGGGCTGGGCTAGTGGAACGCTGTGGTAGCCGCGCCTTGGCCGCCGTGCGGATTTTCTCGGCAATCAGTTCGCTGTAGGCCAGCATGCCTTCACGAATTCCCAACTGCGGTTTGGTGACGAAATCCACCGCCCCCAGCTCCAGCGCGCGCAGCGTAATTTCTGACCCTTTGCCCGTCAGTGACGACACCATCACCACCGGCATCGGCCGCAGACGCATCAGTTTCTCAAGGAAGTCGAGGCCATCCATGCGCGGCATTTCAACGTCCAGCGTCAGCACCTGCGGATTAAACTTTTTGATCAGATCGCGTGCGACCAGCGGATCCGGCGCGCTCGCCACCATCTCCATATCAGGGTGACTGTTGACAATTTCGGTCATCAACTGCCGCATCAGGGCCGAGTCGTCCACGCACAATACTCTGATTTTATTCATTACCTCTCCTTGGTCAGGCCATACACGGTCTGCCCACGCAAGTAGAAATCCCGGCTGATCTGGCTGAAGTTCTCGGAGTGCCCGGCAAACATCAGGCCCCCCGGTTTAAGCAAGGGCACGAAGCGACGCAGAATGCGCTCCTGTGTCGCCTTGTCGAAATAGATCATCACGTTGCGGCAGAAAATGGCGTCAAATTGCCCCGGCAGTGCCCATTCAGGGGCCAACAGATTGAGCGACTGAAAATTCACCCGCCCCGCCAGCTCCGGTCGCACCCGCACCAATCCCTGATGCGGCCCGGTGCCGCGCAGGAAATAACGCTGCATCTGCGTCGGCGTCAGGGTGCGCAAGTCTTCCTGGCGATAAACCCCCGCTTCGGCCTTTTCCAGTACCTGGGTATCGATGTCACTGGCCCACACCTGGCAACCGGTGGCACGTTGCCCCAGCACTTCACTGAGCGTGATGGCGATCGAGTAAGGTTCTTCACCGGTCGATGCCGCAGTGCTCCACACGCAATAACCATTCGGCCGTGAACGCGCATGCTCTGCCAGGATCGGGAAGTGATGCGCTTCGCGGAAAAAAGCCGTCAGGTTGGTGGTCAGCGCATTGATAAACGCCTGCCATTCGGCGCTGTTCGGATCGCTTTCCAATAGCGCCAGATAGTCACCAAAATCGTTCAGACCCAACAGTCGCAGACGTCGTACCAAACGGTTGTAAACCATCTCGCGTTTGTGCTCTGCCAGCACGATACCGGCGCGCTGGTAAATCAGCTGGCTGATACGGCGGAAATGCACATCCAGCAACGGCAGACGCTGCACCATCTGCGTCAATAAGGTCGCAGGGTCCCGGTTAGGGGTCGAGGGTGCCGGCTTCATACCATGTCACTCAAAAAAAACGGGCTGCTTATGCGGTTTGACAATCTGGGGCTTCCTTTACCACGGGTGAAACTGCGTTTTGAGAGTTGGCCGGGGCGGTGAAGTTATCGTCCGCCAGGCGGAATACCGCTACCGCGTCGGCCAGGGTTATCGCCTGTTCCTCCAGCGCGATGGCCGCCGAGGCCGCTTCCTCCACCAGTGCGGCGTTTTGTTGTGTTACCTGATCCATCTGGGTTACTGCCTGCGTCACCTGTTCAATACCGCGGCTTTGCTCATCAGATGCCGAGGCGATTTCACCCATAATGTCGGTAACCCGGGTGACTGAACGAACGATGTCCTGCATGGTGGCACCGGAGTTTTCCACCAGCACCGACCCTTGCTTGACGCGGCTGACCGATTCGTCGATCAGCCCTTTGATTTCTTTCGCTGCCTGCGCGCTACGTTGCGCCAGATTGCGTACTTCACCGGCCACCACCGCAAAACCTCTGCCCTGCTCACCGGCGCGCGCCGCTTCTACCGCTGCATTCAGCGCCAGAATATTGGTCTGGAAAGCAATGCCGTCGATCACGCTGGTAATGGCGCCAATCTTCTGCGAACTGTTGGCAATGTCATGCATGGTAGTGACCACGTCGCCCGCCAGCTCGCCGCCTTTGGCCGCCGTGGTGGAAGCATCACGCGCCAGTTGCGAAGCCTGACGTGCGTTATCGGCGTTCTGTTTCACCGTGGCGGTCAGTTGCTCCATGCTGGCGGCGGTTTCTTCCAACGAGGCGGCCTGCTGTTCGGTACGGGAAGAGAGATCGTTATTGCCCTCGGAAATTTCCTGCAGGCCGATCAGGATCGACTCCGCCCCGTCGCGCACCGCACCCACGGTGCCAATCAGCGATTGCTGCATACGCTGCAGGCTGGCGAACAGTTGGCTGATTTCGTTACGGCCATACACCTGGATCGGCGTAGCCAGATCGCCGGCGGCAATGCGGTCAAAATGACTGCGCATAATATCCAGCGGTCTTACCAACATATTACGCAGCCACCACATGGCGCTGCCGGTGACCACAATCAGCATCAGCACCGCACCGGCCACCAACCAACCAGACAGGGTAAAGGAGCGCTGATTCGCCGCGTTGGCATCGCTGACGTTGGCACTGACCAGTTGCAGATACTGGACAAAATCGGCTTCGAACAGGTCCTGGGTTTTCTGCGTCGGCTGGTCCATAAACGCCTGCAGGTTATCGTTCTCCAGGAAGCCAATCAGCTCACGCAGTGCGCCGCGCAGCCGGTCATAGCTGGCCTTGGTGGTTGCGGTCAGTTGCTGTTCCTGTTCGCTGTTGCGCGGTACTGCCAGGAACTGGTTGAAATAGAGGTCGGCTTTTTGCAGTGAACTGCGCGCGTTGCCCATCAGCGCATTGACCTGATCCTGCGGCAGCTTGAGCGCCGCACGGGTACCGGCGCGGTTGAGCGTATTGCGAGCCTGTAACAGCGATACCCAGCTCAGGCTAAGAGCATCGCGCTGCTGGCTGCCGAGGGTGATCAGATTCAGGTTGTGGTTATCGGAACGAAAAGCGGTGTACGACAAGCCGCTGGTGGCCAACTGCATAACACAAAAAGTCATCAACAACAGAAACAGACTGGTAGAGACGCGGATTCGGTTAAACACTGTGAACCTCCTTGCAGCCGGCCGATGGCCAGCTCAGATTTCTGGCAAAGCAGACGGGGAATCGGCCTCCCCCTAACAGGAGGAGGCCTAATGCCGGTTAGAACGTTTCCCAGTTATCCTGCGGATCGCTGGCGTTCATTTTTTTATGATTGAGTACCGGAGTGACTGTTGCCTTGCTGCTGACAGGCATTTTGAATTCGTCCTGGCCTGCCGCTTTTAAACGGAACACCGCCACCGACTGGGTCAGCATGCTGGCCTGCTCTTCCAACGCTGCGGCCGCAGAGGCGGACTCTTCCACCAGTGAGGCGTTCTGCTGGGTGACGCGGTCCATTTCCGCTACCGCCTGGCCGACCTGATCGATACCACGGCTCTGTTCGTCGGACGCCGAAGCGATCTCCCCCATGATGTCGGTAACGCGGGTGACGGCATTGACGATATCGCCCATGGTTTCACCGGCGCTTTCCACCAGTACCGAGCCCATATCAACGCGATTGACGGAATCTTCGATCAATCCTTTGATTTCCTTCGCCGCCTGGGCACTGCGCTGTGCCAGATTGCGCACTTCGCCAGCGACCACCGCAAAACCACGGCCCTGTTCACCGGCGCGTGCCGCTTCTACCGCTGCATTCAATGCCAGGATGTTGGTCTGGAAGGCAATACCGTCGATCACGCCGGTAATGTCGGCAATTTTCTGCGAACTTCCGGCGATGTCATGCATGGTTTGCACCACATTGGCCACCACCTTGCCGCCTTTCTGCGCGGTTTCGGAAGCGCTCAACGCCAGTTGGCTGGCCTGACGGGCATTTTCGGCGTTCTGTTTCACGGTGGCGGTCAACTGCTCCATGCTGGCAGCGGTTTCCTCCAGTGAGGCGGCCTGCTGTTCGGTACGTGAAGAGAGATCGTTGTTACCGGCGGCAATTTCGGATGCGCCGCTGTAGATAGCGTCGGCCCCCTGGCGCACACCGCTGACGGTGTCGATCAGTTCGTTTTGCATATGTTTGAGGCTGGCGGCCAGCACGCCCATTTCATTGCGGCTGGTCACGGCGATCGGCTGGGTCAGATCGCCGGCGGCAATCATTTTGATGTGTTCAATCATGCGGTTCAGCGGACGCACCAGAATGTGGTGAATACCGCTCCACACCAGGACAATCACCGCCAATACGGCCAACAGCACCACCGCCAACGTCCAGATAGCGAAGTTGAAGGAGTTGTTACTGTCTTCCACTGCGTTCTGGTAAAGCTTGTCGTTCTGCGCCAGGTAGGTGTTGTAGATATCTTCGAACGCGTCCTGATAGCTTTGTGTCGGCTGGTCAAAGAAGGCGTTGATTTTGCCTTCACCCAGTAACACGGTCAGTTCGGTCAAGGCGCCATGCAAAATGCCGTATTGCTGCTTGAGTTTTTCGGCCGACTGCACGTCCTGACGGGCATTGAGAGGAATTTTGTCATAGGCGGCGTAGTGTTGCTCTGCCACCACCAGGTTGCTTTTGGCTCGCGCCAGCAGCTCGGCGACGGTGGCGCCGCTGCCAATATTGTTGGTGTCCATCATGTGGCGGATACCGGCACGGTTTAGTGTGTTGCGAGCCTGCAGCAGGTTGACCCAGCTTTCGTTCAGCTCGGACTGTTGCTGACGAATGGTCTGCAATACGGTGAAGTTTTCTTTGTCATTCTTCAGTGAGGAGAAGAAGAGCCCGCCTGAAACCAGCTGCAAGGCGCCAAATAACACCAGCACCAGTAACAGGCTGGTGACCACCTTCATACGATTAAACATGTTTTCCCTTGATAAACGCCCGCGCGGACAGGCCCTGATTACGTTGATTGACAGAGTTATCGGCGCGGCGGGAAAGAACTTTATGCGGGGAGGTAACTATTTTTATGTAGGGTTTTGATGCAAAGGTTGCCTTTAAGCCTGAGATACCCGGGCCTAGCGCACCGAGGGGCGGCTCCGGCGGACAAGCCGCTACGACCCCTTCGGCACGCTCTCCCTAATAACGGGCATTGTTAGCCGCCTTAAAGGCGCGGCATGCAGCGCCCCTACAGAGGATTCGACAGATCAGGCGCTTTTCGCCACGCTGTCGACCAGGGACATCTCTTCGCTGCTCAGCAGCTTTTCGATATCCACCAGGATCAACATACGGTCACCCAGCGAACCCAGGCCGGTCAGGTACTCGGTCGCCAGGGTCACGGCAAATTCCGGTGCCGGACGGATCTGCTCGGTGGTCAGCGACAGCACGTCGGATACGCCGTCAACCACAATACCCACCACCCGTTGACCAAAGTTCAGTACGATCACCACGGTGTTTTCATCGTAAGACACATCCTGCTGAGCAAACTTCACCCGCAAGTCGATAATCGGCACAATCACGCCGCGCAGGTTGGTGACGCCCTTGATAAAGGCCGGAGTGTTGGCGATGCGAGTCACCTGATCGTATCCGCGGATCTCCTGCACCTTGAGGATATCAATGCCATATTCCTCATTGCCCAAGGTAAAAATCAGGAATTCTTGCCCTACCGTTTCGCCAGCCAGTTTGCTGACGGTTGCCAGTCCTGCCATGTCATTCACCCTTCAAATCAATAGATTAATTATTATGCGGCTGCGTCGGTCTGACGCTGTTCACGGTTCAGCGTTTGCAGCGCCGAGACATCGACAATCAGCGCCACGCTGCCATCGCCGAGAATAGTGGCGGCGGAAATACCCGGCACTTTGCGATAGTTGCTTTCCAGATTCTTCACCACCACCTGATGCTGACCGACCAATTGATCTACCAGTAACGCATAGCGACGACCGGCACTTTGCAGGATCACCACAATGCCCTGAGTGGCATCGGTTTTGGCACCTGCCACTTCGAACACCCGGAACAGTTCCACCAGCGGCAGATATTCACCGCGCACCTGCAACACCCGCTCGCCACCGGCCAATGGATGCAGGTCTTCGGCCTGCGGCTGCAGTGATTCCATCACCGCGTTGAGCGGCAGGATAAACACTTCGTCGTTCACCTTGACCGACATACCGTCGAGAATGGCCAGCGTCAACGGCAGCAGGATACGGATCGCGGTGCCCTTGCCTGCCTGAGAATGGATTTCTACATGCCCACCCATCTCCTGAATATTTCGCTTCACTACGTCCATGCCGACGCCGCGACCGGACACATCGGTGACCTGTTCTGCAGTGGAAAAGCCCGGCGCAAAGATCAACATGCCGACGTCTTCATCGCTCATGCTGTCACTGACGGCCAGCCCCTGTGAGGCCGCTTTGGCGAGAATTTTCTCACGGTTCAGACCGGCGCCGTCGTCGGTCACCTCGATGCAGATATTGCCGCCCTGATGTTCCGCCGACAGGATCAGATTACCCACCGCCGATTTACCGGCCGCGACGCGCGTATCCGGATCTTCAATGCCGTGATCCAGACTGTTGCGCACCAGGTGGGTCAAGGGATCGATAATGCGTTCGATCAGGCTTTTATCCAGTTCGGTCGAGCTGCCCTGGAGCTGCAACTCCACCTGTTTATTCAGTTTGCCGGCCAGATCGCGCACCAGTCGAGGGAAGCGGCTGAACACGTACTCCATCGGCATCATGCGGATCGACATCACCGACTCTTGCAGGTCGCGCGCGTTGCGTTCCAACTGGCTCATGCTGTTGAGCAGGTCACCGTGATTCACCGGATCCAGGCTGCCCGAACGTTGCGCCAGCATCGATTGGGTGATCACCAGTTCACCGACCAGGTTGATCAATTGGTCCACTTTCTCTACCGCTACGCGGATGCTGGTGGATTCACTGGCCTTGGCCCGTGGTTTGGCGACTTCGACAGCCGCAGGAGCCGGTTTGACCACTGGAGCTACCGAGGCGGCAGGCGCTGACTGTACCGGTGCGACTGGCGCGACTTCGGCCTGCGGCGGTGTGGCGAAGCTGATTTGCTCCGGCTCCAGCACAAAACAGAGTACCGCGCTGATGTCATCTTCGCTGGCGGAGGTCAGCAGCGTCACTTCCAGGCTGTTTTCGGTCTGCTGCGGATTTTTCACCTCGCCCAGATTCCCCAGCTCTTCGAGCATCAGCGGGACTTCGCTGGGCTTGAGGCCACTCAGGCAAATTCGCATTCCGCCTTCAATAGCTGCTGGGACTGCGACGGCCTGTTCCGTGGCCGGATGCGCTGCGGGGGCATCCTGTTGCTGTGCGTCCAACGCCAGCTGCCGCAACGCCTGGCAGATGTATTCAAAGCTGTCGGCGTCAGGTTTTTGCGACGTCTTATAGGCGTCCAGTTGCTCCTGCATAATGTCTTTGGTTTCCAGAAACAGGTTGATAATCTCGGTGCTCAGGCTCATTTCCTGACGCCGCGCACCATCGAGCAGGTTTTCCAGCAGATGGGTGGTTTCCTGCAGTACCGTAAAGCCAAAGGTCGCCGCACCACCTTTGATGGAATGCGCTGCGCGGAAAATGGCGTTCAGCGGCTCAATGTCCGGCGCCAGCGGATCCAACTCCAGCAGGTGTTGCTCCATATCGGCCAGCAACTCGTCTGCTTCATCAAAAAAGGTCTGATAAAACGCACTAATATCCATGCTCACGGGATCACCTCTGCTGTGAGTCGCTGTTAGTCGGTACTGGGTCAGCCGCCGGCTGCTCCGGTGCAATGAGGGTGGCCGGAGCCGTCGCCGCTGGGGCCAGCGACTTTAGCTCGACCGGCTGAGCAACATCCATTGCGTTGCTTTCGCCATTTTCGTGTTCAATGCCCTGTTGGGTTTGCTTGTTCAGCACCAGCACGGTGATACGGCGGTTGATGGCATCATCGGCGCCGTGCTGTTTCAGGCTCATGGTGGCAGCCATGCCCACCACCCGCAGCACCTTCCCTTCCGACAACCCGCCGGCAATCAGCTCACGCCGTGAAGCATTGGCGCGATCGGCCGAAAGCTCCCAGTTGCTGTAACCCCGCTCACCCGTGGCGTAAGGAATATCGTCGGTGTGGCCGGACAGGCTGATTTTATTCGGCAGATCATTGAGGATCGGGGCAATCGCCCGCAGGATGTCACGCATATAGCTTTCCACCTGCGCACTGCCGGTTTTGAACATCGGGCGATTCTGGCTATCGATGATCTGAATGCGCAGACCTTCATCCATCATGTTGATCAGCAGATGCGGGCGCAGCGCTTTCAGCCGCGGATCGGACTCAATCAGCTCATCGAGCTTTTCCCGCAGCTTGTTCAACCGCAGTTCCTCGTCGCGTTTCTCCAGCGTATCGATCTGCCTTTTCACCAGTCCGTCCTGCTGAGTCGGGTCATCGCCTCCTCCGGGAATCGGGCTGCTTTCCGAACTGCTCTTGTCACCGCTGGTCAGCGCCACTTTTAACGGCGTGCGGAAATATTCGGCAATTTGCGTCAGCTCCTGCGGGCTGGCGATAGCCAGCAGCCACATCACCAGGAAAAACGCCATCATCGCCGTCATAAAATCGGCGTAAGCAATCTTCCAGGAGCCGCCGTGATGGCTGGCCTGATGCGACTTGCGTTTTCTGACCAAAACAACCGGGTGATTCTGTTTCATGCCTGTTCTTCTTCCGTCGCCTGCTGTGCCGGCGCTTTCACCCGGCGCACATGTTCTTCCAGCTCGACGAAGGACGGACGCTCGGTGGTGTACAAGGTTTTACGGCCGAATTCGACGGCAATCTGCGGTGCGTAGCCATTGAGGCTGGACAGTAAAGTGACCTTGATGCACTGCATCATTTTGACGTTTTCGGCGCTTTTCTGGCGCAGCAAGGTAGCCAGCGGCGAGATAAAACCGTAGGCCAGTAAAATACCGAGGAAGGTGCCGACCATGGCGTTGGCGATCAACGCGCCCAGCTCGGCTGCCGGGCGATCGGCCGAGGCCAGCGCATGCACCACCCCCATCACCGCCGCCACAATACCGAAGGCCGGCAACGAGTCACCGACCATCGCCAGACTGCCTGCCGGGACTTCGCTTTCCTGTTCAAAGGTTTCGATCTCTTCGTCCATCAACGCTTCGATCTCAAACGCATTCATGTTGCCGCTCACCATCAGCCGTAAGTAATCGGTAATAAACTCTACGAGGGTGTTATCGGCAAGAATGCGCGGATAATTAGAGAAAATTTCACTTTCTTGCGGATTATCAATATCGAATTCGAGGGACAGCATGCCCTGCTGACGAGATTTGGCCAGCAGCAGGAACAGCAGCGCCATCAGGTCCATGTATAAATCTTTACTGTATTTCGAACGACGCATCAGCTTGGGGATGGCGCGCAGCGTGGATTTTATCGCCTTACCGTTGTTGCCCACGATAAAAGCGCCGATACCCGCGCCGCCGATAATCAAAAATTCTGCCGGCTGATAAAGCGCGCCCAGATGGCCCCCCACAATCAGGTAGCCCCCAAAGACCGCACCCAATACCACGAGATAACCCAAAATAACTAGCACACGCATTCCTTAAATTAACAATGTGGATGGAAGGTGGGATAAGCGCGCGTTTGAGACGCACCGACGCAGCAGGCTGGGCTGCGTCGATAGGCTCGGCATGCCGAACCCTGCGTGTCACAAATCGATTTATGTCTGGATAAACCGGCGCTGTCGCCGGCTCAAATCGCGCGTTTAACCTGCTCGTCCAGCAGTTGAGGAATAATATCGGCCAGTTGCGGCGAAAGTTTACGTCTTTTTACTGCGCGGGATGGGGGCTGGCATAAACTGCATACAAAACTGTTCAACGGTTGGTGCGCGTGGGTGATGAAAGTGCCGCCACAGCAGTTACAGGCAGAGAGCTGCAGCATGCCGCTATCGACGAAACGCACCAGCGTCCAGGCTCGGGTCAGCGCCAATAACGGTGCCTCTCCCGGTTGGTGTGGACACTGTTCCAGATACAACCGATAGGCTTTAATCACCGCCTCAACGCCAGTGCAGTGCCCACTCTTCATCAGGAAGCTGTAGGCGTTATAAAACATCGATGAATGGATGTTCTGTTCCCAGGTCATAAACCAGTCGGTCGAGAACGGTAACATCCCTTTCGGCGGTGGGCTGCCGCGTAATTCTTTATACAGTTTGATCAAACGCCCGCGGCTGAGCTGAGTTTCGCTTTCCAGCATCTGCAAACGGGCGCCCAGCGTAATCAGCTCCATTGCCAGCTGAATATCCTTGGCTTCCTGAACAATACTTTTCTCTGCCATCTTCAAGCTCTTTTCTTCGTCGCACTACCGTCTTTAGCCGATAGTTCTTGCAGTAAATGGCTTGATAGCAAAATGCCGGTATGGATTTGCTGCAGATCGTCCACACGCGATTCTTTCGTCAGGCGCTCGATCGTCTGGTGATCGTTAAAACGGAAGTGACAAACCAACTGGTTGGTCTCAGCCAGTTTAACCATTTGTGGCAACGTGAGCTGAGCAAGTGCATCAGCCATAGTCTCGTCGATCCCCAGACGGAACATTGCCGATGCTTTCTCATCATTAATCAGACGCTGTGCTAAAAGTAAATATGACAAATTGATGTCATAAATATGCTTAAGTAATTCAGACGTACCCATATTCCCCATCCCGACAGACTATGTTTAAAAACATACGCTGGGTGATAATTTTTATCGCCCGTGACCTGGGTTTGTTCCCTAAGTTGGCAAATGAATCCCTGAATAACGTCCGTTATAAATTTATCAACATCACTAATTTCGAACCGTCATTCAGTATTTGATACGTGCGTAAACCTACGTGTATGGATGTACAGCATTTTGCTTCAGCAGTGTGTAATCACTGTGAAACTATTTTTACAAAATTAATAAGATTATTCCTAATGCAGCGCAACTCTACCCCCGAACCGTTAGCACACACAATGTAAGTAAGAGGCAATTTTAAATACAATGTGATCTAAGTCACAAAAATAAAAAATATTTAAGCCAAATATCTCGATCGCCGCCTGTTTTTTAACCTTGTTTTTGACCAAAAAACAACCATAAGTAAAAAAACGTCTTAAAAACAATGTATATAAGCCAAAAAAATATCTTTTTTAGATCAATTCGAACAAAAGCATTACCAAACTAAAATAACAGAACAAAAATCTGCTCGTAGCCGATAAAAGCAGTACAAATAACCATTTAATAAGCCATAAACTATCCACGTTGAAAAATAACGCACGTGAACTATAAGGCTATTAGGTTTCGGATTTGACTTAAAATCGGTGCCATTGGTTGTTTTAATTTTCATCTATTGTTCTTATTTGGTTAACAATAGCTCGCTTAGGTTGTGAACAAGAAAACAGACGTAACGATATATTTCCAAGCTGAGCGGATGAAAGTAGCAGGTTTCGATATTTTTTTGCGAAAAGTATTCCAGAACGTTTTATCGGCAATACTCATTTAAACTTTAATGATTTTTTATCGAAAATTAAAAATGGCTGAAAGCTCCGCTGATATTTATCAGTCAATAAAGGTCACTATCACTCTTATAAATCAAAATGCAGTTTCGTTTTATTTTATACCCGCGTTTCATCTATACACCCTGGATAGGAAGTGACTGCCAGACGGCCGGCCAACCGTTTTGCTCAGTGGCGGGTATACCCTATGTGACATCCTCACTAAAGGAATGGAAAGATCCCATTGAGTGGTTGCGGGATCTTGGGGCCAGCACGCCGCAGCACGCATTGGTCGGGGGAAGCCTTTCCTGCCTCTAGCCACCTGGATTGCTGGGGCCTGAGACTTTCCCTATTTTGCATGCCGATCGACAGCCAGGCATTGCCGACAATCCACGGGCATATTATTATTCGCAACGCAGGGTCACCTCGTACTCAGCCATCTATTACCGTATTGAAATTTATTTATTTGAAATTAATTTTTCAGGTCCCACATCACACTCTTTTGCTACTGTCTTGATGACAGGGTGATGTTTCTTCGTCCAACTACAACTATTAACAGGTTATATTTTAATCATGACAGATACCCTGGATTACCTGATGACATTCCGGAAATGCACCAGCCTGGACAGCGTTGAGAAAGTGTATGACAAGCTTAACTATTCTATTGATAATGATATTGAAATCAGCAACATGTACCGTGCTGCCGATCATCGCCGGGCGGAACTGGTTGCCGGAAAACTGTTCGATTTGGGCAAGGTACCCAAAACACTGTGGGCACAGGTGCTATAATTTTCTTTAATTGCGCGCGCGTGCCTGTTTATCATTTATTGCTAAATAACGGCAATGTCCCATGATTTATTGACGCGCGTGATACAAAACACATTTATTAGTTTCGCCAGGCTCTACTCTTTTACCTTAACGACAGGAAACAGGAGCGGAAGATGGGATATCAAAACGTTTTGGTTACCGTCGCCGTGGCGGCAGACAGCCATCGCCTGGTTGAAAAAGCCGTTTCCATCGTGCGCCCCTACAACGGAAAAATCACCCTGCTGAGCATGATCGCCAATCCAGAAATGTACAATAACTTCGCCGGGCCGATGCTGGGCGATCTGCGTGCATTAATGGAGGAAGAAACACTGCTGTTTATGGAGGAATTACGCCTGCGGGCCGATTATCCAATAGCCGATACGTTGATCGTCCACGGCGAGTTGGGGGATAGCCTTAACTACGCCAGCCGTCAGCAACCTTTTGATCTGGTGGTTTGCGGCAATCATAGCGACAGCATGATGAACAAGGTTTCCTGCTCTGCTGCACGCTTTATCAATACCAGCCATATCGACGTACTGATCATTCCTCTTTAACGCTGAGCACATTCGGCTATTTGCTCTGGTCAATGATTGACTAGACTTGGGACTCCATCCGCATAAGGAATGTCTGATGTCCCAGTCTATGCAACACAACCGCCGTTTTTTACTCGCCTCACGCCCGCACGGTGAGCCTACCGCAGACAATTTCCGCCTGGAAAACGTGGCTACGCCGCAACCCGCCGCTGGCCAGGTGCTGTTACGTACCGTCTATCTGTCACTGGATCCCTACATGCGCGGCCGGATGAGCGATGCCCCTTCTTACGCGCCACCGGTAGAGATCGGTGAAGTGATGGTTGGCGGCACGGTATCACGTGTTGTTGCGTCACAACATCCCGACTTCAAACCCGGTGACTGGGTGTTGGGCTACGACGGCTGGCAGGATTATGCTTTATCTGACGGCAGCGGCTTGCGCAACCTCGGTCCGGAGCAGAAACACCCTTCCCGCCTACTCGGCGTGCTGGGCATGCCGGGCTTCACCGCCTATATGGGCCTGTTGGATATTGGTCAGCCGAAACCCGGTGAAACCCTGGTAGTCGCTGCCGCCAGTGGCGCCGTCGGTTCAGTCGTCGGGCAGGTCGCCAAACTGAAAGGTTGCCGCGTGGTCGGTGTGGCCGGCGGTAAAGAAAAATGCCGCTATGTAGTAGAAGAGCTGGGTTTCGACGCCTGTGTCGATCACCGGGCGTCTGATTTTGCCGAGCAGCTGGCCGCCGCCTGCCCGCAGGGCATCGACATTTACTACGAGAACGTCGGCGGTGCGGTGTTTGATGCGGTGATCCCACTGCTCAATACCCAGGCGCGTATTCCGGTGTGCGGCATTATCGCCCACTACAATGCCACCGACTTGCCTGCCGGCCCGGATCGCCTGCCGATGCTGCAGGGGCTGATCTTGCGTAAACGCATCCGCATGCAGGGTTTCATTATTTTTGATGACTATGCAGAAGGCTTTGGCGAATTCCTGCAGCAGATGGGCGAGTGGGTTGAGCAGGGAAAAATCAAATTCCGCGAAGATCTGGTCGACGGACTGGAAAATGCGCCACAGGCATTTATCGGCCTGCTACAAGGCAAAAACTTCGGCAAACTGGTGATCCGCGTCGGCGACGAGTAACGCTAAATCGGCAGGGGTCGAACATGAGTTCGACCCTATTTAACCCATTGATTATGCGAAAGGGCGCAGCATGCGGCGCCCCTACCATGAAGCACTGAACACTTCACCGGCACCTCAATGTAGCGCCCCCCCGGTGAGGGTTAAATCTTCCCCCACCGTCAGTGAGGTATGCACAATACTGCGTACCGCCTCGATCATCGTGGCTAGCGCCATACTGGATTTTCCCGGATGATTGACCGCCAGCTCATGGCTGTAGGGAATGTGAATAAAACCGCCCTTGATCGCCAGCTTATGGCTGGCGATATAATGACTCAGGCCATAAAAAAGCTGGTTGCAGTTGTAGGTTCCCGCCGTGTGCGAAACCGCAGCCGGAATGCCTGACTGACGTAGATTGTGCACAATCGCTTTCACCGGCAACGTGGAGAAATAGCCTACCGGTCCGCCCTCCACCACCGGTACATCTATCGGTTGTTTACCGGCATTATCAGGAATACGGGCATCGATCAGGTTGATGGCTACCCGCTCAACGGAAATTTCTCCGCGCCCGCCGGCCAGTCCCAAACAGATAACCACCTTTGGACGCAACTCTTCAATGGCGGTAATGAGCTGCTGGTTGGACAAACCCAGCACGCAAGCCAATTGGCGGACCACCACCTCCGCACCCGCCACCTGTTCCCCGGCCAGAGCTTGCGCAATTTGCCATGAAGGATTAATCGCGTCGCCGTCAAATGGCTCTATACCCGTCACTAATACCCTGTCCATCGCCACACCTGTGTTGTTATTGAATCAGCGTGCTCTCAGCCTAAACAACGCGGTATGATTCTGGAAATGGATTATCTGTATATAGAGTATTCATAATATGAATTTATCCAACGTCGATCTCAATCTTTTGGTGGTGTTTGAGGCGTTGTACCAAACGCGTAATGTCACCGTCGCCGGCCACCGTCTGAACCGCGCTCAACCTTCGGTGAGTAATGCGCTGGCCCGGCTCCGAACCCTGTTTGACGATCCCTTGTTCGTCCGCAGCGGCGGCGGCATGCTGCCCACCGCCCGTGCTCACCAACTGATGTTGCAGATACAACCGGTGTTGGAGCAGATCCATCAGGCATTAACACCGCCGACCCGTTTCGATCCGGCAACGGCCAGCCAGCGCCGCTTTAGGCTGGCAGCCGGTGATTATGCGGATATCACACTGTTACCCACCATCATCAGTCGGCTACGTCAGGCTGCACCCGGTATTGATATCCGCGTATCACGGCTGGATCGGCGCACGGTGGTACAACAACTTGAGCGTGGAGAGATTGATGTAGCCCTGGGTGGGCATCTTGAAGTGCCGGAAGGCATGCTGGTGCAGCCATTGTTTAACGAGAGTTTTACCTGTATCGCCAGTCGGCATCACCCACAGATAGCAGCCGAAAGCTGGGGTTTGGAACAGTACATTAGCCTGCCCCACGCGCTTTATGCACCATCGGACGATGGTTCGGCACGCGGAGTCATCGACCGGCGCTTGACTGAAATGGGGCTGGAACGGCGGGTTGCCGCTACGTTTTCACATATTATCGCGCTGCCTGCCGTGGTGGCGGGTAGCGATCTGATCGCCACCCTTGCCACCAGCGTTGCCCGCCAATTTGCCGATCCTTCACGAATTCAGTTCCTGCCGCTCCCCAGTGAATTGGCCATGCCTGCCTTCCCTATCGAATGTGTCGCCGGCCGACAGGTTAAACGCGACCCGGCGCTGGCATGGTTATGCAACATCCTCAGCCAACTCAATCTTCCTTCTTTCCACCGTTAATCATCCATTCTGCTGTATTAACAACCAAGCCAAGCGCCCCGGTGCGACTGGCTTCGCATTCATACAAATAGGAATCCTCCTAAATTACATTCTTCTTATTTATATATGTGATCATCTTTACCCTGCAAATGGTAAGCACATAAAACAGCCTGTCACTTTTTTTTCGTTAAAAAATAGTTGTTATTTAAGTACATTGGCTTAAGTGTTACACAATTATTTCATGGTATTACCAATGACCCAAATAAATCAAAACCCCATTAACGAAAACAGCAACCATATGTTTTTTATATATAAAATAAAAAATGCGAGTGAGTTAACGAATTAGGCATTGATCCAGAAGGTTATTTTGCAAATTTTCAGGGCTATTGTAGACTGCAGATTCTTTGTTTATATGTAAACTTTGTTAAGTTTTTCGTCAGCCCATGTCTCAAATCGTGACAGATACGCTATCGGGATCGCGCGTCAATTCTCGTGCGGTAGCTATGTCAAAAGCCAGAGAAACTACGAATTATCTTATCATTACTCAATTCCTTCTACCCTGTTTAGCCGCGGTTTAAGCGCCTTCCGGGAGGAGAAGTTCACCGGAACTTTTGAGTCTTGAAAACCTGACCACCGCCTCTACAAAACCACGACATACAAGCAGCCAATAACATCAAGATTGTGAAGTAGCCTGATATCTATTAAACCGAAAAACGGGATTGTTTTTGAGCGATGCAGCCAACTGCTCGCTGATATCTACAGGAAGCCTGACACACACAATGAAAGTCGTAAAACCACTGCGCCCAAGCGTACTTTATCGTTCTTGCCACCGGCAGGGACAACATCAATCCGGATGTCTCCATTTTGGCGTTAGCCGGCGTGGAGGTTTCCCCGCGTCTGCACCCCAAGCCAAGTCTGAACGACGGCAACTCGCCCGCAAGGAGCTACTGCTCAACGGTGGCGTCCTGGATCGCATCATTCCCAAAACCAACTTCAATCAGCAAAAGTGCCACTTTCGTATTGACCATGCTCACTGTGGCCAATCGGCTAAAGCTATTGCTGCTTGCGCCCTGAAATAGGCGTTTTGATTACACAGCCCTTCATTTCATTTCTGCCCATAAAAAGATCAAAGAGGATATTGTGAAAACACGGATTGCTCTAACGCTGCTAGCCGCCCTGACGCTTGCCGGTTGTTCCACCCCGCCACCGCCACCGCCGGTTCTCGATATCAACGCCCTGACCAGCAGCGAAGTGGACGGCGTCAAGCTCCAGCACCGCGCAGCCATCACGGCCCCGCAACAGTTCAAACCCATCGGCAAGGAATACCGCAGCCTGTACGCGGCCAGCATCATGAGTAGCCCGGGTTACAACGGCAGCGCCGTCGGCAGCCTGGACAATGCCGCCGCTTTCTATGTGCTGGGGGAAGTCGAAAATCATTGGCTGGCGATCACCGAGGCCGAAGGTGGAAACCTGATGGGTTACATCCAGGCCAACGCCGGCGTACCGGTTTCGCGCTACAAATCGACGCTGCGTAAAGATTTACCGCGCCGTAATCGCGCAACCCGGCAGGACTGCGTGAAAGTCGGCGGTGACAGCAAAGCCTGTAAAGACAGCGGCTCTGCCACCTGGATCCTTCAGTAGTCCCCCTTGGTTGACGAGACTCACCATGATAACAACACCCACCCTCTCCCGCTGGTGCGGGATAGTGTTCCTGCTGTTGGGCGCATTGGTGCTCAACGGCTGCATGTCCTCTGCCAAGAGCGTGCCCTCACGTTATAGCCTGGTGTTCGATGCCGACAGCCAGGTGAACGCCGCGGCAGGCCAACGGCCGGCACCGATAAAAATTCGGGTACTGCTGTTACGTTCCGATGCGGAATTTATGGACGCCGACTTCTTCAGCCTGCAGAGCGATGCCAAAAGCGTGCTTGGCAACAGCCTGCTGGACAGCGATCAGTTCTTCCTGACACCGGGGCAAAGGGGAAAAAAACTCGGCGGCCAAAGCACGCTGGAAACCCGTTATATCGGCATCATCGCCGAATACCAGAACCTCGATGGCAAAGCCTGGCGCATTTCACTGCCGCTGCCGGAACCGACAGAGACCAATTTCTACAAGGTGTGGCAATTCTCGCCGGATGAGCTGGAAGCCCACATCGTGGCAGGCATTAATGGCCTGCGTACTGTGAAAGATCCCGACTGACCCGCCGCTGTGCCCAAGCGAAGTAACTATAGGTGTGACGATGAAAGATGCTCATAAGGTCGTCTGGACTGAAGGGATGTTTTTGCGCCCTCATCATTTCCAGCAGGCGGAAAACTATCTCGAAAGCTACATGCGCAATTGGGGCCAGGCCCACCAAGGCTGTTTTTGGGGCTTCCTCCATCTGGATTTGGATCAAACCCTGCTGCGTCAGGGCAAAATTGCGCTTAACGCCGCCAGTGGCATCATGCCGGACGGCACGCCATTTCGTTTCTCCGGCGCCCAGCAGGCGCCTGCCCCGCTGACTATCGCCGAAAACAAGACTGGCGAAAACGTGGTTCTGGCATTGCCAACCTACCGCGCGGGCCGTGAAGACGTGATTTTTCAGGAAGCACCGGATGCGTTGGCGCGCTATCTGGCCTATGAAAACGAAGTCGACGACCTGAACGCCGTGTCGGTCGGCAGCGCGGCATTGCAGTTTGGTCAGTTGCGCCTGCGTCTGATGCTGGAAAGCGATCTCAATGCCGAATGGACGGCCCTCGGCGTAACCCGGGTGCTGGAAAAACGCGGTGATGCCAGCCTGCGTCTCGATCAGGTGCAAATTCCGCCGATGCTGAACTGCCAGGGAAGCCCGGTGCTGAAAACCTTTATCAACGATCTGCAAGGCCTGCTGCTACAGCGCAGCCAGCAGATGAGTCAGCGCCTGCTGCAACCAGGGCGCGGCGGCAGTTCCGAGATGGTCGATTTCATGCTGCTGCAACTGATTAACCGCCATCTCGGCCAGGTGAGCCACGCTTACCATCTCGATCACCTGCACCCGGAACGCCTGTTCGCCGACTGGCTGCAGTTCGCCACCGAGCTGGCCAGTTTCTCGGCGCAGCGCACACCGGAAGCCCGGCTGCCGGTATATGACCACGACAACCTGGCGCTGTGTTTCGGCAAGCTGATGCTGTTGCTGCGTCAGGGACTGTCGGTGGTGCTGGAAGACAACGCCATCCAACTGACGCTGGTCGAACGCTCGCATGGCCTGAACATTGCCACCGTCCAGGACACCAAAATGATGCGCGACTTCGGCTTCGTGCTGGCGGTACGTGCCGATGTCGCCGCCGAAGTGCTGCTGACTCACTTCCCGGCGCAAATGAAGATTGCCCCGGTCACGCGGATCCGCGATCTGGTGCAGTTGCAACTGCCGGGCATCGGGCTGCGTACCATGCCGGCGGCACCACGCCAGATCCCCTATCACGCGGGTTATACCTATTTCGAATTGGAAAAAGGCAGTGACCTGTGGAAGCAGATGGAAAAATCCAGCGCCTTCGCTCTGCACCTGGCCGGCGACTTCCCGGGTCTGGATATGGAATTCTGGGCGATTCGCAGCCATACGGACCGGTAACCTATGACTCAGGAAAATAACATGACGCCGACGGGCAACCCGTTGGTAGAAGCCGCGAACCCTTTGCTGAACGCCATTTCGCAAATCCGCCAGTCGGCCACCCATGCCAATCCGGCGCAGCTGCGCCAGCAACTGATCGATAAAGTTCGCCACTTCGAACTCCAGGGGCAGCGCGCCAATCTGCCGTATGAAGTGATTATCGGTGCACGTTATTGCCTGTGTACCGCGCTGGACGAAGCCGCCGCGCTAACGCCCTGGGGCAGCAGCAGCGTCTGGTCCGGCAGCGGGTTGTTGGTCACTTTTCACAACGAAACCTGGGGCGGGGAGAAGTTCTTCCAACTGCTGGCCAAGCTGTCGCAAAGTCCGCGTGAACACATCCAACTGCTGGAACTGATTAACTTCTGCCTGCTGCTGGGGTTCGAAGGCCGCTATCGAGTGATGGAAAACGGCCGCTCGCAGCTGGAAACCATGAAACAACGCCTGCTGCAACTGATCCGCTCGGTACGCGGTGGTTACGCTCCGCCGCTGTCCCCCAACGCACTGGATCTGCCGGTACAGCAAAAATTGTGGCGCCCGCTGGTGCCACTATGGGCCTGCGTGGCATTGACCGGTTTTCTGGCGTCATTGCTGTTTATCGCCCTCAACTGGCGACTGGGCGACAGCACCAGTCCGGTGTTGGCGGCCATTTATCAGACCAATCTGCCACAGGTTACCATCAGCAATCCGGCACCGGCGGCCCCCCCGACGCTGAGCCTGAAAAGCTTCCTGCGCAAAGAAATTGCCGAAGGTCTGGTGGTGGTGCGTGACGAAGCCCAACAGAGCGTGGTGATCCTGAAAGGGGATGGCCTGTTTGACTCCGCTGCGACGACGGTGCGCAGCAACTATATTCCGGTCATTGACCGCATTGCCGCGGCGATGAACGGCGTCAGCGGCAAGATCCTGGTCACCGGCTACAGCGATAATCTGCCGATCCGCAGCGCGCGCTTCGCTTCCAACTGGGAGTTGTCACTGGCACGCGCCGACGCAGTCAGCGCCCAACTGCAAAAGCACCTCGACAACCCGCAACGGGTGAAGGCGGAAGGCCGCGGTGAAAGTAACCCGGTCGCCCCGAACAATAGCAAAGTGAACCGCGCGCTGAATCGCCGGGTAGAAATTACGCTGTTGGTTGCGCCAGAAAATACCCAGGCGGAAATCAACGGCTTGCCGCAAGGAAACGGAAAGTAATGCTCAGTACGTTATTCTCCATCATCACCAGCCGCCTGTTATGGGGCTTTGCCGGCATTACCGCGCTGGCGTTCATCATCTGGATGATCGGCCCGTTGGTGGCTATCGGTGATTATCGGCCGCTGGAGCCGGAACTCAACCGCCAGTTAACCATCGGCGCTATCTATCTGATCTGGTTCCTGTGCCGCATTATTCCACGCCTCTACAGTGCCTGGTTCAACCGCCGCCTGCTGAGTAACCTGCGTGCCGCCGAAGAAGTCCCGGCTGAAAACGGTAAGCCGGTAGCCAAACAGGATGAACAGCTGGCCCAGCGCTTTGATGAAGCGGCGCAATTGTTGAAGAAAGCCCGTTTCGCACCGGGTCAGGGGGACAGCAAACACCGCTGGATGACCCACTTCAGCAGCCAATATCTCTACCAACTGCCGTGGTATGTGATCATCGGTGCGCCAGGTGCCGGTAAAACCACCGCGCTGGTCAACTCCGGTCTGCATTTTCCGCTGGCGGATCGCTTCGGCAAATCTGCCCTGCGCGGCGTGGGCGGTACCCGTAACTGCGACTGGTGGTTCACCAATGACGCGGTGCTGCTTGATACCGCCGGTCGTTATACCACTCAGGAAAGCCAGCGCGAAGAAGACGCCGACGAGTGGAAAAGCTTCGTCGGCCTGTTGAAAAAATACCGTACCCGTCAGCCGATCAACGGCGTGATGGTGACCATCAGCATCGCCGATCTGTTGAGCGACAGCAGTGAAGCCCGCGCGGCGCAGGCCAGCTCGTTGCGTAAACGCCTGATTGAGCTGCATGAACAGTTGGGGATCCATTTCCCGGTTTATGTGTTGGTGACCAAGACCGACCTGCTTAACGGCTTTATGGCCTATTTCAACGGCTTTGATAAGGCGCAGCGCGAACAAATCTGGGGGTTCACCTTCCCCTATGAGGCATCGCGTCAGCCAGATTTCAATCTGAATGCCACCTTCGAACAACAGTATGGCTTGCTGCAGCAACGGCTGGATGCCGCGCTGCCTGAGACCTTGCTGGTTGAACACGATAGTCGCCAGCGCGCTGAAAGCTATCTGTTCCCACAGGAATTCGCGGCCCTGCGTCCGTTGCTGGGCCAGTATCTGGAACAGGTGTTTGCCACCTCCAGTTTTGAAACCCGCTTCACCCCGCGCGGTATTTACTTCACCAGCGGCACCCAGGAAGGCCTGCCGTTCGACCGGGTGATGGGCGAACTGAACCGTTACCTGCAATTGCCGACGGCGAGCAGCCAACCCCACGCCAACCCGGCCTGGAACCATGTGGACTCAGCCGCGCCAATCCCGGCGGGCAAGGGCCAAAGTTTCTTCCTGAAAGACACGCTGGAATCGGTGATTTTCCAGGAGTCCGGGTTGGCGGGCAGCAACCGCTGGTGGGAATACCGTAACCGCGCAGTGCATTGGGCGGGTTATATCCTGCTGGCGGCTTGCCTGGCGATCCTGGCGATTTTCTGGTTCACCAGCTACAGCAACAACAAGGCTTATCTGGCGGAAGTGGCCGCCAAGGTACCCGGCGTAGAGCGCCAGGGGCTGGGTCTGACGCAGTTGGGCAACGGCGATATGCTTTCGCTGCTGCCGTTCCTCAACAGCGTGCTGCATTTGCCGGACAGTCAGAATTTCTCGCTGGAAGATCCCCCATTCACCTATCGCATGGGGCTGTATCGTGGCGATCAGGTCAGTGATGCCAGCGACTCGCTGTATCAAAAAGCGCTGAAGGAATTGCTGCTGCCGCAGGTGGCACAGCAGATCGCCACCACGCTGCGCAACGACAACCACGGCGATGCCGATTTCAGCTACGAAGCGCTGAAGGCCTACCAGATGCTGTATCTGCCGAAACAGTACGACGGCAAATTCCTGCGCGCCTGGGTCATGCTCAACCTGCAACGCAACCTGCCGCAGGGCAGCACCCAGAAACAGCTGCAGCAGATTGAATGGCACCTGAGCCAACTGCTCGACGAACAGATCCAGGCTTCGCCTTACGCCAAAGATGAACCCATGGTGGAGCAGGCGCAGGCCGCGCTAAACCGGGCGCCCCTGTCACAGCGGGTGTACGGCCGTCTGAAGCGTCTGCTGTTAAAGCAAACCGAGATTAAACCGGTCAGCCTGGTTGACCTGGCCGGCCCGCAAACCGAACTGGCGTTTTCGCGTAAAAGTGGCAAGCCGGTGACCGACGGGGTACCGGGCCTATTCACCTCTCGGGGCTACTGGAAAACCTTCAACGACAATATTGATCCGGTGACCGATACCCTGCGTCAGGAAGATGTTTGGGTGCTGAACAGCAAAACGCCGGATCAGAAAAACGCCGATTTGATCAAGACCATTCGCCAACTGTACATGCAGGATTTTATCAGTGCCTGGGATGAACTGCTGGGTGATATTCAGTTGGCCAATATCGGAAACCTGAGTCAGCGCATCAGCAGCGCACGCTTGTTGTCCGGCAACCCTTCGCCGATGCGTAACCTGCTGGTTAACGTCAGCAAGAATGTCACCCTGCGCGACGAGAAAAGCACTGCTGACTCCCGTTCACTGCTGGATAAAACCGAAGACCGGCTGAGCCAGAGCGCCAACCATCAACTGGAAGCGCTGTTCACCAATCGACCGGCCAACGCCGACGGCGATGTCTCTGCCCAGCCGGAACAACTGGTAATGGCGCATTTCGCCGCATTACTCGAGCTGGCGCAAAGTCAAGGTGAAGGCAACAAGGCGATCCCGTTCGACAGCGTGCTAAAACAGGTTGATGAGCTGTACAGCTACCTGACCGCAGTTCAGGGCGCGGCCAACAGCGGCATGTCGGCACCGCCCAGCGATATCATCCCACGCTTGCAGGCCGAGTCCGGCCGTTTGCCGGTGCCGTTCAAACAGATGCTGTTGTCGCTGGCGATTGGTGCCAGCAGCGACACGCAACGCAAAGAGATGGAAAACGTCAAGAAGCGCATCAGCGTCGAAGTCGGCAGCTTCTGCCGCCAGGCGATTGCCGGGCGTTATCCTCTGGTCGCCAGGGCGCGTCAGGAAGTCACGCCGGACGATTTGGCGCGCATGTTTGCGCCCAACAGCGGGCTGATGGACAGCTTCTTCCGTGACAATTTGCAGGGCAAGGTCGACACCACCCGTGCCAACTGGCGTTTCACTCCCGGCGTAGACGGCAAGACGCTGCCCGGTGGCGAAGGCATCCTGCGTTCATTCCAGCAGGCGCAACGCATTCGTGACGCCTTCTTTGCCAACGGCACCGCGACGCCGTCTTACCGCGTGACCGTTCGACCGGTACGGATGGATAACGACATCCTCAACCTGACGCTGGATATCGACGGGCAACTGTTCAAATACAGCCACGGTCCGCAGGTTCCTCTGGTGATCAGTTGGCCGGGTACCCGTAATACCAATCAGGTGCACCTGCAGCTGGCGCTGGCCAACGGCTCCACGGCCAGCCTGGTCACCAGCGGCCCCTGGGCGCTGAACCGTTTGGTGGATATGGCGCAGACTTCTGCCGGCAGCAGCAGCCTCGGCCGTCAGGCCACCTTTAACCTGGATGGCCACCGCGTAACGCTGGAGTTTACTCCCAACAGTATCCGCAATCCGTTCCAGCTACCGGCATTCTCCTGCCCGTAGCCCCGAAAGGACAAGATGATGAGCAATGACCTGAGCCCGACCACAAGCATTGGCTGGTATGGCAAGATCCCTTCCGCCGGTGACTTCCTGCAGCGTCGCCTGCCGGATCTGGTGGTGAACAATTGGGCCCACTGGTTCCATAACGGCCTGGTGAATCTGCAGCGCAATCCACCGGGCCCGAACGGAAATCCTTTCAGCAATGCGCCCGTGTGGAACTTCGTCATTCCGGCCACGCTCGGCAGTCAGTATGTCCAGATGGGCTGCCTGCTGCCCGCGCGTGACCGGGTAGGCCGTCATTACCCGATCTGCGCCCTGCGCCTGTTCTGCCAGCAAGACTGGCGAACTCAGCAGTTGAACATGGCGGCGGAATGGTACAACCAGCTCGGCCACCGGCTGCTCAATGGCGTGCGCAACGGTTTTTCCGCCGAACAGCTCGATCGTTCGCTGCTGGAGATCCCTGCGTTGCCGACCCCACCGGCGGAGGCCGATTCCGAGATCCTGTCGATCATCGGCTTCCAGCATCCGGACGTGCCCGGCCTGGGCTGGCAACAGGCGGCTGACTGTTTCGACCCGGCGCAGTACACCAGTTTCTGGTGGACCAATCAGGCCGACGGACACCCGCTCTATACCCATGTGCACAGTGGCAACCTTACCGTGCAACTGTTCTCTCTGCTGTTTGAACCCAATGGCTGGGCGCGCCCCGGTCGTGGCGGTCAATATCCGCAGATGTTTGATTAACCTCGCCTGTTGAAGGAAATTTTATGGCTATCGACACTCTGTTAGCCCCGGTTGACGCAGAAAACCCCTGCGGCGAAAACCTGGAATATGACACCGACTTTCTGGCGATGGAGCAGGCTGCGACCGGCAAGAGCGAGCAGCAGTTCGGCAGCACCATTATTCCGGCAGAAGCGCCGGACTGGGTGCAGGTGGAGCGGCTTGCGACCACGCTGCTGACACGCACCAAAGATTTACGGGTGATGCTGTGCCTGACCCGCGCCTGGACGCAACTGCGCGGGTTGCAAGGCTACGCCGACGGCCTGATGCTGATCCACCAGGCGTTGGATCGTTACTGGGACACGCTGCTGCCGTTGCTGGAGTTCGACGGCGAGGCTGACCCGCTGTTTCGCATCAACGTACTGGCCGATCTCGGCGACAAAGCCTCGCTAACCACCAGCGTGCGCGCCGCGCCGCTGCTGAAAGGGGCTACCGGTGAAATCTCGCTGCGCGACGCCGGGGCCTTGCTCGACGGCAGTAAGCTCGAGTGCCCTACCTTTCCTGGTGGCCGTGCGCGCCTGCAGGATGAATTGTCCCAGCCGGAGCGCCCGGAAGCACAATTGGTGATGCGTATCGCCGAAACCCTCGGCGCCATCCGTACTACGGTCACTCGCCATTTGGGTGAAAGCGCCCTGCCGGAAATGCACAACCTGACAAAAATTTTCGCCCTGGTCGCTCAGTTCGGCCAGGACAGCGCCCCGGTCAGCGAGTCAGCCGAACAGCCCGATGATATCGCCGCACCCCCGACGAGCGCGGCCACAGCGGCCCCGGCCGCCACGCTCAACTGGCGCAGTGCGCAAATTCAGTCACGCGACGACGCCCAACTGATGCTGGACAAGGTAAAACACTATTTTCGTCTTCATGAGCCCAGCCATCCGGCGCCGCTGATGATCGACCGGGTACAGCGGCTGATTGCACTGGACTTTATGCAAATAATCCGTGATTTGGCACCCGATGGTCTTAACCAACTGGAGACCATTCTGGGTCGCCCCGATAACGAGGAGAACAACTAGCCGCCGACCCCCTTTGTTCTCTTAACGATACTCATAACCGCATTTGAACCTGACTCTCCAAGCCGGAAGAGGCGCGTTCCCAATCGCCATTAGATGGAGTAAATCATGCCAAACTCGAAATCCCGTAGCGGGCAGAAATTTATCGCCCGCAACCGCGCACCGCGCGTACAGATTGAATACGATGTCGAAATTTATGGCGCAGAGCGCAAAATCCAGCTGCCGTTCGTGATGGGCGTGATGGCAGACCTGGTGGGGAAATCGGTTGATCCACAGGCGAGCGTTGATGAGCGCAAGTTCCTGGAGATCGACATCGACAACTTCGATGAGCGCATGAAATCGCTGAAACCGCGCGTTGCCTATCAGGTCGACAACACCCTGACCGGTGAAGGCAAGCTGAATATCGATCTGACGTTTGAAAGCATGGAAGACTTCTCCCCTGCTGCGATTGCCCGCAAGGTCGACGCGCTGAACAACCTGCTGGACGCCCGCACCCAGCTTTCCAACCTGTTGTCTTATATGGACGGTAAAAACGGCGCTGAAGAGCTGATCTCCAAGATCTTGCAAAACCCGGCTTTACTGCAATCCCTGACCGATGCGCCGAAACCGGCCGCCACGGACGACAACAATCAGCGTGAGGACTAATCGATGAGCAACTCGCCTCAGCAACAAAAAGCGCTGCAGACCAGCGAAGCTTTCTCCAGCGATGAATTCAGCGCGCTGCTGAACAAAGAGTTTCGCCCCAAGACCGATCAGGCCAAGGAAGCGGTGGAAAATGCGGTAAAAACCCTGGCGCAGCAGGCGCTGGAAAACACCGTGACTGTCTCCTCTGACGCCTACCGCACCATTCAGGCGCTGATCGCCGAAATCGACGAAAAGCTGTCGCAGCAGGTTAACCAGATTATCCACCACGCTGAATTCCAGAAGCTGGAAGGCGCCTGGCACGGCCTGCACTATCTGGTTAACAACTCCGAAACCGACGAAATGCTGAAAATCCGCTTTATGAGCATTTCCAAGCAGGAGTTGGGCCGCACGCTGAAGCGCCATAAAGGTGTGGGCTGGGACCAGAGCCCCATCTTCAAGAAAGTGTACGAGGAAGAGTACGGCCAGTTCGGCGGCGAACCCTTCGGTTGCCTGGTGGGCGATTACTACTTCGACCACAGCCCGCAGGACGTAGAGTTGCTGGGCGAGATGGCGAAAATCAGTGCGGCCTCCCACTGCCCGTTCATCGCCGGTACCGCACCGAGCGTGATGCAGATGGAGTCCTGGCAGGAGCTGTCCAACCCACGCGATTTGACCAAAATTTTCCAAAATACCGAATACGCCGCCTGGCGCAGCCTGCGCGAATCGGAAGATGCCCGCTATCTGGGCCTGGTGATGCCACGATTCCTGGCACGCCTGCCGTATGGCATCCGCACCAATCCGGTTGACGAGTTCGACTTCGAGGAAGAAACCGACGGCGCGAACCACGGTAACTACACCTGGACCAACGCCGCCTACGCCATGGCCGCCAACATCAACCGCTCGTTCAAAGAGTTCGGCTGGTGTACCGCGATCCGTGGGGTGGAGTCTGGCGGTGCGGTGGAGAACCTGCCGTGCCACACCTTCCCGAGCGACGACGGTGGCGTGGACATGAAGTGCCCGACCGAGATCGCCATCAGCGATCGTCGCGAGGCCGAGCTGGCCAAGAACGGCTTTATGCCGTTGGTGCACCGGAAAAACTCCGACTTTGCCGCCTTTATCGGCGCCCAGTCGCTGCAAAAGCCGGCGGAATACTACGACGCCGATGCGTCTGCCAATGCCCAGCTCTCTGCCCGCCTGCCTTATCTGTTCGCCTGCTGCCGCTTCGCGCATTACCTGAAGTGCATCGTCCGCGACAAGATCGGTTCCTTCCGCGAGCGCGACGATATGGAACGCTGGTTAAACGACTGGATCATGAACTACGTGGATGGCGACCCGGCCAACTCCTCGCAGGAAACCAAGTCGCGCAAACCGCTGGCCGCTGCGGAAGTTCAGGTGGAAGAGATTGAGGACAACCCGGGCTACTACAGCGCCAAGTTCTTCCTGCGCCCGCACTATCAATTGGAAGGCTTGACCGTCTCCCTGCGTCTGGTATCGAAACTGCCTTCACTGAAACAAAACGACGCATCCTGATGCGCTGAAAAGTGCTCAGTTGTTCCATGGTAGGGGCGCTGCATGCTGCGCCCTATCACATAATCAATAGGTTAAATCGGGTCGAACATGTTCGACCCCTACAGGTTTGCCCGCAATCTGAGGCCGTGGGAACACGGCCTGAAAAACAACATGGAGGTAGGGTATGGGAGCAAGACCTCTCGTTCTCGCAGCATGGAACGCAGCCAAAAATAGATTAATGACTAAACTCCTCGAGCCAGCTTTTGGGAGTTGCCATGAATCCGCTAATTAAATTCAGCCTGCTTTCAACGCTGCTGAGTGTTTCATTGCAGTCGCAAGCTACGGATACCCAAGACCCTGTAGCATTTATCAAACAAATGCCTTATTTCCAGGTGGTTAAAGAGCTGGCACTGACACGCTGTCTGGCGCAGGTTTCCGAATCAGACAAAACCTTCTCTCTTGATGCGGCCAGAACCGCCAATGCGATGAGAGAATGGATGCCGTTTGATATCGAAGCCGGTGATGAAAAAGTGAATACTCTCATCGATAAATTCAAATCCAGAGTGAACGCGTTTCACAGCGAGACTAAAAACAGCAGTACAGGGGTAACCTTAAACTGCCTGCGGCTTTATCACAGCCCCGAGCTGGATAAATTATCTCGTGAAGTCATTGTTGGTGATCCTAATCACTCGTGGAATCAGGATCACCCGCAGTAATCAGCATTGGGCCATTGTCGTTTTTTAATGATGGCTCGGTAATTAATACCGATAGCATTCGGTATTTAATGAGGTGCATGGCACAAGGATATTAAATGGTAGTGCATTACCAAATTTTCAATTCCTGCTGCTATTACCTGAATTTTTCAACGTAACGTTAATACTACTGTTAACCCTTAATAAAGAGTGAAGAAACTATGGCTATTGATATGTTCCTGAAAGTTGAAGGTGCCAGCGGTGAATCTAAAGATTCAAATCACAAAGGCTGGACCGACATTACTTCTTTCTCCTGGGGCGCTTCTCAACCAGGCAACATGAGCGTGGGTGGTGGCGGCGGTGCCGGTAAGGTTTGCTTTAACGATCTGCATGTCAACGCGCTGGTCGACAAATCAACCCCGGCACTGCTGAAGCACTGCTCCAGCGGTAAACACCTGACCAAGATTGAACTGTCAGTCTGTAAAGCCGGTGGCAGCCAGGTTGAATACGTCAAAATCACTCTGGACGACGTGCTGGTCACTGCCGTGCAGTACACCGGTGCCGGCGGTGAAGACACCGTGGGCGTAACCTACTCCTTCCAGGCATCAAAAGTGAAACAGCAATACTGGGAGCAGAGCGATAAGGGTGGTAAAGGCGCAGAAAGCAGCGCAGGTTGGAATATCAAGGAAAACCGCGAAGCTTAATCTTTCCATAAAGATGCCCCTGATTATGGGGCATCTCCTAACATAGGACGTTATGATGAACCGCCCCTCTTTCCAACAAGCCTGGCAACGTTTTAATGAAATAAATCTGGATATTGTTGAGGTCGGTAAAAAAATTGGCGGGAATGTTGGCGTCAATATTGAACTAGGCATTAATGACCCATTACAAGGTTTCACCAATGCCTGCGCTATACGTATGAGTTACACACTTAACTATTCAGGTTTCAAAGTTGAACGTGGTTCTTGGAAAACCGTCTCAGGGAAAGATAAGAACTGGTACATATATCGAGTCAGGGACGTTATTAATTTCTTGTCTTATAAATTTGGCAAACCTGATAGAACCATCAAAAACCCAACACCAAGTGACTTTTCAAATAATAGAGGCATATTAGTATTCACTGTGCCGGGGTGGAATGATGCCAGTGGACATGCAACACTGTGGAACGGAACCATCTGCTCAGATCATTGCTATTTCCCAAAGGCAAGCGAGGCTTCAATATGGCTGTTAAAATAAAACTAATTGGCATTATTTCTTTTTTTGCATTCACATGCTCTCATACTGCCAATGCTAAAGAAAAATACTCCTCTGAAGAGTATTTGAAAAACTACGCACTTAGCGTCTGTATTGCCGAAGGTTATTCAGCAGCAGAAGTCAAAAATGACGCTGCGGCCGCCGCTCGAGGTTATACCGAGTTTGGTAATTACTCCCTTGAAGCGCATACCGCAGTTCGTAATCTCGCCAAACAGTTTTTAGCACGTCAATACGATAGCATGTCGGGCGAACCAATGACGATGGCAAAATGTATCGACCTTTACCATAGCCAGGAACTAGAACAAATAATCAGCAAGTACAAAGATAAAGATGACAACTAGGTTTTATAACTGACCTCAAATCCCAATTGACCTTTAAATATTTGCAAAAAACCACAGCATAAACTGGCTTACCAAAATAACCGCCGATTTTGGTAAGCCAGACACCGAAATAATAATTAACTGCAATATCTCCTAATCAGCAGGAATGCCTTATGCGATTTTCTATTGTCAAAAATAAAAGTGGCCAGGTTCCGCCACAGAGCAGCTGCGACTTTCTGCCACCTGGCGGCACCATTGGCCGTAGCGTGGACAACAACCTGGTATTGCCGGACGAAGAACGTGCCATCTCGCGGTTGCAGGCGATCGTACATATTTCTGCTGATGGCGAATGCCGCGTAACCAACCGCGGTAACGTCACCCGCGTGTTGCTGAACGATATTCCGCTGGAGCGCGGCCGTCAGGTGGAGCTGCAGGATGGTGACATTCTCGGCATCGACGATTACCAAATCCAGGTCACCTCCTTACAGCAAGCGGCAGCACCGCAGGCTCAGCCGGTTGTGGAAACCGCCGACACCGCACCAGTCACGACGCCGCCCGCCAAAGAGAAAGCGGCAGCGCCTATCCCGAATGAGATCTGGGACAGCCTGGTAGAAGAGTTCACGCCAGCCGCAGCGGTGAATCCGCGCCCGGCACCGGCCATTAATCAGGACAGTCATCCGCTGCTGGAAACCCCAGAGCCTGAGATGAACCCAGCCGATCCGCTGGCGCAATTGGCAGGCGACGTCGAACTACGTCAACTGCAGTCGCAGCAAACCGATCCGGCAATGTTGTTCAACACCGACACCACCTTCGAACGCGATCCTATTTTGGCCGATACCACCCCGAGTGCGCTGTTGGCCGAACAGCGCCCGACGCCCCGTCAAGCTGTGCCGGTCAAACCCGCTGAGCTGGAAAAGAATGAGCAGGAACTCGATCCGCTGGCGCTGTTTGGCGGTTCTTCTGCCCCTACATCACCGGACGCGTTGAACAGTAACGATCCGCTCGGTCTGCTGATGGGCAGCGCTGTCCCCCTGGCACAGCCAGAGCCTCCGGCGGCGGTGCCACAACCGACACCACCATTACAGCAATCGGTGATACAACAACCGGTGATGACCGCCCCGGTGGAAGCACCACAACCCAAAGCCGCGCCGCAGCCGGTCGCTCAGCCGGAGCCTATTCCGCAACCTGAGCCACAGTTTTCTCCTTCAACCCCGCCGCAACCGCGTCCACGCCCGGCCAACCGCCTGGGTATCGATCCGATTGCCTATCAGACTGCGCGAGCCCAAAACGGTAGCGCTCCTGCAGGTGAGCGCTTGGAAGGCCCACTGTTGGCCGCATTACTCCAGGGGGTGGGCCTGGATGACCTGCAGCCACAGCCGCATTTTGATGAGCAGCAACTGCGCCAGGCAGGTCGACTGCTGAGCCTGTTCTCTCAGGGTACCGTCGCCCTGCTCTCTTCACGCTCAATCCTTAAGCGCGGCGTGAAGGCCGAGATGACCATGATCCTCGACGAGGCCAATAACCCGTTCAAACTGCTGCCCTCGGGCAAAACGGTGTTGATGCAAATGTTCGGCAGCAAGATGCCGGGGTTTATGCCGCCGGAACAGGCGGTACGCGACGCACTGATCGACCTGCAGGCGCACCAGTTAGGCATGATCGCCGGTATTCGCGCCATCATCGCCGCCATGTTGCAGTCATTTAATCCGGATCGTCTTGAAGAAGAGGCGCGCAAGGAAGGCGCGGCACCTCGTTTATCCCTGCCGGCCAGCCGCAAGGCGGCGCTGTGGGATTACTTCGTGAAAAGCTACCAGCAGACCTCCGGCGAAATCGAAGACGACTTTCACACCCTGTTCGGCGAAGCCTTCTTGCACGCCTATGACGTTGAAGTGAATCAATATAAAGACTCACAGACCCAACCGGACGCGTAATGAATATCACTATAGCCTCTACCTCCAATCAGGGCGGCCGCGCCTCTAATCAGGATCAGACCGGTGAAGTGGTCGGTAACCGCGCCGCCTGTTTCGTGGTCTGTGACGGCATCGCCGGTTTTCCCGGTGGGGACGTTGCCGCCAAACTGGCACACGACACCATCCTGCAAAACTTCGACGGTGAAAAACACCTCAATGCCCAGAGCATTCGCCAACACATTGCCAGTGCCAATGCCGCCATCCACCAGCAGCAGCGACAGTCGGACGAATACAGCAAGATGGGCACCACGCTGGTCAGCCTGTTTATCGATCGCGATTACCAACTGGCTTACTGGGCGCACGCCGGTGACAGCCGTTTGTACCTGTTCCGTCGCGGCTATCTGCATTCGGTGACCACCGACCACAGCCTGATCCAGCAAATGCAGGACGCCGGCTACCAAACCAGCGGCATCAACAGCAACCTGCTGTATTTCGCCCTGGGTCTGAATGAAGAACGCGACGCCACCTACAGCGACGTGTTGCAACTGGAAGACGGCGACGTTTTCCTGCTGTGTACCGACGGTTTTTGGCACAGCTTTACCCAGTCTGAACTGGAACAATCGCTGCATATGGTCAACTCCCCCAGCGAGTGGATTGCCCTGATGGAGCAGGCATGGAAGAAAAATAATAACAGCGATAACTACAGCGCTATCGCCGTCTGGATTGGCTCCCCGCAGGAAACCACCCTGCTGCATTCTCTGGCGGATGCGGAGCGGTTTCTGTCCCGCGACTGAGTCAGGCACAAATTCACAGCAAGGTTACCTATGAAATACTGGATGCCCGGATTTATCGCCCTGATGGCGATACCGGCCGCGCAGGCGGCGAATTATCGCTTGGTCTACTCCCCCAGCCAGAAGCTGGAAGTGTTTATCGATGACGTCAAAAACAGCCAACCGGCAAGCTGGTGCAGCAAAACCATCCCGCTGCGCATCGTTTCGGCGCAGAACAAAGATCCCGCAGTCCTGGACGACTTCCTGCCACAGGTTGGCAATCTGTTGGCCAGGCAGTGTGCCAAAGCCAGCCAACTCCCCTGGACACTGACCGACAAACGCGGTGAAAAACTGGCGTCCGGCGAAGCCAGCAAGGCACGGGGCTGGAAACCGGTACACAAACAGCAGGCCGTCGAACCGACTGAACCCCCAGCACCGGTGATCCCCGCCGCCGTAGCGGTCACCTCGCCGCAGGCGGACAGCGCACCGGTACCAAAGTTTGACCTGCCACAGGGCTGCCATTTCCGCACCTACTGGAGCGAAGAGGCCAGCGGCAGCGCACTGTTTATCCCGAGTGGTGACGCCCTGCGTTGTGGTGACGACGGCTGGTTAAACGGCAGCAGTAGCGTAACGCTACAGCAAGATGGCAAAACCGCCTCGCCGGCGTTGTCTTTCTATCAAGGCTATCCGCTGGTGAAGATCAACGTTGGTGAACATCCCTTGAGCGTAGTCAGCGCCAACGTGCAGCGGCTGGTACTCGGTGCCAACCCGCAGGCACCAGGCAGTTTCGCGCTGTTACCTTTCGCCCCGCAGCTTCACGCCTGGTCGTTTAACGGCGAAGTGATCGTCGAAATGCCGCGTGAAGAAGCCGCAGATACCGCCAAAGTCAAACAACGTATTGAGCAGGCCAAGCGCGCCTGGCAACCACTGCTTGCCAGCCCGGCCACGCCGCTGAACTTCAAGCTGGTGGAAAAGCTGGCAGGCGACAGGGTCGATCCTGCCAGTGGCAGCTACCTGTCGGTAAACAACGCCACTCACTGATTATTAAGGAAAGCCCTGTGAAATCATTAACAAACATGTTGCAAGGCGGCTCGGTCAGCGCCGCTATCGGCGCAGTGGAAAATGAGATCAAAGCGCGACCGGCGGATGCCGATCTGCGTGCCGCGTTGGTGCAACTGCTGTGTCTGAGCGGCAACTGGCAACGCGCCAATGCGCAGCTGAAATCCTGGCAGGCATTAAAGCCCATCGCCCAGCCCACCACGTTGCTGTTAATGCAATCGGTCAACGCGGAACTGCAGCGTCAGGCGGTGTTCGCCGGCGAGGCCGCTCCCGCGCTGCTGCAACAAAGCCAGCCCTGGTTGCAACCCATGATCCAGGCGTTACGTCACGATGCCCTGGGCGAAACCGAACAGGCACAGGCATTGCGCGACGACGCGCTGGAAGCGGCACCGGCCAGTGCCGGGCAACTGACCCTGGCTGAACAGCCACAGCCCGTGGCGTTTGATTGGCTGACCGACGGTGATGGTCGTCTCGGCCCGGTTTGCGAACTGGCATTGAACGGCACCTATTACTGGCTGCCATTCGCCGAGATTGCGGAAATTCAGTTCCAGGCCCCGCAAAGCGCCGTTGATCTGGTGTGGAGTCATGCACTGGTGCGACTGAACGACGGTCGCGAGCAGGTCTGCCAACTGCCTGCCCGCTATCCCCTGAACGCAGACAGTGATGATGCGCTGTTGCTCGGCAAACGTACCGAATGGCAAGCGCTGGGCGAAGGGCCGCACTACGCCGGACAGGGGCTGAAAACCTGGCTGAGCGAGAACGATGAGTTCCCGCTACACAGCCTGCGCCACCTGAGTTTTAACGCGAGCGCCTGACGATGAACAGCAAGCGGCCAACCCAACATGATGATGGTGACCTGCGCCGTCAGGGCTATCGCTCCCGCCAGGACAGCGAACGTCTGACCTCGCGCGACAAAATGCAGCCGGTGCTGCTCGACATGCTGACCGACGACGAACCGCAGAAAAAAAAGGAAGCTCAGGTACGCAACCTGGTCTCGCACAGCGAACTGCGCCGCCGGGTGCTGCGCGATCTGCAGTGGCTGTTTAACTGCGTGAACAGCGAGTCCAGTCTCGATTTGGGCGATTTTCCGCAGGTACGGCGTTCAACCCTCAACTACGGCATCGCCTCGCTGGCCGGCAAACGCATGTCGGATATCGAGTGGCAGGATATTCAGCTGGCGCTGACTGAATCCATCCTCAATTTCGAACCGCGCATCCTGCCCGAAGGGCTGCAGGTGCGCTGCATTTCGGACACCGGCTCGCTGGAGCTGCACAACGTATTGTCGATTGAAATCAAGGGCCGCCTGTGGTGCGTGCCCTATCCGCTGGAGTTTCTGTTCCGTACCGACGTGGACCTGGAAAACGGTCACTTCGATCTGAAAGACATAGGGTAAGCCGATGGACAGTAAACTTTTAGACTATTACAACCGCGAGCTGGCCTATCTGCGTGAGATGGGCGCTGAGTTCGCCGAGCAGTATCCCAAAGTGGCAGGCCGCCTTGGCATGCGCGGTATCGACGTAGCGGATCCTTATATCGAGCGTCTGATGGAAGGCTTCGCCTTTCTCACCTCGCGCGTACAACTGAAGATGGACGCGGAGTTCCCGCGTTTCTCCCAGCGTCTGCTGGAGATTATCTACCCCAACTATCTGTCGCCAACGCCATCAATGGCGATTGCCGAGCTGCAACCCGACAGCAACAAAGGCGATATCAGCAACGGCTTTGTCGTGCCACGCGGCACCATGATGGACAGCCAGTCGCTGAAAAAGAGTGGCATCACCTGCAGCTACACCACCGCGCACGACGTCACGTTGCAGCCGGTGCGGCTGAAAAGCGTTGAACTGGGCGGCATTCCGGCCGATATTCCGCTGGCCAGCCTGGGGTTGCAGCACAATGGCTGCGTCAGCGCGCTGCGCATCCGGCTGGAGTGTTATGACAGCGTCACGCTCAACAACCTGCAGTTGGACCAGTTGATGTTTTATCTCTCCGGCCCGGATTTGCAGGCGCAGCAGTTGCTGGAACTGCTGATGCAGCACAGCGTCGGGCTGATTTGCCAGACGGTGGAGGCGCAACCGCAGCGACGGGTGCTGGCACTGGACGGGTTGCGGCAGGAAGGCTTTGCCGCCGATCAGGCACTGCTGCCGAACGATCTGCGCAATTTTGAAGGCTATCGCCTGCTGCAGGAATATTTTGCCTTTCCGGCGCGCTTCCAGTTTTTCAGCGTCAATGGCCTACGCCCGCTGTTGCAAAGCGTACGCGAAGGCAAAAAAACGCTGCGGCAGTTTGAGATCCTGGTGCTGCTTGATCGCCAGGATGCGGCACTGGAGCGGGTAATCGACGTCGACCATTTGGCGTTGCACTGCACGCCGGTGATCAATCTGTTCCCCAAAGTCGCCGAACGCATCACGGTCAGCGAAAAAAGCCATGAATATCACCTGGTGGTCGATAACATTCGTCCGCTTGATTATGAAGTATTCTCTGTTCAGCGGCTCGGTGGCAGCGCCAGCGAAAAACGCTATGAGCAGGAATTCCGGCCGTTTTACAGCACCCTGAGCGCGGATGACGGCAACTACGGCGCCTACTTTTCACTGCGGCGCGAGCAGCGCACGTTGTCCGAACACGCCCGCCGTTATGGCACCCGCACCGGCTATGTCGGCTCGGAAGTGTTCGTCTCGCTGGTGGATGAACGGCAGTCGCCGTGGCACAGCGACCTGAAATACCTCACCGCCGACGTGCTGTGTACCAGCCGCGATCTGCCGCTGATGCTGTTGCAGCAGGATCAGGGCAATTTCGTGATGCCGGACTCGATCCCGATCAAACAGGTGTCGCTGAAAAAAGGCCCGACGCCGCCGCGCCCAGCGCTGGCCGAAGGCATGATCACCTGGCGGCTGATCAGCCAGCTGCAATTGAACTACCTCAGCATGATGGACGGCGACCCGGAACAGGGGGCTGCCAGCCTGCGTCAGTTGCTCGGCCTGTATGGCAACCTGAGCGAGCCGGCAATCACCAAGCAGATCCAGGGCGTACGCCACTGTAACCTGCGCCCGGTATACCGCCGGGTGCCCGAGCCGGGACCGATCGTGTTTGCCCGCGGTATCGCCATCGATCTGACCGTCGATGAACAGTCGTTCTCCGGCAGCAGCCCCTACCTGCTGGGGAGCGTACTGGAGCGTTTGTTCTCTCGGCTGGTAGCGATGAACACCTTTACCGAAATGACGCTTTCCAGCCAGCAACGCGGTGAAATTGCCCACTGGCAGGCGCGCATGGGCAAAAGGACGCTGATTTGAGCGCCCTCCACGCCGAGGCGGAACTGACGGCACCGCCACAGATCAATGCCTTGCACCGCCTGCCGGAGGATTTCTGGCTGCGGCTTCGCAATGCGCCTTATAAGCACGATTTATTTCAGCTGTTGCGCCGCCTGGACGCCCAGGGCGGGCAGGTCTACCTGTTGGGCCGTGCCCCCCTGCCGCGCCATGAAATGCTGCGGCTGGGGCAAGAACCTTCACTGTCGTTCGCCCCGTCGACGCTGGCACAGGTCAGCCCACGGCCGCAAAGCCCGCTGCACGACGTTTCGATTTTCAGCTTTGGCCTGTTTGGCCCCAACGGGCCGCTGCCGCTGCACCTGACCGAATATGTACGTGAACGTGTCTATCACCACCAGGACACCACCCTGCTGGCCTTTGCCAACCTGTTTCACCACCGGCTGACGCTGCTGTTTTACCGTGCCTGGGCCGATGCACAACCCACGGTATCGCTGGATCGGCAGGATAACCGGCGTTTCGACCAATACCTTTCCAGCCTGATTGGCATCGGCCAGCCGGCGCAGCAGCAGCGCGACAGCATCAATGCCCATGCCAAGCATTTTATGGCCGGTCATCTGATTCGCCACAGCCGTGACCCGGAAGGCCTGAGCAAAATCTTGCAGCAGTACTTCAAGGTGCCGGTGCGCATCGTGGAAAACGTCCCACACTGGCTGCGGGTAGAACCACGTGAACAGGCGCGCCTCAAAGCAGGTCGCGGCGCTCCCCGGCTCGGTGAGTCTTCGTTCCTTGGGATTGCAGTGCGCGATATTCAACACAAATTCCGCATCGAACTGGGGCCGATGTCGCAACAAAACTATGAGCGCTTCCTGCCCGGAGCCGAACTGTGCCGGCAGTTGCGCGACTGGGTGCGCCAATATCTGGGCATCGAGTTTGTCTGGGAAGTGCGGCTGATCCTGGCGAGGGATCAGCTCAGCGGCACCCAACTCGGCGGTGCCCAGCGCCTGGGTTTAAGCAGTTGGCTGGAAGACGCCCGTCAACAACGCGACCTTGACGATCTGATCTTCAGCCCCGAACCGCTGGAAAACCCGTTCTGACTATTATTTTGGCCGGAGCCGCACAGCGCTCCGCCACTCTGAGACCTGAGGAAAACCATGTCTGAAATCAGCCGCTCGGTATTATTTGGCAAACTCGATAGCCTGTTATTCACCTCTCTGGAAAGTGCGACGGCGTTTTGCAAGCTGCGCGGTAACCCCTACGTTGAGCTGGCGCACTGGCTGCATCAACTGATGCAGGCACCGGAGGCCGACCTGCAACAGGTGATCCGCCACTTTGCACTGGACGAGGGGCAACTGGCGCGCGATATCGTCGAAGCGCTCGATCGTTTGCCGCGCGGTGCCAGCGCAATTTCCGATCTGTCCGAACATATCGACAGCGCGGTGGAACGGGCCTGGGTTTACGGCTCGCTGAAATTCGGTGCTGCGCAGATCCGCGGTGGCCATTTGCTGCTCGGCATCCTGAAAACCTACAGCCTGCGCCACCTGCTTAAAGCCATCTCCCCCCAATTTGATCGCATCAACGCCGATCTGCTAATGGAGCAATTTGCCACCATCACCGCCCACTCGGCGGAAAACAGCCTGGCGCCGAGCGCTCAGACCGATACCCCACCGACGGCAGCGCAGACCGGCGGCAGCGTGCTGGCGCAATATGCTCAGGACCTGACGGCCAAGGCGCGCAATGGCGAGATTGACCCGGTGACCGGGCGTGACGAGGAAATCCGCCAGATTGTCGATATTTTGATGCGTCGCCGCCAGAACAACCCGCTGCTGACCGGTGAGGCCGGTGTCGGCAAAACCGCCGTGGTCGAAGGTCTGGCGCTGCGTATCGTGGCCGGTGACGTGCCGCCACAACTGCGCGACGTCCAGCTGTATCTGCTGGATATCGGCATGCTGCAAGCCGGGGCCGGGGTGAAGGGCGAGTTCGAAAAGCGCCTGCAGACGGTGATTGACGAAGTTCAATCCAGCCCCACCCCGATCATATTGTTTATCGATGAGATCCATACGCTGATTGGCGCCGGTGGCGCACAGGGCACCGGCGACGCCGCCAACCTGTTGAAACCGGCGCTGGCACGCGGCCAATTACGTACCGTCGGGGCCACGACCTGGTCGGAATACAAAAAATACATTGAGAAAGATCCGGCGCTGACCCGCCGTTTCCAGGTGGTGCAGGTGCATGAACCGAGCGAAGACAAAGCGCTGCTGATGCTGCGCAGCACCGTCAGTCCGCTGGAACAGCACCACCGCGTGCTGCTGCTCGATGAGGCGGTCGACGCCGCCGTGCGTCTGTCGCATCGCTACATCCCGGCACGCCAGTTGCCGGACAAGGCCGTGGCGCTGCTGGACACCGCCTGCGCCCGCGTGGCGGTCAGCCAACATGCCGAGCCGGCCCAGGTGGAAGACTGCCGCCACCGCATTGAAGCCTTGCAGATTGAACTGGATATCGCCCAGCGCGAAGCCAAGGTCGGTATCGGCAATCCGCAGCGCCCACAGGATATCGAGGCTCAGTTGACCCTGTTGCAACAGCAACTGGAGCAGCTCACTGCCCGCTGGCAGGATGAGTTAGCGCTGATCCAACAGATTATCGACCTGCGCGCCCAGTTGCATCGGGAAGATATTGAGGCTGAACCGACTGACGAGGCTGCAGAGGAACCACAACCCAAGCCCTCTGCCGATGAACTGCGCGCGCAATTGGCGCAGTTGCAGCAACAGCTTGGCGAACTGCAGGGCGAGGCCCCGCTGATTTTCGCCGCCGTTGATGCCAACGTGGTGGCCGCGGTAGTGTCCGACTGGACCGGCATCCCACTGGGTCGCATGGTGAAAAACGAGATCGACGCGGTACTGCAACTGGCAGATACGCTCAACCAGCGAGTTATCGGCCAACGGCATGCACTGGATCTGATCGCCCGTCGGGTACGCACCTCACGCGCACGGCTGGACGATCCGAACAAGCCGGTCGGGGTCTTCCTGTTGGCAGGCCCTTCCGGCGTCGGCAAAACCGAAACCGCGCTGGCGCTGGCGGAAACGCTGTACGGCGGCGAGCAAAACGTGATTACCATCAACATGAGCGAGTTCCAGGAGTCGCATACCGTATCAACCCTGAAGGGGGCCCCTCCCGGCTATGTGGGTTACGGCGAGGGTGGCGTGCTGACCGAAGCGGTGCGCCGTCGCCCTTACAGCGTGGTGCTGCTGGACGAAATAGAAAAAGCCCACCCGGACGTACACGAGATCTTCTTCCAGGTGTTCGACAAAGGCTGGATGGAAGACGGCGAAGGCCGCCACATCGATTTCCGTAACACCATCATTATTCTGACTTCCAACGTCGGCACCGATCTGATCGCCGGGCTGTGCAGCGATGCGGACCTGATGCCCGAGCCGGAGGCACTGAGCGGCGCCCTGCGCGAACCGCTGCTGTCGGTATTCCCGGCGGCGCTGCTCGGCCGCTTGCTGGTGGTGCCTTACTACCCGCTGACCGACGCCACGCTGGGCAATATCGTGCGGCTGCAACTGGGACGAGTGCAGCGCCGACTGGCGGAGAACCACGATATCGTCTGCACCTTCGACGACGCGGTGATTGAGCAAATCGTCAGCCGTTGCACCGAAGTGGAGTCTGGCGGCCGTATGGTCGACGCCATTTTGACCAACACTCTGCTGCCGCAAATAAGCCACACCTTACTGACCGGCAGCGCCAACGATCAGCGCTATCGCCAACTGCATATCGCGCTGCAGCAAAACGAATTTATTTGTCAATTTCAGGCATAACGCCACGGCCACCGGTATGGCGGCCATTGTTCACAGAGAGTCATCATTATGTCGGGAACCGGGGTAAGCAAACCGAATTCAAACAGCCTGCCGATCGGCTATAGGTTCAATGAATTCGAGATCAAGGAAGCTATCGGCGAAGGCGGTTTCGGCATCGTCTACCGCGCCTACGATCATCAACTGGAACGTACCATCGCCATCAAAGAGTACATGCCGACCTCGCTGGCGATGCGCAATGACGATCTGAGCATCGGGTTACGCGGCGAGCGTTTCAGCAAAACCTTCCAGGCCGGGTTAAACAGCTTTATTCAGGAGGCCCGCCTGCTGGCGCGTTTCTCACACCCAGGGCTGCTGCACGTGCTGCGCTTTTGGGAAGAGAACGGTACCGCCTACATGGGCACCCAGTTTTACAGCGGCACCACCCTGAAGAACCTGCAGGCGCAGCAGCCGGAGAAAATCGACGAGGCCTGGATCCGCAGGCTGTTGCCGCCGCTGTTCAGCGCCATCAACACCATCCATCAGGAAGGTTACCTGCACCGCGACATTTCGCTGGATAACATTCAGATCCAGGAAAACCAGTTGCCAGTGCTGCTGGACTTCGGCTCAGCACGCAAAGAGATCGGCAACCTGTCCGACGAAACGGAAATCATGCTCAAACCGGGCTTCGCGCCGATTGAGCAATACACCGAGAACAGCGACGGTGAGCAAGGCCCCTGGACCGATATTTACGCTCTGGGTGCCGTGCTGCATACGTTGATCGTCGGTTCACCGCCGCCGGTCAGCGTGGTGCGCAGCATCGAGGACAGCTACCAACCGCTGACCGAGCGTCGCCCGGCAGGCTATTCACTGGAACTGCTGCGCACTATCGACCATGCGCTGGCGTTGAAACCGGAAGACCGGCCACAAACCATCGACGAAATGGCCGAACTGCTGCATCTGCCGATTGCCGATGAAAACGAAATCATCAGCACCCCGGCCGCCGCACCGGAAAACCTGCTGATGGCCACTAATCCGGCCGCCGGGGCCGCAGCGGCAGGCACGGTTACCGCGCACGGCATGAAGCTGACTCGCCCGATGATGGCAGGTGCAGGCGTGGCCGCGTTGTTGGTGATCGGCGTCATCGCCTGGCTAAGCGGCGGCGACAGTACCCCAGCCCCGATAGCAGCCAATACGCCAGACAGTGCACCAGTGGATAAACCCATAACGCCGCCACCAAGCGCGCCGCAGACGACGGCCGAACAGCCGCCTGCAGCCCAGACCACTCCGGCACCGCCGCCGGTGGCACTGGTGTATTTCAAACTGCAACCCGGTGAGCAGGTCAGCCTGGATGGCAAGCCGCAGCAGGTGACCCCAGGCGACAACGGCTTTGCCCGCCTGAATTTGGCACCGGGCAGCTATCAGCTGGAAATCCGCCATAACGACCAGTTACGCCGCCAGCAGCTCAGCATCGAGAACGCCGGCACCTGGCTGGTCAACCCGGTTGCAGCAGGCTAAACCTCGCTTATCCGGCCCGTCACCGCGGGCCTTCACCGTATTTTCATGAGATTGACGCATGCGTCATTCACAGAGGACGTTCTCATGCTGGATCGTATTATTGCGCATACGCCACTGGGCCAGGAGTCATTGCTGTTCCGTTCGCTGGAAGGAACTGAAGCCCTTTCCTCACCCTTTGATTTCGCCATCGAACTGCTGAGCAAAAACGCTCGCCTCGATCGCAAGGCCCTGCTCGGTCAACCGCTGACGCTGGAGATCCCGACCCAGGGCTTTCTTGGCCCGCCCCGCTACCTGAACGGCAAGATCACCTCGATCGCCGTCAGCAGCGAAGAGATCAGCGGCACCCGTTATGCAGTGTATAACCTGCACGTGCAGCCGGATCTGTGGCCGATGACCAAGGACCGCAACTTCCGCATCTTCCAGGAACAGACGGTGCCGCAGATCGTCAAGACCCTGCTGACCGAACATAATGTTCAGTTGGAAGACCAACTCACCGGCGACTACCGCCTGTGGGGCTACTGCGTGCAGTACAACGAGAGCAGCTTCAACTTCATCAGCAGGCTGATGGAGCTGGAAGGCATCTATTACTATTTCAAACATGAGATGGGCAAGCACACCCTGGTGCTGGGCGATGCGCCCCACCATCATCAGCCCTATCCCGGCTACGAAATGATCCCTTACCATCTGACGCCGTCTGGCGGCAGTACCAGCGAAGAAGGCATCAGCCAGTGGACCCTGTCCGATCACGTCACGCCGGGCATATACAGCCTCGATGATTACGACTTCCGCAAACCCAACGCCTGGCTGTTTCAGGCCCGTCAGAACCCCGCCTCACCGACGCCGGGCCAGATTGACGTTTACGACTGGCCGGGCCGCTATACCGAGCATCAGCAGGGGGAGTTCTACGCCCGTATCCGTCAGGAAGCCTGGCAGGCCGAGCATCAGCAGATTGAAGGCACCGCTACCGCACTGGGCATCGCCCCCGGCAGCACCTTCACGCTGTATAACGCCCCGCATATCGACGACAACCGGGAATACCTGACGCTACAGGCCAAATATCACCTGAAGGAAAACCGCTACGCCAGCGGCGACGATCAGCACAGCGAACACCGCATCGATTTCACCGTGTTGCCGGCGGATATTCCCTGGCACCCGGCGCAACAGGCCAGTTGGCCAAAAACCCACGGCCCACAGACGGCAAAAGTGGTCGGCCCGGCCGGTGAGTCGATCTGGACCGACAAATACGGCCGCATCAAGGTGAAATTCCACTGGGATCGCTTCGGGCCCAAAGACGACGGCAGCTCCTGCTGGGTGCGCGTGTCCAGCGCCTGGGCTGGTCAGGGTTACGGCGGGGTACAGATCCCGCGCGTCAACGACGAAGTGGTGGTGGACTTTATCAATGGCGATCCGGACCGCCCGATCGTGACCGGGCGCGTGTATAACGACGCCAGCATGCCGCCCTGGGCGCTGCCGGCCGCCGCAACCCAGATGGGCTTTATGAGCCGCACCAAGGATGGCACCGCCGACAACGCCAACGCCCTGCGCTTTGAGGATAAAGCCGGTTCGGAACAGGTGTGGATCCAGGCGGAACGCAACATGGACACCCAGGTGAAGAACGATGAGAGCCATACCGTCGATAAGAACCATACACACCTGGTCGGCGGCAATCAGATGAAACGGGTGGTGCTCAACCAGGCGACCGGGGTTAAAGGCGACGCTTCGTCGCTGACCGGCAAAACGCGCGCCGACAATGTGGTAGACGCCTTCACCCTGGGCTCCGGGGAGTCACTGCGGCTGGAGTGCGGGGAAAGTGTCATTGAGCTGCGGGCCAATGGCCAGATCAATATCACCGGTACCAGCTTTAACATCACGGTCAAAAACGACGGCGAGATCAACACCGGCGGCAAGCTGCAACTCAATCAACCGGGCGGTGCCGCGCGCACTGCCGCCCCTGGGCCGGATCACAAGACGGCAATCCAGGGTGCCGTCGACCAGTTGTTCCCAAAATCCTGACCGCTGAGTTTTTAGTCCTCAACATTTTAGAGAGTACTCATGAATTATCTTTTCCAGGAAGGTCATTTCACCCTGCCCGCCGGCCCTTGGCAGGACTGCACCGTCAATATCCTCAAAAACCCGCAGACCGGCGCTTCTCTGGTGATCACCCGTGGCGCGATCCCGCAGGACAGCACGCTGGAAGACGAATTTGAAAAACAGTGGCAGACGCTGTTGCCGCAGATCACCGATTTGCAGCAGTCACCACGCCAGCGTATCAGCGTTGGGCCAAACAGCCTTATCCGGGCTATCGAAGTCACCAGCAATTTCATCCGCGCCGGACACCACCATCATCAGCATCAGTTAGCGGCACAGCCCGAAGGGAGCCAGACGCTGCTGATCGTGACGTATTCCTCAATGAAGCCTTTCACCAACGAGGATGACCATGAATGGCAGCAGGTGAAAGCCTCGCTGGCATTGACCGGACAGGATGACCGATAACCATGAGCGATATTTGGGCGGCAAGAAAGGATGACGAACTGATCCATACCAGCCCGCTGGCGGACATCGCCAGCGCCGTTGCCGAGGTTGCAGTTTACTCACTGGCGACAGCCGCCGTTGCGGCTGCAGCGGCAGCGGCAGCTCCGGCGCTGGCGGGTGTGGCAGTGTTGGGTGCGGCGGCAACAGCGGCTTCCGGCTGTGTCGGTGCCGGTCTGATCGTCGGCTTCACCGCCAGCCTGACCGGCGTCGGCGAACATATCAGCAACGGCTGTGACACCGTGGCCAACTGGCTGTTTCCCCCGGTGGTCTCCGGCGTGATCCTTACAGGGTCAGCCAATGTGTTCACCAACGCCAAACCGGCCGCACGTGCCGCTGGGCGGTTGCTCACCGCTGATGAGATCAAAGCCCTGCCCGCGCCGCAACCGCCACAAAGTTTTTGGGATTACGGTTCTGAGCTGCTGGCCGCCGGGGGCAATATCATTTCCCAGCTGTGGCAGCCCAGCGTCGCCGGTCCCAGCCTGCCCAGCCAGGCGCTGGAAGAAGACAAGATCGCTTGCGACAAGCACCCCAGCCCGCAATATCTGGCGGAAGGTTCCGGCAAGGTATTCATTAACGGTCAACCGGCCGTGCGCAGTAACGACCGTTCCACCTGTGAAGCCAAGGTCTCGACCGACGTTTCAAAGAACGTCCTGATCGGTGGCGATGCGGTTGTGGTACGGGATATCAAAAGCGGCAAACTGCCGGGCATCGGCCTGGCACTGACCGTGCTGCCATTGCTGCTCGGCAACCCGTCCAAACTGGTCAAGAACCTGCCCTGCATGATTGGCGGCGGGTTGGCGGCGGCAGGGGCCAATGCGCTCGGGGAAGCGATCCATGCCGCATTTAATCCAGTACACGCCGCCACCGGGGCCAAGGTACTGAACGGTGAAGAGGATATCGATCTGTTGCTGTCGGCACGCTTCCCACTGGTCTGGCAGCGCAATTACAACAGCCGCAACCGCTATCAGGGTCTATTCGGTCACGGCTGGCGTACTCAGTTTGAAACCTGGGTCGATCTGGCTGACGACGGCAAAGGCGGTGTCGAATGTTGCCTGCATGATGAAACCGGCCGCGAACTGCGCTTCCCGCTACCCGAGGTGAACAAACCCAGCTTCAATGCCGGTGAAGGTTTAATGTTCCGCAGCGGCGAAGAAGGTCAACTGGTCATCGCCGATACCGATGGCAGCGTGTGGCGACTGTTTGTCCCGCTGCCACAGGAACCCTCTCGCCTGCGGCTAATGTCGCTCAGCGACGAATATGACAACGCGCTACTGTTGAGCTACGACGAACAACAACGCCTGAGCCAGATCAGCGACAGTGCCAACGCCATGACGTTGCAACTGGAATACGCCGATGATCGCTTTGCCGACCGCGTTACGGCACTGTGCCATAACGATGAGACGCGAGTACGTTATTGCTATAACGACACCGGCGATCTCCACCAGGTGGTTGACGCCGGTGGCCTGATTACCCGCGAGTTCCATTATAACGATCATTCTCTGTTGACCCGCCATCAACAGGCGGGCGGCCCCTATTTCGAATATCGCTGGGCGATGTTTGACGACTGGCGGGTGGTGGAACACCGCGATGAAGCCGGTAGCGGCTGCACCATAGATTACGATTTGGCGGCAGGCCTGACCACCGTCACCGAATACGATGGTCTGCAACACAGCCACCGCTGGAACAGCCAGCAGTTGATTACCGAATACACCGACGAACGCGGTGAAGTCTGGCGTTACCAGTGGAACGACGAAGATATGCTGGTCGCGAGCCAGGATCCGTTGGGCCATGGCTGGCAATTTCGCTACGACGAAGCCGGTAACCTGGTCGAAGAACAGGATCCGCTCGGCAATATCCGTCTGACGCAATGGCTGCCACAGCACGCGCTGCCGGTCAGTATCAAAGCACCTAACGGCGCCACTCAGTATTTTTATTACGATCAGCGCCACGCGCTGGTAGCCGACGTCGATGCACTCGGTCACACCCAGCGTTATTTGCGCGATGACTACGGCCAGGTAGTGCAGTCGGTCGACGCCAACGGCGGCATCAGCCATTTCGCCTATGATGAACACGGCCAGTTGATCCGCGCCCGCGATTGCTCCGGTAAACAGACCACCTACAGCTACCTGCCACAAGGCTGGTTAACCGAGGTCACCGACGCCGCCGGTGAGAGCACTCGTTACCATTACGACAGCGCCGGCCGCCTGACACAGTTGCAGCGTGCCGAAGGCTGGCAGGAGAAACTGGGCTGGAACGAACAGGGTCAGTTGGTGCATTACCAGGGGGCCGATGGCCGCCTGACGCACTATCGTTACGACAGCGTCGGTCGCCTGCTGGCGACCCGCAACCCGCTCGATGGCGAAGTGCTGCGCAGCTACGATACTCGTGGTCGGCTGACCGCTCTGCGCAATGAGAACGGCGAGAGCTACGGCTTCCAGTGGACAGCGGCCAATCTGCTGCAGGAAGAGATCGGGCTGGACGGTATCAGCACCCGCTATCGTTATGACGAGTGCCGCCGGGTTATTGAGCGCACCTTTGCAGCCAATACGCCTGCTGCCTTTTCACACTACTTCAGCCATGACGCCGCCGGGCAACTGTTGAACAAGCAGACGCCGGACGGAGAAACCCGCTATCGCTACAATCCGGTCGGCCAGTTACTGCACGCTGCCTTCTATCGCGGCGATGTATGGCGGGATTACCAGTCGGAAGCGGAGAGCGAAGCCAGCTTCAGCTATGACCTGCTGGGTCGGGTGCTCAGTGAGCAAGGTAACCAGGGCACGCTGAACTACGATTACGACCCGATGGGCAACCGCACGCAGATTGCCCTGCCAGACGGCCGTATCCTGCGCTCGCTGTACTACGGCAGTGGCCACCTGCTGCAGGTGGCGTTGGATGACGTTACCATTAGCGAGTTCGAACGTGACAACCTGCACCGTGAGTTGAGCCGCACTCAGGGCCGACTGACCAGCCGACTGCACTACGATCGGCTCGGACGTAAAGATCGCCGGGAGATTTTTAACGACAATCGCCAACGTCCAGCCCCTGCCAGCAGTTCGCGGCAGTGGTTCTACGACTATCAAAATAACCTGACGCGCGAAGAACAGAACGCCAACCCGTTCGCCTATCAGCGTTATCACTATGACGCCGCAGGCCGCCTGCTAAGCCAGGACGGTACCTTGCCGGACACCGAGCGCTACCGCTACGATCCGGCCTCCAACCTGTTGGATGAAGGCCAGTTCCGCCAGCGGCATAACCGCGTGATGCACTATCAAGGTATCGACTACCGTTACGATACCTTTGGCCGCACGGTGGAAAAGCGCAAGGGCCACTACCGCTGGCAATACCGCTACGACGCCGAACACCGTCTCTGCGAAGTGGTACGTTACAGCCTGCACCGCAGCGAACCCCAGCAGCATGTGCAGTTCCGTTACGATCCACTCGGGCGCCGCACGCAAAAACAGGTGTGGCTGCAAAGCCAGGACCTGCGCCAACCAGGCGGTAAGCGCCAGACCACCACCTTCCTATGGGAAGGTTTCCGACTGTTGCAGGAAACCCGCGACGGCATGCCGCTCACCTATGTGTATGCCGATCAGGGAAGCTATGAGCCGCTGGCACGCATTGACGGCGGGCCGCAGGCGCAGGTGTTTTACTTCCACACCGCGCCCAACGGCGAACCGGAAAGCCTGACCGACAGCGACGGCACCCTACGCTGGCAAGGCCACAGCAGCGCCTGGGGCAAAACAAAGTATGAGGAAAATCAGCAGCATTTGGATTACTCCCAAAACCTGCGTCTGCAGGGCCAATACCTGGATCGCGAAACCGGATTGCACTACAATCTGTTCCGTTATTACGACCCGGATATCGGCAGATTTACCCAGCACGACCCGATTGGGCTTGTTGGGGGATTCAATCTATATCAGTATGCGCCGAATCCTTTGGGGTGGGTGGATCCTTGGGGATGGAAACCGCGATGTGCACCAACCAAAGACAACGATCATAATCAGGCTGCTTTTGGTCGACAGTGGCAAGGGCGTGGTATCTATAAAGGACGGGATTCATGGTCAAACACAATGCTAAAAGAAGGTGATATTGTTTATGGTGGCGCTCCTGGGCAGTCAGGTTTCTACTTTGATAAGGCCACATTAAATGCCGCAGGTGGAAGTCGACAGAAACTCTGGGAGAGTTTGCAAGTGCTTCCACATGAAAAATTTGGCTTTAGATCAAAAATACAAGCATATAGAGTTAAAAGAGAAGCTGTAGCTGGAACAGGTAAAGCGCTATCACAGGACCAATCGAGATTCGGTAAGGGGGGAGGAACTCAATATTTTCTCTCGAATTATAAAACTGTACTTGAACCGATTGGAAAACCTTTTGAACTTGGATTTTAAGATGCAAATAAATACCCATAATGGTGAGTTAGAACTAAACAAAATAACTCTAAGTTCGACCACAACTAAAGAAGAGTTAATGATAAAGTCTGTATCTTTTGAAGGGTGGCCAGAGAAATCAGATGGCAGTACAACTTCATACAGAACCATAATAAATTCAAGCAATAAAAAACTAGGTAAAATATATTTAATAATTGATTTTTCCGAACCATTTTCAAAAAATGCTTTACTTTGTAGTTGGCGTTTTGCTCCGGAGAAATTAATGATGGGAGAACAAAGTAAACCTGAGGGTAAAGTTACCAAAAGTCTTCGAGCATGGTTTAAAAGTGAAACCTCAATACAGTTGCCCGTTAGTGGGCCTTGGGGACACATTGACGCTGCCTATGACCCTCATAATTTAACCGGAACCATAGTATGTAACTATCGAAGCAGCTTTCGTGATGAAGGAGAATGGCAACGTTATTGTAGAAGAAACAAAATAACTTACTGAATTAACGGGGACTCTATCTTCGATTGGGTTTTAATCCAAAGTATCTTTTTGGTTTTAGATCGAAGTTGTACGCTGTACCGTAAAGAACCCCTGCCGCCTATACAGATCCGATATAATCCTTTCAGGCTGACGGGATTAACACGCATCAATATATTCCGAAGCAACCTGCGTTGATAAACATAGAGAAAAGCACATTATAAAAATAGATAATCACCCTATCTCATCAATAAGTGTTTGATAAAAAGCATTCGTTAATTCACCCCTAAATTTAAAAACCTGTGGTAGTGCATTTTCTCTGCACTGCACAACCAAACTCACCCTAAAAACCAAAGGAGAGACACCCACCCATAGCCGTTGCAATCACCATTAATATTTAGTTCAAGTTTAATTCCGGGCGTATTAGCAAATACTGTAACTGCCCAGAAGTACCACCTCACTTATTGGCCTTGATGGATATAAATCCGCTTCGCCAATGCAAATTAATCAATTTCAAATAGGTATCAAAATGGCAATTGACTCATTTCTGAAAGTTGACGGGGTTACTGGCGAATCGAATGATTCTAATCACAAAAATTGGACTGATATTCTGTCATTCAACTGGGGGGCGACCCAGTCTGGCAATATGGCCGTAGGCGGTGGCGGCGGGACAGGGAAAGTAAACTTCAAGGATTTGGAGGTGCAGGCACTTATCGATAAATCTACACCGGCCATTCTGAAGTTTTGCTCCAGCGGTAAACATGTAACCAAAGTTGAACTTTCTATCTGCAAGGCCGGGGGGACCCAGGTCGAATATACCAGGATCGTGCTGGAAGATGTCCTGGTCAGTATGGCGGACTTTACCGGTGTTGGGCACACCGACAATATCCTGGTTAAATATCGCTTCCAGGCTTCCAAGGTCAACCTGCATTACTGGGAGCAAAGCGCCAGCGGCACCAAAGGTGCGGAAACCAAAGCCGGTTGGGATATTAAACAGAATAAAGAGATTTAAACGAGGGCAGCACTATGGCAGACCCAACGCTGGCGATAGACAATCTGCTCAACGATCTCTCGGTATACAATGCTGACGAGCTGCGGATAATTATCGCCTTTGTTAATGAGCTGGATAATACAGCGCTCAACCAGTATGAGAATGACTCCGAACGGGCAATCATGTCCAGTTTCGAACGATTGCGCCAGAGCAGTGATGCTCAGCGCAATGGTGAAGTAGATAACACCAACGAGATGGAAATGGGGCTATTGAATCATGGCAACAATACCACTCTGCAAGAAAACTCTGGTTTCTTCCAAAAATATAAAACCTCGTTGCGGGGTTATGGAGGCAACGTCTATAACGACAGGCAAAAGAGTAACTATGATTATGCCGCCAAGGCAGTAGGTGCCGTGGGCGCATTATCGGGCGCGGGTGCTACCTATGCGGCGATTGCCGCCGCTCAGGCAGCAGACACGCTGATGACCAATATCTATGTCCGGTATGCCATGACGACGATCGGCGCGACAGGTATCGTCAGTGCCGGGCTGTTGATGCTCAGAAACACCTTGTCCGAGCGTCAGCAGACGGATAATAAAGACTTGCTGGAAGCAACCAAAAGAACGGCCAAGGCGAGGATCAAGCTGATTGAGTTCGTTAACGAAACGCGGATAAAAATAATCAAGGATGAAGATAAATGCCGCAGTAATGCCGAGCTGTATATGGGCAGACGTTATACGGACCAGGCCAGGGGCAATGCCGATCCCAATCTGGATCGCATTGAAACGCTGTTATTTACCACCCTGAACGAGCGATCCTCGCCGTTACAAGCCAAAATCCTGTTAACCAGTGAGCAGCAGTATGTCTCGGTAATCAGTGATAGCGGCACGACGAACATCTCAAAGGCGCATATGAAGTTAATGTATGAAATCGCCAGTACCTTCTAGCCAATAATATAGGGAACTGAGCCCGGTATTCGCCGGGTTCAGCCCTTTTTCTCTCCCTGACGCCTCGGCATTTCCCCTTCCCTGCACCGCAAACTCAGCCTTTTTTCACCGTCTGGTAAATATCCAGGTCAAAGTAACCATCCACCTCGCAGTCATTAAGGTAGTGCTCATAGCTCACCCCTTCTACTGGCTGATAACCGCTGGCCGGCAATTCCCGCTGATAGAAATCACCCCATACCCGCTCGAAATCCCCGTCGCTGACGCGCACATTGTAAATCGCATATTGCCCGGCGGGCAGGGTTTGTAACGCAACCCCCTCACTGGCCGACGTCGGCAATACGAAATCATCCGCCACGGTGAACACCACATCGGCCCGCAGTCGCTCGGGGGCCACTTCAGCCGGATCGTCCCAATACAACACCAGCCATTTTCCTAATGGCACCTGGTGTTGCTGCTGCCAGGCCATCAGCCGTTGGCAGCCCTGAGGGATGGTTTGTGGATAAGGCCCGACCACGCGCACCCCCACCACTCTTTCCGCTGATTTATCTTCAATTCTTAACGTCATCGCCCTCTCCTCGCACTGATACGGGATACCGTTCAGGCACCGATCTCGGTTCGCACATCCAGCAGTTCCGGGAAGAAGGTCAATTCCAGCGCCTTTTTCAGGAAGCTGACACCGCTGGAACCGCCGGTGCCGGTCTTAAAGCCGATAATCCGCTCCACCGTCTTCATATGGCGGAAACGCCACAGGTGGAAGCTTTCCTCAATATCTACCAGCTTCTCGGCCATTTCATAGGCTTCCCAATACTTTTGCGGGTGATCGTAGATCTCTTTAAACGCCGGCAGCAGGTCCGGGTTACGCTGGTAAGGCTGGGTCCAGTCACGTTCGATGCACTCCTGCGGAATGGGAAGGCCATGACGTGATAGGTAGAGCAGGTATTCATCGTACAGGCTGGGTGCCTCGAGGATCGCCTTCAGCGCGGCGTGTTTATCTGCATCGTTGCTGAACACTGCCAGCATGGCGGCATTCTTGTTGCCCAGCAAAAACTCAATCGAGCGATATTGATGGGATTGGAAGCCCGATGAGTTGCCCAGCACGTCACGGAATTCAACGTATTCCGACGGTGTCAGGGTTTCCAGCACCGCCCACTGCTCAAACAGCAAACGCTGGATCTGTTTAACCCGGGCCAGGATTTTGAAGCAGTGGCTGAGTTTGTCCTGCTGCACCAGCGTCCGCGCCGCCTGCAGCTCATGCAGCATTAACTTCATCCACAGTTCGGAGGTCTGGTGCTGCACCACAAACAGCATCTCATCATGATGCTGCGGGTTGGACAACGGATGTTGGCAGTCCAGCAGTTGATCCAGGCACAGATAGTCGCCGTAGCTCATGCGTTTGGAAAAATCGGTGACAATCGCGCTTTCTAATTCCCGTTTGTTCATCTGTTCTCTCCGCTGCGCTCACGACCGGAAGCGGCGTGTAGCGTGCTGCAAACAGAAAACATAGTACAGAACCCCCAGCCCTGAGGGACTATCAACCAGAGTTGCCACGCAGATCTCAGGCTGGGTAACAGCGCTTTCATTCAATGGTTTTTTCTGCTCATCCCCGCTGCGGTGATCAACGGGAATGAGCCAGGCATTTAATCCTGCGCGGATGAAGATTGGGCGGCAATATAATCCCGCCGCATAACCATAAACGACCGCTCAAAAGTAATCACCGTCTCACCGGTGGATTTGATACCCAGGGTTTCTACCGTGACAATGCCTTTATTCGGCTGGGATTTTGAAGGCCGTTTTGCCAGGATTTTGCTGGTGGCATACAGCGTATCGCCGACAAAAAGCGGATCTTTCAAACGCACTTTTTCCCACCCCAGATTAGCCACCGCTCGGGCAGACAAGGCTTGCACGGTCATGCCGCTAACCAACGCCAGCGTAATGCTGCTGTTCACCAATACGCGGCCATATTCAACCTGAGCGCCATAGGCCTGATCGAAATGCAATGGATGCTGGTTCATGGTCAGCAAGGTTAGCCAGGTGTTGTCGGCTTCGGAAAGCGTGCGCCCCGGCCAGTGTTTGATGGTCATGCCAGGCTCGAAGTCCTCGTAGTCGCCACCGTGTTCTTCAACGTACTCATTTTCGCCAACTCGTCTTAGCATGGTCTCTTCTCTGTGGATGGATAAAGTGCGATCGCGGCGGCCGTGTCTTCAATCGCCAGCCCCACACTGCGAAACAAGGTGGTCTGCCCTTCACCCGCAGCAGACTCGCCAAGAATGACAGCGCCGAGTTCATTAAGATCTTCAGGTTGTAGGTAACCCTGCGTGAGGGCGGTTCGAACCTCCCCCGCATCTGCCTGAGCGGCAACGGCGGTTTCCACCACCACAAACGCCGTTTTCAGCAAGGCCGGATCAACCTCAATAGCCTCTTCATGGGTGCCGCCGATAATATTCAGATGCGCCCCCGGCGTTACCCAACCGGGCTCAATCAAGGGTTGGGAAGATGAGGTTGAGGTGGTGGTGCAGATGATATCCGCCCCCTGCACCGCTTCGAACACGCTATGGCAAACGGCAATCTCTGCCGCCGTCACCGTTCGCGCCCACTGCACGAACAGATCGGTCCGGGCTGGCGTACGGGAAAAAATTCGCACCTTGCGGATCGGGCGTACGGCAAGCATTGCCAGCAGCACGGCCCGGGCCTGTACCCCGGCCCCCAGAATGGCCAGGTTCCCGGCATCGGCATTAGCACACAGGTCGGTTGCCAAACCGGCCACTGCGCCGGTGCGTACTGCCGTTAGGCTTGCGCCATCAAGTAATGCCAGCATCTGACCGGTATTGATGTCGGTCAGCACCACCACACCGTGGATCAGTGGAAGACCATGTGCGGCGTTACCCGGCGTGAGCGTGGTAATTTTGACGCTGGCGACACCGCGTTTCAGCCAACTGGCCGGGCTGACCAGCATCTCTGAACGGCCATGATCCAGTAAGGTGCGCGGCGGCGATTGTTCTTTACCGCTGCGTAAATCCTGGAACACGTCACTCAGGGTCGTCATCACCTGTCGCAGACGATCACCCCCTGCCATTTCAGCGGCGTCGATGATTGGCAGGATCATGAAGCGGCTCTCTTCAGCTCGGCGACAACCTCAACAATCAGGTCTTCCTGTCCGGCAATAATTTGTCGTCGTCCCAGTTCGAAGAAGACATCGCGCGCATCCACCCCGGCGTTGCCGGCATGGTTTAGCACCGGGCTTTTGAAACCGGAAAAAACGCCGGCCAGACCGCTGACGATGCCCAGGGAGTCAATCATTGGCGGAACCACCATTAACTCTCTGGCGGCAAGATCGGCGGCATCAAGAAAATGATACAGATCGATGCCGGTGTTGAAACCCAGGCGCTCCAATACCGGGATCAGCACTTCCAGTTGGGTATTGCCCGCCCCGGCACCGAACCCACGAGCGCAGCCATCAATAATGCCTGCGCCTGCCTGAACGGCGGCCAGCGAATTCGCCACCGCCATGCCCAGGTTGTTATGCGCGTGGAAAATCAGCGTCACCTCTACCTGCATGCGCATGGCCGTAATACGTGCGGTGACATCCTGCGGCAAGAGACTGCCGGCCGAATCCATAATGCCGACCGCCTGCGCGCCGTAACCCACCAATAACTCGGCCTGGTCAGCCAACTCGGCCGGGCTTGCCATATGGCTCATCATCAGCACCGCATGAGCTTCCGCACCCCGCTCCCGCAGCCAGCCCAGATGGCGTTCGGCCAGCGTAGCCTCGGTACAATGGGTACCAATGCGCACCACATCCGTGCCGTAAGCCAGAGCTTTGGACAAGTCGGCAATGGTGCCCCAGCCGGGCAACATAAACACCCCCATCTTGCTGTTTTGCAAAGACTCGCGCACGCTGGTCAGCATCTGTTCGTCACTCAATGCCGCACGGCCCACCTGATAGGAGGAAGCCCCCAGCCCGTTACCGTGGCCGACTTCAACAATCGCAACGCCGGTTTTGTCCGCCGCAGTGGCGTAGCTTCGCAACTGCGCCGCAGTGAGTTGGTGTTTTACCGCATGCTGGCCATCGCGCAGGGTTGAATCGTTAATGAGAATAGTCATTGGCCACCTCCGCTTTATTTCGATAGTGCGCATACTGTTCGGCGACCAGAATGGCAGCGGAATTAATCAGGTCCAGGTTGCCCGCGTATTCAGGCATAACCTTGCTGCTGGCGGTCACCTCCAGCGAGATTGACGCTCGCCCTTCGGTCACCTGGATCGCCGTTAACCTATAGCCCGCCGAAAACTCCCGCACCGCCGCCGCCGCCGCCGTGACCACCGGGGTTATCTGTTCTGCCGTCACGCCGGGGATATCGGCAAAAATAGTGACCCTGAACATGGCCGGTGGCGTTGCCGGGCTAATATTGAGGATCGCCTTGGTATTTGCCACGCCAGTGAAAGCGCTGAGCGCAATCTGAGTAGTTTCTACGTATTCATCGATGTTGACTCGTGTCGCTCGCCCCAAAATATTGCTGGCTACGGTCGCCACTACCTCGATGTCGTTCATTTGAAAATGTCGGCTCAGGGCATGCAGGATGGGGATCGAAGCCTGTCCACCGCAACTGATCAAACTGACATTGCGATCGGTCAGGGCTTCGGTGCCGGTCACCGTGGGGACAATCATTTTCCCCAGGTGGCTGGGGGTCAGGTCGATCAGCAACGTACCCAGAGGGCGAAGCAACTCCCAGTGTTTGACATGTGACATGGCGTTGGTGGCGTCGAACACCACATCGAATGGCTTGGGAGCCGCCAAAATGGCATCGATCCCCCCTGCACTGATCGGGCACCCCAGCTGAGTGGCGGCAACCAAACCGGCTGAGTCCTTGTTGCGCCCTGCCACCAACCCACAATGCAGCCAGGATGAGCGATATATTTTATTGACCAGATCCATACCTATGGCGCCGGTCCCTATCACGGCAACGGAGAGCGTCATGAGTTGCTCCTGTTAAAACGAGCCGCCCAGGCCTGGCCTAATCCCAGGGTGGTATGGGCCATGCGGGCGAAAGGTGGCCCCACCATATGACCATCCAGCAAGGCAATGCCCCCTTGCGCAGCCTTTACCGCCTCGGTGATGCGGCGCGCCGCCAATAACGCGCCCTCGTTAGGCCGTAAAGCTGAATTGATAGGTTCAAGCTCACTGGGGTGAACGGTAGCTTTGCCGTGGAAGCCCAGATCCCGGATGTTCTGGATTTCGTTTGCCAGCACCTCTGGTTCAGAAAGACGATAGTTGGCGGTATCAATGCAACCAATGCCGTGTCTGGCACTGGCCAGAACCATCGCCTGACGCGCCGCCAGCATCCCCGACCAGGTGATCGGCACGCCCAGCGTGGCCGCCAAATCCGCAGAGCCAAAAATCAGGCCATCGGCGACGGCCGCGACGTCATCGAGATCGGTAATGGCTTCAACGGTCTCTATCGTCAGGTAAATCTCCGGGGACTTGCCCGCAGAGGCAAAAGTCTCACGCAGAAAAACCACCTCGGCAGGTGACCTGACCATCGACATGACGATAAACCCCGGCGCGGTGCCGCCGCCACAAAGCATCACCAGGTCATGCAGCGCATCAACCGTACCCAGCGCGTTGATGCGCACGGCAATATTCGCCGATGGAGGGGAATTATCAAGCGCGGTGCGGCAGATGACCCGCCCTTGTGCCTTCGACGGGCCGGGAACCGAGTCTTCCAGATCGATCAGATGGACATCGGCGTCATAAGTCAGCGCCTTGACTACCCGGTTGAGCGACAAGGCAGGCGTATACAGAATGCTGCGTGGAATAGCGCGTGTGTTATCCGTCATTGGGGAGCCCTTACTTCAGCCAGTATTTTGCACAAACGGCGAATTTGATCTTCTGTTTGCCCGGCACGCATCATGACCCGCAGGCCGGCAGTGCCTTTGGCGACGATTGGGAAGAATACCGGTGAGACATAAAAACCGGCTTCAATCACCTGACGCCCTTCGCTGATCACCGTCTCATCGCTCATCGGCACCAGTCGGATCGGGTAGGCGTTGCCGCTCTGCTCGGTCGGGATCAGGGAATCGAACAGCGCGATGTTGTCGTACAGCTTCTTTTGCAGCATCGGCAACTCTGCCGTGCGGTGAATTTCGGCAGAAGCGAGGCTGGCACCGATGGCCGCGGTGTTCAGATTTTGCGAATAGTTGAGTCCGCCGCCAAAGCGCTCGACCAGGCGTAACATCGGTTGTGAATAGCCGTTGAGCAGTATCGCCGCCCCGCTGGTGCCGAAAGCCTTGTTGAGCGTGACCACCATAACGGTGTTCTCATTGAGCGCCGGGCTGTGTGAGCGAACGTAACCGATCCCACGTTCGCCATAGGCGGAAATAGAATGTGAATCATCGTAGAACACCATCAGGCCGTATTTGTCCTGCAGTTCGGCCAACTCTTTAACCGGGGCATAGCCGCCCAGGCTATCGCTGCCGTCAACCACGTAGCAGACCCGCTGGTATTGCTTGCAGCAGTCCTTGATGAACTCCAGATCGTGATAATTGCAGGTGACGACCTCGGTTTCATCGGCACAGGCGGGTTTTGCCGCCGCCAACGACACATGAGCATGTTTATCGAAAATCATTAACGGCCGAACACCGTTGCCCAAATGTCCGGAGGCGATCAGCGGCAGCAGCCCCCCACTGATACTGCTGGCCGACACGCCACTGAGCACATCGGCCTGGAACAGTTCACCGAGCGATTCCTCCAACTCTTTGAGCACCGGGAGCTGAACCCGGCTACGGGCGATGCAGTGATCCAGCACGCCGTAGCGCCGTACCGCGTCGATGGCCCCTTCTATCACCCTGGGATGGGAGTCCAGATTCAGGTAAGAACAGCAGCTAAAATTGACAAATTGATGACCACCCGGGGTGGACAGCAGATCGTTTTCGAGTCCGGCGACGATCCCTGCGAGTCCGTTCTGCTCTGACATATCCCAGAAGGGATTACCAATACCTATAGCTTTGTCGTTGTTGCGATATTGGTTGGTTGGCATGATCTTCTTGCGGCTGGTCATCAAATTCCTTCCTTCTTGGCAGGTTCGGGTTGATAGTTATAAATGCCTTTAAACTTACGGTAGGCGGCCGTGTAGAGCGCGGAATACAAAACATAAGGCCTGCGCAGGATTTTCAGATCCCACAGCCAAAAATTAACGTTGATATTCAGGTCGTCTAACGACTCGGCCTGATGCCACCAGCCCAGTGGCAAATACAGCATTTCACCGGGCTCAAGAATAAAATCGCGACGCTGCGGGGATTTCGCTGCCAGCCGTGGGAAACGCTGTGGGTCAATATTGTTAAAATCAAAGGCCTGCGATTTATCGCCAAATCCCTTTAGGATAGAGCGCGGGTAATAATCCCGTCGGCCGGGTGGGTAAAGGATGAATCGCTTTCTTCCCTGCAGGGCGATATTAAAGTTTTCGAGTTCATCGAAGTGACTTTGGGTAAATACACCGTGGTAACTTATCCATAAATTGGCCGCATTCAGACCACGACGAGAAGCCAGTAGCGAAAACGCATCGAAGCCGAGAAGAGTATTGATATCTTCTGGCCGGTGCATAATATTGGAAACCACCCGGTACCAGGTGCTGTTGTCTCGCTGGTATTCTTCATTTTCCAAAAAACCACGAAGTTGAATTTTCGTGGTCTGCCATCGCTCGGTATTTTCCTTATTACTCGCTTCCCGGAATAATGTGACATTGTCATCACCTAACCGTTGAGCAATAAGGTCATTAGCGCTATTGCTGGTATCAAGCGGTAAATCAGTAATAATCACAGGAACGTCGGCTCGGAAAATAGCCTCCACTCCCATAGCGACAAATTGATTAAAGCTAATACGTGGAACGGGCATACCCGTGGTTAACTGGTTCACGATGGCCGTTTTCCTGTCTCGATAATAAGAGTGAAAGAACCCGCTTAAATGGGGCTTGGCATTGATTTCTTACTGAGGAGCGATTGGCTGAACAGACTGGCTAATAAGGCGAGCATGCCGGCGGCCAGAGCGATCCAGGCGACCTGGGCAGCCCCTGTTTGATCTGAAAGTTGCCCGCCAACCGAAACGCCGAAGGAGAAACCCAGCCACCCGGCGCTTGAAAGCCAGGAAAACCCTTCGGATAAACAGCCTTTCGGCGTTAACGATTCCAGCAGGTTACTGCAGGTGATTAATAACGGCGCCACCGATAAACCGGCGATGAAAGCAGACAACCCCATAACGATCGGGGAACTGGTGAAAACCAGCGGAACAGTGCCTGCGAAAAGCGTGGCGGAAGTGAGCAACAGCAGCCGTGGCTGCGGGATAGACCAGTTCATGGCGCCATAGCAGAGCCCCCCAACCAGGCTGCCCCCGGCACAAATCGACAGCAGCACCCCGGCAAGAGTGGGATTGCCCACCTCTTTGGCAAAGGCGATCATCATTACATCAATCGAGCCAAGGAAGATCCCCACCGCTGCATAGGAGACCATCAGGCTGCGCACCCAGACCATGCTAATAGCCCGGCGGTTTTTTTCGTCGACCTTCTGCACAATAACCGGCTCTGAACGCCGATGCAGCACCAGTGCCATCGAGCCACTGAAGGTGAAGATGGCACATAAAACCAACCCCGCAGCGGGGTGCAATACCGTGGCTAACACAATGGCGACCAATGGGCCCAACAAGAAAATAATCTCGTCGAGGACGGTTTCTAATGCATAGGCGGTTCGCAGAGCCTCATCGGTGACCATCGCCGCCCAACGGGTACGAATAAAGCCATCTACCGGTACGGATGAACAACCAATACCAATAGCCGCGGCCATAATCAGCCATAAATGGGCATTAAGAAACACCAGACCAATCAGTAAGGCTATAGCGATAATGTGAAAGCAACTGGTGGCAATAAGCACTTTTCGCTGGCTGAATCGGTCAGCAAAGCCCCCCAATATCGGGCTGGCCAAAGCCTGGGTAATCATTAAGGTTCCGGCGACGGTACCTGCGATCCATAACGAATTGGTCGTGGCAGAAAGCAGCATAATGCAGCTGATAGATCGCATTGCTACCGGAAAGCGCAGCAATAAACCAAACAACGAAAGCGCAGCATGTCCGGGGCCGGACAGTAATCGGGTATAGGAACCAAAACTGAATTTAGACTCAACCGCATTTGTTTCCATAAAGGACTCTCGTTAAAAATATCGCTTATACCCAGGCAATTAAATATATTCGTTAGAATATATCCACCCATCGATTAGATTAAATGCGCACAATAGAGATAATAATTTAATTATTCACACACAATGATCCGAGGGAGTGAAAACACGCCCCAAGATTAATTTTCCCCATACTAAATATGCACCCCAAGGTTTATAAATTTATTTAATGTGATGGGCATTAAGAATTAGCAACGCTAATGAGTATTAGCAAGAGCATTTTTGCATCACATTGATGCGTTATTGCATTATCTAGATAATATAACCAGTTAGCGATAAAATAATGACCGAATATAATTTTTATTTCGTTAAACTCACCATTTTAAGAAAAATTTGTTGGCGCTCTGGTGCATCCGAGTGCCAGAGCAAGAAACTGTGCTGTAATCGACAACTTTCTTATCTAATAAAGCCAAGTTTTGTTGCTGTGGTTTACTTATGATGAAGGTTTAGTGCGCAGGAGCATCGGCTCTGACATTTGACACTACACGAGGAGAAAAGCATGGCTACAGGCATTGGCGGTTGTACGGCGCAACAGGCCCTGGAACAGTTGCAACCGTTAACGGAGAATCCGCCTGAAATCGTCGCCGATGAGTATCGGCAACGCATTCAGCATGCACAGCGCCTGATGCGCGAAAACGGTATCGACGCCTGTTATGTCAACGCCGGCAGTAATCTGCGCTATTTTACCGGCACTCAATGGTCGGCTAGCGAACGTATGGTCGGCGCGGTGATCCCGGCCGAAGGCGAAATCGCTTATATTGCCCCCTGGTTTGAGATTGGCACCTTCCAAGACGCCCAGGTGATTGAAGCAGAAATCTTTAGCTGGCATGAGGAAGAAGATCCCTACCGGTTGTTCTTCACCCTACTGGCCTCTCGCGGGCTGACAGGCCCACGCCAGGTGGCGATTTGCGAAACGGCTTCGGTCACCCTGTTCCTCGGCCTGCAACAATATGCCGGCGATATCAGGCTGATCAGTGCCCAGCCGATCACCGGCCATTGCCGCAGCCGTAAATCGGCGACGGAAATCGCGCTGATGCAAACCGCCAATAATATTACGCTACGGGTGCAGCAGGCTGCGGCCAGCATATTGCGCCCAGGCATCACCGCCAGCGAACTGATCGACTTCGTCGATAAAGCCCACCGTAAAATGGGCACCAGCGGTTCATACTTCTGTATTGCACTGTTCGGATCCGATAGCGCTTTTCCACATGGCGTGAAACAACCTAACCCGCTGCAAAACAACGATATTGTGCTGCTCGATACCGGCTGCCGCTATAAGGGCTACCTGTCCGATATCACCCGTACCTATGTGTACGGTGAAGCCAACGAACGGCAACGTTTCGCCTGGCAGGCGGAGCATGAGGCGCAGGCCGCCGCTTTTGCCGTTATCGCACCGGGCGTGCCCTGCCATAAAGTGGATGACGCAGCACGCGATGTGCTGGTCTCCTATGGTTTTGGGCCGGACTACCAATTGCCGGGCCTGCCGCATCGCACCGGGCACGGTATCGGGCTGGATATTCATGAAGCCCCGTATCTGATCCGCAAACAGCAGCAACCGCTCGATGTGGGCATGTGCGCCAGCATCGAACCCATGCTGTGCCTGCCGGGTGAGTTTGGTATCCGCCTTGAAGATCATTTTTACGTCACAAGCGAAGGCGCACGCTGGTTTACCCCACCGGCCAAATCCATTGATAACCCATTTGATTTAGTCAGCTGATCATCCCCTGGGCGGCAGTGCCGCCCAGATTAAAATATAATATTAATACCGAACATGTTTAATAAAACCATTTAGTTATATAGCTTAGTGCAACCAGTAATTAATTTTAAATTTCTCGCTACTTGTGTGAAATAACTCTTGATATAAAAATAGTTGTGAGTTAAAAACTAATCGTCCCTTTCAAAGATGAATATAACAATAAATTATACCTTCAAATGGAGTTGATGATGAAAACAATTGATATAGCTCTGCCAGACCAGAATTTTTACTTAAACAATTAACACAAGCCTCATGAAAAGAACATACTGGACAATATCAGTTTTAATTGGGATGGTTTTATCCTCTGTTTTATTAGCGGGTGCAGGCATCGGCGTTGATTATCTTTACTCTGCGCCAGAAAAAATCTCAAAACTCATCGTTGCCGTGTTCTTTTCACTTTCCATTATTGTTTCTATATATAAAGTCATCTGTGTAGTTTTCAAAAAAGAATAGATGAAACCGCCCAACATATGAGAATATGCGTGGGCGGTTTATTTTTATGCTGAATAAATTAATGGAGTGAAATAAATGAGGAAAATAATTAGACCCGCAATTGTCTTCCTGGCAATCATTGCCACGGCCCCTTTTCTTAGCGGTATCAGGGGCGAGACTTCTGCTTTAGGTTTCTCCGCTCCCTTGGGGGCCTCCACATTTGTCATTACTCTCGCCACCTTTTACGCTTTTGTCACCTTTTCATTAAAAATCTTTGATTTTTTTGAGAAAAAATAAGTTACCCCCAAGCGGTTACAGCAGCAGCGCCAGTTCCATTGCCGTGCGTTGCAGCTGTGGCAGCACTCGCTCACGTAACTCCGCCGCCGAAATTTGCGAAGCATTGACCCCCACGTTCATCGCCGCCACCACACCGCCCTTGCGGGAATGCATCGGTACCGCGATAGAGCGCAGGCCAATTTCCAACTGTTGATCGTTAATGGCGTAGCCTTGCCGACGCACTTTAGCCAACTGTTCACGCAGTTGATCGGCGTTGGTCACGGTGAACTCGGTCAGCGCTTCAAAGCTCACCCGCGACAGATAATCGTCCAACTGTTCTTCGTTCAGCGCGCTGAGCAAGACCAGCCCCATCGACGTCGCGTAGGCCGGCAGGCGACTGCCGCGCCCCAGATCGATAGTCATAATACGTTTCACTGAAGCGCGGGCGATATACAGGATATTGTCACCGTCCAGCGTCGCTACCGAGCAGGATTCATTCAGCAGCTTGCTGAGATAGTCCAGCGAGTTCTGCGCCGCTTTCGCCAGCTCGGAAGAAGAAAGATAGGCGTGCCCGATAGTCAGCACGCGTGGCAGCAGCCGGTAATGGCGGCCGTCAGGACAGTGCACAAATCCCAGCGCACGCAGGGTGTACAAGCAACGACGCACTGCCGCACGGGGAATAGCGGTAATTTGACTGATTTCAGAAACCGACATTTGTGAATACTGCGGCTGGAAAGCCTGTAGCACCTCCAGCCCTCTGGCTAACGACGCCATAAAATTGGGATCGCCCTTATATTGATCGTTGCTTAACTCCCCGATCTCCTGCAACCGACGCAGTTCTCCAGCACCAGATTCCGACACATCACTCATCCTGACCTCCGACTCAATATAGTTATCCGTATCACAGAATTGATAACCAAAAGATTAATGTTTCGATAATCGCACAATACGCTGATATTCGCACTTGTCGCTGTTTTTTTCATCCCTTAAGGTAAATTCAGGCCCATAAGCGTCACGCAGAAATGACCGTTTCGAAACAGGAGAGCAGATGATCGATAAATACGTGGCGTCCATCGATGCCGCCGTCGCCGATATCCCCGATGGCGCGACCATTATGGTCGGCGGTTTTGGCCCGGCGGGTCAGCCCTATGGGCTGCTGGATGCCCTGACTCGCCATCAGCCACGCGGGCTAACGCTTATCAGCAATAACGCGGGCAACGGGGATTTCGGTTTGGCGGCGCTGCTAAAGGCCGGCTGTGTGCGCAAGGTGGTCTGTTCATTTCCGCGCCAGTCGGACTCCTGGGTATTTGATGATTTGTACCGCCGTGGCGAACTGGAGCTGGAGCTGATCCCGCAGGGTAATCTGGCGGCACGCATTCAGGCTGCAGGTTCGGGCCTCGGCGGTTTTTACACCCCGACCGGCTACGGCACCGAACTGGCGCAAGGTAAAGAAACGCGCGAGATCGACGGCAAACACTATGTGTTCGAGCTACCGCTGAAGGCCGATTTCGCGCTGATCAAAGCCGATAAGGCCGATCGCTGGGGTAACCTGCTGTACAACAAAACCGGACGCAACTTTGGGCCGATTATGGCCATGGCGGCCGCCTGCACCATTGCCGAAGTCAACCGCATGGTGCCACTGGGGGAGTTGGATCCTGAAAATATCATTACGCCGGGGATCTTCGTGCAACGCCTGGTGACTACACCCGATCACTCTGCGCAACCCTCGGCTTAAGGAGCGCCCCCATGACCAAACTCACTCATCAACAGTTGGCCGAACGTATTGCACGCGATATCCCTGAAGGTGCCTACGTCAACCTGGGCATTGGTATCCCCACCCAGATAGCCAACTACCTGCCGGCGGACAAAGAGATCTTTCTGCACAGCGAAAACGGCATTCTCGGCATGGGCCCGGCACCGGCGGCCGGCCAGGAAGATCCCGAACTGATCAACGCCGGTAAACAGCCAGTCACCCTGCTGAAAGGCGGCTGTTTTTTCCACCATGGCGACTCTTTTGCCATGATGCGCGGTGGTCACCTGGATATCTGCGTGCTCGGTGCTTATCAGGTTTCCGAACGCGGCGACCTGGCCAACTGGAGTACCGGCGCACCGGGGGCGATCCCGGCGGTCGGCGGCGCGATGGATCTGGCGATTGGCGCCCGTCAGGTGTTTGTGATGACCGGACACCTGACCAAAAAAGGCGAATGCAAAATTGTCCGCCACTGTACTTATCCCCTGACCGGCGTTGGCTGTATTGATCGCATCTACAGCGATCTGGCGGTGATGGACGTCACTTCTCAGGGCCTGATAGTACGCGAAATATTCGGCGGGCTGACCCCGCAGCAATTGCAAGCAGTTACCCCGGTCGAACTGACCTTTGCCCTTCAGCATGGAGAACCGCCGCATGATCCCCGCCTACCTGTGTGACGCTGTCCGCACGCCTTTTGGCCGATTGAACGGCAGCCTGGCCAGCGTTCGCGCCGACGATCTGGCCGCCCTGCCGCTAAAAGCCTTGCAGGCACGCCACCCACAACTTGACTGGGCGGCAGTGGACGACGTGCTGCTTGGCTGTGCCAATCAGGCCGGAGAGGATAACCGTAACGTGGCGCGCATGGCGTTGCTGCTGGCCGGGCTGCCGGTACAGATCCCCGGTTGTACCCTCAACCGCCTGTGCGGCTCCAGTCTGGACGCCGTGGCGATGGCGGCCCGTGCGATCAAAACCGGCGAAAGTGAACTGATGATCGCCGGCGGCGTAGAAAGCATGTCCCGAGCCCCTTTTGTGATGGGCAAGGCGGAAAGCGCCTTCAGCAGAATGATGAAACTGGAAGACACCACCATGGGCTGGCGGTTTATCAACCCACAGATGCAGGCGCTGTATGGCGTGGAGTCGATGCCGCAAACCGCCGAAAACGTCGCCCTCAAGTTCGGTATTAACCGCCAGGATCAGGACGCCTTTGCCCTGCGCAGCCAGCAACGCACCGGAGCCGCGCAGGAAAGCGGCTTTTTCGCCAACCAGTTGATTGAAGTCAGCGTTGCGCAGAAAAAAGGCGAACCCTTAGTGTTCACTCAGGACGAACACCCGCGCGCCACCACGCTGGAAGCCCTATCGAAGCTGAAACCGGTGGTTAACCCCCAGGGTACGGTTACCGCCGGTAATGCTTCCGGGCTGAACGACGGTGCCTGCGCATTGCTGCTGGCCAGCGAAAGCGGGATGACTCGCCACGGACTGCAACCCATGGCCCGTATTATCGCCAGCGCCGTTACCGGTATTGAGCCTTCGATTATGGGCTTTGCACCTACCCAAGCAGTGCGTAAGGTGTTGAAAATTGCCGGGCTGAACCTCGACCAAATGGACGTGATTGAGCTTAACGAGGCTTTTGCGGCGCAGGCATTGGCGGTGACACGTGAATTGGGGTTGAGCGACGACACCGCGCAGGTGAATCCCAATGGCGGTGCGATCGCCCTCGGTCATCCGCTGGGTGCTTCCGGTGGCAGACTGGTGATGAATGCCGCCTGGCAATTGCAAAAGACGCGCGGCCGCTATGGCTTGTGCACTATGTGTATTGGCGTCGGCCAGGGTATTGCACTGATTATCGAACGAGTATGAGACGGAGAAACAGCATGGATATCGACTATCGCCTTGATGGCCGCGCCGGAGCGCCACTGTTGGTGCTGTCCAACTCGCTCGGTACCACCTTCGACATGTGGCAGGCGCAACTGCCGGCGCTGAGCGAGCATTTTAGCCTATTGCGCTATAACCAGCGCGGGCACGGTGCCACGCCGTTGCCTACGCCTCCGCTGCGGCTTGAGGATCTGGGCCAGGATGTGATCGCCCTGCTCGACCATCTGGATGTGCCAAGCGCCCACTTTTGCGGCATTTCGATGGGCGGCCTGACCGGGTTATGGCTCAACCGCTACCATCCGCAACGCATCAGGCGATTGGTGGTCGCCAATACCGCCGCCCGCATCGGCAGTGCCGAAGGCTGGCAACAACGTGCCCAACAGGTACGCCACTCCGGGCTGGCGCCGATCGCCGCAGCCTCTCCCGCGCGCTGGTTTAGCGAAACTTTTTTACAGCATCATCCTGAACGGGTTGCCCCACTGGTAGCCGGGCTGGCGGCTGGCAATGCAGAAGGTTATGCCACCTGCTGCGATGCACTGGCAGTGGCGGATCTCCGCGCGGAGGTCGTTTCCATGACGCGGCCAATGCAGGTGATTGCTGGAGAACTGGATCCGGTGACTACGGTAGCGGACGCCGAATTCCTGGTTGCCAACGCCCCCCATGCCGAACTGCAACGCTTGCCGGCTTCACACATTTCCAATATTGCCTGCCCGGATCTCTTCAACCGCAGCGTTATCGAGTTCCTTATGGATACATAAGCCCTGGAGTAAGACAATGCATCAAGAAACAGCAAAGCCGCCGTGGCGAATTATAATTATCGCAACGCTGTTTCTCTGGGGGATGAACTATGCCATTAGCATTCAAACGCTCGCAAAGGCTCTCCATCGGCACAGAAATAGAACTTCAATTGGTTGATCTGGAGAACTACGATCTCGCGGACAAAGCCGATTTGGTGGTCACAGATCTTGACGATAATAAACACATCAAGCATGAATTGACCAAATCAATGGTGGAACTTAACAGTTCAGTTCACAACAATATCAACGATTTACATGACGAACTTCGGGAACTGACCGCCCTTGTCTGCAACAGTGCGCAAAAATTCGGCTGTGATATTTGTGGGGGTGGTCGCCATCTGAGCAATGACTGGAGAAAGCAGGTCATTACCGACACCGAGCGTTATCAGCAATTGGGCAGCAGGTTTGGCTATCTGTCCAAACTGGCCTGTGTATTCGGTCAGCATATTCATATCGGGGTCAACGACGGGGACGAAGCGATGTATCTGTGCCACGCTTTAACCCCCTACCTCCCTCATTTCATTGCCCTCAGCGCTTCTTCTCCACTCTACCAGGGAGTAGACACGCTGTTTGCCAGTTCGCGTTTCAGCGCACAGAACTCCTTTCCCAATTATGGCTGCCTGGAACAGATCTACGACTGGGAGCAATTCAACGTCTATTATGAATGCCTGAGCACTGCCGGGGTGATCGACAGCATCAAGGATATTTATTGGGATGCCCGGCCCAAGCCGGAACTGGGTACAGTAGAGATACGTATCTGTGATACCCCACTGCAGATCTCTCACGCCGTGCTGTTGGTAGGTTACTGCCGTCTGCTGGCCGATTTTTTGTTGGCGCACCCTACTGAAATTTCTCCAGAATATTACGCCTTGACCAATTACAACAAAATCAATGCCTACCGCAGTGGTTTTGCGGCTGACTACGTCGTCGTCCCCACGTTGGAGCGCCGCAATTTGAGTGATCATATGCTGAGCACATTGGCAGCGTTACGCACTGATGTCGGCGATCTGGAAACGCAAAGCTTGCTAAACAAAATTGAACGCCACATCCGGCTGGGAATAAACGACTCGGACAGAATTCGCAAAATGTTAAATAGCGGCCTGTCGCAAAAACAGGTTATTCAACGACAGTGCCGTGAACTACTGCAAGCGGTGAGTTAAGTTTCAGCTATTGATTCCATACGCCAAAGCGTCTGTTCATTACGTGCTCTTTGGTTACAATCGTTAGCACTGAAATCCACCGTTTCGAGGGCTAACCAATATGTACAATTTCTCACGTTATCAGGCAAAAGAACTGGCGCTGGCTTATATGAGCGGCAAAAAACACGATCTGTCTCCGCAGGAGTTTCTGCAGCAACTGAAAAGCAGCGAGAAATCGTTCGATTATCTGTTGAAGCACGGCAGCGAACAGCCGCGCGAAGTGTTGGTACAAAGCTTCTGAAAACCCGGTCATAACCGTTATATCACCTGCTTCGCCGGTGGCGAGCCATCTGGCCCGCGTATTCCCGGCTGAACAATTCATGTCCATTCTAACTGAACTTCATTTTTCGTACTGAGAGGCGAATAACTGCAATATTCGTATCCAGAAGCGAATTATTGACATATTCGCATTTAGATGCGAAATTTATCGGTAATTCCCCGCTTCAAAGCAGAAAAAACATGCCAGCCCAAGTCAGCGTAATCACCGGCGATCTGGTCAATTCCCGGCAGTTAGACACCACTCACTACCTTAGCGGCTTAAATGCCCTGCTTAGCCAGCTGCAACAGGCTAAGCTTATTGAGCAGTACGAGATTTTCCGTGGCGATGCCTTTCAGGCCGTGGCCGAACCGCAGTCTGGTTTGCTGCTGGCGGTGTATATCCGCATCGCGCTCAAAGCCATGGACGCCCAACGCTGGGATGCCCGCATCGCTGTCGGCCTGGGGACAAAGCAGGCCCAGAGCGCCGGCTATGGCAGCGCCTTTGTGAATTCGGGTCAGGCACTCGATGGCCTGATGAAAAATTGCCGGCTGGCTCTGAAAAATGATAACGATCAGACCAATGCCATTGTCAGCGATCTGTTGCCAATGTTAGATCATGTGGTTAGCCGCCTTTCGCAGACCGAAGCGCGGATAGTCCAGGCGCGTATCTTCGCCACCTCCAATCAGGAAGTGGCAGAGAAACTGCAAAAGGCCGCCTCTACGGTCTCCGCAACGCTCAAACGCGCGGCCTACGAGGAAATAATGCGATTTATTCACGCGATTAACAGGATCACCTGAATATGGATTTAAGCTACCTGCCCCTGCTGATCTGGTTGCTGATAGCCCACTTGCTTGCCGACTTCCCACTGCAACCGCGTAGTTGGGTTGAAGATAAAATACGTCATCGGGCAGGCTCTCGCTTCCTGCTGCTGCATGCCCTGCTGCACGGCGTGCTGGCCGCCTGGGTCGTGGCCGGTTTTGCTCTGTTGCATGGCGGGATCTCTTCTGCTCAAGTGCTGTTCGCCCTGTTGGTTATTGCCATCAGTCACTGGCTGACCGACCTGCTGAAAGTCACCCTGTTAACCCGCCTCAGCCAGGCACGCGGTTTTCTGCTCGATCAGGGCCTGCACCTGACGGTGATTGTTTTGCTGTGGCTGTTGCTTGTGCCGAATGCCCTCGGCCTGATTAGCGTGCTGGCTAACGCCGCGGCGCGCTGGCAATCCGGGTTGGTGCTGCTGGCTTATTTATTGATTTATATGCCGATGGGCATTCTGCTGGGCCAATTGCTGGCGCGCTGGACACCGCAGATGCCGCCGTCAGCCAAAGCGGATAACGATTCACTGTTACGCGCAGGCAAACAAATCGGTTATCTGGAAAGAACGCTGATCCTGACCTTTGTGCTGATAGGGCAGATCCCGGCGATCGGTTTTTTGCTGGCGGCCAAGTCAATTTTCCGTTTTGGTGATTTGCGCCAAAGTGATGACAAAATGCGTACCGAGTATGTGCTGCTCGGTACGCTGTTTTCCTTTACGCTGACCATTATGCTGGGCCTGCTGGTGAAGAAAATGCTGTAGGGGCGCAGCCTGCTGCGCCCGCAAACATTACAACCACTCGCCGAAGCGGCGGATATAGAAACGCTTCATCAACTGTGCGACTACGCAGTAGCTGATCAAGGTACCGGCCAGCCACGGGAAATATTCCCAAGGCAGCGGCTGCAACCCAACCAGGGCACCCAGTGGTGAGAACGGCAGATAAATCCCCAACGCCATCACCAAAATCGTGGTCAGCAGAACCGGCAATGCCGCCGTGCTCTGAATAAACGGAATTTTCTGGGTACGCAACATATGTACCACCAACGTTTGCGACAGTAACCCCTCAATAAACCAGCCGGACTGGAACAGGGCCTGATGCTCCACGCTGTTGGCCGCGAAGACAAACCACATCAACGCATAGGTGGTGATGTCGAAGATCGATGAAGTCGGCCCAATCCACAGCATAAAGCGGCCAATATTTTTCGCATCCCACTTGCGCGGTTTACGCAGGAACTCCTTGTCCATCTTGTCCCACGGCAGCGACAGCTGAGAAATATCGTACATCAGGTTCTGGATCAGCAGGTGGATCGCCAGCATCGGCAAGAACGGAATAAATGCGCTGGCCACCAGCACGGAGAACACGTTGCCGAAATTGGAGCTGGCGGTCATGTTCAGGTACTTGATGATATTGCCGAAGGTCTCGCGCCCCTTGATCACCCCCTCTTCCAGCACCATCAGGTTTTTTTCCAGCAAAATGATGTCTGCCGACTCCTTGGCAATATCCGTACCGGTGTCCACCGAAATACCTACGTCCGCATCGCGCAGTGCCGGGGCATCGTTAATGCCGTCCCCGAGGAAACCGACGGTATGCCCATTCGCCTGCAACATTTTCAACACCCGCGACTTTTGCAATGGCGTCAATTTGGTAAATACAGTGCGCTGCTCCACTTCGCGCGCCAACGTAACGTCATCCATCTCGGCGATTTGCGGACCGGTAAGCGGTTCGCCGGGTTCCAACCCCACATCGCGGCAAATTTTGCAGGTGATCACCGGGTTATCGCCGGTTAACACTTTCACCGCCACACCGTTTTCCTGTAGTGCCGCAATCGCTTCTTGCGCGCTCTCTTTCGGTGGGTCGAGGAAGGTCAGGACACCCTGGATCACCATATCGCGCTCATCGGTCACACTTAGCGGCAAGGCATTTTTCTGTTCCCCCAGTTCTCGGGTTGCCAGCACCAGCACGCGGAATCCATCCTCGTTATACTGGGCGGCCAGCGCCTGCAGTGCCTCACGTCGCGTCTGATCCAGCGGTAAAATCTGCTGCCCTTCACGTACGTGGGTAGCGATTTCCAGCATTTCCTCCACAGCGCCTTTGCAGATCAGCCGCTGTTGCTGGTTCTCATCCGCCACTACGATCGACAGACGGCGACGCACAAAATCGAACGGCAACTCATCCACCTTGCTGAAACGCCCCAGTGCTTCAATGCCCGGTTTACCCCGTCCAAAGCGGATCACCGCCTGATCCATCAGGTTTTTCATTCCGCTCTGGTGGAAGCTGTTCAGCCAGGCCAGATGTAACACTTCATTGTCTCTGACGCCGCTGACGTCCAGATGGTGTTCGAGGATGATGCGATCCTGGGTCAGGGTGCCGGTTTTATCGGTACAGAGTACGTCCATCGCGCCAAAGTTCTGGATGGCATTCAAACGTTTGACCACCACTTTGCGCCGTGACATGGCAATGGCGCCCTTCGCCAGATTGGAACTGACGATCATCGGCAGCATCTCTGGCGTCAGCCCGACCGCCACTGCCAAAGCAAACAGCGCCGCTTCGCTCCAGTCGCCTTTGGTGAAGCCATTGATCAACAAGACAATCGGCACCATCACCAGCATAAAGCGGATCAGCAGCCAACTGACGCTGTTCACCCCGCGATCAAACGCGGTTTGCGAACGGGAACCGACAATCGACTTTGCCAGGGAACCAAAATAGGTACGCCCACCGGTCGCGACCACCACCGCCGTGGCGGTACCGCTGGCGACGTTGGTGCCCATCAGGCAGATATTCGACAGTTCCAGCAATGCATGTTCACTGGAAACTTCATCCTCGCTCGATTTTTGACTGACGTTGCCCATCGCGTCGTATTTCTCGATCGGGATCGCTTCCCCAGTCAGGATCGCCTGGCTGATAAACAGATCGCGTGAAGCCAGCAGACGCACGTCCGCCGGTATCATATCGCCGGCAGAGAGCTTAATAATATCGCCCGGCACCAGTTCGCGGATCGGTATTTCCAGCGTCAACGCCTGTGCGCTGTAACTGCTGCGACGCTGTACCGTGGCGGTAGTACGCACCATCGACTTTAGCGTCTCCGCCGCCTTGTTGGTGCGGTACTCCTGCCAAAAACGCAGTAACCCGCTGAGTGAAACCATCACCAGTATGATGATCACGCCGGTAAGATCGGTTTCTTCACCGCGCCGGGCCGGCAGCCAGTAATCGGTAAAGAAACTGATCGCGGCCAGCACCATCAGCACATAGATAAACGGGTTGTTAAACGCGGCAAATAACTGCACCAGCGCATGGGGCGCCTTCTCATGAGCCACCTGATTAACGCCATACTGCTCCAGGCGTTCGACCGCATCGTCCTGGGTCAAGCCATTGCGATTACATTTTAAATTGGCCAGCGTCTGATCAACGCTGTTTTTCGCCTCTTGGGCGATGGCGTAAGGCGTCGCTTTTTTATCACGACGGCGTACGTTTTCATTAATATAGGTCATAACGCAATTCTCTTATTTTACTCTGCGCACAGGGTTACCCCGCCCAATTAATGGGTGAATAAACACAGAGTGGAATTTATTTAATTGACGTAATTAACGCGGTTTATTTCCACGCCAGAAACGCTGAATAATCAAGCTTTCGGGGTCACCGTCCATGACGCCTCCTTATCACTGAATACAGTGAATATTAATCAATAACTAAACGGGCAATTCGGAAGCAATGCGCCAGCGCACGGCACTTACACTCTTTTCCAAACTGATACGGCAAACTATGCCTTCAATTTCTTTTTGCACCGAGGGATTTGCGGTTATTTCCGCACAAACTTCAAGTTGACCAGGAATGGAAATATCAGCGCTGCGCAGGGATTGTAATCTTAATGCCACGCCATTGAGGGCCTGCAATATCAGGGTACGAACCAGTATTTCATCCTGCTCGCCGCAGGTGACCTGAATGCGGTAGCACACTTCCAGATCGGTCGCCTGCTGCTGGGGTTGCAGGTTGATGCGCTGTGCCGCTTCACGCAGCAGGATATTCGCACACAGGATCACCAGCGTCGCCAGTACCGCGTTCCAATACTGCCCAAGGCCGCACAGCACGCCAATCGCCGCTGAACACCACAGCGTGGCGGCGGTATTCAGCCCGCGGATGTTCAGCCCTTCACGCATGATCACCCCTGCCCCCAAAAAGCCGATGCCAGAGACAATTTGCGCGGCGACTCGTCCGGCGCTGGAAGGATCGGTAGACATGGAGCTGAGAATAAATACCGCGGCCCCGGTTGCCACCAATGCATTGGTGCGCAGGCCGGCCATACGCTGGCGCCACTGCCGTTCAGCGCCAATAACCGCACCCAGGCTCATCGCCAGTAATAAATTTAAAACAAAAGGAGTCATAGCCATGACTTTCCCCTTAAATAACTGCAGGAGATAAAATCATGTGCTTTTTAGCACACGCGAAATCGCACCGATAATAAATCAGCGGTTGAGCGTGTTAATGCCTGGAGGGAAAAGGCTGTGGCTGAAAGTGGCCATAATAGCGTCCAAATCAATTCACCCGCTGCCATTGGGCAACAGGGACAACAATAAGATTCGGGTTTGCACAGCTCGGAATTACTGGAGAGGGGTGCTGCCCGCCGTTTTCGGCAAGCAACAAATCAGAAGAGGATCGGTCAGCTTGCCTTGTTTATATCACCGCAACTAAAACTGTCCAATTGTGTTTCCTCACTGAAATTTTGGCTGAGTATAGTGACGCGGGGTGATGATGTAAAGGCCAAATTATTAAACAAAAACTAAACCCGATGATTTTGTATATTTGACTCATCACGCGATTATAGATAATTGACGTTGGGCAGCCGGTTAATTCCCGATAAACTGAAAGTTCAGCAGGACAATCATCACCAAGGACACCCTATTCGATGAATATGCTTCGCCTCTCTATCAGCCTCGCCCTGCTTGCCGGCTTCCCCGCCCAGGCCCTGCTCTTGCAACAGGGTGAAACCCGATATGAAATCGATCCGGCCACGCTGCAGATCACCGCAGGCAAGATTCAGGTCAACCAGGCACAGGCCAGTCAACCCGTAGCCGAGTTGCAAAGCACGCCTGTCCAGGCAAGTTGGCAATGGCCCAACAGTGCCATGCAGCTAACCGCCAGGCTGGAAGGCCGCGATTTGCGCCTGAGCTTCAGCAGCAGCCGGGCGCAAACGCTGGATTGGTTCACCCTGCCGTCACAGACGGCCACTCTGCTGTTACCGATTGGCGAAGGCAGCCGTATTCCATTGGATAATACCGTCTGGCAGCACTACCTGTTAAAAGAGATGACGCCGCTGGACACCAACTGGGATCTGAAGCTGCCGCTGTGGAGCCAACAACAGCAAGGCAAGGTGTATAGCTGGTTACTGCTTACCCCATTCAATAATCAGGTCAGCTTCGCCAGTGCCAAAAACCGGTTCACCATGCGCAGCAGCCACCAGTTCAACCGTTTTAATCAACAACAGACATTCGAGGTGTTACTGCATGTGGGGGATTCCCCACTGTCCGGTGCTCGCCGTTACCGCGAGTATCTACAGCAAAGCGGGCAGTTCAGCAGTCTGCGCGATAAAATCCGTATCGCGCCGGAGGGTGAGAAACTGATTGGTGCCACTCATATTTATCTGTGGGGCGACAAGCTGTTGGCACCGGCCGACGTGAAGAATTGGCCGGGATTGCTTGCCTGGCTGACATCGCCAACCGGCGCGACGCTGTGGCAGAAAATGGACGCCGAAAGCCGGAAAACGGTGCAGACACTGGCGGGGAAAACGCCGGAAGCCTGGCAACAACAAGCCCTGGTTGATGCCCTTAATCAAGCGTTGGTGGCACTAACGCCACTTAAGGCCACGCCAGATGACAAGGATTTTCTGCAGGCACAGCGCCAGCAAGCCGTTGGCATCAGGGCATGGGCACAACGACAGCTTGGGGCCTACCTGGCACCGGCGGATAGCTGGGGACAGGGGCTGGCGAAACCGCTGGTTGAGGCGCTGCACCAGGCCGGTCTGCCCCGTTTGTGGCTGGGTACCGATAACTGGACCGCCGAATTCCTGCATCCGCAGGCGGTAGAAAGTGCCAAAAAATCGGGTTACCTGATTGCCAGTTATGACTCTTACGACACCGCGATCCCACGAGGAGTCAATGACAGTTGGCTAACCGCCCAACTGCCGACGGCGCTACGTGAAAAGTGCGCCATAGTCCGGGCCGACGGCAGTAAAAAACCCGGTTTCGGCAAGCAGGGCTACTACCTGAATCCGGGCTGCGTACTGCCTTACTCTCAGCAGCGCATGCGTGAACTGGTACAGTTGGCCGGACTAAACAGCCTGTTTTTGGACGTTGACGGTACCGGGATGGTTTCCGACGACTATCAACCTGCTCACCCGACCGGTGCAGCGCAAATGGCACAGGCCCGCAATGCACGGCTGGCCTGGTTCAGCAATACTCTTAAGCTGCCCCTCGGCTCCGAGGATGGCAACGCGGTAACCGCACGCCACATTATGTTTGCCCACGGTATGGAAACCTGGGGATTTGGCTGGGGGGATAAGCAGATGAATCAGGATAAATCCTCGCCTTATTACCTGGGTGCCTGGTGGCCCAATGCCCAACCGGCGTTCTTCTTCAGCCCGGCCAGGGTAAAAGAGCCTTATCGCACGGTGGAGTTTGATCCGCGTTATCGCCTGCCGATGTATCAGGCGGTATTTCACGATGCGGTGATCAGCAGCCACCACTGGAATTACGACAACCTGAAGTTTAGCGATGTCGAAACCACCCGCAGCCTGCTGAGCCTGTTGTACAACACCGCGCCGATGTTCCATCTCAGCCGCGCGACCCTACAGGCGCGTCTGCCGCACATTAAGCAGGCCGATGCGGCCTTCCGTCCGCTGCATCAGGCGCTGTGGGATAAGGCACTGACCGACTTCCAATGGCTTGATCAAGCCGGCTGGGTGCAGCAAACCACCTTCAGCGATGGTTCAACCCTGACGGCCAACTTTGGCCAACAAGCGTTCGACGGTATTGCCGCCCATAGCCTGCGCGCCAAACTGGCGGACGGTCGCATCCTGAACATCACACCATAGCAACTCCGGTCGGGGTGAACTAGGCTAGGCACAATCCCCCCGACCGGCAACCTGGAGTTGATGATGGATACCCTTACTCAAACACTGCTCGCAGAAATCGGACAAAGTTTCGGCCACAGCGACGACACGCCAGCGATCCCATTGACGGTCGGCGGTGAAGGCAGCCTGAACAGCGGATTCCCGGTCAGCGAGCTGGCAACCGCCAGCCTGGGGGCCGCCGGGCTGGCCTGCGCTCAACTGCTGCAACAAAATCAGGGCGGTGAACCGCAGGTGTTTGTCGATCGCCGCCTGGCATCGCTGTGGTTCGGCTGGACCTTACGGCCACTGGGCTGGTCATTGCCTGCCGCCTGGGATGCGCTGGCGGGTGATTACGCCACCAGTGATGGTTGGATCCGCCTGCATACCAATGCGCCCCATCATCGCAAAGCCGTAGAACAAGTGCTGGGCCCGCATCAGGATAAAAACGCACTGGCGCAAAAGGTGCTGATGTGGAAAAAAGGCGAACTGGAGTTGGCAGTGATAGAGGCCGGAGGCTGCGCGGCTGAAATGCGTTCGGTCGAAGCGTGGCGGCAACATATTCAGGGCAAGAGCGTTGCGCAGGAGCCGCTTTGCCATCAACGGCAGCAAGCGGAAGCGCCGCCCCCCGGCTGGACACTGCCTGCCGCCAGACCGCTGCACGGCGTGCGGGTGCTGGATCTGACGCGGATTATCGCCGGCCCGGTCGCCACCCGTTTTCTTGCCGGTCTGGGGGCCGACGTATTACGCATCGATCCCTACGGTTGGGATGAACCTGGCGTCGAACATGAAGTGCTCCTCGGCAAGCGCTGCGCACGGCTGAACCTGAATAACCCTCACGATCGTCACACCTTCGAGCATTTGCTGAAAAACGCCGACGTTCTGGTTCATGGCTATCGCGCCGGGGCGCTGGAAAAGCTGGGTTATGGTGCAGAACAATGCCGCACATTGTCGCCGGGATTGATCGACGTTTGCCTCAACGCCTATGGCTGGCGTGGCCCGTGGCGAGGACGGCGCGGTTTCGACAGCCTGGTGCAAATGAGCTGTGGGCTGGCAGAGTCCGGCATGCAATGGAAAAACGCCGCCATACCTGTCCCGCTGCCGGTACAGGCACTGGATCACGCAACCGGCTACCTGATGGCGACGGCGGTGCTGCACGGCATGCGTCAACGCCTGCTACAGGGTACCGGCTACAGCGCCCGGCTATCACTGACGCGGACGGCACAACTGCTGTTTGAGAATCCCTATCCGCAACAGCATCCGTTAACGCCGCTGGCTGCAGCCACCGCGGCGGATGAAAATCCGGAAACCGAGCTGACCCATTGGGGGGCGGCGCAACGCCTTATCGCGCCGTTACAGTGGAACGGCACTGCACTGATCTGGGCATTGCCCGCGACAACCCTTGGCAGTTCACAACCGCAATGGCTACGCCGCTAAACTCAGGCCAATTGCCGCTGCAACCAGTGCAATAACGCTTCGACCGCCGGCGTCAATCCGGCGGTCTGCGGCCAAACCAGATAAAAGTCTATCTGATCAAGATGTCGTGCCGGCGCCAGTGCAGTCAACCGGCCTTCTGCCAGCGCATCACTCACCAGCAGCTTTTTCACCAGCGCGATGCCAAACCCTTGCTCAGCCGCGCGGATCAACAATCCCGCATCATTGAATAATGCCAAGGGGCGGCCGAACTCCGTCCGCTGATGCGCAGTGAACCAGCTACGCCACGGCGTAACATCATGTTCCAGCAACGGTATGCCTGACACGCCACGGTCAAATGCGGCCTGCCACTGGTCGGCCAGCGCCGGGGTAGCCACCGGCACCACCTCTCCGGAGGCAATCCACTGTGTCTGCATCTCGGGCCATTGGCCATTGCCGAGGCGAATGGCCGCATCAAACCCTTTACGCACCAGATCCTGTACCGCCAGCGAGGCATCGATATCCAACGCGATATCGGCACAGGCCGTATGAAAAGATGGCAGACGCGGCATTAACCAATAATGCGCGAAAGAGGGCAGCACGCTGATACGCAGAGCCTGACTTTGCGCAATCCGTCTGACCCGACCGACGCCCTGCTGCAACGCCTGCAGCGCCGGTTCGGCAACGGACAACAGCTCACGTCCGGCGGTATTCAGGCGTAGCCCGCGCCCCAGTCGCTCAAACAGCGGGCAGCCGATGGCCCGTTCGAGCTGTTGGATCTGCTGGCTGACGGCACCATGGGTCAGATGGACTTGCAGGGCGGTAGCGCGCAAATTCTCTAACCGGGCTGCGATCACAAAGGTCGGCAGAATGTGCAGTGGGATCGAGTCATTTAACATTGGTTAGCCAAACTATCCAAAAAGGCCATTTTTCATCGATTTTCGCCACAAAGCAAATGTTCTAGGCTGTCACTCATGCCCTTTACATCTGGAGTCAGCGATGCACTCACGTTTACAGCAGGACCTTGAGCAATTTCCACAGATACTTGACCGCACCCGGCAGTTGGCCGAAGGCTTCCTGACGGGCCTGCAACAGCGCCCTGTTTGCCCTCCTCTGGCCGCTCAACAGCTACAGCCGGGTGACGACCTGCTGGCTGACGAGGGTGACGGTGCCCTGGCGGCGCTGAATGATTTTTGGCTGCGATATGCCGAGGGTCTTTCTGCCAGCGCCGGGCCGCGTTATTTTGGCTTTGTGACCGGCGGCTCGACCCCTGCCGCATTGGCGGCAGACTGGCTGGTTAGCGCTATCGACCAAAATAGTCAGCTGAGCCACGATACCGTGGCCGCAGCGATTGAACGGGCGACCATTGTGCAACTAAAAGACTTGTTGGGTCTGCCAGAGGCATTCAACGGCAGTTTTGTTAGTGGGGCAACCATGGCCAACTTTGTCGGCATGGCTATCGGCCGCCAGTGGCTGGGGCAGCAGCGCGGCATCAATGTCGCGGAACAGGGGTTGGCAGCGTTGGGGCCCGTACAGGTTTTGTCAGCGAATGCGCATTCCAGCAGCGTAAAAGCACTCAGCATGCTCGGCATCGGTCGCGACGCATTGAAAATTATCGACAGCCTGCCGGACTCTGAAGCTATCGACCCGGCCGCGCTGGAACGGCATCTGGCCGCCAGCGTCGGTGTACCGACCCTGGTGCTGGCCAGTGCCGGAACGGTGAATACCGTGACCTTCGACGACTTGCAGCTGCTGCTGGCGCTGCGCGAACGCTACCCGTTCTGGTTACATGTTGATGCGGCCTTTGGCGGTGTGGCGGCCTGTTCACCGCACTATGCGCCACGGTTAGCCGGTTGGCAGCAGGCTGACTCGATTACCGTCGATGCGCATAAATGGTTGAACGTGCCCTATGACAGCGCGATCCAATTCAGCCGTCATCTGGCATTACAAATGGAGGTATTCCAGAACCATTCGGCTTATCTGGAAGCGCCGACGCTGCGGCCAGACAACTACCTGCATCTGACGCCGGAAAACTCACGGCGTTTTCGCGCCCTGCCGTTGTGGATGGCGCTGAAAGCTTACGGCCGCAGTGGCATGCAAGATATGGTTGAGCGCAATGTTCGACTGGCGCAGTTGCTGGGTACCGAGCTGATGGCCAGCGCGGGTTTCCACCTGCTGGCGCCAGTCAATCTGAACGTGGTGTGCTTCGCACTCAAAAATGTCGAAGGTGACGCTACTGCTGCACGCGATCGCTTTATAGCCCGTCTCGATCGGCACGGCGTAGTGCGCTGTACCCCAACCCTTTATCACGGACAACCGGGGATCCGTGCGGCATTGGTCAATTGGATGACCGAGGAAAGCGATATTCATCTGGCTCTGGAATCGATGTGTCACTGCCAGGAACAGTCAGGCTGATCGAAAAAGTTAAGGTCGCGCCGCACTATTGACTGCCGCTGATGATCAATATTTCGCCAGTGGCAAACTCTTACGCACATTCGAATATTGACACTCCTTGGGTACAACGAAAATAGTTCAGAAAAACCAATTAATCACTCGCTGACATTTATCACATTTGTAGAAACAGCACGAATAATCACATCAACCCCTTGTTATAACGTCAATTTCCGTAACAAAAAGGCGAGGCGATGTTAACTATGTGTGACTATTGATTATCACAAGTGATAAAGAACGAAAGAGTTATCATTATCAAAAATCAACAAAAAAAACATAACCACATGATAATGTTATTGAAAATAAAATCATTAAAACTACACAGCATTCGCACTGGTGAATAAACAGGCTAAAAAATGTTAAAAAAACAACACATGAATTTTTTTTAAGAATTTTCCTAGCAATCTAAAATTTCGTTTCGTGACATGATAGACAGATTGAACGATAGAAATACCAGCAAGCACGCGGCTCAAGCACAAATTGGCGTTACTGCCCCGCAATCCTTACACCAGCAGATTATTCTGACTTAAGCTAAACTTATAGGTTCATGATGTTAATTAGTTTAGAAAGAAAATATCGTTGAGTACTACCGTATTTATTGATAGAACATTCCTAGATGTGACTCTTTTTGTTCTTTTTTGCCTTTTTGGCTTCAGGCTTTTTCTTTTTGTTACCGCGGTAAAACGGATTTAAGTGGGGGTGAGATATGCCAACGATCATTATGGATTCATGTAGCTATACCAGATTGGGTTTGACAGACTACCTGACAACGCACGGAGTAAAAAAACGCCAGATTAATGCTATTGGTGATATCGACGATCTGCATGAGAAATGCAGCAAGTTGAAGCCTAGCCTGGTCTTTATTAATGAAGACTGTTTTATACACGAAGCGAACGCGACGGAACGTATAAAAGGGGTGATTTCACTGCACCCAGACACCTTATTCTTCATCTTTATGGCCATCACCAACGTACATTTTGACGATTATTTATATGTTCGTAAAAATGTCATCATCTCGTCAAAATCGATCAAACCAGAGACTATGAATCAACTACTTAGTCACTATCTGGAAAGAAAAGCGCCTCGCACTGAAAAAACTTCATTTGATCAGACACCGGTTACGCTCAGCCAAACTGAATCAAACATGCTGCGCATGTGGATGTCGGGTCAGGGTACCATCCAGATATCCGACCAGATGCAAATTAAAGCCAAAACCGTCTCTTCCCACAAGGGAAATATCAAAAGAAAAATCAAAACGCACAACAAACAGATTATTTACCATGTTGTTCGTTTAACCGACACGCTAACCAGCGGGATATTTGTCAATAGCCGCTAGGTCAAAAGCTTTGTTGTGTACTCTGCCAAACGTTGGTTTTAAATGTCGTTCAGCACAGGGTGCTGGATACCACACATTTAAATAACCTAAATACCTGCTCGCGACGAAATTTTCGTCCGCGACGGGTATTCCCGCAGTAAAAACCCGACTATTCCTATCCACTACGAAATAATCACCCACCGTAATCTTGTAAGTTATATTAACTGGCCGGGAAGTAAGGCTATTGGGCAACCGGGAGATTAGGGAGCAGCCTGCCGCAGCTCAACAAAGGTGCCGTCACGACTGTCTATCTCATTAAAGAACCAGACACCGGCAGGATAGTCCGGCAAAGAGACCAGATACATTATCCCCTCGTTAAACTCTTCTACCGCCAGAATCACTCCCTCACGCCGTTGCTCACCATCAGTTTTTACCGTGACCAGATCGTTAGCTTTCATGCCCTACCCCATCATTTATCATTGATGTCAGTGTATTACAAAAGGTGGTGTGAACAATACCCTACACTGGCAGTAAATCCGCAGCTCACCTGCGCAGCGCCTTTCTACAAGCGTAGCAGGCCATCCGGGCTGTGGCCTTTTCACTTTCTTAACGTTTTGTCCGCAGAATCTTAAGCGCGCAACAGGTAGTCTGTTGCCTGGTGCTTCCCCCCAGAGAAGTACCTGCAAATGAAGAAGTAACAAGGAACTTTTGCCCGCAGACTTGCGGGCTTTTTTTTGCCTGCGGCGAATGACAGACACAAAAAAACCCGCCTTGGCGGGTTTTTATTAATCAGCGAGAGGCCGATTAGATAGCGGTAACGTTAGCCGCTGACGGACCTTTAGCACCGTTCTCGATAGAGAACTGTACGTTCTGGCCTTCAGCCAGGGTCTTGAAGCCTTGATCCTGGATAGCAGAGAAGTGTACGAACACATCTTTGCTGCCGTCTGCTGGAGTGATGAAACCGAAACCTTTAGACTCGTTGAACCACTTCACTTGACCTTTGATCATGTTAGACATGTTTAATTCCTACAATATTAAATTTACGCCACCATGGGCAAGAAATAGCCGGTCATCAGTTACTTATGGAGGCACTAGAAAGGAAATTCGTCAGTGAAGAGCTATCTAGGATAACGCTTTAAATTTGAACTACTTTACTCAAAATGTCGTGCATAAATAGGTCTGTACCACAGGCCGAGAAGCATTAACTCACGATGGGACTTTAATAGCAACTCTTTTTATAATCCCCTCTGTGGAAACGGGGCTAAACGCACAGGATTTCACCCGATATGCTTAATTTATCGTCATTTGTGACTGTATTTCCCGGATCGCGGGGGTAAGGCGCTACCGCAATACTTACAAAATATGGCCTCTGTCTCGTGGCCACCTCTTTGACATTGCTCACAATTACGCCTTTCACGGTTACGCTGCAGCTCCTGCGACATATAGGCCGTCAGAATACCGGTCGGTACCGCGATGATCGAGTAGCCCAACAGAATCAGCACCGAGGTTAACAGCCGGCCTACCGGGGTATGAGGAACGATATCGCCATAGCCCACCGTCGTCAGCGTCACTACGGCCCAATAAACAGCGGCCGCCAGGCTGGTAAACCCCCCACTTCCCCCTTCAATCGCATACATCAGGCCGCCAAAAACGCACAGCACCACGGCGATAAAACCAAAAAAAATCGCCAGTTTGTGCCGTGCCAGCTTGATGCTGCGCCAGATCATGCCCACCTCGCTCATGTAGCGCAGCAACTTCAGCACTCGCAAGACTCGCAATATTCGCATCACGCGCAACAGCATTACGAACTCTACCGTCATGTGTGGGAACAACCAGATGATGTACAACGGCAACACCGTCAGCAAGTCGATAACACCGAAGAAGCTCGAGGCGTAATGTTGATCTCGGGGTGTACACCATAGCCGTAACAGATATTCGAGCGTAAAAATGACGGTAAAAATGATCTCGGCCCAGAGAAAAAGATAAATGGCCTCGCGGTCCTGCGCGAACAAGGTGCTGCCACCCGGTTCGAGAAACAGCAGAACCACGCTGAACAGCGCGGTGCTGACCCAGAAAGCTTGCATCTTGCGACCGGCAGAAGAACGGTTGTCGAACAGCAGCCGATAACTACGCTGGCGCCAGCTCAGCGCCGCAGTGTCAGTGGTCATAGTCTTATGTCTTACAAAGGGAAGTTACTCATAGAGTAGCCCTGAACCTTAACGTCGCCAACTCCCCAGCCGGTGATGCACAACCACAAATGATAGTAATTCTCGTCTGACTGTTTTATAGTTGCGCCGCGTAACTATAAAGGGAGATTGACCATGCTGAGATGGCATACGCTGGCAGCGTCCTGCTGCACCGCTCTGTTGATTCTGAGCGCCCCCGCCCAGGCGCTGGACCTGTCCTACACCGCACCGGACCCCAGCATCAAGCCGGCGCCCGCACCGCAAACGGCCCTTGGCCCAGAAAAAAAAACCAAGCCACCGGTGGTATGGTCGGAAACAGAAGATAAAACCGGTTTTCGCGTCGATATGGAATGTGAACACCCCGGCTGCAGTCGCCCGCGTGCCAAACCGTCTTCGTCGCTTAATTACGGCCCTAATCTCGGCCCGGTGAAAAAAACCGATCGCCGCCGCCAGTCGGATCCCTATTCCACCGATCAGGCATCTGATTACAATGTGAGCATGGGTTATCAGTGGTAACGCAGCTTTAAGAGTTATCCCTATATCGGCCACAGCACAGTGTTCATACAATGGCACTCTGTTCACCACTCCTCCTGGTGCTGAACACAACAAGCTGTGTTGCAATATTTTATGCGCCTCCCTATAGGCGCTTTTTTTATGCCTGAATATCAGATACCTGACCTGTTACAGAATGGTCTCATTGCCGCAATACGTGATAACTGTCACAAATAGCCACTCCTTAGCCACGCTTTATCGGAGGTAAGTCAGATGGCGACTGAATATTTATCTTTGCTGGCCGTGTTAGCCGGCATCGCAGGATTCGCGCTGTATAAACACTTTAAGTCCCAGAAGAAAAGCACCCTGCTGCGTCCACACGATCGTTAATGCAGCATTAGAGGGCGGGGCATGACGTCAAAGCCATGCCCCGCGCTACATAACTGCACTCTGTCATTTTTTTATCACAAAATTGTCACATTAAATCCATATCATGGTTGGCGATTATCCGCACTGGCTTAACACCAAGGATTTCGTTATGACCACTATAAAAGCAACAAACCACCAGGAAGCTGAGAAGCTGATTCGCTACGGCACGGCAAAAAAAATCGAACTGGCCTATGACATCGACAGCGATGACTTTTTCCAGCTCGCCAGTCTGTGGTGTGATCGAGGAGCCAAAATATCCAAAGGGAAAGAACATTTCATCGTCTCGCTAAAGGGTTTCCGCATCCCGCCGAATGATTAATACCATGCCGCCCCTGCGGCGGCGCCCCACCTTCCCCCCTGTGACCGCCCTATGATCCACATTCTCCCTTCGGCATTTATGTAAGATAAAACATGAATTACGGCAGGCGGTTACCTACACTGGTTACTGCGCCTGAACGCCAACTGAGGAGAATCATCATGTCAGCCAACCCAACGCTGCCCAGCACCATGAAAGTCATCGAAATCAGCCAGCCTGGTGAACCAGAGGTTCTGGTTAGCAGCCAAAGAGCTCTGCCAACCCTGCAACAGGGGGAGATTCTGGTGAAGGTCGCCGCCGCCGGGGTTAACCGCCCTGACGTGTTGCAACGCCGCGGCCAATATGCACCGCCTCCTGGCGCATCGGATATTCCAGGCCTGGAGATCGCCGGTACCGTCGTCGCTACCGGTATTGGGGTACAAAATTACGCCATCGGTGACACTGTTTGCGCCCTGATTGCCGGCGGCGGCTACGCAGAATACTGCAAAGTGCATGAAAGCAACGCGCTGCCGGTTCCCGAGGGTTTTAGCCTGATTGAAGCGGCGGCGATCCCGGAAACCTTCTTTACCGTTTGGGTTAACGTGTTCCAACGCGGGCACCTTAAGGCCGGTGAAACCGTTTTGATCCACGGCGGCACCTCCGGTATCGGCACTGTCGCCACCCTGCTGGCGAAAGCATTTTGCGCCAAGGTGATCACCACCGTCGGCTCTGAAGAAAAGCGCCAGGCCAGTCTGGCATTGGGTGCCGATGTGGCAATTAACTACCGCAGCGAAGATTTTGTTGAGCAGACCCAGCGCGCCACTAACGGTAAGGGGGCCGACGTGATTGTCGACCTGATTGCCGGTGACTACGTGGCGAAGAATTATCAGGCGGCGGCAATGGACGGCCGTATTGTGCAAATCGGCACTCAGAACGGCGTGGTGAAAGAACTGAACCTGATGCCGCTGCTGATCAAGCGCCTGACCCATACCGGCTCGACCTTGCGTGCACGCAGCGTGGAAGATAAAGCGCAAATTGCCGCTGATTTACGCCAGAAGGTGTGGCCACTGCTGGAGCGCGGTGCATTAAAACCGCAGATATTCAAAACCTTCCCGTTGGAACAGGCTGCCGAAGCCCATGCGCTGATGGAGTCCAGTCAGCATATCGGTAAAATCATGCTGACTATCTAGGTCAAATGCCCCCGCAGCAATAGTCGCGGGGGGATTTTCAGGTGCCTGGGGTGTGTACGTCTTCCGGCGTGGAGTCGGTATTGGCTAACTTCTCTTGCGCCAGCGCTTCGTCCTCACTGTCTTTCTCCAGGCTTTCCTGCTGTGCCCCCTGCTTCGGCGAATACACCAGTTCGACCATGATCGGGAAGTGATCCGAGCCGACGCTGGTTAAGCGGCGCAGTGAGCCAAGCACAAAATGATCGCTGTGAAACACGTGGTCCAGTGGCCAACGCAGGAACGGATAACCGGCGTGGAAAGTGCTGAACATGCCACGCCCACGGCGCGGATCCAACAGGCCGCTGACTTTCAGGAACAACCGGGTGGTGGTCGACCAGGCTACATCGTTCAGATCGCCGGTGACAATAACCGGAAACTCCGATTTGGCTGCGCTTTTACCAACCATCACCAGTTCGGCATCGCGATCTTCCGACTCTTCATTCTCGGTCGGGCTCGGTGGCATCGGATGCACACAGTGCAGGCGTACCTGCGGCCCTTGCGGCAAATGCACCATCATGTGCATCGATGGGATTTGCTCATCCACCAGATATTGTATTTGCGCATCGCTGAGTTTCAGCCGCGAATAGACATGCATGCCGTACAGGTTATCCAGCGGGCATTTCAAGCTGTGAGGATAGTCCTGTTCCAGCACCGACAGCTGCTGCTCCCACCAGGCGTCGGTTTCTACCGCCACCAGCACATCCGGCCGTTCGGTCGCCACCAGCGCCAGCAGTTTCTCCGCCTGGCGATTGGGCGTTAACACGTTGGACACCAAAATGCGGATGCGCGGTTTCTTCTGGTAGCCGGTAAAATCCAGCACCTGGGGTTTGCTCAGCCGGGTATAAGGGTAAATCCACGCGGCCTGATACGCCGCACAGGCCAGGTTTACTGCCATCATGCCCCACACCCAGGGTGACAGCGGTACAAACAGCAGGTTGAGCAATAACACCAGCAACGAGAGCGCCAGTATTTGCAGGCGGGGAAAATCCCACACCCGAACCCACCAGGCTGCATGCTTTGAAAGTGGCGCAATGGTCACCAGCGCCAGCAAAAGCGTCAGTATGGCGGTAATCCCTGTCACGGTTAATTCCTCATCATTGATCCGGGCCTGTCGGGGTGACGGCCTCCTGACTGCCGCTTCGTGCGGCAGCCAAAGATTGCCATAAAAAACGCCCGTCCCGCCAGCCGACTTAAGGAATTATCTTGCGACGGCGAAATTCGTCAAACAACGCGAACAGCATCGCTTCGGTTTCGACAAATTGATGGAAGCCATAACGGCGTGCCTTACTGCCATCAGCAAACATGTCGTAATCCCACGAGAAAACAAAATCGGCAAAGCGCCAACTCGCTACCGCACGGTAATCCGTTTCGGCCAACTCATGCTGCTGCACCAACGCCTGCCACAGCTCACTTTTATCCGCCATCACCGACTCCAGCGGCATCGGCAACGGCGGCGCCACTTCCAGGTCAAAATAGCCGGCAATTTTCGGCCACAGTTCGCTCCAGCGGAACAGGTCACCGTTATTGATGTTAAATGCCTGATTAGCCGCCGCCGGCTCCGTCGCCGCCCACAAGGTAGCGCGAGCCAGCAACCCGGCATCGGTCATTTCCAGCAGGCTGTAGTAAGCCCCGGGTTTGCCGGGAAAACGCAGTGGCAGCCCCAGCGCCTTGCTGATCGAGGCATAAACCGCCAGGGTCAGCGCCAGATTCATCGGGTTGCCAAGCGAGAAGCCGCCGACGACGCTGGGCCGAATGGCGCTCCAGTGCCAGTTTTTCCCCTGCTGGCGCTGTTCAAGATAGCTTTGCTGCTCCAGGTTGAACTCCGGCGGCATGTGCCCGGCATCACTCTCCCGCGCCGGGGTTTTGAACGGCCCCAAATGGGCGCCATACACTTTATAGCCTTGCATCAGGTTAATATGCTCCAGCCCGTGCGCCACCGGCTCCAGTGCCTCCACCACATTGCTTAGCATCGCCAGATTTGGCGCCACCAGCCCCGCCCAGTCCGGCGCATCCTGATAAGCAGCGTAAAAGATGTGGCTGACCTGGGTCAGCGGTCGCAAGGCATCAGCCGTGGCCTGTGCATCCAACAGATCGACCGCCAGATAACGCACCTGCGGCCGGTCAACGCCTCCGCGCCGTGACAGGCCAATCACCTGCCAACCTTGTTGTTCCAGCTCTTCAATCAGCTTGCCGCCAATCACGCCGTTAGCGCCGACCACCAGCGCCAGTTTGTCGTTTTGCATGTTGTGTCTCCGCTCCAGTATCTATTGAGACTTTTACTTTGATTGATTAGTTAAGCTTGCGGTAGACGGGATTTATGACTAACACTTATAAGTAAAATCTATAGATGGAGGGCCGATGGACAAGCTAAACGCCATGCAGACTTTTGTTCGGGTAGCCGAGTTGGGTAGCCTGTCGGCCGCCGCTCGCGATCTGGGCCTGACACAACCGGCGGTCAGCCAACAGATCGCCGGTCTGGAGCAACAGCTGCACGCACAACTGCTGTTTCGCAGCACCCGCGCTGTCACGCTGACCGATGCCGGCGCGGGCTATTATCGGCAAATCAAACCGATTCTGGCGGCGGTGAGTGAAGCGGAAGAAGTGCTACATGGCCAAAACCTGCGGCTGCAGGGGCCGTTACGTATCCATGCACCAACAGGTTTCGGCCAACAACACCTGACGCCGCTGGCGATTGCCTTTCAGCAGCGACACCCGGAACTGAATATCGAACTGTTGCTGGACGATCGTCGCGCAGACGTGATAGGTGAAGGCATCGATGTCGCGATCCGCTTTGGCGAACTGAGCTCACCTGGCACAGTGGCGCGACGACTGGGAGAGTTACAGCGTATTCTGGTGGCCTCGCCGGCTTACCTGGCAGCACAGGGTGAACCGCAAACCCTGGCAGAGCTGGCAACCCATCCACACATCCGTTACAGCGGCCTGAGTGACGCAAACACGCTGACGTTAATCGGCCCGCAGGGCCTCGAGATGGTGGAACTGCGTCCGGTATTTCGTGCTAACAATACATTTTCACTGCTGGCGGCGATTGAGTCAGGGCTGGGTATTGGCGGCGCACAGCGACCATTGATCGGTCGGCAATTGGCGAGTGGCACACTGGTGCCCATTTTGCCGGCCTGGCGTTATCCGCCAATGGCGCTGCATGCGGTTTATCCCGCGGCGCGGTTTATTCCCGGTAAGGTGCGGGCCTGGGTCGAGTATTTGCTGACGGCGTTGGGGAGCATTGAAGGCATGACGTTAAACTATGCCCCCGACCAGGCGTCGGGGGCATAAATATTATTTGAACAGTTTACCGACCATATCACCCAGTTCATTACTGTCCTGCGGCACTTCGCCATTTGGCGATGCGGCGTCAGCGACCGTTGGCAGGAACTGCGCAATAGTGGCGGATGCCTGAGCCGGATCGACGCCCAGCTTTTCGGCCAGCTGATTGATGGCATCGCTGCCCAGTGCCTGCTGCACATGGTCACCGTTAATCTGCTGGTTTTCACCGTTGCCCAGCCATGAACCGACCACATCGCCGAATTGCCCCTGACGGAACTTGTCCAGAATCGCCTGCAGGCCGCCCTGTTGCTCAACCCATTGCATGATGGCGACGTAATCGATGCCTTTACCGTTGGCGCCGCCGAGAATATTACCCAATACGCTATCAAACAGACCCATGGTAATCCCCTTCCAGTCGTCGGCTCAGGCCGCTCGACCCTTGTGATTTAACGAAAAAAGGGCCGCCGCAGCGACCCTGTCGATCAGTAACTGATTAGTTTCTGATCTTTCTGTAGACAAAAAGCACCACCAGGGCACCGATGACTGCGACAACAAAGCTGCCCAGATTGAAGCCATCGACACGACCCATACCGAAGAAGGTACTGATATAGCCGCCGACAACGGCACCTATGACCCCCAGGATAACGGTCATGATAAAGCCACCGCCGTCTTTGCCCGGCATGATCCATTTCGCCAAAATACCGGCAATTAACCCAAAAATGATCCAGGAAATGATGCCCATTTTTACTCTCCCTATTACTTTTTGCCTTAAGAAAACCTATCACCAGACCCACGACGGCGCCTGCTCGCTACTTTCACACCTGCCCCCTTCCCTTAACGGCAGAACGATACAGGGTAAATCTCGATAAACGCGCGTCTTTACACAATGACTATAGTCAAATATCAGCAGTTTACCCACTTCCGTCTGTCTGAATTTGCCTGTACAAAAATCAACCGCATTCATCTCACTGTCATTTGTACAGGCTATAACAACAGACGAGACCTCGCGCAGGAGACAGACCATGACCAACACGCCGTTTCTGCTGATACTGGCCGCAATTTATGCCCTGGCTGCCGTCTGGGATGGCTCAGCTGCTCTGCTGATGTAATGTTACACATTATTTGTCACTTTTTTGGCGATTTTAATTGTGTCTTGGTTTTACAGTAATGTAATCATCTGAAAAACAATAATAAATATCGACTCACTTAGATAAAAATCCCATTAGCCGCCAGGCCTCAGGTTTCGCAGAACGGCTTGATTAACTGGCTGAACCATTCGGCAAAGGCGGTTAAACGCGCCGAACGCTGACGACGATGGGGATAAAGCAAAGCCATGCTCATTGCCGGTGGCCGTGCCTGCGGCAAGATCTCGCACAGGCTGCCGTTATCCAGGTAGTGTTGAACATCAAAACGCGGTATCTGCATCATTCCCAACCCCACCAGGCAACAACCAATATAATTTTCTACATTGTTCACCGTCACCCGGCTACTCAGCGTTTTTTCAAAAAGCTGTCCATCCTGCTGCCACTGCCAGCTATCCGCCCCTGCCAGAGTCGGCTGCGCATAACCCACCACCCAATGCTCTGCCAATTGGGCGGGACGCTCAGGGGTCCCGTAGCGCTGCAAATAATCCGGGCTGGCGCAGTTGATCATACTCAGGCGGCCCAGCGGCTGGCTGACCAGGCTGCTGTCGCTGAGGCTACCGACGCGCACCACGCAGTCGATCCCTTCCTGGATCAAATCGACTGAACGGTCGCTGGCGCTGAGAAACAGTTGAATTTCAGGATACTGCTGGAAAAAGTCCGGCAGCGCCGGCACGATCATTCGCCGCGCAATGCGGCTGGGGACATCAACCGTCAAGCGCCCCCCGATCGGGCCGTTTTGCCGGTGAAACAGACTTTCCAATGCCTGCACGTCAAACAGCAGGCTACGTGCTTTTTCGAGCAACAGTTCGCCGTCGCTGGTCAGTTGCACCCGGCGAGTGGTGCGATGAAACAGGCGGGCGCCCATTTCATGTTCCAACTGTTGTATCGCGGCCGAAACCGTGGTTTTTGGCATCAGCAGGATTTGCGAAGCCCGGATAAAACTGCCCACTTCGGCCACCTGGATAAAGACCCGCAATCTCCCTATTTTATCCACCGGCAGTGCATCCTGTTAAACAGGCTGCGGCATCGGCCGCAGCAAAATTGATATTAACGGGTAGTATAGCCACCGTTGGCAAACAGCGTCTGCCCGGTGATCCACCAGCCGTCGGTGACCAAAAATTTGACGATCGGCGCGATGTCTTCAATGTCGGTCAGGCCGGTTTTTGAGAACTTGCTCAGCGCAGCGGCACTGCTGTGATACGCCACCGCCTCTTTGCTTTCCTGACCGTAGAAGAACGGCGTATCCATCGGGCCAGGGCCGATGGCATTCACGCTGATGCCCCGCTCGCCAAACTCTTTGGACGCGGCACGGGTAAAATGCTCCACCGGTGCCTTGCTGCCCGGATAAACGGCATAAAACGGCGTATAAGCCGCCAGCAGCGAACTGACAATGGACACAATGCGACCGTTGTCGGCCAAATGCTTGCCTCCCTGCTGGATAAAGAAGAAAGCCGCCTTGGAATTGATGTCAAAACTGCTGTCGTAATCTGCCTCTGTCACCTCGGCAATCGGTTTTTTGATCACCAGACCGGCGGTATTGACCGCTATATCCACTTTGCCGAACGCCTTGATCGCCTGCTCAAACAGCTGCGCCACGTTGCCAGGCTTGGTCAAATCGCCCTGCACCGTTATCGCCTGCGCGCCCGCCGCGTTAACCGCCTTCAGCGTTTCCTCCGCGGCCGCCCGGGTCGCATCGCTGTTGTAATGCACCACTATCGCTGCTGCCCCGCTGGCCGCCAGATCGCGCGCCACCAGACCACCCAGGTTCTTCGCACCGCCAGCGATCAACACCACTTTTCCATTCAAAGATTGCTTGCTCATTACAGTGACTCCGTTAGTGAAGGTTGTAACGAGTATAGGAACTGTGACCGCTCAGATAATCTGTCCAAACCGGGATGAACCATCCCGTTTTTTTGGTCAATACTGGCAAGGGGGCGAAAAATGCCCACAGCGTGATCGGCAGCCGAGCATTCAGCGGAAATCGCACTACACTTGTAAGTTTCCAGCAGCAATAGTCGCAATCAGAAACTATTGTTTCCCGCCCGCCGTAGGCCGCTAAACGCCCAGACGGGCCATAACAGAGGTCAATGTCATGGTGATTCAACCCTATTTATTCTTTAGCGGTAACTGTGAACAAGCGGTGAACTTCTACGTGCAACAGTTGGGTGCCACGCTTGAAATGATGATGCGTTACAAAGAGATGCCCGAGGAAGCCAAACAGGGTAACCCGCAGGACGTCAATCCGGAGGCCATCATGCATGCCCGGCTGCTGATAGGTGAAACCGCGCTGATGGCCTCGGATGGCTGCCCACAGGATGGCGCCGACGCATCACACAAGGGATTTGCCCTGTCGCTCAACCCGAGTACCGTAGAGCAAGGACGTGAACTGTTTGAAAAACTGTCGCAGGGCGGCCAGGTGACCATGCCTTATCAGTCCACCTTCTGGGCCAAAGGGTTTGGGATGCTGACCGACCAGTTTGGCGTCAATTGGATGGTTAACGTTGAATAACCCGTCATCCCGCTACGGTGTCCGCCTCTGATGGCGGGCACTGTGACGCCAATCATCACCTGTAGTGATACCAGTCATAGGCCGCCATGGCGAACAGCACAAACAGCGCCGTCAGCAGCACCAATCCCAAACGCCAGTAAGGCGACTTGCGCTGCCGCCAGGCAAACAGGATCATTAACGCCAGCACTCCCAGCGTCAGCGGGTAATAAACCACCAGCGTCAGCAAAGTAATAATGATGTAGTCAGACATGCAAGCGATCCCTGTATTATCTCCGTAAGTTTGGTGCGAAGGGTATAATCGGAGCCAATATATTCTTCCTCTGCCCTCAACAACTTATTCATTTTCACCGTTTAAGGTGTAGTGGTCCAGATGATTTACGAATAAGATGTAGGATTGTTCTTACCTCGATTTAAAGATTGTACAGCAAGGGTGACATGACACAGCAGCAAACGCAGGACGCCGAACAGCCGAGCAACGGTAAAAATTCCCCGTTATTATTTCAGGCCGGCGTGTTTGTCGTCATCGTTGCCGTTACGCTGATCCTGTTTAACGCCTGGCAAATTTGGAATGCCCATCAGCGCGACATTCAAAGTGCCGAGTATGAATCCGCCAATTTGGCCCGTTCACTGGCGCAGCATGCCGATGACACCTTTATGCAGACCGACAGCACGCTGTCCGATCTGAGTGAACGCATTCAGGTTGACGGGCTGGCCAGCCCACAGCTGTTACGATTGCAAAAAGTGATGCAAACCCAGGTGGGTAACCTGCCGCAGCTGCACGGGCTGTTTGTTTACGATGCACAAGGCAATTGGATCGTCACTTCATCGGGCCGCTTTGTACAAAACGCCAACAATGCCGACCGGGAATATTTTAAATATCACCTCGAACACAACAGTAATGCCGTTTATATCGGCAAGGTGGTGCGCAGCCGCTCTACCGGTGATTTGATCATTCCGGTATCACGCCGTATCAACCACCCGGACGGCAGCTTTGCCGGGGTCGTGCTGGCCACATTGTATATCAATTATTTCCGCCAGTTTTACGATACCTTTGCGCTAAACAGTGATGCTTCACTCAACCTGCTCTTGGCGGACGGCACCATCCTTTACCGTCGCCCTTATTCCCTGGCGGCCATCGGCAAGAATATTTCCGAAGGCGTGCTGTTCAGGGAAATATTGCCACACTCCGAATTCGGCAATGCCACCATTACCTCTCGCTACGACAAGGTAGAACGGATTTACGGCTATTCACGAGTCAACCGCTATCCGCTGGTGATTGCCGCCGGGTTGTCGAAAAAAGATGTGCTGGCCGATTGGCGCAACGACTCCGGTCTGTTTGCCCTGGGGGGGGCCACCCTGTTGGCTATTCTGTTGGCCATGGGGCTGGTATTGATGCGTCAGATTAACCACAGCATGCGCACCGAAGCTGAGCTGATGCGCACTCGCGATCAGCTCACCAGCATCAACCGGACCCTGGAAGAACTGGCCTTGCTGGATGGCCTGACCGGGCTGGCCAACCGCCGCCAGTTTGATATCGCCTTAAAGAATGAGTTGATGCGCGCCTCACGCAACTACCGCAGCGTGGCACTGTTAATGTTGGATATCGACTATTTCAAGCAGTATAACGACATCTATGGCCACGTCGCCGGCGACCAGTGTCTGCAGCAGATCGGACAAATGCTCAAGGGAATGGCCAGCCGCAGCAACGACATCATGGCCCGCTACGGCGGCGAAGAAATGGCCATCATATTGCCGGATACTGACGCTCAGGGCGCACTTATTTTCGCCGAGCGCGTCATCGAAGCGGTGCGTGCGCTAAAAATACCTCATGATGGCAACCCACATGGCGTCATCACCATCAGCATTGGGATCTACGCCAAGGTGCCGCATATGTATAACGACACGCCGATGAGCTTTATCAATCAGGCTGACAGCGCACTGTACCAAGCGAAAGCCCAGGGAAAAAACCGCATTTACTCCGCTTGACCCGGTGGGCCGCCTTTAGCAAAAGGCGGCCCGGATAAAATCAAGCCACAGAGTAAAATCATCATGCCTATACCCTATAGCTTTCAAGTTGCAGCTAGGCGCCCAGCTCGCTCATCCCCAGGCGCTTACTTTAGTAAGTAACTGGGGTGAGCGAGTGCAGGTAACAACGCTGCGGCTTGAAAGATGACGGGTATAATCGATGCTTTTGATTTATTACCAATAAACCCATTAATTCCGCTTAAATCTATTTTTACCTATTCGTGCGATTAGCGCGTCGTTTAATCTTTGTTTAGTGTTTGGCGAATTTTAATAGTGCTACCATTATTAAACTCAGCTTATTACCCATTAATTCAATTCGCGAATAATTCCCGTGGGTTATAAATTCCATTCAAATAAAAAAATCAAAATGCCCCACTTTGCAAGGAGATAGGATGCGTATGGATAGCCTTATGCCGGAACAGGCGTTGATGACATTGCCACAGCGGCAGTGGGACAGTGCCCCTCTGCCTGTTGCCCACACTGCCGTGGAGGCACTGGAGCAAGGAAAAGTATTGTTTTTACCCGAATTGAAATTTCCATTGTTAGCCGATGAAATAACGCTATTAGATCCCGCACTGGTAGATATAAAACGTAAAAACATCAGCTATTGGCCGGAAAGCCAAAAATTATCTGGCGTAGCAATAGAGGCGCAACAACCGCAGGTACAGGCGCTGCTGGAACGTTATTATCAGGCCAGCCGACAGTTGATCGCCGGTTTACTGCCTCATTATCAGCAGACCTTGCATTCACCGGTTAACAGCCTGCGCCTGCACCCAGTTTCGGCCTGGCGCGCGACCAGCTCATGGCGCAAGGACGACAGTCGTTTGCACGTTGACGCCTTCCCGTCACGCCCCAATCAGGGGGAACGCATCCTGCGTATTTTTACCAACATCAATCCGCACGGCGAGCATCGCCAATGGCGCGTCGGCGAACCCTTCCCCCAATTGGCACGACGTTTTATACCGCGTCTGCCGCGCTATTCTCCGTTGAGCAGTTGGCTACAGCATAAAATCGGCATCACCAAGCGCCGTCGCAGCCATTACGACCACCTGATGCTGCACCTGCATGATGCGATGAAAGCCGACCAAAACTACCAACAGCAAGGCCCCCAGCTGGCACTCGACCTGCCGCCGGGCAGCAGTTGGATCTGTTTTTCCGATCAGACGCCGCATGCAGCGATGGCCGGCCAGTTTATGTTGGAACAAACCTTCCTGCTGCCGGTCAGCGCGATGAAAAACCCACGGCAGTCACCGCTAAAAATGCTGGAAACGCTGCTGCGCAAACCCTTGATTTAATCCTCGGTTAGCAGCAGGGTTTCCCCCTGTTCAGATTGCTGACAAACCCGCACAAGGGCTGAACCGGTAGGGGTCGAACATGTTCGACCCGATTTAACCCATTGATGCTGCAATAGGGCGCAGCATGCAGCGCCCCTACGACTAAACGTTGTCAACGGTCCTGCTGCTCCGTCTTTAGCTTGCCACTTCAAAATCCCCTTGCTGGCGGGCTACCAGCGTCAGAATGCTGTACAACGCCACCGCCTGCTGATGTTGATTGAGCACCTGCACATCCCACACCACCACGCCATGCGGACGATCTTCCGCGGTTTTCTGCGGCTTGCGGATTTTCTTCTTGCAGGTCAGCCGCACCTGAATGGTATCGCCAATTTTCACCGGCTCGATAAAACGCAGGTTTTCCATACCGTAGTTGGCAATCACCGGCCCCACACCCGGGTCGACAAACAGACCGGCAGCGGCAGAAACCACAAAGTAGCCATGCGCGACCCGTTCGCCAAACAGGGATTCGGCGGCACCGATCTTGTCCATATGAGCATAAAAATGGTCACCGCTCAGGCAGGCAAAGTTAACGATGTCGGTTTCGGTCACGGTACGCCGTGCGGTGAGCAGGCTTTCACCCAGCCGCAGTTGTTCAAAGTATTTACGGAACGGATGAACAGGATCCTCGATCACCGTCGCCCCGCGTACCCACTCACGACCAATTGCCGACAACATCGCCGGGCTGCCCTGGATCGCCGTGCGTTGCATATAGTGTTTTACCGCCCGTAACCCGCCCAGTTCCTCACCGCCCCCCGCTCGCCCTGGCCCGCCGTGCACCAGCATCGGTAGCGGGGAACCATGACCGGTGGACTCCACCGCCGCCTGTTGATCCAAAATCAGCATACGACCATGGGCGCAGGCCGTCGCACGGATAAACCGCATTGCCAGAGTTTCATCGGCGGTCACCAGCGATCCCGCCAGGCTGCCCTGGCCCATTAACGCCAGTTCGATCGCCTGTTCGGTGTGCTGATAAGGCATCATCGTCGCCACCGGGCCAAAGGCTTCGGTACCGTGCACCGCCTGATGGGTGAAGGGATCGGCGCAGTACAACAGGGTGGCCGGGTAAAATGCGCCGTTATTCGCATTTTCGCCCATCACTGTCAGTTTGTCCGCCACGGCACCGCACAAGGGTTCACAGCCGTTATGCAGCAGGAAATCGACCTTTTGCTGCACGTCATTGCGTTGCTCGTGGCTGACCAGCGCCCCCATGCGCACCTGCTCCAGTTTAGGGTCGCCCACCGTGACCCCGGCCAGGCGTTGCAACAGCGCCTGCTGCACTTCGGCGACGCGTTTCGCCGGCACGATAATCCGCCGGATGGCGGTACATTTTTGCCCGGCCTTGGCGGTCATCTCGCGGCACACTTCTTTGATAAACAGCGTAAACTCCGGCATTTGCGGTGTCACATCTTCCCCCAACACACAGCAGTTGAGCGAATCGGCCTCCATAGTGAAGGCAATGGATTTTTCCAGCAGGCGCGGATGGGCCCGCAGTTGCTGACCGGTTTGCGCCGAGCCGGTAAAGGTCACCGCATCCTGATAATCGAGGTGCTCAAACATGTCGCCGATACCGCCGCACACCAGTTGCAGCGCACCCTCCGGCACCAACCCGCTGTCGATAATCAATTTGACCATCGCCTGCGTTAACTGCGCGGTGGCGGTTGCCGGTTTGATGATCGCCGGCATCCCCGCCAGCCAGGTCGGTGCCAGCTTTTCCAGCATCCCCCAACAGGGGAAGTTAAAAGCATTGATATGCAAGGCCACGCCAGGACGTGAGGTCAGCACATGGCGGGCAGCAAATTGTGAGTGTTTGGACAGCGGGATCAGTTCGTCTTCCGGCCACAGGGTATCATCCGGCAGTTCACGCCCCGCCAGACCGGCATAGGCGAACAGCGTGGCAATACCGCCTTCAATATCCACCCAGCCGTCACTGCGGGTCGCGCCGGTCTGGTACGAAATCTCATACAAAGCTTCTTTATGCGCCAACAGGTGTTTGGCCACCGCTTTCATCATCTGTGCGCGCTGCTGGAAAGTCATCTGCGCCAGCGCCTTGCCACCCCGGCTGCGCGCATACGCCAGGCTGGCGGCCAGCGGCAACCCGTCGGAACAAACCTGATACAGCGGTTCGCCGGTAACGGCGTGATGGATTTCGCGGGCGCTGCCCTGGCCGAACACCCAGCCGCCAGAAAGGTAACTGTGTAACTGCTGCATTTGCTCCTCCGGAATTCATAAATTAACACCACAATGATTAATTACGTATCAGGTATTGTCCAGTTTTCTCTTGGGCCAAATTTAACAAAAACAAAACACATTAGGCTTGGCGCTCAAAAAACGATCTATTTTTCGTTATCCATGAATTTAAAATAATCATAAATAACAATTAAATATAAAAATTACCTGTGAGTGACATCGCAAAACCACATAAATGTCGTTTGATCTTTTTGTTATCAGTTTGTAGCCTTAGGGTTAGTTAACGTGATTCACATTTTTATATTTAATGTGGAAAATACGAATCACCAAGAGGCAAGCATGACAACTGACGCGCAATATCAACAACACTTCGACGACAAGATTGCGGCGGATACCTCCATTGAGGCCAAAGACTGGATGCCGGATGCCTATCGCCAAAACCTGATCCGTCAGATTGGCCAGCACGCCCATTCCGAAGTGGTGGGCATGTTGCCGGAGGCCAACTGGCTGACGCGAGCGCCGACGCTGCGCCGCAAGGCGGTGTTACTGGCCAAGGTGCAAGACGAAGCCGGTCACGGCCTGTATCTGTACAGCGCCGCCGAAACTCTGGGCTGCTCGCGCCAGGACATCTACCAGAAAATGCTCGACGGCAAGATGAAATACTCTTCGATCTTCAACTATCCGACGCTCAACTGGGCAGATATCGGGGTGATCGGCTGGCTGGTCGACGGCGCGGCTATCGTCAATCAGGTAGCCCTGTGCCGCGCTTCTTATGGCCCCTACGCGCGAGCGATGGTGAAAATTTGCAAGGAAGAGAGCTTCCACCAGCGCCAGGGTTACGAGGCGGTGATGGCGATGGCCAACGGCAGCGAACAGCAAAAAGCCATGCTGCAGGACGCGATTAATCGTTTCTGGTGGCCGGTGCTGATGATGTTCGGCCCAAGTGACACCGATTCACCGCACAGCGCGCAAAGCATGGCCTGGAAGATCAAGCGCCACAGCAACGACGAGCTGCGGCAGAAATTTGTCGACAACACCGTGCCGCAGTTGGAAGCCCTGGGCATGAGCGCCCCGGATGCCGATTTGGCGTGGGACGAGGCCAGCGGCCACTACCGCTTCGGCGAAATCGACTGGAGTGAACTGCACGAGGTGATTAAAGGCCGTGGGCAGTGCAACCACGAACGGCTGCAGGCCAAACGCCGCGCCTGGGACGAAGGTGCCTGGGTGCGTGAAGGCGCCCTGGCCCACGCGGCCAAAAACACCTCAACCGCCGCATAAGGAACCGATGATGACACACGTTGAATGGCCGCTGTATGAAGTATTTATCCGCAGCAAACAAGGGCTGGCGCACCGCCACGTCGGCAGTCTGCATGCCGCCGATGACCAGATGGCGCTGGAAAACGCTCGCGACGCCTATACCCGCCGCAACGAAGGCTGCTCAATCTGGGTGGTGCAATCGAGCCATCTGATCGCCTCGCAGCCGGAAGATCGTGAAGCCTTCTTCGATCCGTCCGATGACAAGATCTACCGTCATCCGACGTTTTATACCATTCCCGACGGCATCAAGAACATGTAGAGGCGGCCATGACCCTTAACGATCCTCGAATCACCTATGTTCTGCGTCAGGGCGATACGCCACTGATCCTCGCCCAGCGGCTGTGTGCCTGGTGCGGCCATGCGCCGGAGCTGGAAATTGATCTGGCGCTGGCGAACATCGGCCTGGACCTGCTCGGCCAGGCGCGCAACTTCCTCGGCTACGCCGCCGAACTGACCGGGCCACAGTGCAGTGAAGACAGCCTGGCCTTTGGCCGTGACGAACGTGAATTTCACAACCTGCTGCTGGCGGAACAACCCAATGGCGGTTTCAACGACACCCTGGTGCGCCAGTTCCTGATTGACGCCTACCACGTGCAACTGCATCAGGCGCTGAGCAGCAGCAGCGATGCGCAGTTGGCTGCCATCGCCGCCAAGTCACTGAAAGAAGCCCATTACCACCTGCGTTTCAGCCGTGGCTGGATGATCCGCCTGGGTGACGGCAGCCCGCTCAGCCGGCAAAAAATTCAGCAATCACTGGATAATCTGTGGCGCTTTACCGCCGAGCTGTTCCACGCCGATGAGCTGGAACTGCAACTGGCACAACAGGGCATCGCCGCCGATCCGCGCCGGCTTGAAGCCCCGTGGCTGGCACTGGTGAGTGACACGCTGCAACAGGCCGGCCTGCAACTGCCGGTCGAACAGGCCTTCCGTCACGGTGGCAAACAGGGGCGACACAGCGAGCACCTCGGCCCGTTATTGGCGGAGATGCAGTTTCTGCAACGCGCCTATCCCAACGCGAACTGGTAGGAGGCCGTCATGAACATTACCCGGCTGCAAGCCGCCGAAATCCCGCAAATCTGGCACTGTCTGCAACAGATCAGCGATCCGGAACTGCCGGTGCTGTCGATTACCGATCTGGGCATGGTGCGCGATGTAGCCGCCGACGGTAATGGCTGGCGTATTACCTTCACGCCGACCTACTCCGGCTGCCCCGCCACCGAGTTCCTGCTCGAAGCGATCGAACAGCAGTTGGCCGCGGCAGGCTTCAGCCCGGTAAAAGTGGATATCCGCCTCAGTCCGGCCTGGACCACCGACTGGATGAATGCGGCAGCCCGTGAGCGGCTGCGGGAATATGGCGTGGCACCGCCACAGGGCCATACCTGCGACAAACCCCAGGCGCACGGCCCGGTGCCCTGCCCGCGTTGCGGCAGCACCCACAGCGAGAAAATCAGCGAATTCGGCTCCACCGCCTGTAAGGCGCTGTACCGCTGTTGCGATTGCCGTGAACCCTTCGACTACTTCAAATGCATTTAGGAAAAGCCATGACGGTCTTCCATCGCCTGAACGTCGCCGCCATCGAGCGCGAAACGCCGGACGCCGTAGCCATCACTCTGCGGGTGCCCGAAGAACTGAAAAGTCACTATTGCTACACGCCCGGCCAGCACCTGACGTTGAAGGCACTGGTCGACGGTGAAGAGCTGCGCCGCTGCTACTCCATTTGCAGCTCGCCGCAGGAAGGGTTGCTGCAGATCGGCGTTAAAGCCATTCATCAGGGCCGTTTCTCTTCGTTCGTTAACCGGATGCTGAAAGTCGGCGATGCACTGGAGGTGATGGTGCCGCAAGGACGATTCGGCTATCAGCCGCAGGCGGAGAACAGCGGTAACTATCTGGCGATTGCGGCCGGTTCCGGCATTACGCCGATGCTGTCGATCATCAAGGCCACGCTGCAACTCGAGCCAAACAGCAGTTTCACGCTGATTTACGGCAACCGCAGCAGCCGCTCGGTGATGTTCAAAGAAGCGCTGTCCGATCTGAAGAACCGCTATCCCCAGCGCTTTCAGCCACTGTACCTGTTCAGCCAGGAAAATCTTGATAGCCCACTGCTCAGCGGCCGCATCGACCGTGAGCACCTGCTGGCAATCGGCGGCGCATTACTCAATTACCGCGACTATGACCACGCCTTTATCTGCGGGCCTGAAAGCATGATGGATGACGCCCAGAGCGTACTTGAACAGGCGGGCGTGCCTGCCGGGCACATTCACAGCGAACGTTTTAACACTAGCGGTATGGTTGCCCGGCCGGTCAATGACGCCAACCGCAACGCCACCCGGGTCGAGATTTTGCTCGATGGCCGTCGGTTGAATATCGAGGTGGGCGCTCAGGATGACAGCATTCTGGATGCGGCCCTGCGTCAGGGGGCTGACCTGCCCTACGCCTGCAAAGGCGGGGTGTGCGCTACCTGCAAGTGCCGGTTAAAAGCCGGTCAGGTGGATATGGCGGTCAACTACAGCCTGGAGCCGGATCAACTGGCGGCGGGTTACGTATTGAGTTGCCAGTCGTGGCCGCGTGGCGACGGTGTGGTACTGGACTTTGACGTATAGGAGCCGCCAATGGAAACCCCTTTTGTCCTGCGACAGCAACACCAGCGAGTGGTGACACTGACACTGCACCGCCCAGAGGCGCGCAACGCCCTGAATACCCCGAGCCTGGAGCAGTTGGTTTATTTACTGGAACAGGCCGATACCGATACCGGCGTTGGCGCCGTGGTGATTACCGGCGCAGCACGTTTTTTTGCCGCCGGTGCCGACCTGCACGAGCTGCAAAAACAAGACTTGCCCGCCACGTTAACGGATCGCCGTCCTCTGTTGTGGCAGCGGCTGGCCCAATTCAGCAAACCGCTGCTGGCGGCGGTCAACGGCTATGCGCTGGGGGCCGGTTGTGAACTGGCACTGGCCTGCGACATCGTTATCTGCGGCGAAAGCGCCCGCTTTGGCCTGCCGGAAATTACCCTTGGCCTGATGCCAGGGGCCGGGGGCACCCAGCGTTTGATCCGCTGCGTCGGCAAGTCCCGCGCCAACCAGATGGTGCTGACCGGTGAAGCCATCAACGCCAGTTGCGCACTGCAAAGTGGCCTGGTCAGCGAAGTCTGTGTCGATGCGCTGACGCTGGAACGCACGCAACAGGTTGCCGAACGCATCAGCCGGCAGGCACCGCTGGCATTACGCGCCGCCAAACAGGCATTGAAACAGGCTGAAGAAACCGGCCTGAGCCAGGGGCTGGCCATCGAGCGCCAGCAGTTTGTCACCCTGGCCGCCACCGACGATCGCCGTGAAGGCATCGCCGCCTTCTTCGAAAAACGTACGCCAAACTATCAGGGGCGCTGATTTATGGATAACGCATTGATTCTCACCCATCTGGAAGCCGGGGTGCTGACCCTGACCCTTAATCGGCCAGACCGGCTCAACAGTTTTAACGACGAGATGCACCGCCAGCTTGCCGAAGCGCTGACCCTCGCCGAGCGTGACGAAACCGTGCGCTGTCTGCTGATCACCGGTGCCGGACGTGGTTTTTGCGCCGGGCAGGATCTGAACGATCGCAACGTCAGCGTTGAGCAGCAGGCACCGGATCTCGGCCAGTCGGTAGAACGTTTCTACAACCCGCTGATCCGCCGCCTGACCGCCTTGCCAAAACCGGTGGTATGCGCCGTCAACGGTGTGGCGGCGGGGGCCGGAGCCGCTCTGGCACTGGCCTGCGATATCGTCATCGCCGCCGACAACGCCAATTTTATCCAGTCGTTCTGCCGTCTGGGACTGGTGCCGGACTCTGGCGGCAGTTGGTTCCTGCCGCGCCTGGCAGGCCACGCCCGCGCCATGGGGATGGCGATGCTGGGGGACAAAGTCAGTGCCCAGCAGGCGCTGGCCTGGGGCATGATCTGGCAGGTGGTAGCTGCGGATGAACTGGCCACCACCAGCCAAACGCTGGCGCAACATCTGGCTACCCAACCGACCTATGGGCTGGGGCTGATTAAAAAGGCCCTGTACAGCTCGGCCAACAACACCCTTGACCAACAGCTGGATCTGGAGCGCGATCTGCAGCGTCTGGGCGGTCGCAGCGACGACTACCGCGAGGGCGTCAGCGCCTTCTTCGCCAAACGCGCGCCAAATTTCAGCGGGAAATAACCATGAACCAGCCGAACTTAAACCTCAGGGTGGCGGTGATTGGTGCCGGTACCATGGGCATCGGTATCGCTCAGGTGGCCGCCGCCGCCGGGCATCAGGTGCAGCTGTTTGATATTGCCGCCAATGCTGCCCGGCAGGCACTCGGCACACTCGCCCAACGGCTGCGTCAGCGTGTTGTGGCCGGCAAGGCCGATGCCACCACCACCGAAGCCCTGCTGGCGCGCATTCAACCGGCAGAGTCGCTTAATTCGCTGGCCGACAGCGGCCTGGTGATCGAGGCGGTGGCGGAAAAACTGGCAATCAAACAAAGCCTGTTTCGTGAGCTGGAAGCCCTGTGCTCGCCCGCCACGCTATTTGCCAGCAATACCTCGTCACTGTCGATTACCGCCATCGCCGGTGCGCTGCAACATCCACAGCGTCTGGCCGGGCTGCACTTCTTCAACCCGGCCCCCTTGATGAAACTGGTGGAGATCGTCAGCGGGCTGGACACCAGTGCCGAAACCGTCGCCACGCTGCAAAGGCTAACCCGGCAATGGGGCAAGCAAAGCGTGCTGTGCCGCTCCACGCCGGGCTTTATCGTTAACCGCGTGGCACGGCCATTTTATGCCGAGACCCTGCGCGCGCTGGAAGAACAGGTCGCTGACGCCGCCACGCTGGACGCGGTGATGCGTGACGCGGGTGGCTTCGCCATGGGGCCGCTGCAACTGACCGACATGATTGGTCAGGACATCAACTACGCCGTGACCGAATCGGTATTTCAGGCTTTTTTCCAGGACCCTCGTTTTACCCCATCACTGGTACAACAGGAACTGGTGGCAGCCGGGCGCTTGGGCCGCAAAAGTGGCCGCGGTTTTTATCGCTATGGCGATCATCCACTGCCGGTTGCCGCCGTTCAGCCGGAGTCCACGGCGGAATTGCCGCACAGCATCGCACTGCATGGCGATGCCGTTGGCATCGCGCTACTGAGCGAATTACTGAGCGGAAATGCGCAGTCGATCAAACAATCTGGCCAGACCAGCGCCTACGCCCGGATCGATGAAGTTACACTTATGTTAACGAGCGGTAAAACAGCCAGCCAGGTGGCCGAAGAAACCGCAACCCCTGTGGTGCTGTTTGATCTGTCTGCCGACTACTCGCAGGCCACCACCGTCGCTATCAGCTGCGCAGCGCAAAACGAGGCCCGGCACAACGCTACCATCGTGCGTTTGCTGCAATCTCTCGGCAAGAAGGTGATCGTTTTGCCGGACTATCCCGGCCTGCTGGTGATGCGCACTCTCGCCATGTTGGCCAATGAGGCGCTGGACGTGGTCAACAAGGGCGTCGCCAGTGCCGGGGATACCGACCACGCCATGCGCTGCGGCGTCAACTACCCACGCGGTCCGCTGGAATGGGGAGCAGCCCTGGGTTGGTGGCAAATCCTGACCACGCTGGAAAACCTGCAAAGCCACTACGGTGAGCCACGTTACCGCCCGATGCCGCTGCTGCGTCATTACGCATCCCTCTCTTCAGGAGCCCGACCATGAACGCCAATACGCCACAGGCACTGGCGCAACGCTGCGCCGAACAGATGTTTCAACAGGATACCTGTGCTCAGGCGATGGGGATGCGGGTGGATGCAGTTGATGCCGGATTCGCCCAGGTCAGCATGACCGTCGGCCCACAGATGCTCAACGGCCACCAGACCTGCCACGGCGGCCAACTGTTCAGCCTGGCGGACACCGCCTTCGCCTATGCCTGCAACAGCCAGGGGCTGGCGGCGGTGGCGTCCGGCTGCAATATCGAGTTTATTCGCCCGGCGCTGGCCGGCGATCGCCTGACCGCCAGCGCCGAGGTACGCCATCAGGGCAAAACCACCGGGCTGTATGACGTGGAGATCGTCAACCAGCTGGGCAAGACCGTCGCCTGGTTCCGCGGGCGGGCGCATCGCCTCGGCCATGCCATTTTAGGAGAGCATCCATGAATCAGGCGTTTATCTGCGATGGCGTGCGCACGCCGATTGGCCGCTACGGCGGCGCATTGGCCAACGTGCGTGCCGATGATTTGGCCGCGCTACCGCTGCGTGCCCTGTTGGCTCGCCACCCCCAGGTGGACTGGTCATTGGTCGATGACGTGATCCTCGGCTGCGCCAATCAGGCCGGGGAAGACAACCGCAATCTGGCCCGTATGGCGGCCTTGCTGGCAGGCCTGCCGGTGAACGTTTCCGGCACCACCGTCAACCGTCTGTGCGGTTCGGGGCTGGACGCGCTGGCGATGGCGGCACGCAGCATCAAGGCTGGTGACGCCGGGCTGGTGCTGGCCGGCGGCGCAGAATCCATGACCCGCGCCCCGCTGGTGATGGGCAAAGCCGACAGCGCTTTCAGCCGCCAGGCGCAGCTGTATGACACCACCCTGGGCTGGCGCTTTATCAATCCGCTGATGCAGGCGCAGTTCGGCACCGACTCGATGCCGGAAACCGCCGAAAACGTGGCGGAAAAATTCAATATCAGCCGCGCCGATCAGGACGCCTTCGCGCTGCGCAGCCAGCAACGCGCCGCACAGGCGCAAGAACTTGGCTTACTGGCTCAGGAGATAGTGCCGGTCAGCCTCAGCGGTAAAAAAGGCACGGTGACGCTGTTCAGCCAGGACGAACACCCGCGTGCAGACACCCGGCTGGAGCAATTGCAGGCGCTGAAAACCCCGTTCCGCCAACCCGGCAGCGTGACCGCCGGTAACGCTTCCGGCCTAAACGACGGCGCAGCGGCGTTGATTATCGCCTCGGAGGCGATGGCCGCCCGCCAGGGCTTAACGCCGAGGGCGCGCATCGTCGCTACCGCCACCTGCGGCGTCGAACCGAGCTTGATGGGCATCGGCCCGCTGCCGGCCACCCGCAAGGTACTGGAATTGGCCGGGCTAAGCCTGGCGCAAATGGACGTGATCGAACTGAATGAGGCATTCGCCGCCCAGGCGTTGGCGGTACTGCGCCAGCTTGGCCTGCCGGACGACGCTCCCCAGGTGAATCCCAACGGCGGCGCTATTGCCCTTGGCCACCCGCTGGGAATGAGCGGTGCACGTCTGGCGCTGGCCGCCTTGTTTGAACTGGAACGGCGTTCCGGCCGCTATGCGCTTTGCACCATGTGCATCGGCGTCGGCCAAGGCATCGCCATGATCATTGAGCGAGTTTGACCCCGAGGCTAATAATGATGACTACCAATCCACCGCCACTCGACGCCATTGAGTTCGCCTCGCGTGATGAAATTGAAGCGCTGCAGCTGGAGCGCCTGAAATGGACGCTGCACCACGCTTATAACAATGTGCCGATGTATAAACGCAAGTTCGATCAGGCGGGCGTGCATCCCAATGACCTCAAACAGTTGAGCGATCTGGCGCGTTTCCCCTACACCACCAAACAGGACTTACGCGACAACTACCCGTTCGATACCTTCGCGGTACCCATGGAACAGGTGGTGCGTATTCACGCCTCGTCGGGCACCACCGGCCGACCTACCGTGGTCGGCTATACCCAGCGGGATATCGATAACTGGGCCGATATCGTCGCCCGCAGCCTGCGGGCCGCCGGTGCCACGGCCAAAGACAAGGTACACGTGGCCTATGGTTATGGCCTGTTCACCGGCGGACTCGGCGCTCACTACGGCGCGGAGCGGCTGGGAGCCACGGTGATCCCGATGTCCGGCGGCCAAACCGAAAGACAGGCACAGCTGATCCTAGATTTCAAACCCGACGTGATCATGGTGACGCCGTCCTACTGCTTAACACTGATCGACGAACTGGAACGCAAAATGGGCGGCGATGCCCGTGGCTGCTCATTACGTCTCGGGGTGTTTGGCGCAGAGCCCTGGACCGAAGCGCTGCGGCATGAAATTGAAAGCCGCATGGGCATCAAGGCGCTGGATATTTACGGCCTGTCCGAAGTGATGGGGCCGGGGGTGGCGATGGAGTGCGCCGAAAGCGGCGGTGGCCCGACTATCTGGGAAGATCACTTCCTGCCGGAGATCATCTGCCCGGAAACCGGTATTGCCCTGCCGGACGGCCAGCATGGCGAGCTGGTGTTTACCACCCTGACCAAAGAGGCGCTGCCGGTGATCCGCTACCGCACCCGCGATCTCACCCGCCTGCTGCCGGGCGACGCACGCCAGATGCGCCGGATGGGAAAAATCACCGGTCGCTCCGACGACATGCTGATCATCCGTGGCGTCAATGTGTTCCCGTCGCAGGTGGAAGAACAAATTATGCAGTTCGAACAGCTGTCGCCGCATTATCAGCTGCAGGTCAGCCGCAGTGGGCACCTGGATACGTTGGCGGTACGCGTTGAATTGAAAGAGGCGGCGCTCAGCCTCAGCCACCAGCAGCGCTGTGAGATTTGCCACCAGCTGCGTCACCATATCAAATCGATTATTGGCGTCAGCACCGACGTCAGCATTGCCAACTGCGGCGATATCCCGCGTTCAGAAGGCAAGGCCCAGCGGGTGGTCGACCTGCGCCCCCGTTGATTCCCTTGGCGTCACGGATGACGCCTCAAGAATTTGTGGTAATGTTGTGTCTCATCGTCAGCTAACCCATGGGAAAATATGGAACATAAACTGGATGAGTTTATCCGCCATGCTATAGACGCCCAGCCGATCAGCGGCACTTCACTGATTATTTCCCTGTACGGCGATGCGCTGAGTCATCGCGGTGGAGAGGTGTGGCTCGGCAGCCTGAGCGCACTGCTGGAGGCGCTGGGTTTCGGCGACCGCTTTGTGCGCACCTCGGTATTTCGCCTGCAAAAAGAGGGCTGGCTGGAGGTGGAAAAAATCGGCCGCCGCAGCTTCTATCGGGTGACCGATCAGGGTATGCGCCAGTTCCGCCACGCCGAGTCTAAAATCTACCTCAGCGAGCCACCGGCCTGGGACGGGAAATGGGATCTGCTGTTACTGGAAAGCGCGGAGAAAAGCGAGCGTGCCCGGCTGAAAAAAGAGCTCGGCTGGCTGGGTTTTGGCCAGATAGCCAATAACCTGATGGCGGCCCCCACCCATGCACAAACCGACGTCACCGCCCTGCTCGGCGAGCTTAACGCCAGCGAGCAGGTGATCTATTTTCGTGCCGACTATCCCTACAATCGCTCCGAACAAACTCTGCAACAGTTGGTGGCCAACTGCTGGGCGTTGGCTGACGTTGCGGCCGATTATCATGAGTTTATCGTCTCTTTCCGCCCGCTAATGGCGTTGCTGCGCGAAACCGACGATGCCCTGCTGACGCCTCAGCGCTGTTTCCAGATTAAGCTATTATTGATCCACTTCTTCCGCCGCGTGGTGCTTAAAGACCCGCTGTTACCGGATGCCTTGTTGCCCGCCCAATGGGAAGGGCAGATTGCCCGCAACCTGTGCATCAATATTTATCAGCGGGTGGATCGCGCCGCGACCGAATATGTCAGCGCGCTGGCGGAAACCACTATCGGCACCCTGCCCGCCCCGGCAGCCGGCTATTACCGGCGCTTTGGCGGCCTGCCGCGCGATCCTTCACTTTAAGGAGTTGTTGCTATGCCCGTGTATCAGATTGATGGCCTGACGCCAGTGGTCGACCCCAGCAGCTACGTACACCCAACGGCGGTATTGATTGGCGATGTGATCGTCGGCAAACAGGTGTATATCGGCCCCAATGCCAGCCTGCGCGGCGACTTTGGCCGTCTGGTGATTGGTGACGGCGCCAATATCCAGGACAACTGCGTGATGCACGGCTTTCCGCAGCAAGACACCGTGGTGGAACAGGACGGTCATATCGGCCACGGCGCGATATTGCACGGCTGCCGTATCCGCCGCAATGCCATGGTCGGCATGAATGCGGTAATTATGGACGGCGCGGAGATCGGTGAAAACGCCATCGTCGGTGCCATGGCGTTCGTTAAAGCCGCCGCGGTGATTGAGGCCAACAAGCTGGTGGTCGGCAGCCCGGCGCGGGTGTTGCGCGACCTGACCGAACAGGAGCTGGCGTGGAAAGTGGCCGGTACGCGGGAATATCATGATTTGGTACTGCGCTGTAAATCTTCACTGCAAGAAGTCGCCCCCCTGAGCGAAATCGAGCCGGGCCGTCAGCGTTTAAGTTTTGGCGACCACCTGATACCAAAAAGTCAGCTTTAAGCATCGCGGAATACGCTATTTCGTTAAAAGTGGTTTACAGTGATTACCCTGCTTAACTCTTTTTATCTGGACCGGAATAGATGCCAAGAACGGCCAAAACGGTTGAAGTCCCCGCTATCGGCGAGCTTGACCGCCAGGCGGGGCAGCTTAGCTTGCAGCTTGCCAGAGCATTGCGGGCAGCCATCAACAAAGGTGAACTCAAACCCGGCGACCTGCTACCTTCAACCCGCGTGCTGGCAGGCGCGTTGCAGTTGGCCAGAGGCACGGTGCTGGCAGCCTTCGAACAACTGACGGCGGAGGGTTTTCTGGAAGCGCAGCCCGGTTCGGGCACCCGCGTCGCCCTGTCACTTCACCGCCAGCCGCCTGTACCAGCCAATAGCGCTGATATTTGTGACATCCCCCTTTCCAGTCAGGCGCAGGCATTGGCGCAATTTGCCAGCCAGTTACGGCCCCTGCCACCGGTGCCTTTCACTGTCTCGGTGCCCATCAATGATACCGCGCCGGATGACGTCTGGCGCCGCCTGGGCAATCGCATCCGCGCCCGCGGGCCAGGTGCTCCGGCAGGCTATGGCGAACCGCTGGGCGCACTGCCGCTACGCAAGGCGGTCTGTGAATATGTCCGCAAATCCCGTTCGGTGCTCTGTACGCCGGAACAGGTGATTATCACCTCCGGCACTCAACAAGGGCTGTATCTGGCGACGCAAATTCTGCTGGACGCCGGTGATACCGCCTGGGTGGAGGATCCGGCCTATCACGGCATTACCGCCATTTTTAACAGCGTCTTCAGAGACCGACAGATGGCCAGAGTGCCGGTAGATACCGAAGGGATAGACGTAGCGGCGGGCCGTAAAATCGCCCCACAGGCCAAAGCGGCTTTTGTCACCCCTTCTCACCAATACCCTTTGTGCATGCCGATGAGCATGTCACGCCGGCTCGAGTTGCTGGCCTGGGCCAAAGAGAGCCGGGCCTGGATTGTCGAGGATGATTACGACAGCGAAATGCGCTATTCAGGCCATCCGTTTCCGTCATTGCAGGGGTTGGATCCGGCCAGAGTGGTCTACCTTGGCACCTTCAGCAAGATCCTTTTCCCTTCATTACGACTGGGCTACGCCATTGTGCCCAAGCCATTGGTGAATGCCTTTTGCGGCGCACGCGTGCTGATGGATCGCCACCCGCCCAGCGCCGATCAGCACGTGCTGGCCAGCTTTATGGCGCAGGGACATCTGGATCGTCATATCCGCCGTATGCGCGGCGTGTATGCGGAAAAAAGGCGGGTATTAACCGAAGCCATCAATGCCCACGTTTCTGCTGAACTGGCAACGCTGCACCCCAGCGATCAGGGCATGCATCTGGTGTTGTGGTTGAAGGCGGGGCTGGACGACCGACAAGTGGTTCACTGCGCCGCCGAGGCCGGGGTGGCGGTTGGCGCACTTTCGCCAATGTATGCCGCTGGCAGCGGGAAAAGTGGCTTGATACTCGGACTGGGCGGCTATGATGATCTGCAAATCCATCAAGCCGCCCAACGGCTGAATCAGGTGCTGCTGACGTTATCCGATGCAGCAATCCCCTCTCCATTGGGAGAGGGTTAGGGTGAGGGGAAATATGCAACACAGAGGGTTAAGCCCCTCTCCCAAAGGAAGGGGGCGCTCACTTAAGCAAGATTCAGCGCGAAAACCGCTTCGCGCCGTACACACAAACCAACACTCCGGCCATAACCGCAATCATCGAAGGCTGGATGGTTTCATGCAGCACCCACGCGGCCAGCGCCAGACCAAAGAACGGCTGCAGCAGTTGTAACTGGCCCACGGCGGCAATGCCGCCCAGCGCCAAACCGCGATACCAGAAGATAAAACCAATCCACATGCTGAACAGCGAAATATAACCCAGAGAGAGCCAGGCCCCGACGCTGACCTGTGGCCAACTCACTGGCGCGGCCCAAACGCCAACCCCGGCCGACAGCGGCAAAGCCACCACCAGCGCCCAGGAGATCACCTGCCAGCCACCAAGCTTACGCGTCAGCATAGCGCCTTCCGCGTAACCCAGGCCGCAAAGCAGTACCGCCGCCACCATCAGCAGGTCCCCCACCCAGGAAGCGCCCGCCCCCTGACTTAGCGCAAAGGCGCCCACCAGCAGGCTGCCCAACACCGAAAACAGCCAGAAAGCGATTTTCGGGCGTTCTCCCCCGCGCAGTACGCCAAAACAGGCGGTAGCCAGTGGCAATAGCCCGATATACACCAACGCATGTGCCGAGGTGGTGTGCTGCAAGGCCAATGCCGTCAGCAACGGGAAACCGATCACGACCCCGATCGCCACCATCACCAGCGGCACAAAATCCTGCCGCTGCGGCCAACGTTGACGCATTAGCCCTAACGCGCCAAGCGCCAATATGGCTGCCAGCACCGCCCGCATCGCGGTCAGGAAAAGGGGATCAAATTCTTGCACCGCCAGACGCGTGGCGGGCAAAGAGCCGCTAAAAATCAACATCCCCAGAAAGCCGCTAACCCACCCCTGGGCCGAATTCTCACTTCGGCCGACAACCTGTAATTTTTCTGTCTCACTGCTCATGGCAACATCACTCTATACCGGCGAAAGATCCCTTATTCTCCGGTTAAAGTGGTTTATTGCCAGAACCAGATAACGACATTATCAGCAAACCACTTTACTCTAACTCCGGCGTTTCCATCGCGGCGGGCAGCGGCTGGTGGCGGCTATAGAAGAAGTAGATCGCCACCAGCAGCAGAGTGAACGGGATGCCGAACCACAGCGTCATCTTGAAAAACTCGGTAAACGCCGTCGAGATCAACAGTGCGGTCATCAAACCGGCACCGGCCAGCGTGGTATAGGGGAAGCCCCACATGCGGAATTTCAGGTGGGTCTGACGATGCTGACGGCGGAAAAACAGGTGAGTGACGAAAATCATCAGCCAGGTAAAGCAAGCGCCGTACACCGAGATCGACATCATGGCGGCAAAGGATTTCTCCGGATAAACCAGACTGAGCACAATCGACACCACAATGCCTATGCACGACATCGCCAGCGCGTTCACCGGAATGCCGCGTTTGCTGACCCGGCCCAGCGCAGCCGGGGCCTGCCCGGCACGCGACAGCGAGAACATCATACGGGTGGTGATATACAACTGGCTGTTCATTGCCGACAGCGCGGCCACCAGCACGATAAAATTGAAGATACCGGCGGCGGCGGGCAAATGGATCACGTTCATCGCCATCAGGAACGGGCTTTCACCGGTACCGGACTGCCGCCAGGGAACGATCGCCAGCATCAGCGCAATCGACAGCATATAGAAAATAAACAACCGCAAGATGGTGCCCTTGAAGGCCGTCTTCACCGCAATCACCGGGTTTTTGGCTTCTCCGGCGGCCACCGCGATCATCTCAATACTCAGATAGCTGAAAATGGACACGATCACTGCGAACCACATGCCCTTGACGCCAAACGGGAAGAACCCGCCATTGGCAGTAAAATTGTGAATACCGTAGGCCGGGTTAGCGGAAAACACCAAAATACCGATGCCAATGGCGATAAAGGCCGCGATGGCCACCACCTTGATGGTCGACAGCGCATACTCCACCTGGCCGAAGGACTTGACGCCAATCACATTGATGACGATCACCGCAGCAGAAAACAGCAGCACCCAGGGCCAGATCGGCGTGGTCGGGAACCAAAACTGCATATACATGCCGATGGCGGTGACCTCGGTGCCCACCGCCAATACCACGCAGGACCAGTAAGAATAACGCACCAGAAAACCGAACAGCGGACTGATATAAAACTCGGCATAGTCACCAAAAGAGCCCGGCGTCGGGTGTTCAGAGGTCATTTCCGCCAGGCATCCCATCAACAGTAACGCCACCACGCCGCCGATAAAATAGCTCAACAGGACGCTGGGGCCGGCCATCTGAATGGCATAGGCACTGCCGAGAAACAGCCCGGTGCCGATCGCCCCACCTATCGCCAGCATGGTCATCTGCCCGGCGGTGAGCTGTTTCTTCAACCCACCCTGCCGCCGCGCAATTTCTTCAAAACCTTTCATCTGTTTCATGGCAGTCCTACCTTGTTCACGCAGTACGGGTGACATCCAGGATGGCGGCAGTAACGTAGTCGACATTATTTTGATTCAGGCCGGGCAGACACATGCGGCCGGGCGCCACCAGATAGATGGCGTAATCTTGTCGTAGCCGCTCGAGCTGCTGCGGGTTCAACCCGGTGTAGCTGAACATGCCTTTTTGGTCGCGAATGCGCCGGTAGTCCAACGGCGAACCGCCCTGCTCCAGCCCGTTAGCCAGCGTTTGGCGCATCTGTTTGATACGTTGGCGCATGCCGGCCAGTTCGCTTTCCCACTGCTGGCGCAAACCGGCATCCGCCAACAGGGTTTCCACAATTTGGCTGCCGTGAGTCGGCGGGCAGGAATAGCTGCGGCGGATCAAGGTTTTCAACGCGCCCTTGACGTTAGTCGCACTCTCCGGGCTGGCGCAGCGGACCGAAAGCCCACCCAGCCGCTGGCCATACAGCGCGACGTTTTTCGAAAATGAATTGGCGACCAAAAATTCCAGGTCGGTTTTCAACGCCTCACGTAGCACGAAACAGTCCTCATCCAGACCGTCGCCAAAGCCCTGATAGGCGATATCGAACAGCGGCAACAGCCGGCGGCGCTGTATTACCTCCAGCGTGGCACGCCACTGCGCCGGGCTGAGATCGGTACCGGTCGGGTTATGGCAGCAAGGGTGCAACAGCACCACGCTGCCTTCCGGCAGGCTGCTCAGCGTATCGAGCATGGCGTCAAAACGCAGACCACCGTTGACCTCATCAAAATACGGGTAGGTATGAACCTTCAGCCCGGCCCCCTCGAAGATCGCCCAATGGTTGGCCCAGGTAGGATCTGACACCCAGATGTCATGGCGAGACAGGTAGTGATGGATAAAATCCGCCGCCAGCTTCAGAGCGCCGGAACCGCCGACGGTTTGTACCGTGGTGATGGATGAAGAGGCTGCCTCGCCGAACAGCAAGCTCTGCACCTGCTGGGCAAACAGCGCCGTACCTTCGATCGGCGGATATCCATGCGGGTGACGCTGCTCAAGCAATTGCCGTTCGGCGGCCTCAACCGCTTGCATCAGCGGGATCCGTCCTTGCTGATCGTAATAAAGACCAATACCCAGATTAACTTTCTGCGTATTTTCATCCCGTAAATAAGCTTCCATCAACGACATAATAGGATCGGCCGCCGAACGGCCAATGTGATTAAACATAGCGATTCCTTAATTCATTATTTAATGAATTTGCAGGTGGGGATTGTAGTTATATATTTCAGGCAGTAGCAGTGACGGTTATTTCTATTTTCATTCCCGGCACCACCAGCTTGTCAACAATTACCGTTGAACGATTGGGGTAAGGGTAATTGAAATATTGCTTATATATCTCATCGAGTAATTTAACGTCATTGACATCGGTCAGATAAACAATAACCTGCAGAACATTATCGCTGTGGCTATCTGCCGCCTTTAACGTCTGGGCCAGATTATCAAAAGTCAGGGTAATCTGTTTTGCCGGCTCGCCGGTTTCAATGCTGCCGTCGGGCCTGACCGGGCCATGGGCAGTGAACAGCATGCCACCGCCTTTGGTCGCCCAGGAAAAGGGTTGGCCAATCTCCGGCAAGCCGGTATCGATAATGGTACGCATGGTTTATTTCCCCGTAGTGGTTATCTGGCGGATCAACGCCCCATCCCTGGCGAACAGTGAGTCCAGCACGTTGTAATGGTTGGCACCGTCGACCGCAACCAGGCGGACGGGCAGCTGTTTTTCTTGTAGCGCGGCATAATAATGCTGCGACTGGCCAATCAGCTCCGGCAGTTCGGCAGCGCCGTAAAATAGCGTCATCGGTTTAATGCGTTCAGGTATATTGCGCGCCGGACTTAACCGCGCAATTTGCTGCTGGGTCAACTGCAATTGCCGGTTAACGTAGGTGGTTAACAGGGGCTCCAGCTCGAAAATACCGCTGATTGGTAATACCGCGTCAACCACTGCATGGTGCTGCCAGAAACTGGCCAGATGCCCACCGGCGGAATGGCCGCACAGGTAAACCGGTGCAAGTTTATTTGGCACCAGGCGTTGTTGAATGCTGTCCAGCGCCACGCCGATTTGCCGACAAATATCGGCCAACGTGGCTTGGGGGGCCAGCGTATATTCCAGCAGCACCACGTCAAAACCCAGCGACAATGGCACTGTGGCAATAAAGGCAAAATCATCCCGGGAACAAAATTGCCAATAGCCTCCGTGAATAAATATTAATGTCCCCTGATGCGGCTTGTCAGAATATAACCAGTCGAAAACTTCTCTGGGCGAATCGCCATAGGCAATATTACGTTCGCTGCGGACTTGCTGATAAACCGCCTGACTGCGAGTTTGGAATGAGGTCAGAATTTCATCCTCATTATCCACCGTCGAACCGTTATCGTAACTACCCGCCAAAAGTTTCATATATTAAACTTCGTTTATTATTTAAGATATGCGTTAACTATTAGCACCGGGAATAATATTGTCAAGAAGGGAACAACAGCAATGCGTGCAGGGTAATATAAATCTTTTTTGCGGCTCAATAAGTTTAACCAGTGAAACTTATTGAGCCTTAATCGCTATTTTAACGGCGGCTGAATTTGCGCTAATTGACTTAATTCCTGCCAGGCATAATCCCAGAAGGTACGCACTTTTAGCGGCATGCGTTGGCTATGTTGCGCCACCAGTTGCACCGGCATTGGCAAGGGTTCAAACATCGGCAGCAGACGCACCAGCGTCCCCGCCGCCAGGTCATCTGCCACCTGATACGACAGCAACCGGGCGATGCCCTTGCCTGCTCGCGCCGCCAGCAACTGGGTTTCAACGTCATTGAGCAGCAAGCGCGGCGTCAGCCTTACCCGCTCACCGTTTTCCTGCGGGCCAAAACGCCATTCGCGCAAAGACGCCCGCTGAGTGCCAACGATGGTGTCATGATCGACCAGTTGCGCCGGTTCCTGTGGTTCGCCACGCTGTGCCAGATAAGCCGGGCTGGCGACCGTCACCCGCGATACCTGCCCCAACCGACGCGCCACGCGGGAAGAGTCCTGCAAATGGCCGATGCGTACCGCCACATCCAACCCTTCGTCAATCAAATCCAGGTTGCGATCGTTGAGCACCATTTCAATTTGCATCTGCGGATAGAGATCGAGAAACGCCATCACCACCGGTGCCACATGTTTGCGCCCGAACAGCACCGGCGAGGTAATGCGCAACAGGCCACTGAGCTGGGTATCCGCCGTATCCAGTACCGCCGCCTGGTATTCATGCAGCAGTAAATGCGCACGCTCCGCCAGCCGCAGCCCGGCCTCGGTCGGTGCCAGCCGCCGGGTAGTACGCTCGACCAGCCGGGCACCAAATCGCTGCTCCAGCGAGGCAATAGCCCGGGTCACCGCCGGGGCGGAACGTCGCAGTTTGCGACCGGCGGCGGCCAGGCTGCCGTGCTGGATCACCGCTACAAAAATCGCCAGTTCGTCCAACCGATCCATAGACTGTTCCATAAAGTGAAATTATCAATTTCCAGATTGCCGGATTTCGCTCACGAACCGCAAGAGTATGCTGATTAAAATCCTTCAGGAGTGTGATCATGCAAAAGCTAAAACTGTACGGTACCCCACTTTCCGGCCACGTCCACCGCGTGGAGCTGCTGTTGCGGATGCTCGAGCTGCCGTATGAATTTATCGAAGCCTCTGCCGATGTCCGCCAGAGCGAAAACTTCCGTCACCTGAACCCTTTCGGCCAGATCCCGGTACTGGTGGACGGTGAACTGGCGTTGGCCGACAGCAACGCCATTTTGGTGTATCTGGCCAAGCGCTATGCGCCGGGTAGCCACTGGTTGCCCGAAGATCCCGTGGCGGCGGCGCAGGTGCAGGAATGGTTGTCCAAAGCGGCAGGAGAAGTGCGCTACGGCCCCGCATCCAGCCGTTTGATCGCCCAGTTTGGGGTGCCAGAGGATTATCAGGTCGCGCAGGCCATCAGCGCCCGTTTTCTGCCGCACATGGAGCAACATCTGTCCGATCGGCAGTTTTTGGCGACAGATCAAGCCACCATCAGCGATTTGGCCTGCTACAGCTATGTGGCGGTAGCACCGGAAGGGGGGATTTCGCTGGCACCCTATCCGGCGATTCAACGTTGGGTGGCGCGTATAACCACACTGCCCGGCTTCTTCGCCATGCCGTCACTGCCGTACCCTACCGAGAGGTAAATGCGTTGACTGCTCCC